>CAJTCR010000022.1 GCA_910574915.1 Eubacteriaceae bacterium
CTGTTTTTTTGATTCTATGATACAGAAAATATATTTTTTGTACGATTGACTCAAAAGGCATTCTTCTTTTTATCCCTATTCTTTAAAAATCTATAATTGAATAAATATAAATACTAAAAGCGAAATCTCTGCGAAAGTGCAGGAAACCTTGATTTTTGCATACATATCGGGTATACTTAAACAAAGGGCAGCTTTACATGCTCGGTTGATCCCGGCATGAATTTGGCAGCGTTCAGAAAGGGGAGAGAAGAAATGCGTACATTTATCACAGCGGAAATTGGAATTAATCATAATGGGGATTTGGATCTGGCAAAAAAGCTGATTGATACGGCTGTTACAGCCGGATGCGATGCAGTGAAGTTTCGCAAAAGGACGATAGAATTAAATTATACACAAGACTATCTGAACGAGGTGGAAGAGTCGCCGTGGGGCCATACGCGCAGGGCAAGGGTTGAGACGCTGGAGTTTGGAAAGGAAGAATACGATGCTATCGACGCGTACTGCAAAAAAAAGGGGATTTTGTGGTATGCCTCGGCGTATGATACGCAGGCGGAAGAATTTTTGCAGCAATACGGCCTGAAATACCGTAAAATCGCCTCAGCGATGCTGACGAATGAAGAGCTGCTTGAGATGGTGGCAAAGGAAGGACAGTATACATTTATCGCGACAGGCATGAGCACCTTTGAGGAGATCGACCGTGCGGTAGAGATTTTTAAAACGCATGACTGTCCGTTTGAGCTTATGCACTGCATCAGTACTTATCCGATGGTAAGCATGGATGCCAACCTTCGGATGATTACGGTACTTCGCGACAGGTATGGCTGCAAGGTCGGCTACAGCGGCCATGAGATCGGGACGCTTGTCAGCACTTGTGCGGTTGCGATGGGGGCAACGAGTGTAGAGCGCCATATTACCCTGAACAAGACGATATATGGCAGCGAACAGAAGGCATCGGTAGATCCGATGGAGCTTTGGCAGTTGGTGAAAAATATCCGTGAAACGGAGATGATTATGGGTACGGGTGAAAAGATTCTTTCACAGGCAGAACAGGAGATGCGGAAAAAGTGCAGGAAATAACACTGCCTTATAAAGTTGCAAAAGTTACAAAGCCATACAGAAAAAATATACGCCTTCTGTATGGCTTTCTTTTTGCACAGCAGATCGTTGGACTGGTATGTTTTTGGAATAGATCGGAATAGAAAGGAAGAAAAAATGGAAAGACGCGATAAGGTCAATTATTATTTAGATCTAGCCGATGTGGTATCAAAGCGATGTACGTGCCTGCGCAGGCATTACGGCGCGGTAATTGTAAAAAATGATGAGGTGATAGCAACGGGCTATGCAGGAGCGCCTAGGGGACGCAAAAACTGTACAGACCTTGGCTACTGCATTCGCAGGCAGATGAATATTCCAAGGGGCGAACGCTACGAGCTGTGCCGCAGCGTCCATGCGGAGGCGAACGCGATTATCAGTGCGGAGCGTGAGAAAATGATCGGGGCGACGCTGTACTTGTCCGGGCGCGAGGCGGACAGCGGGGAATACATTAAAAATTCCAGCAGTTGTTCCATGTGCAAGCGGCTGATTATCAATGCCGGAATACAGAATGTGTTTATCAGGGACACGGACGAGGAATACCGCGAGATTGATGTGACCGACTGGATTGCCAATGACGAGTCGCTGGATGCGGCATTCGGATATTAGCATAAGAAGATGGATATTTACACATATTGCCGCAGGCAGGCGCATACGATAGTATTAATATTACAGATGCTGCCAGCGGAGAGCTGCTATGAAAAGAAGGAATATTTTTTCCAGCGAATTAAAGGAAAGCGTGGTCAGGGCGTTTGACCTGCCGCCGGATCTTGCTTTTGGCAGCGTGCTTGTCTCGGTTACGGGACAAAATGAGCTGTTTATAGAAAATTACCGCGGGATTTTGGAATATAAAGACGAGCATATCCGCGTGCAGGCAAAGGACTGCCGGATTCTGATCGTTGGGAAACGTCTGAAAATCGAATATTACACAAACGAGGAAATGAAGATCGAGGGGCTGATCGAACAGATTATTTATGAAAACTGAGGTGTAGAATGCTGTTGCGTCTGATCAAATATTTTCGCGGCTATGTGGAGGTGGCGTTGTGGGGCTACGCGCCGGAACGGTTTTTAAATCTTTGCAGCAATCATGACATCCTGATCTGGGATTTGCGCCAGAAAGGGGAGGTCTACTATTTCCATATATCGGTAGAAGGGTTTCGGTGCTTAAAGCCGCTTTTAAAAAAATCCGGCACGCATGTGAAGATCAGCAAAAAAAACGGAATCCCGTTTTTTCTGTTCCGCTACCGCAGGCGGAAGGTCTTGTTTTTCAGCATCTTTGTGTGTATGATGATCCTCTATACGCTGTCCCGTTTTATATGGAAAATCGACATTAACGGCAATGACAGCGTAACCGACGACAGTATGCTGCAATTTCTGGAAGAAAAAAACAGCTCTTACGGGACTCATATTTCGGACATTGACTGCACAAAATTAGAAGAAGAGATCCGCAGCTCCTTTAAGAGCATTATCTGGACTTCGGTCAAACGCGAAGGGACGACGCTTACGATTGACGTGCAGGAAAACCTGGTCGTAGCTTCACAGCCGTTAAACGCAAAGCTTCCCAAGGAGCTAAAGGAGCAGGAGCAAAAAGGCTATGACCTGCTGGCGCTGCATGACGGTACGATCGAGAGCATTTACGTCCGTAAGGGGACGCCGCTTGTAGAACAGGGAGATCTGGTAAAAAAAGGAGACGTCCTCGTATCGGGCGCGCTGCCGATCTATGATGACAGCGGCACGCTGACGGCATACCAGTACTGTACGGCGGATGCAGATATAAAGCTGCGGACAGAATATGCGTACCAGGACAGCTTTGCCGCAAAGCATACCGAGCGCGTTTACAGCGGGCGCAGCGAGCACCGTTACGGATTTGGCTTGGGTGATTTTTATATCCAGCTTCCGTGGAAAAAAACGGGATTTTCTACGTATACGGTACTGGATACAAGGACACAGGTGCGACTTTGCGATTCCTTTTACCTGCCCGTTTATTTTGTGCGGCGCACGTATGAAGAATACGGACAGGAGCAGTCTGTTTATACGAAAAAAGAGGCAAAAGAACATGCCGCTGAAAATTTAACGGAATTTTTAGAAAAATTGACGCAAAAAGGTGTTCTCATTTTGGAAAAACATGTTATGATAAGAACGGAAAAAAATAAATATACTGTATCAGGCAAGATTACGGTACTGGAAAATACGTTCCGGTATGCTGCAAACGGGCAGGTGGCAGATACGGTAGATGAAGGGAATGTGGAAAATGAGTCTGAATGAAATATGTATGGAGCTGCCGTCAGATCATATGACAAATATATTTGGACAGTTTGACGCTTTTATGAAAAAAATCGAAAGAAGTCTGAATGTTACGGTAATATGCAGAGATGAGCAGGTCAAAATATTAGGCAGCCCGGCGCAGGTTTTAGCTGCAAAACAGGTGATTTCCCAGCTTTTAGAGCTGTCCGAGCGGGGAAATACGATTACGGAGCAAAATGTAGGCTATGCCATTTCTCTTGTCAAGGAACAGGAGACGGCGACTCTTTCTGACCTTGAGCAGTCGTGCATCGGCTATACGGTAAACGGCAAGCCGATCTGTCCAAAGACGCTTGGGCAAAAAAAGTATACAGAGCTTATGAAAGAGCGGATGATCGTATTTGGAACCGGGCCTGCGGGAACCGGAAAGACGTATCTGGCAATGGCGATGGCGGTCGCTTCTTTTAAACGGGAAGAGACCGGGCGCATTATACTGACAAGGCCGGCGATCGAGGCAGGGGAAAAGCTCGGATTTTTGCCGGGAGATTTACAGAGCAAGGTAGATCCGTACCTGCGCCCGCTCTATGATGCGCTGCATCAGATTATGGGGGCGGATACGTTTATGAAAAATATGGAAAAGGGGCTGATTGAAGTAGCGCCACTTGCATATATGCGCGGGCGTACGCTGGACAATTCGTTTATTATCCTTGATGAAGCGCAGAATACGACGCCGGCACAGATGAAAATGTTTTTAACGAGAATCGGGTTTGGCTCGAAGGTCGTAGTGACCGGAGACGCGACGCAAAAAGACCTGCCGCCGGATACAAAGTCCGGGCTGGATGTAGCGCTGACCGTATTAAAAGGCATCGAAGATATCGGGATCTGCGAGCTGTCGAGCAAAGACGTCGTGCGCCATCCGCTTGTGCAGAGAATTGTAAACGCTTATGAAGCATATGAAAAAAAACAGCTTGACGCAGCGTCGCACAAACGTACCAATGATATCAGGCGCAAAAAACAGGTGGCAAAATGGAAGGCATGACAGAAGACAGGTTTATTGCGCGGCGGGTGATCAAGCTTGTATATATCGGCGCGGCTACCCTGCTTGGCGGGCTGCTGTTTGGCTTAGTGCACCGGATGGCGCTTGGCGAGATTGTGACAACGCTGTTTGTGGACGTGCTGTTTGCGGCATCGTTTATTTTTTTTCTGGAAAGCGGCAGGCTGCATGACAAAGAGAAGCCAGATTCCGCGGAGGATTATGACAGGATCTGTGTGTATTATACCGGGAGCATCATCCTTATGGTACTGCTGTCTTTTTTTCCGGCATATACGGCGCCGGTGCTTGGCGTTGCCTTTTTGCTGGCGGCGGGGCTGAACCGGGAGCAGGCGTTTGCGGTATCTTTGTTTTTTGCGATCCATCTTTCGATCAACGGAAGCACTTCGGTCGACGCGATGGCATGTTACCTTATGCTGATGCTGCTTGGCATTATGCTGACTGGCATGTACGAAAATAAGGAGCACCGCATTTACGCGCAGCTAACGGCGTTTTCCTTAAATATGACAGTGCCGGTGCTGTTTCACTATCTGGAGGAAGGGATTCCTACCGTTTACCTGCTGCTGTTTTCGCTGCTTGGCAGTGTGCTTACGGTTGCTTCCATGCATTTTTTGTACGAAAAGCTGCATTTTCGGATGGAGCATTACGGGGAAATCAGCCTGGATACGATTGTAGATCCGAGCTTTCATCTGGTGCGCGAGATCAAGCGGTATTCGCAGGGGGATTATAACCATGCCATCCGGGTGTCAAGGATTGCCGCGCACTGTGCCGCAAAGATCAAAGTCAATACAAAGCTGGCGGCAGTCAGCGGGTTTTACTACCGCCTGGGCAAGTTTGGCGGAGAGCCGTTTATCGAAAGCGGCGTGCGTATCGCGCAGGACAACTGTTTTCCAAACGATGTGATTTTAATACTGAGTGAATTTGGAGGACAGAATAAAAAAATATCTACGATCGAATCAGCGATTGTGCATATTACAGACACACTGGTGACAAAGTTCGAGCTGCTTGACCATACGACGCTGTCTAGTTCCTGGAACCGGGATATGGTCATTTACCAGACGTTAAACGATGAATCTTCTTCTGGTATCTATGACAGCAGCGGGCTTACGATGAACCAGTTTTTAAAAATCAGGGAGTTTTTAGCAAAGGAGGAGGAGCTTTTATGACGATCCGATTCGTAAAAATACATAAGTGTGCAGGCAAAGAGGAGGAGTTTTTATGACGATCAGCATAGAAGAGGAAATCAATGTAGACCTTCCGTTTGACTATGAAAAAACGGCAAAAGAAGTGATCCGCTATACGACGGCGCACGAAAAGTTTCCGTTTGAGGCGGAGGTCAATCTGCTTTTAACTGACGACGAGGGGATTTGTCTGTTAAATCGGGAATTCAGGGAGATTGACAGCCCGACGGATGTGCTGTCGTTTCCAATGATCCACTATGGAAAAGCGGGGGACTTTTCACAACTGGAGGCAGATGCAGATAATTTTAACCCGGATACGGGCGAGGTCGTGCTGGGGGATATTGTTTTAAATATTGAGCGCGTCAAACAGCAGGCGGAGAGCTTTGGACACAGCAATGAGCGGGAGTTTGCGTTTTTAATCGTGCACAGTATGCTACATTTGTTTGGATACGACCATATCGAGGAAGCGGATGCAGGCGTAATGGAAGGCGTGCAGCAGGAGATTTTAGAAGATCTTCATATTTTGCGCTGACAGAAAAAACGTACAGACGGAAAGGTACAAATCATGAAAAGAGAATGGAAAAAGAAGTTGATGCTCAGTATGCTTGCGGCGGCAGGCGCAGGGCTTTTGACAGGCGGCTGCGGCAAAAAGGAAGAGGAAGCCCCTCTGCCTCCCCAAAAGCCGCAGACAGTGGTCGAGGCAGAAGAGCCAAAGGAGCCAGATTTAAAAGAAGAGGAGACGCTGCCGGACGAGGAAACCGTTACAGAGGATGAACACGCGGGAGAAGCGCGCAGCTACCTGACCGGGGAATGGGTTAAGAAAAAGCTTTCCAGGCAGCGCCCGGTTTCCTGTATGATCGGGAATACGGATTCTGCGCTGCCGCAGTACGGTATCGGACAGGCGCAGGTGATTTTCGAGGCTCCGGTAGAAGGCGGGCTAACAAGGCTGATGGGGATTTTTGAAAATTATAAGAAGATTGAAAAATTAGGCTCTGTCCGAAGCAGCCGCTTATATTACGCTTATTATTCGATGGGGTTTGATGCGATTTACCTGCATTATGGACAGGCTTCTTACGCACAGGGATTTTTAGAAAGCGGGCAGATTGACGATTTAAACGGGCTGGAATATGAAGTAGACAAAGCGGTTATTTACAGAGATTCGGCAAAAAAGGCGCCGCACAATGCGTATGCGACTGGAACAGGGATTTTGGCTGGCATTGAGCTCAAGCAGTACGATACGAAATATGACAAAGATTTTAAAGGGCATTTTCAGTTTGCCGAGGAAGAAAAGCCGGTGAAATTAAAAGGAAAAAGCAGCCAGGGCGCGGCGATCGTGCAGCCGGGATATTTGATTAACAAACCGTATTTTGAATATAATCCAAAAGATGGCTTATACTATCGTTATCAGTACGGTGCACGCCACATTGACGGCAACGATTCCAGCCAGCTTGCGGTGAAAAATATCCTGATCCAAAACTCCAGTGTACGCACACTAGACGACAAGGGATATCTGGAAATCGCGGTGACCGGCGAAGGAAGCGGGTGGTATATTACAAACGGCAGGGCGGCAGAGATTACGTGGAAGCGTGAGGAACAGTTTGCCCCTGCCAGATATTTTGACAGTGAAGGAAATGAGATTCTGTTAAATCCGGGCAAGACGTGGGTCTGCATTACTGATAATTCGCATCTGGACAGAGTGCATATTTATGAAGACGCTGCACAGATGCAGTAGGATAGTGAAGGTCATATGGCAAACAGGAACAAAAACAGAAATAAAAATCAGGATTTTCTTATGCAGGGCGGCGTGCTTGCCGCTGCTGCGATCCTTGGCAGGATCATCGGGCTTATTTACCGGATTCCGCTGACAAATATTATCGGGGATCTGGGAAACAACTACTATGGATGCGCATTCGATATTTATAATATTTTTCTGCTTATTTCCTCCTATAGCCTGCCGATGGCAGTGTCCAGACTGGTCGCTGATTACCGGACGAAAGGAGAGTCCAGAAATGCGTACCGTTTATTAAAATGTGCGTTTTTATTTGCAATGTTTGTAGGCGCTTTGGCATGTGCGGCTATTTTTTTCGGCGCGCGCTATATTACGGCTACGGTATTTGAGACGCCGCTCAGTCTGTATGCACTGCGCGTGCTGGCGCCGACGCTGTTTATTACGGCATTTTTAGGCGTCCTGCGCGGGTTTTTCCAGGGCATGGAAAATATGTATCCGAGCGCGGTATCTCAGGTATTAGAGCAGCTCGTCAATGCGTTTGTCAGTGTGCTTGCCGCTTATTTTTTTGCATCCAAGGGCGGGCAGATCGGCAGGGTGCTGGCAAATGAGGAAGGCTATCACGCGGCGTACGGGGCTGCGGGCGCGTCGCTTGGAACGACCGTAGGAGCCGCGTTTTCCCTGCTGTTTTTGTATATTTTGTATAAAGGCTTTGTACGGATCTGGCGTAAAAAAATGCGCAAAGAGCACGCAAAGCGGGTGCCTTATGAGGTATTATTCCGCAAGATGTTCTTTACGGTGCTGCCGTTTCTGGCAGCGTCCGCGCTGTTTAACTTAAATATTGTAATCGAGCAGGGCATTTTTAAGCATATGATGAAGGGCGCAGCACAAGCGGAGCAGGTGGCGCTTTGGTGGGGCGTATTTTCCGGGAAGTTCCGCACGATGCTAAACCTCCCGGTGGCGATCGCAGCCGCGATCGGCGCAGCATGTATCCCAAGCATTACCGCTTCTTTTGTGAAAAAAAGGCAGGAGGAGGTCGTGTTAAAAACAGAGCTTGCGATTCGCTTTTCCATGCTGATTGCGTTTCCGGCATCGTTTTTATTAATGCTGCTGTCCGCGCCGCTGATGGAATTTTTATTTCAGGATACGCAGCCGCTGGCATCGGGACTGCTCTTAGCAGGCGGTTCCATCGTGATATTTTATTCGCTTGCCACCGTTACGGCAAGCATCTTGCAGGGAGTCGGCAAGCTGCGTGCCCCGGTGATTCACAGCGGGATTTCCCTCGTGCTGCAAGTCATTGTGCTGGTCGTACTGCTAAAATTTACGGATCTTCATATTTACGCAGTCGTAGCGTCGATGGCAGTGTTTGGGATCTGCGTTACGGTGTTAAACCAGGTCGCACTGTACCGCAGCGGATACTGGGCGCCGGAATTTATGAAGACGTTCGTGCTGCCGGGCGTGTGCGCGTCGATTATGGCGTCGATGTGCTGGATTATTGAGGTCGCGTTAAGCCAGGTCGTTGCCTTTAAGTATGTAACCGTTCCGGTGGCGTTTGTATGCGGCGTAATGATCTATATGGTTCTGCTTTTGACACTGCGGGCAATGACGCCGGAAGAGATGCGGCAGTTCCCGGGCGGACGGCGGATGGCACGGATGATGAAACGGTTTTAATCTAACATTTTACTATATTCAGCAAACGGGCTGCTATATGTTATTTTTCGCAGGATGTTATAATCTTAGTATCAAATAAAGAAAACGACAGGGAGGATACGATTATTATGAAGCGAAAGAAAATAGCAGCATTATTCACAACTATTACACTTGCGGTTTCCCTGACAGCCTGCGGCGGGAACAACGGCAAGGAAAGTGCCGGGGATTCCGGCGGGGCTGCGGGCAGCGGCACGGAAACGGACGGTCTGCAAAACTCATCAGAGCAATCGAAAGGCGAATATTCCGTGAACGAACTGACCGTAAATATATGGGATAATAACCAGTTGGATGGATTGCAGAACATCGCGGATGCGTGGACAGAAGCTTCCGGGGTCAAGGTCAAAATCAATGTCATTACATGGAACGAATATTGGACACTGCTTGAGGCAGGTGCTTCCGGCGGGGAAATGCCGGATGTATTCTGGATGCATATTAATGAGGCTGAAAAATATATGTCGGCTGATATGCTGCTGAATCTGGATGACTATATTGCCGCTGATGATGCGATTGAATTGTCAAATTATTATGAAGGCATTGTAGATATTTACAGCAAGGACGGTTCGCAGTACGCTTTGCCAAAAGACCACGATACGATAGCTCTTTTGTACAATAAAGCCATTTTTGATAAATATGGCGTAGACTATCCTACGGATGCATGGACGTGGGATGACTATGCAGCGGCAGCAGCTACGATTGCACAAAAAGGCGCAGCGGATGGTATTTATGGTACGGCGATGAATACAAATGACGGACAGGATGGCTGGTATAACTTAATCTATGGCTTTGGCGGCGAGCTGATCAGTGATGATAAAAAAACGTCGGGAATGGACAATGAAAATACGCTGAAAGCCATGCAATGGCTTGCGGATGAACTATTTCCATCGATGCCTGATCAGGATACCATGTCAACGACTGACCCTGACCTGCTGTTTCAAAGCGGGCTGGTTGGCATGATGCTCCAGGGTTCGTGGATGGTAAATACGTTTTATACCGCAGAAAATTCTTCGGACTATGCATGGGCGCAGATTCCATTTTATGATGCCAACGGCAATGGTACCTGTGAGGAAGGCGAGCGTGTGTCTTTATACAATGGGCTGGGCTGGGCAGTTGCCAAGAATACGGATGACCCGAAAGCGGCTTATGATCTGGTTTCCGCATTCTGCTCCAAAGAAGGACAGACCCGCCAGGCAGAACTGGGTGTGACCATGTCAGCCTATCTGGGATGCTCGGACGCATTTACCAGTGCTTTTGAGGGCATGGATCTAAAACCATTCTTAGACGTCGAAGAAAACGGAACACTGATCCAGCATCCGTATTCCCGTTATACGACCCGGTGGGAAGGGATGTTTACTACCGATCTGGTTCCTGGCTGGAAAAACCCTGAAACGATGACGGATGTATGTAAGGATATTGCAAAGCAGATGAATGACATACTTGCCGAAGAATAATCAAAAATTCAGCCGATAAATTTACCTTTCCCAAAAGCGAATTCCTGTGTTATAATGCAGACAGGCTTTTGGGGAGGGAGATGTATGAAGCATCAGGATACTGTAAAACGCAACAATGACTATCACTGTCTGGAATATGACCATGACCAGCCAGGAGATCTGTGCCTGGTAGCATGTGGAATGGAAAAATGTGATCCTTGCCAGGACAGTGGTGTACATGTCAGAGACTGTTACCATCTGCATGTCGTCCGGTCAGGAACAGGTGTTTTATATGCTGGCGGAAAAACGCTGCATCCACACGCAGGACAGTTTTTCCTGCTAAAGCATAATGAGAAATGCCAGTACATAGCGGATAAAAAAGATCCCTGGCACTATTGCTGGGTTACTTATTGCGGCGCGGATGCAAAACGCCTCTCACAGGAGATCGGGTTTGCAGACGGGGTTTATTGTATGGACAGCGACCTTGCGGCTGACAAGTTCTATCAGCTTGTCAGCCGTATGCAGCAATACCCGGAAATGAACCATACGAGTGATCTGCGCCGCAAGGGCATACTCCTGGAATTTATTGCGTTGGCGTTGGAGGCAACGGAGTCATCATGTCCGAACCGGGGAAGATTTCGTGCGTACTCTGAAGATGTCTATGTAAGCCGTGCCGTCGATTTTATCCATTATAATTACGCGACGATAAGTGTAACTGATGTTGTAAACTTTATAGGTTTTAACAGATCATATTTTGCGACCATTTTTCGGAAAAAAGTAGGTGCTTCGCCACAGGAATACATCAGGCAGTACCGGCTGAATAAAAGCTGCATACTCCTGTCAGGGACAGGCCTTCCAATTCAGGAAGTTGCCGCAAGGGTGGGATACGAAAACCAGATGTCTTTTGCGCGCATGTTCAAGAAAGCATATGGGGTTACCCCGACAGAGTTCAGGATTCAAAATCGTGCGGATCTTCCAGGATTGGGAGAAAAAAGCAGCATAGGAAGTTTTAAACTTTAGGAGGTTTCAAATATGAATCAGCATATTTTGTCTGCCACTCCGCCAATGGGGTGGAATTCCTGGAATACTTTTTTTAAACATCCAAATGAAGAATTGGTTTGCCAGATTGCAGACGCGTTTGTACAGGAAGGCCTTCTGGAAGCAGGGTATAAGTATCTCATTATCGATGACGGCTGGGCGATGCGGGAGCGTGATGAAAAGGGCCAGTTGGTTCCTGACCCGCAGGCTTTTCCAAACGGCATTCAGCCGGTGATCGATTATGTACATTCCAAAGGGCTGAAATTCGGGCTGTATTCCTGCTGTGGGGCACTTACCTGTGCCAGATATCCGGGAAGCCTGGAGCATGAATTTTCAGATGCGGCACAGTTTGCCGCCTGGGGCGTAGATTATCTGAAATATGATAATTGTTTAAGGCCTGCTTCGATTCCTTCGTCGATCCTTTATCGCCGGATGAGTGCGGCACTGCGCGGCTGCGGACGCGAAATCTTGTTTGCCGCATGTCAGTGGGGGACTGAAGATGTCTACCAGTGGATTCGTTCCACAGGTGCCCATACGTTCCGTTCCACGATTGATATTCAGGATTGCTGGAATTCGATCGAAACAATAGCACTTTCGCAGATGGACAAACAGCCTTTTGGCGGAATGGGCTGCTTTAATGATATGGATATGCTTGTAGTTGGGATGTATGGGAAAGGGACAAATCCTGAGGCATGTATGGGAGGGTGCAGCGATACGGAATATCAGACACACTTTGCACTCTGGGCGATGATGAATTCGCCATTGATTATTGGCTGTGACATCCGAAGCATGAACAGCAGGACAAAAGAAATACTGACAAACCCTGACCTGATTGCGATTAATCAGGACGCTGAATGCCGTGCACCGTGCCGCATAGACTGTGTCGGAAACCCGGATGCCTTTGTACTAGTAAGGCCGTTGTGCGGCGGCGATTATGCCATAGGATTTTTTAATTTTAGTGATACAAAGTCGGATGTGTCGCTGACATTATGGGATATCGGGCTTTCCGCGGCTTCCGGGCACGCATTGGAAGTCTATGACTGCATAATGCACGAGCATCTTGGAAGATACAAAGAGATACTGCTTCCGGTACTTCCGCCGCACGGCTGTGCGGTGTACCGCTGTAAAATTATTGGAGGCAGCAAATGACACGGCATTCTTGTATGAAATGCGGGGCAGCATTGGGCGGAGATGAGATTGCACTGCACAAGAAACTGATTTTTCGTGCGGCAACAGAATATTTTTGTATGGACTGTTTGGCTGCGTTTTGCTCCACAAGCAGGGAGCGTCTGGAACAACTGGCTGCTTATTATCACCGCACAGGCGAATGCGTTCTTTTTGCAAAACAGGATTAAAATTTTTTTGTTTTTTATGAATAAAATGGAAGTTACCAGCGCATACTTTTTTGTAAAACAGACTCCGGCAAATGGAAATGGAGGGTATTATGAACCACAAAAAAAGTATGCGTATTTTCTGGCTGTCACTGTTCCTGTTAGTCGTATCCGGCGCGGTTATTATAGCAGTTGTCCAGTACCGGTCACATAAAAAAGAAATGCAAAACTCTTTTACGCAGCAGGCAAACGATGTGCAGGCAAACCATCTGGCACAGCCGCAGGATGCTCCGGCGATCGAAGAGGAGCCTGGCACGGCGGCCGCTTCTAAGCCGCAGGATGCAAAAGACGAGCCGCAGGATATCCATATGCAGGTACAGCCAGTCAGCGGAAATACAACCGAATACCGATTTGAATTAAAAGCAAAGGACGGCTATCTGGACGTGTATCATTATCATACGGACAACCTGTTTTTCCATACAGGCATTCCGTACAGTGCGTTAACGGTGGATCAGCGCCAGGAATTGGAGCATGGCATTTATTTTGTAAACGAACAGGAGATGTACGGATATCTGGAAAGCTGTACAAGCTGAGAAAGGATACAAAGCACAATACACAGGCAGGGGTAAGAGATGGAGAAAAAAGTATATGATACGGCGGTGGTCGGCGCAGGGGCGTCTGGTATTATGGCAGCGGTTACAGCCGCCAGGCTGGGCGCAGACACCGTCTTATTGGAGCATATGGATCAGGCGGCGAAAAAGATCCTGGCTACCGGAAATGGAAAGTGCAATTATACAAATGCCAGCCAGGGAATCGAATATTATTATTGTGAAGAGCCTGGCTTTGTGCGAACGGTATTGGAGCGGTTTTCTTATGCGGATACGATTCGTTTTTTTGAACAGTTGGGCATCCGCCCGGTGCAAAAAAACGGGACTTGCATTTATCCTGAAAGCGAACAGGCGTCATCGGTAAAAAGCGCCTTGTTAGCGGAGGTAAAGCGCCTTCATATCCCGCTGTATGTATCGGTCGGGATCCGCCGCATACATAAGACAGGCGCCCGTCTGGAACGGGAGCTTTTTTGCATTGAAACAAAAGAACAGACGATATACAGCCGCACATGCATTTTGGCGACAGGCGGACAAGCAGCGAAAAAAACAGGAAGCGACGGGAGCGGCTATTTATATGCCAGGCAGTTGGGGCATACGGTAAGACAGCCGTTCCCGGCGCTTACTGCATTATTGGCAGATTTTCAAAAATGGAAGCTTCCTGCGGGTGTCCGTATCGGCTGCGCGGCAGCCTTGGATGTGGACGGAAAACGTGCTGCCTGTGAAACAGGGGAGCTGCAAATCACAGAATACGGAATCTCTGGAATTGTAGTCTTTCAGTTTAGCCGTATTGCGGCAAAGGCGCTTGCTGAACACAGGCAGGTGACCGTCAGCCTTGACTTTAAGCCCAACATGCCAAAACAAGCGCTGGAACACTATATTTTGGAGCGTTTTTACAGTATTTATCATAAAAACAAGCAGATCGACGAGGGAATGACCGGATTTTTGCCGGATAAGCTGATCGCGGTGATTCGCTCCCGTGCAGGGATTAACGCACAGGTTCGCTGCGGACAGTGCAGCAGGCAGCAGGCACAGCGGCTTGCTGCGGTGCTGAAAGATTATCGGGTCAAGATCACAGGCACAAAAGGATTTGACCATGCACAGGCGACAGCGGGAGGCGTATGTGTACGTGAAATCGATGCGGCGCGGATGGAGTCAAAAAAAGTGCCGGGCCTTTATTTTGCAGGAGAGCTGGTTGACGTAGATGCAAAATGCGGCGGCTATCATTTGCAGTGGGCATGGTCAAGCGGATTTGCAGCGGGCAGCGCCGCGGCGGGGGCTTGTTAGAGCGGACAAGTTTGAGTTGCTTTGGTAGGTTTTTACAGGGAGGGACGCCAGGAAATAGGATAGGCATCCCCTGGCGGCGTCCGTTCCAGAATGCTAAGAATCCCTAAGTATCCTGCTGGAACACTGTGGCAGTGGACGGTCGCGGCACCTAGTTCGCTGCCTGCTGGCAGCTAAAGGTGCCGCTTGGCTGCGCCCCTGGTTGCCCCGCAGAATACCAAGGGATTCTTAGCATTCTGGAACTGACGCAGCCAGGGGAGGCACATTCTCTCTCCCTGCGTCCCTCCCTGTAAAAACCTACCAAAGCCATTTAAACTTGTTCGCTGTAGTACTAAGCGGACAATACAGGCAGAGAAAGGAAAAGTAACGATGATTCAGATACAGCAGTTGAAAATGCCAGTCGAACATGAAAAAAAAGAAATTGCATATAAAATCAGAAAATTGCTGCGGCTAAAGCCGTCACAGTCATTTGATTTTCAGATTCGAAAGCAGTCCATAGACGCAAGGCGCGGACAGCAGCCGTTTTACGTGTATACGGTTACGGTAGATTTGGGTCTGTCAGCAGGTAAGGAACAAAAGCTCATTGAAAAAGTTCACAATAAGAATATTATGTTAACAAAAGAGCAAGCCTACCAGTTTCCAAACAATGGGACAATTAGGCTAAACCGCCGTCCCGTTATTGTCGGCAGCGGGCCGGCGGGACTATTCTGCGCCTTTTTGCTGGCAAAATATGGTTACCAGCCGATTGTCATTGAACGCGGGAAAAAAGTAGAAGCACGCAAACAGGATGTAGAGCGCTTTTGGCAGGAAGGAATTTTGGACGTATCTTCCAATGTGCAGTTCGGCGAAGGCGGTGCCGGCACATTTTCAGATGGAAAACTGAATACGCTTGTAAAAGACCCGGCAGGGCGCAACCGCTTTGTGCTGGAGACGTTTGTGCAAAACGGGGCGGACAGCAGCATTTTATATCTGAATAAACCGCATATCGGAACGGACAGGCTGATACAGGTTGTCAGAAATATGCGCGACGAAATTATCCGGCTTGGCGGCACGTTTTATTTTGAGACATGCTTGACGGATTTGCAGACAGAAGGCGGAAAAATCCGTTCGATAACCGTAGAAACTGCCGGGAAAAAGCGTCAGATCCAGACGGATCTGCTCGTATTGGCGATCGGGCACAGCGCAAGGGATACGTTTGAAATGCTGTTTGGGCACAAGCTGGACATGGAAGCAAAGGCATTTGCAGTTGGGCTGCGCGTGGAGCATCCGCAGCAAATGATCGACCTGCACCAGTACCACGGTGCGGTGCAAAAGCTTCCGGCAGCTTCTTATAAAGTAACGGCTTCCTATCAGGATCAGCACAGGCTAAGAGGGATTTATTCGTTTTGCATGTGCCCGGGCGGGTATGTGGTAAACGCTTCTTCCGAACAGGGCGCGCTTGCAGTCAACGGCATGAGCTACCAAAAGCGGGACGGAAAAAATGCAAACAGCGCCATTATCGTCTCTGTAACGCCGGACGATTTTCCAGGCGGCGGTGCACATCCATTAGATGGCATTGCATTTCAAAGAGAACTGGAAAAGCGTGCGTATGCGCTTTGCGGTGGCAGCATTCCGCAGCAGCTTTACGGTGATTATAAGCTTGGAAAAGTATCAGACGCTTATGGAGATTTCGCGTCTTCTGTAAAAGGATCCTGCGCCTTTGCGGATTTAAGCGGACTGCTGCCGGGTGGCATGAAAGAGGCGTTTGTATACGGGATGGAGTGCTTTGGCAGATCGATCAAGGGCTTCGAACGCTATGACGCGATTTTATCCGGCATTGAGAGCCGCACTTCTTCTCCAGTGCGGATCCTGCGCAATGAGCAGTATGAGAGCGCGGTTGCAGGCGTATATCCATGCGGAGAGGGAGCCGGGTATGCAGGCGGGATTTTATCGGCGGCGATGGATGGGATGAAGGTGGCGGAAGCGATTGGGAGGAAGTATGGGGTGGCTTTTTAGGAGGGGGTGTAATTTACATTTTTTACAGGGAGGGAAGCCGGTAGAGAGCATGTGCCTCCCCTGGCGGCGTCAGTTCCAGAATGCTAAGAAGCCCTAAGTATTCTGCTGGGACGTTGTGGCTGTGGACGGTCGCGGCACCTAGTTCGCTGCCTGCTGGCAGCTAAAGGTGCCGCTTGGCTGCGCCCCTGATTGTTTTGCAGAATACTAAGGGCTTCTAACCATTCTTCCAAAGCCGCCGCCAGGGGAGGCACATGCGCTCTACCGGTTGTTCTTCGTAAGTGTTACTGAAATAAGCTCGATATGGTTTGGTTTGCTGTAGTATTAGGAGGTTTATTAATATGACCGTAGCGGAGAGAAAAAATAAAACAGTTCTGGATAATTTTGATAGATTTGGTGGAATGGTGACAGAGATCGGGCTGACAGTTCCTTTTAATGGAAATGGAAAAATATATCGGCTGAAAGAGGATATTTTTGTATCACAGAAGTTCGGAAGACCGTTATCAGAGGAAGAATTAAAGTAGTTTGAGATATAATATTCAGATGGTATTTATGGTGCTAGAGCGTGTTTGAAAAATGCTTTCTGTGAGATGTGCTTCACAGTTTGTGGAGAATTTATCCCAAATTCAGGAGTCATAGCGGGCTATGTTGACTAAATTTGGGATAAATTCTCCGCAAAGTGGGGAGTGCAGATCACAGGAATGATTTTTCAAACACGCTCTAGGTATGATATAAAAAGCATCAAGGTTAGAAATTTTTATATTACAGGTATTGGTTGGGAAGCACAGCAATTTTATGATGGGGACTATGAAATATTTTTCATCGATTAAATATGCATTGCGGCAGATGCCTATAGATGAGCATTCTAGTACAGCGAACTTTCTTTGATTTTCCTAAGGAACTTATTTTGTACAAATTTTCCGTGTAAAATAACTGAGAATCTGTTATAACATATGGGTGATTTTGTTTATAGTAGATATTACAACAAATATATTCTATAAAAACAAACAATATCGAGCTTGTTTTTGTAACATTTTCGAAGAACAGCCGGGAGGGCGAATGGGCATGTTGTGGCGGCGGCTTTGGAAGAATGCTTAGAAGCCCTTCGTATTCTGCGGGGGCAACCAGGGGCGCAGCCAAGCGGCACCTTTAGCTGCCAGCAGGCAGCGAACTAGGTGCCGCGACCGTCCACAGCCACAGCTTACCAGCAGGATACTTAGGGCTTCTTAGCATTCTGGAACGGACGCCGTCAGGACATGCCCATCCGCTCTCCTGGCGTCCCTCCCTGTAAAAATTTCACAAAACAATTCAACCCCAAAAACTTTGAACAGGCATAAAACCAATATCAGAAGCAAATCAGAGCTGTCTAAAAACACATCAATTTGTAATAATTTGTTATCAAAACGTATTCTATATCAAATCAACGAATTTTGCAATTAGGAAAGAAAAAATTGTCAATAGTTGCCGTTATTTCTCCCTTTTTTTGCGAAATACTGTAAAAATAACACAAAAATATCCAAAAAATTCTTCCAATCAAAACATATGAAAAAATTATTTATAAATCCCATTTTTCAATATTTCCATTTTCCTTATCCAATCAAAAAAGCCTTATTTTATGCGGTTTTAACGATGATAACGGCAAACGTAATGCATAACAAATTATTACAAAAAGTTATGCTTTACATATTTCATTACAATTTTTTACGATACAGGGGAGAGCGAATGTATTTTGAGCTATTTTTCTTTTGCAGTTTTTATCTTTTTGTGCTCACCTGCTTTGGAACGGGGCGCATATTTCCAAAACAGAGCAGTTTTTCCAAGCAGAACAGCTTAAAGGAGCGCAAAGCAGAGCGCAAAAATTTATCGGTAACAGCCAGGACGTATGCGGCTGTCTGGGCTGGGATACCGGTGTTTGTTTTGCTGTTTTACAGGCGCACATTTTCAGTAACGCAGCTTCTTTGGATGTGCGCGGCTGTTTGTTTTGCCTTTGCCATTTGGCTGTGTGCGAAGAGAATGCGTCGGGTGCTGCCGCTTGCAGCCGGGACGTATGCAGGATTTTGCTTAAAAATATCCGTAGTTATTGCTGTTTTTTATTTTGCTGTACAGCCGTATACTTATGGTGATTCTATGCCGGCAGAAGGAAGTGGGGACTGGTGCAGGGAAGAAGTGCTGTTTTGCTTTGTCCTGTTGTCGGTGCTGCTTGTTTTTTCGGGGAAAATCAGGGCGGTTTTGGAACGATTTTTTGGCGGCGGATTTTTTGCGGCTTTTTGCTGTGCGGTGCCTGTCTGGGGATTTTATATGATTGAGCGGGTACGTAACGGGAGCCTGGATGAGCTTGGATTTTTGTATGTTTTAGGAAACAGCCTGCTGCTTGCGCTGCTGTTTGGCTGCCTGTTTTTTGCGCTGCCGTATAAAAAGCTGGCGGCAGGGCTGTTTTTGACGGTGTGCCTTGTATTTGGGCTGGCGAATTATTATGTGTCGCTGTTTAAGGGAAATCCGGTGATGCCAAGCGACCTGCTTTCGCTCAATACCGCGTTTCAGGTTGCGGGCGGCTATTCGTTTCAGATCACGGAGCCTGTGATTACCGGTGCGATGCATTGGTATGCATCGGTCGGCATCCTTTGCTGCATACCAATGCCGCGTGTAAATAAGGGATGGAAGGTGCGTGCAGCGGCGGGAAGCCTTGCCGCGGTTGTATGTGCAGGCGGGATTTTCAGCCTGGATTTTGAGCGGATCTACG
Source organism: Eubacteriaceae bacterium (assembly GCA_910574915.1). Lineage (GTDB taxonomy): Bacteria > Bacillota > Clostridia > Lachnospirales > Lachnospiraceae > Eubacterium_J. The sequence continues at coordinate 19,419 of CAJTCR010000022.1, forward strand.
GGCTGGATGCGGTTGACCAGTGGTCGGTAAATACGTTTTACAATACGAAAGGAAGCGTGCTTGGATTTGCAGAGCTTGTGAAAAAATTAAAGCTCAAAGAGCCTGACGGCTACAGCGTAAAACGGGCAGAAGAACTGCTTGAAAACGGCAGGGACAAGACAGACACGCAGCCACAGCGGGAGCCTGTACTAATTGCGATTATGGACGAAAGTTTTTCTGACCTGCGTTCGCTTGGAGAGTTTGAATGTTCGCACGAGTACTTAAAGGAATGGTATGCTGTGGATGATTTTGCGTGTAAAGGGACGCTTTATGTCTCTACATATGGCGGCAATACGGCAAATTCCGAGTTTGAATTTTTAACGGGAAACAGTATTGCCAACTGTGCGTCGGGTACGGTGCCTTACCAGATTTATGATTTGAAAAATGTCGGGAACCTTGCCGGGATCTTAAAAGCAGACGGCTATCAGGCGTTTGCCGTCCATCCGCAGTATAAAGGAAACTGGAACCGTATGCGTACCTATGCGAACTTTGGATTTGATGATTTTTTGGGAATCGAGGATTTTGAAGACCCGCGCTATGTGCGCAGCTTTGTCAGCGACCAGTCTTCGTTTGACAAGGTGATTGAACTGTATGAGCAGGATCGCGGCAAACAGTTTATTTTCAATGTTACGATGCAAAACCACGGCGGATACAGCATCGAGGAAATGGCAGGGACAGCGTGCGTTCGTTTCAAAAAGGAATGGGAAAAGTATGAGGACGTTAAGACTTACCTGACGCTGATAAAGGAAAGCGACCAGGCTTTGCGGGAGCTGCTGGACTATTTCAGAAATGTGGAGGAGCCGGTGATTATCTGTATTTTCGGCGACCATCATCCTGCGGTAGACGCACAATGGATACAGGAGGTAATGGGAAAATCGCAGGAAGAGCTTTCGCTGGAAGACGTACAGCGCAAGTATGCCGTGCCATATATGATCTGGGCGAATTTCGATACACCGTATTTGCAATGTGAGATGGATACGAGCGCTAATTACCTGGGTGCGCTTTTTCTGGAAAATGCCGGCATCCGCCAGTCTGCGTATACAGACTTTTTAATGCGGATGCAGGAAGAAATCCCGGTATTAAATGCATTTGGCTACCAGACGAAAGACGGCATATGGCATTCGATTGACGAGGAAGATGCAGGCGGCTGGATCAGGGATTACCGGATTGTACAGTATTATGCGATGTTTGAAAAAGCGCGTCTGCAAACATATTTTGAGTAACCGCGGATTGTGAAAAAAACGGAGAAATGGGAACAGGAGGGGCAGGAACGATGGATATTTTATTTGTACTGGCTGCGCTTTGCCCGGCGTTGTTAGTTACGCGTTATGAAGCAGGAGGAAAGGAATTGTCCTGGCAGGCTTGGGTGGGCAAAGCTGCCGGGTGGTTTTATACAGTGACGTTTGTTAATTTTTTGCTCCTGCATCTGGACGGATGGGGCAGCTTTGACTTTTCTGTCATATCGGTACAGTTTTTAATACGGTATATGTGCAGCAGCGCGGTTATTATTTTCCTTGCGAAGCTGGGAAAGTGGGCGGTAAAGCATACGCTGGAAGGAGGCAGGGATGTTTAGCTTTTTGTATTTATTTGCACCGGGCATGATTAGCTGGCTCGTTCGCAGGCATTTTTCGACGGAGGAAAAGCAGGGCGGCCTGTTTTCCCATAGCTGTGAGATTTTAGCTTATGCGGCGATTGTTATGGCGCTGACGGCTGCTTTTTTGGAACCGCAGGGCAGCGTAACGGTAGAAGTGCTGGAAAACGGGATGTTTGTCGTACGCTACGGCACAAAGGCGCTCGTACTGTCGGTGGCGCTTGCGGCTGCGCTTGGCGTGTGCAGTGCGGCGGGCACGAGGGGATTTACGCGCTACAGGCGCAGGCTGTTTGCGGCTGCGCTTGCGGCTGCGGCGGCACTGTGCATTCTCGTGTATGGGACAGGCGCCCCGGCGCCGGACGGGATGCTGCGGATCAGTACAAAGCCAGTACGTATCAACAATGTGTTTTATGAAAGCGACATACCGATTTATGTCAATGAAAACGGAGAATCGTTTATACAGGTACAGGCACTTTCGCAAAAGCTTGGCATCGGTTATGAACAAAAGCGCACTGGGCTGTTTCAGACGCAGTACAGCCTGGGCGGACAGCCGTTTACGGTCAATGTGCTGCAATCGGATAACGGGTATCTGAAAAAAGACGGGGAACTGTTTATCAGCTTTTCGAACCTGAATCAAATCGAAGGAATCCAGGTGCGAAATAGCCAGACACTGGCGGACGGCAGCGGCAGAGAGGTTATTTACATCGACAATTATGCACAGCATTTTCAGTATGACTGGACAAAAGATCCCTATATTGCCCATGCGCTTGGCGGAATCGACGGCAGCAGCTATACAAACTCCAAAGAAGCGTTTTTAGAAAACTATAACGCCGGGCATCGGGTGTTTGAAGTAGATCTAAGGCTGACAAAGGACGGCAGCCTTGTGGCGGTACATGACCTGCCTCAGAATAAGCAGGGAAAACCGATGACGCTGAAAGAATTTCAAAAATACAAGGTGCAGGGAAAGTATACGTCTATGACGTTTAAGGACATTGCGCTGCTGATGAAAAAATACCCGGATATGTATTTGGTCACTGATTCCAAGGAAACAGACGAGGCATTGGTTACACAGCAGTTTACAAGTATTGTGGAAACCGCAAATGAGACAGACCCAGAGATTTTAAAAAGAATTATTCCACAGATCTATACGATGCAGATGTATGATACGATTATGAGTCTTTATAACTGGAATTCGATGATCTTTACACTGTATGCGCTTCCTGATTTTTCGGAAAGGGAAGTTGTTGATTTTGCGTATCAGCGCGGCATAGGCGTGATTACAACGCACGTCGGAAAAAACCAGAGCATGTTTTTCCATGAACTGTATGAGCGGGATATCAAAGTGTATATGCATACGTATAATACACCGGAAGAAGAAGCAAATCTCAAGCGGGGGGGGGTATGGGGCGTCTACACTGACTTTTTAAAACCATAAAGGAGGATTTTATGTATCAGTTTTTATATTTGTTTGCACCAGGCGTGCTGTCATGGCTGGTCAGTATGCGAGGCCGGCAGGCGGACGGGGAACAGATGGAAAAAGAAGGCATTTTGCTGGCGGCGGCAAAAGTAATCGCTTTTTCTATGCTAGATCTGACCGCAGTCGCAGTGATTTTAAAACCGTTTGGGCGGATGCAGTTTGTCGTGCTCCCGGATGGGACGCTTACGGTGCATTATGGCGTGTCCGCGCTCGCAGTTGCCACAGCCGCTGCGGTTGTGACGGGCTTGTGCGCTGCCGCAGTGAAAAAGCGGGCACAAATTTAACAGTGATGAACATGAAAATCACATACCTTTTTCTTGCCATTTATGAAAAGATCAAGTAAAATGGCAAAAAGAAGGTGTGTGATTTTTTATGGGAATTTATTTGAATCCGGGAAACAGGAGCTTTCAAATGTCATTGAACTCCAGGATTTATGTGGACAAAAGCAGCCTGATTGCTTATACAAACGCGGTGATTGATACAGCGCAGCGCTTTGTGTGCGTCAGCCGCCCGCGGCGTTTTGGAAAATCGGTAACGGCGCAGATGCTTGCTGCCTATTATGGGAGAGAAGCAGACTCCGGCGGGCAGTTTGACAGCCTGCGGATTGCGAAGGACAATAGTTATCAGAAACATTTGAACCAGTACAATGTTATATTTTTAAATATGCAGCATTTTTTAAGCCAGACACAAAGTGTTTTGGCATTTAAAGACCGTATGGAAAAGGAATTGCTGTGGGAATTGCAAGAAGCGTATCCGGGGCTGCATTATTTTGATTCTGCATCCCTGACAACGGTTTTGCAGACGATTGCGGTAAAAACTGGTTCAGGATTTATCTTTATTATCGACGAATGGGACTGTATTTTCCGGGAATATAAAAATGATGCAGATTCCCAAAAGCGGTATCTGGATTTTATGCGCAGCCTGCTTAAAGACCAGCCCTATGTATCTTTGGCATATATGACAGGGATACTTCCAATTAAAAAATACGGAACCCATTCTGCTTTAAATATGTTTGATGAGTTTTCCATGACAAATCCTGGACCGTTAGCCAGTTTTGTCGGATTTACCGATGAGGAAGTGAAAAGCCTTTGCAAAGACTATCAAATGGACGAAGCGGAAATTAAGCGGATGTATGACGGTTATTGTTTTGACGGAATTACACATATTTATAACCCGCGTTCAGTTGTAAGTGCGCTGCTGACAGGAAGCTACGACCACTTTTGGAATAAAACCGAGACATTTGAGGCACTTTTGAACTATATCGTATTGAATTTTCAAGGGCTGCGGGATATTGTAACAGAGCTGCTTGCAGGTGTGCGAAAAAGGGTCAATACAGCGACGTTTAGCAATGATATGGCAACCTTTTCTTCTGCGGACGATGTTCTTACACTGCTTATCCATCTGGGATATCTGGGATATGAGATAAAAACGAAAGAAGTATTTATCCCAAATGAAGAAATTGCCGCAGAGTTTTGCAATGCGGTGGAAGCTGCGGGATGGGAACATGTGGCGGATCGGGCAGATCAAAGACAGGGTCTATACAGAGCCGTTTGCAGATTATAAGGGAAGGCTTTTGCTTGTTGGTATCAACTATGACCGCAAAACGAAAAAGCATGAGTGCATAATTGAAGAAATTACAAAATAGAAGTTATAAACTTGCAAACAGCAATCGAATCGTTTATAATCAGGCATAGTATTTAAAAACAGCAAAAAGACAACAGAAAGAGGTATCCGATGTATCAGACCATTTTATTTGATTTAGACGGTACGCTGACAGACCCCGGAATTGGCATTACCAACTCTGCGGCGTATGCGCTGGAAAAGTTCGGCATTCAGGTGGATGACCGCAGGGAATTATACAAGTGGATCGGGCCGCCGTTGCAGGATTCTTTTACGCAGTTTTGCGGATTTTCCAAAGAGGATACAAAACGGGCGGTAGTGTACTACCGGGAATATTATAAGGAGCGGGGCATTTATGAAAACCGCTTGTATGACGGGATCGAAAAGATGCTAAAGGCGCTTTTTGATGCAGGAAAGACGCTGCTTGTCGCGACTTCCAAGCCGGAGCTGTTCGCGGTGCAGATTTTGGAATATTTTCAGATCAGTCAGTATTTTACGTATGTTGCGGGTGCGACGATGGATGGAACCCGCTCGAAAAAAGAAGATGTCATTGCCTGTGCGCTGCAAGCCGCAGGGATCAGTGACCGCAGCCGCACGGTAATGGTCGGCGACCGCGAGTATGATGTGATCGGAGCGAAAAAAGCAGGGCTATCTTCCATCGGGGTATTGTACGGTTACGGGAGCAGGAGGGAGCTTGCAGACGCGGGTGCGGATGCCCTTGCGGAGCAGCCGGTGGATATTATACGCTGCTGTATGCCAAAGGCATAAAAATACAGGCAGATAAAAAGAAAAGGAGATAAATATGAAACTGTCACAAATACATGAGCAAAAAAAGAATGTCCTCTCGTTTGAGATTTTTCCGCCGAAAAAAGACGAAGAGCTTAAAAATATAGATAAGACGCTGGAGATTTTATGCGAATTGCAGCCGGATTTTATCAGCGTGACATTTGGAGCAGGCGGAAGCACGAATCACAATAAAACAATACGGCTGGCAAAAAAAATAAAGGAAGAATACCATGTAGAGCCTGTTGTGCATTTAACCTGCCTGTGCTATGACAAACAGGAAATCGACGCATTTTCAAAAGAGCTTTCGCAGGAAGGCATTCAAAATGTGCTTGCCTTGCGCGGCGACCGCAACCCGGATATCCCGGAGAAAAAAGATTTTATCCATGCGTCAGACCTGATTGCGTATTTAAAACAGACCGGGGATTTTTGCATTGCGGGCGCCTGTTACCCGGAATGCCATCCAGAATCGGCAGGGCGGGTCGAAGAGATGCGCCATTTAAAGCAAAAGGTGGACGCGGGCGCGCAGGTATTGCTGTCGCAGTTGTTTTTTGACAATCAGTTTTATTACCGGTTTGTGGAAGACTGCCGGATCGCGGGGATCAATGTGCCGATTACGCCTGGCATTATGCCGGTAATTAACGCCTCGCAGATCAAGCGTATGGTAACGATGTGCGGAGCCTCGCTGCCGCAGCGGTTTGAGCGGATCATCCACAAGTTTGAAGGAAATAAACAGGCTTTGTTTGACGCGGGAATGTCTTATGCACTCAGCCAGATTATTGACCTGCTTGCCAATGATGTGGACGGGATTCATCTCTATACGATGAACAATCCGGCTGTAGCGCGAAAGATCTGTGAAGGGATACGCAACATTGTATAAAAGCACTATGGTATCTAATCCGACATTTCCTTTATCGGTATCGTTGTCCCGATACCGGATGTCCCATGCAGCTTGTAGTCAGAGGTAATAAAAATTGCCTCTGTCTGGTCGAGAGATTCTATATACGCAAGCCCTTTTTCCAGCCCAAGTGCAAAACACGCCGTGCTTAGCCCATCGCCGTCAGCAGAAGAGGCGCAGATAACCGAAACGCTGAGCAGCTCGTTTTCATACGGATAGCCGGTATCCGTATCCAGAATATGGTGGTAGCATCTGCCGTCCAGTGTAAAGCTGCGCTCGTAGATGCCGGAGGTCACGACTGTCTGGTCGCTGACCGATACGGATGCGATCGGCTCTCCGGTTTCGTCGAACGGCTTTTGAATGCCGATCGTATAGGCGCTGCCGTCTGGCTTTTCGCCGATGGCGAGCACGTTTCCGCCCAGGTTAATCAGCCCGCTTGTAATGCCTTCGCCTTGCAGATAGGCTTTCATCTTGTCTGCAATATAGCCTTTTGCAATGCCGCCTAAGTCCAGCGCCGCATCGGCATCCGACAGTGTGACTTCATTTTCATCAATCACAATCTTGCGGTAGTCTACGGTAGCTGCCGCGGCTTTGACGGCGTCGGCGTCAGGAAGCGCCGGCGGTTTCGCATGAAAGTCCCAGAGGCTTGTCAGCCTGCCAATCGTAGGGTCAAATTTTCCGCCGCTTTGCTTCGCATGGAGAATACTTTGTTCAAGAAGCTGCCTTGTTTCCTTATGGACACGAACCGGGTGCCCGGCATTTGCGTTGATTTTGCTGATATCGCTGTCTTTACGCTGGGCGCTGAAATACGATTCATACAATTCTGCCAGCGCAAAGCAGTGATCCAGCTCTTTTGTCTTAGACGGGTCATAGAGCGTAATTGTGATGACCGTATCAAAATAAAAGCCGGACTTTGTAATCGGTTGTTTGCTGCCGCAGCCGCAAAGGAGCGGGAGCAGCAGGACGGCAGTGAAAAAAACAGATCGTGCCAAACGGACAGATCTTAGAATATTCATAGGAAACGCTTTTTTCATTGATTTTTGTTCCTTTCCGTTAATAGACGGCTTCATTATAAAAAATCGGCGGCAGATTGTCAAATTTTTTTCAAAACATTTGTTTTCTTTGGGCAGTTATGGTAAAATCTCTTTACCGGTTTTTATCGGGCGTCTATTTCACAGGCTGCGCGGCTGTTTGCGTAGCGTTTTAGAAAAATAGACGGAAAGGAGAATAACAATGCCGGAATTAAATATCAGCCGGATCAACGAGTTGTACCACAAATCAAAAGCGGAAGGGCTGACCGAGGAAGAGAAAAAGGAGCAGCAGCTTTTGCGCCAGCAGTATGTCGCATCAATCCGCGGCAGCATCCGCAGCCAGTTAAATAACATTGATATGGAAATGGAAGACGGTACAATCGTCAATCTTGGTGAAAAGTTTGGAAACAAAAAGAAAGGTGCAGACGCGTAATCTATGAAGATGCAGGAAAAACGAGATGTCCGCAGCTTTTATAAAAACAAACGGGATGCGATGCCGCATCTGCTTGCAGAACAACTATCCTTAAAAATCTCGCAGATTGTCCTTGCATCACAGTGGTACCAAGACGCCGGGCTGGTCTTTTTTTACTATCCGCTCGGAAAGGAAGTCTCTTTGCTCCCCGTGATGCACGACGCACTGCGCCGGAATAAACGGGCAGCGTTTCCCAAAACAGCAGGGGATCAGATGGAATTTTATGAAGTGACAAGCCTTTCGCAGCTAAAGGAAGGCTGTTTTCATGTAATGGAACCGGAGGCAGTACAGGAAAATCTCGTCTGTGAACAGCCGGATATCTGCTTTGTGCCGGGAACGGTGTTTGATAAAAAAGGCGGCAGGCTTGGCTATGGCAGAGGATATTATGACCGCTATTTTGCAGGACGGCATACGGCAAAGCTGGTTGGATGCGCGTATGCATATCAGATTGTAGAGGAGCTTTGTATAGACGAATGGGATGTGCGGATGGATATGGTGGTTAGTGAGGAGGGGTACTAAAGAGACGCCGGGAAAGAGGATGTGCCTCCCCTGGCTGCGCCCCTGGTTGCCCCGCAGAATACGAAGGGATTCTAACCATTCTTCCAAAGCCGCCGCCAAGGGAGGCACATCCTCTCTCCCGGCTGCTTTTCGTAAATGCTACTAAGATAAGCTCAATATTTTGGCATGTTTGAAAAATCATTCCTGTGATCTGCATTCTCCACAAACTGTGAAGCACATCTTACGGAAAGCATTTTTCAAACACGCTCTAGTACTACAGCGAACAAGTTTGAGTTACTTTGGTAAACTTTTACAAGAAGGGACGCCAGGAGAGAGGATGGGTACACTCTCCTGGCTGTTCTTCGCAAATGCTGCCAAACGAGCCTGATATGGTTGATTCGCTGTACTAGAGTGAATTTTATCTGATTTGCGTTTTCCGAGGAACTATTTTGTACAGGTTCTCCATGTAAAACAACCTAGAATCTGTTCTATCATATGGTTGATTTTGTTCATGGTAGACAAACCATATCGAGCTTGTTTTTGTAACATTTACGAAGAGCAGCCGGGAGAGAGGTTAGGTACACTCTGGCGGCGGCTTTGGAAGAATGGTTAGAATCGTTTGGTATTCTGCTGGAAAACCAGGGGCGCAGCCAAGCGGCACCTTTAGCTGCCCAGGCAGCGAACTAGGTGCCGCGACCGTCCACAGCCATAACGTGGCAGCAGGATACCTAGCGATTCTTACCATTCTGGAACTGACGCCGCCAGAGTGTACCTAGCCTCTCTCCCGGCGTCCCTTTTACGAAAAAATTCACCAAAACAATTCAACCTTGTGCTTTATATGAAGCTTATGATAAGATATGCAGTAGATCAGAAATACCAACTATATGATAGAAATGGAGAAAAGTCAAGAGAAATGCATCTGGAAATGAATTTAGATAAAATAGATTTAGATAAAATAGATATTCATGCACAACCACCCGCACAGGAGCCTGCCAGACAGTACTATTTTATGGCAAAATGCCGCCGGATCGTGCAAAAAAAGGAGCAGGAGCTTGGGCGCAGGCTGACTTGCCATACGGAGACGTTTGGGTGCCAGATGAACGCCAGAGATTCGGAAAAGCTTGCCGGTATTTTGGAGTTTGCGGGCTTTTTGGAAGCGGGCAGCGAGGAGGCAGATTTTGTTATCTACAATACGTGTACCGTTCGTGAAAACGCAAATAACAGGGTCTACGGCAGGCTTGGCTATCTGCATAACCTGAAAAAGAAAAATCCTGATATGCGGATCGCGCTGTGCGGCTGCATGATGCAGGAAGAGGAGGTTGTGGAAAAGCTGAAAAAAAGCTATCGGTTTGTTAACCTGATTTTCGGCACGCACAACCTGTATAAATTTGCGGAACTGCTTGCGGGCTGCTATGCGTCAGACCGCATGGTCGTGGATGTATGGGAACAGTCCGATCAGATCGTGGAAGACCTTCCGGTGGAGCGCAAATATCCGTTTAAGTCGGGTGTAAATATTATGTTTGGCTGCAACAATTTTTGCAGCTACTGTATCGTACCGTACGTCCGCGGCAGGGAAAAAAGCCGTGAACCAAGGGAGATTGTACGTGAAGTGGAGCGCCTTGCGGCTGACGGTGTTGTGGAGGTTATGCTGCTTGGGCAGAATGTCAATTCTTATGGAAAGACGTTTGACCCGCCGGTTTCGTTTGCGAGCCTGCTGCGTGAGGTAGAAAAGGTCGACGGCATTGCGCGCATCCGTTTTATGACTTCGCATCCAAAGGATCTGTCAGACGAGCTGATTGCGGTTATGGCGCAATCCAAAAAGATCTGCCGCCATCTGCATCTGCCGCTGCAGTCAGGAAGCTCTCGGATCTTAAAGGCGATGAACCGTAAGTATGACAAGCAGTCGTATTTGCGGCTTGTGGAAAAGGTGCGTGAGGCAATGCCTGAGATTGCGATTACGACAGACCTGATTGTAGGCTTTCCGGGGGAGACAGAAGAGGATTTTCTGGAAACGATGGACGTGGTAAAAAAAGTCGGGTTTGATTCGGTGTTTACGTTTATCTATTCCAAGCGTACCGGAACCCCGGCGGCAAGGATGGAGTGCCAGGTACCGGAAGACGAGGTAAAATCCCGCTTTGACCGCCTGTTGAAAGAAGTGCAGGAGATTGCGGCACAAAAAGCGCAAAAGCTGACGGGCAGTCTGCAAAAAGTACTCGTTGAAAGCGTCAATGACCACGACGCGTCGCTTGTCACCGGAAAGATGGACAATAACGCTACCGTGCATTTTAAAGGAACCGCGGACATGGTGGGAAGAATTATGGATGTAAGGCTGCAAGAGTGCCGCGGGTTTTATTATTATGGGACGGCGGCAAATGAATAAAAGCAGGAGTGCGCAAAGACGTCTGGCAAAGGCAGACCTGGTTTTGCTTGCCGTTTTGCTGCTGTTTGGAGTGCTTGCGTTTTTTGCAGTCCGTATGCTGACACAGAAAAACGGAACAGACGTGCAGGTACTGCTGCATGGGGAGATTTACGGGACGTACCCGTTGTCGGAGGAGCAAAAGATTCCGGTTCACCAAAACGGGACTGTGACAAATACGTTGCAGATCGCGGACGGGACTGTGAAAATGATACAGGCAGACTGCCCGGACAAGCTGTGTGTCCATCAAAATGCCATTGCGGGGCAGGGGGAGACGATTGTATGCCTGCCAAACCAGGTCGTTGTTCAGATCCTTGGAACAAAAGAACCAGGACTGGATTCGATATCGCGTTAAAAAAGAAAGGAAAGGCGGATTATGAAGCAAACGGCACAGCTTAGCCTGTTTTTGGCACTTGCGCTGATATGCAGTTATATCGAGTCGCTGCTTCCGTTTCATTTTGGCATTCCAGGCATTAAGCTGGGGCTTGCGAATATTGTAGTGCTGCTGGCGCTGTATTATATGGGAGCAAAATACGCGCTGGCTGTTTCTGTGATGCGCATTTTGCTTGCCGGGCTTTTGTTTGGAAACTTGTTTAGCATTTTATACAGCCTTGCAGGCGGGCTTTTCAGCTTTGCCTGCATGGTGCTGTTAAAGCGCTGTGAGAAATTCAAGGTGATCTCGGTCAGCACGGCTGGCGGGATTGCGCACAATCTGGGGCAGATACTTATGGCAGCGGCGGTAGTGGAAAACAGCAGACTGTTTTATTATTTTCCGGTGCTGTTTCTCGCAGGCGCGGTGACCGGAATTTTAATCGGGACAGTCGCACAGGAAATGCTGCTGCGCCTGCCTGTGGAACGGATGCAAACGTACAGAAAGGAGAAACCATGATTTCATATATCAAAGGGAAGCTGGCGGATGTTGCCGCCGACAGTATCGTGATCGACGTATCCGGCATCGGCTGGCAGGTATACGTGCCGGGACAGGTCATTGACCGGCTGCCTGCCGTGGGCGAGACGGTAAAAATACATACATGGCTGCAAGTGCGGGAAGACGCGATGACATTGTTTGGATTTCTCACAAAGGACGATTTGCGGATTTTTAAGCTGTTAATCGGCGTCAACGGGATCGGCCCGAAAAATGCGCTGGCGGTGCTGTCTGTGATGACAAAGGACGATTTGCGCTTTGCCATACTGGGCGACGATCCAAAGGCGATTGCAAAAACACCGGGTGTCGGCACAAAGACGGCACAGCGGCTGATTTTGGAGCTGAAGGATAAAATCAGCCTGGAAGACGCGTTTGAGCAAAAGCTTGCGCATGTGCCAAAAGCCGAGGAGGATGCATCCGGCGTAAAAGCAGAAGCAGTCATGGCGCTCACGGCGCTCGGCTATTCTTCTTCCGAGGCTTTTCGGGCGTTAAACGGGATTGAGATTACAGAAACGATGGACGTAGAGACATTGTTAAAGCAGGCGTTAAAAAATATGGCGATGATCTGATAACATCATTGCGTACAGAAAGGACAGGCTCTTTATGGAAAAACGAGTGATTTCCACGCAGATCCAGGAAGAAGACCTGGTAGTGGAAAAAAGTCTACGCCCACAGACGTTGGATGAATATATCGGGCAGGAGAAGGCAAAGAAAAACCTGAAAGTATATATCGAGGCGGCAAAGCAGCGCGGGGAAGCTTTAGACCATGTGCTGTTTTTTGGCCCGCCGGGGCTTGGCAAGACGACGCTGTCTGGCATTATTGCAAATGAAATGGGCACCCATATGAAAATCACCTCCGGCCCTGCAATCGGAAAGCCTGGAGAGATGGCTGCTATTTTAAGCGGCTTGCAGGAAGGCGATATTTTGTTTGTAGACGAGATCCACCGCTTAAACCGCCAGGTGGAAGAAGTGCTGTATCCGGCGATGGAGGATTATGCGATTGATATTATGATCGGCAAGGGAGCGACGGCGCGTTCGATCCGCCTGGATCTGCCGCATTTTACACTGGTAGGAGCGACGACAAGGGCAGGGATGCTTTCAGCGCCACTGCGCGACCGTTTTGGCGTGATCCATCATCTGGAGTTTTATACGGTTGAGGAATTACAGACGATTATTCTGCATTCTGCCGCAAAGCTGGAGGTTTTGATCGATGCCGCAGGCGCTTTTGAGCTGGCACGCCGTTCGCGGGGGACGCCGCGCCTTGCCAACCGCCTTTTAAAACGTGTCCGTGATTTTGCCCAGGTCAAGTATAACGGCGAGATAACACAGGAAGTAGCATCGTGTTCCCTGGATCTTCTGGAAGTGGATAAAATGGGGCTGGATCAAAACGACCGGAATATTCTGCTTACGATTATCGAGAAGTTTTCCGGCGGCCCGGTAGGGCTTGATACGCTTGCGGCGGCAATCGGAGAAGACGCAGGGACGATCGAGGATGTATACGAGCCGTTTTTGGTGTTAAACGGACTGGTCAACCGGACGCCAAAGGGACGCGTTGCGACAGACTTTGCCTACCGGCACTTTGGAATTTACAAATAATGGTTGTCTTTCCTGAAAGAAGTCTGTATAATAAAGACGGAGGATAAAATGATGGCTGCTAAAAAAAGTACGGATGTAATGATTGCAGGAAAAGTATATACATTAAGCGGTTATGAGGAAGAAGGATACCTCCAGCATGTTGCATCCTATATAAATACAAAGATTTCAGAGATTACGGAGCGCGACGAATACCGCCGGATTCCAAACGATATGAAGTCCATCCTGATCCAGCTTAATATTGCGGACGATTATTTTAAAGCAAAAAAACAGTATGAAGCCGCGGAAGAAAATTACAAGAAGGCAGAAAAAGACCTGTTTGAGTTAAAGCATGAACTGGTAGACACACAGATGAAGGTGGAGGAGCTGCTTGAAAAGCTAAACCGCGAACGCCAGGAACGCAACCAGAAGTCAGACCGGGAAAACCGCATGGAGGAAAATTATAAAAGGCTGGAAGACCGTTACGAGGCACTTGCCGGCAATGTAAAGGTTGCAGAAGAACGCAACCGCCAGTTTGAGGAGATGCTGCGCCTGACACAGCAGGAAAAGCGCGAGATCGAAGCGGTAAACAAGGAACTACGCCTGAATAAGGAAAAGCTGGAAGCAACTCTGGCTGACGCACTGCTTGGCACGGCTTCATCAGGCAAAGATACCGAAGAAAATTTTCCCAGCGACGCTTCCAACGGTCAGCGACATTCCAAGACAGAGGAAAAAAAACGACTGAAGGAAGCGGACTCTAAGCTGCTTACTGCAAAGCCGCCGACGAACGATGCCGATTCCAAGGCGTCTGTGCCACAGGCATTTGAAGCAGAAGATTTTTTGGCTCCCACAGAGCTTTCCAAAGAAGAGGTAAGAGAACTGCGGGATGCGGTACATGAAACAATGGCAGAGCTTTCTAAGGAAAAAGAGGACGCTGCCGGACAAGAAACGGTTTCCGGGCATGAAGTTCCAAAACAGGAAGTTTCAGGACAAAGAGTGCATGAACAGGAAGCTGCTGAACGAAAAGAAATCTCAGGACAAGAAGCTCATGAACAGCAGATTGTCGGACCAGCAGACGTTCCAGAGCAGGGATCTCAAGTACAAAAAGGCGTTTCAGAACCGGGATCTCAAGCACCAGAAGAAGTCTTAGAACCGGAACCTCAAGTAAAAACAGGCGTCTTAGAACCGGGATTTCAAACACCAGCAGACGTTCCAGAGCAGGGATCTCAAGTAAGAACCGGCATTCCGGTACAAGAAGAGCTTTTAGAACAGGAATCTCAAGCACGAACAGGCGTCTCAGAGCAGGGATCTCAAGTACAAACAGGCATTCCAGAACAAGAATCTCAAGTACAACAAGAGCTTCCAGCACAGGAAGCTTCTGCACAAAAATCGCCTGAACAGGAAGTTCCAGGACAAGAAGATTCTATTCAGGAATCTCTTGAACAAGCAGACGGTTCCATACAGGAAGCCAAAGAACCAGGCGGGCTGTTTGTACCAAACAAACAGGATGATTCACAGGAACAGAACCGTTTCGGGCAGGAAAACATTCCAGACCAGCAGAGCGTGAGACAGGAGCATTTGTGGGAACAGGCACAGCCAGACGTGGCAGATCACATAGTAAAAGAAGACCGTACGCAGTCCAAAGAAGAACAGCAGGAAGATCCGCCGCTTTTCAATCTGGATAATATTCCTGACGATGAAGAGGATTCGGAAGATGGCGTTTTGGGTGAGGAGCTGTTTGTAACGGCTAAAAAAGCGATTCCGATTACGCCAGCCTTGTCTGAGGAAGAGCTAAAGGAGCTGCTTGCGCCGGTGAAAGAACCGCATCCGGCGATGGCAGAGCTTTCCAAGGAGGAGCTGGAGGAACTGCTGGCGCCGACGGCAAGGCATGAGCTGACTGACGAGGGGCTTTTTTCGGAGGATGAAGAGGAAGAGGATGAATTTATCTCTTCGGTCATGTCTGAGGTGTCTGAATATGATGATCCTGAATTAAAAGCGCTTGCAAAGGAGATTGCGGAACTCGAGCGCCAGGAGCATGAACAGCGGGCGGAAAAAACAAAGAAAAAATCGAAAAAGAAACAGAAACGGAAACACTGAAAAACAGGCAGATAGATTAGAAAGCCTGTCAGCAGCAAACAGGGAAAAGGGGATGGAGTGGAATCCGTTCCCTGTTTTCGTTCCGTATGGGAGTTTTTATGGAGAGACAAAAACAGCCAGACAGTGCACAAAACAAAGGAGTGTCCGCACCAGAGCTGCTTGCGCCGGCAGGTTCTTTTGAGGTATGCAGGGCAGCCGTTTTTGCCGGGGCGGATGCGGTCTATGCAGGCGGCAGCCGTTTTGGAGCAAGGGCATATGCACAAAACTTTACAGAGGAAGAATTACTAGAAGCGATCGATTTTGTGCACCTGCATGGAAAAAAACTGTATCTTGCAGTGAATACGCTTCTAAAGCAGGAGGAAATCAAAGAACTGTATGCGTATCTGCTGCCTTATTATGAGCATGGGCTGGATGCGGTGATTGTGCAGGACTTTGGAGTTATGCAGTTGGTGCGGCAGTGGTTTCCGCTTCTGCCCGTCCATATCAGCACGCAGATGTCGGTTGCCAGCGCGTATGGGTCTGCATATCTGCAAAAGCTCGGTGCGTCCAGGATTGTGACGGCAAGGGAACTGTCACTTTCAGAAATCTTTGCTATCCGCAGCCAGTCGGATCTGGAAATCGAATGCTTTGTGCATGGTGCACTTTGCTATTGCTATTCCGGGCAATGCCTGCTTAGCAGTATGCTTGGAGGTAGGAGCGGCAACCGCGGGCGCTGCGCACAGCCTTGCCGTCTGCCGTATACCATACTGGACAGTGCGAAAAAGCCTGTCCAAAACGGGTATCCGTTAAGCCCTAGGGATTTGTGCACGATCGAGCACATTCCAGAGCTGATCCAGGCGGGCATTACTTCCTTTAAAATAGAAGGCAGAATGAAATCTGCATCTTATGCCGCAGAGGTGACCGCCGTTTACCGCAAATATATCGACCGATGGATGCAGTCTGGGGCAGAAGGCGTGGACAGCAGCGACTATAAACGCTTGCTCCGTGCCGGCAACCGCAGCGGGTTTACGGACGGCTATTATCATCGGCATAACGGGCAGGAGATGATTTCGATGACGTGCCCTTCCCATGAAAAAGATTTGTCGGCAGATGCTTGCATGTTAAAGGAAAACAAGCTTCCGATACAGGCGAAAGCAGTGATAAACGTCGGTAAGCCGGCAAGGCTTACGGTATCGTGCGGGGAGACTTTTGTATCCGTCCTTGGCAGTATCGTACAGCAGGCACAGACACAGCCGCTTTCTTACAAGATGCTTGCTGCACAGTTGTCCAAAACCGGAAACACGCCGTTTACGGTCGAACAGATGGAAATTGATCTGGATGGATCGGTATTTTTGCCAAAGCAGGCGCTCAACCAGCTTCGCCGGGAAGCACTGGAACAGTTGGAAGCACAGATGCTGGCGCAGTACCGCAGAATCCCGGTCAGTGGCAAGGATCAGACAGGCTTTGGCGCAGCAAGCGGCATTTTAAAGACAGCACGGCAAGCGGTATTTACTGCGGTTGCAGAGGAATACTGGCAGCTTGACGCTGTATTGGAGCAGGATTTTATCAGCCGTGTATATTTAGACAGCTCGATGTATAGCAGGGAGTGTTTTGCCGCACAATTAACAGCACAGGTTAAGCGTATCCATGCAGCCAAAAAACAGGCATATTTATCCTTGCCCGCGGTATTTCGCCAAAAAATGGCGCAGTTTTACCGTACGCAGTGGCAGAGCATACAAGACAGCGGCGTGGACGGGTTTTTAGTAAAAACGCAGGATGAGCTTGGATTTTTAGACGCGGTGCAGGCGGATAAAAGACGATGTATACTAGATGACAGCCTGCACACGTATTCGGACGATACAAAAGCATGTTTTGCAAAAGAAGGATGGCTCTATGATACGGTACCGTTGGAGCTGAATAAAAAGGAACTGCGTGCCAGAAACAATACAAACAGCGAATTGCTGATCTATGGGCGTCTGCCTTTGATGACGAGTGCGCAGTGTATCCAAAACACCGCCGCGCGCTGTACGAAAAAGAGGGAGGTCTGGTATCTCAAAGACCGTTATGGCAAAGTGTTTCCGGTTCGAAATGTATGCAGCGAATGCTTTAATACGATTTACAATACGCAGCCGCTGTCTTTGATCCAGCTTTCAGAGGAATTAAAACGGCTGCATCCGGCTTCGTACCGGATCTGGTTTACAACAGAAGAGGAACAAACCGTCAGGCTTGTGCTGCAAAGCGTACGTAAGGCGTTTTTGGAGCATCAGGCAGTTACTATGGCAGCCGTAGCCGGCGCATATACAAACGGGCATTACAAACGTGGGACAGAGTAGGAGAACGAATGGAAAATCTGATCGTAGAACTGTCGAAATATTTGATGATCCTGTTATTTGCATGTTATACCTTTATGTGCTTTTATGCATTAAACGGGAAAAAATCAGGCAGACGGCAGAAAAGGATCTTAAAAAAACAAACGAAGCTCATATTTTTAATACATTTAAACGCATTTGCAGTGATGTTTGCGGTAAAAAAGACACAAGACGTGCTGATTGCGTATGTGATGCAGGCTGCGCTTTTATGTTGTATCCTTGTGATTTACAAATATATTTACAAGCGTGCCTCCTGGCTGGTCGTCAACAATATGTGTATGCTCCTTGCCATAGGGCTTATGATTTTGTTCCGCCTCAACCAGGAGAAGGCGCTGCGCCAGTATGAGATCGCGGTTGCGGCGGTGGTGATTACACTGATCGTGCCTTTCGTTATCCACAAGCTGCATTTTCTTTACAGGCTTGCCTGGCTGTATGCCGTGGCAGGCATTGCGCTGCTTGCGGCGGTTGCGGTGCTTGGCTCGGTAAGCTACGGCGCTAAGCTTTCGTTTCGGGTAGCAGGCATCGCCATTCAACCGTCCGAGTTTGTCAAGATCCTGTTTGTGTTTTTTACGGCGTCGATGCTGGCAAAATCTACGGAATTTGCGCAGGTTGCAAAAGCGACCGCCGTTGCGGCGTTACATGTCATAATTTTGGTCGTTTCCAAAGACCTGGGCGCTGCGCTGATTTTTTTTATTACCTATCTGGTTATGCTGTATGTGGCGACACGCAGCCCGTTTTATTTTGTCAGCGGGTTTCTAAGCGGCAGCGTGGCTTCTGTAGCGGCGTATAAGCTGTTTCGGCATGTACGGGTGCGCGTCAGCGCATGGAAAGACCCGCTTTCCGTTATTGATAACGAAGGCTACCAGGTCTGCCAGTCGCTGTTTGCCATCGGTACCGGAGGGTGGTTTGGCATGGGGCTGTACCAGGGAATGCCGAATAAGATCCCGATTGTAGAAGAGGACTTTATTTTTGCGGCAGTTTCAGAAGAGCTGGGCGGTATTTTCGCGGTCTGCCTGATTATGGTATGCGCAAGCTGCTATTTGATGTTTTTAAATATCGCCATGCAGATCCAGGATGTGTTTTACAAGTTGATTGCCCTTGGGCTTGGCACTGTCTATGGGTTCCAGGTCGTATTGACCGTCGGCGGCGTAACGAAGTTTATCCCGTCAACGGGAGTGACGCTTCCGCTTGTAAGCTACGGCGGCAGCTCCTTACTGAGTACGTTTATCCTGTTTGCGGTGATCCAGGGGCTTTATATTTTAAGGGAAGAAGAGAGTTAGCAGCAAAGGATTTGGTGACAGAATATTGATGAAAAAAGATTGGAAAAGAACAGACCCTGAGCAACTAGAAGAACGGCGCAGAAAAAAAGACGCCAAAAAGTTTTGGAACGAGCAGGCAGGCGAAACGGCAAATACCGTCAGAAACCGGGAGTTTGCTGTTGTTGCCTATTTGTTTCTGGCGGTTTTTTTAGGAATGATTGCGTATTTTACTTATTTTCAGGTGGAAAAAAGCGAGGCGTTTATTAACAGTCCCTATAATGCCAGACAGGACGCGTTTGCTGACCGGATCAGGCGGGGCGATATTGTGACGGCGCAAAAAGAGGTGATCGCCACGACCAAAACGGCAAAAGACGGCACCGAGTCTAGGAGCTATCCATACGGCAGGCTGTTTGCGCACGCGGCAGGTTTTTCTACAAACGGAAAAGCAGGGCTTGAATCCATCGGCAATTTCCAGCTACTGCGTTCGCACGCTTTTTTTCTGGAAAAAATCTTAAACGAGCTGAAAGATCAGAAAAATATCGGGGATACGCTTGTGACGACGCTCGACCTGCGTGTACAGCAAGCGGCATACGACGCGCTTGCAGGCAATCAGGGAGCGGTCATTGCCATGCAGCCTTCGACTGGAAAAATACTTGCGATGGTTTCAAAGCCCGACTTTGACCCGAACACGATTGCCGCAGACTGGGAGAGCATTACCGCGCAAAGCAGCTCCTCGGTGCTTGTAAACCGCGTGACACAGGGGCTGTATCCGCCTGGCTCCACGTTTAAAATCTTTACGCTGCTGGAATATATGAAGGAAAACCGCAGCTATAAGCAATATGGCTATCAGTGCAGCGGAAGCATTACAAAAGACGGAAACGCCATCCGCTGCTTTGGAAATGCGGTGCATGGGCAGGAAGACTTACAGTCAGCGTTTGCGCATTCCTGCAATGCTTCGTTTTCCGAGATCGGATTGTCGCTCGATCTGGACCGGTTTGCAAAAACAAACGAAGCGCTGCTGTTTAATAAAAAGCTGCCATGTGAATTTCCATATAAGCAAAGCAGCTTTCCGCTTGCGTCCGGCGCTTCTTCCTGGGAAGTCATGCAGACCTCGATCGGACAGGGGAAAACACTTGTAACGCCGTATCATCTGGCGCTTGTTATGTGCGCCATTGCCAATGACGGCATTTTAATGAAGCCGTATATCGTAGACCGGGTGGAAAACCATGACGGTGTGGAAGTAACCGTAAATGAGCCGGAAACATACAAAGAGCTTTTAACGCCGAAAAAATCAAAGACGCTCCAGCAGTATTTACGGGCAGTCGTTACCGAAGGGACGGCAACGGCATTAAACGTGCCTGGCTACACGGCAGCCGGGAAGACCGGTTCTGCGGAATTTACAAGCGCGAAGGACAGCCATGCCTGGTTTGTTGGGTATGCCTCCAAAGAAGGCGTGCCAGACCTTGCCGTATCGGTGATTGTGGAGGGCGCTGGGACAGGCGGCTCTTATGCGGTGCCGGCTGCGAAAGCGGTGTTTGATGCTTATTTTGGGTCTTGAGAAGAGAAAGGGGCGGGAGGATGGCAAAAGTATTTAATGTAACGGCTGTTTGTCTGCCGGATGAACACTACATGGTAGACCTAAGCAGCCGCCTAGAAGAGATGAAAGGCTATGTCGATGCTGGAAAATATTTTATGGTCAACCGGGCAAGGCAGTATGGGAAAACGACGACGTTAATGGCTTTGGAACAGTATTTACAGAAAGAATATGACGTTATTTTTATCGATTTCCAGATGTTTGGAAACGATGAATTTGCTTCCGAAAACAGATTTGCGCTGTCTTTTGCGGAAACGTTTGTACAGCTTTTAAAGGAGACCGATGCTGCAAAGAATAAGAACTTGCAGGAAGTGGCAGGCAGGATGCAGGCATTTGCAGATGCAGGCAATACAGGCTACCGCCTAAAGCGTCTGTTTGAAGATTTAAGCAGCATTTGTGCATATGCGGACAAGCCCATCGTTTTGATGATTGACGAAGTAGACAGCGCTGCGTCCCACCAGGTATTTATAGACTTTCTGGCGCAGATACGTGCATATTATATGAAACGGGCAAAACGGCGGATTTTTCAGTCCGTTATATTAGCAGGTGTATATGACGTGAAAAACCTGAAACAAAAGCTTCGTTCACAGGAAGCAAGGGTATACAACAGTCCGTGGAATATTGCGGCTGATTTTGATATTAAGATGAGTTTTTCCAAAGATGAAATCGCAGGAATGCTGTGTGAATATGAATCGGATTACCATACCGGAATGGATCTGAATGCGATTGCAGAAAGCATTTTTGCGTATACATCAGGTTATCCGTTTTTGGTATCCAGGCTGTGTGAGCTTATGGATGAGCAGGTCAGTAAAAAGGAAGTATTTGGTTCTAGGCAGGCGTCATGGACACAGGAGGGATTTCAGGAAGCGGTCAGGATGATTTTATCTGAGAAAAATACACTGTTTGATTCGCTTACCGGAAAGCTGGCAGCCAGTCCGCAGTTAAATGCGATGCTGTATTCTCTGCTTTTTACTGGAAAAAGCATTGCTTTTCATCCAGATGAACCTGTGCTGAATCTTGCTGCTATGCTTGGGTTTATCAAGGAACAAAATGGTGTTGCTGTCCTTGCAAACCGTATTTTTGAAATGCGTCTGTATAACCTGTTTCTTTCTTCGGCACAAATGCAGGAGTTAGACATTTACAAAATTTCGTTGGAGGATAAAAATCATTTTCTTTCGGATGGACATTTGAATATGCGATTGATTTTGGAAACGTTTGTTGTGCATTTTAATGAATTGTATGGAGACAGAGACAGTGAATTTTTAGAGGAAGAAGGCAGAAAGTATTTTTTGCTCTACTTACGCCCAATTATTAATGGTACTGGAAATTACTATATAGAATCCCGTACAAGGGGGCTTCGCAGAACAGATGTAATTGTAGATTATCGCGGAAAACAGTATGTGATTGAATTGAAAATCTGGCATGGCAGGGAATACCATCAGCAAGCAGAGATTCAACAGATGTATCAGAATAAAGATTGCGAAAAGTAGATGTTTATAATATAATTACAAGATGAAATCAAAAAAGACACACGATTTTCTTGCATGTGAATCAAAAAAGGGGTATACTACTGATTAGTTATTTGTTTCAGGCACTTTGTCTGTGGCAAGAACCACATCAGGAGGTGTTGTGATGATAGAGGCAACGAGTTGTGGTGGTGTGGTAATATTCCGTGGTAAGATTCTGCTGCTTTATAAAAACTATAAGAACAAGTACGAAGGATGGGTTCTACCAAAGGGAACCGTGGAACAGGGTGAGGATTACAAAGAGACAGCAGCCCGTGAGGTACTGGAAGAAACCGGTGTGAGTGCGGCAATTATCAAATATATTGGTAAAAGCCAGTATACCTTTAATGTACCGGAGGATACGGTGGAAAAAGAAGTCCACTGGTATCTGATGATGGCGGACAATTATTACAGCAAGCCACAATGGGAAGAGTATTTTGTGGACTCCGGTTACTATAAGTTTCATGAAGCTTACCATCTGCTGAAATTTTCCAATGAAAAGCAGATTTTGGAGCAGGCTTACAATGAATACCTGAGTTTGAAAAAGAGTAATCTGTGGGGAAGCAAAAAATATTTTTGAGATTTTGCAGGCAAAGGGACTGTTTTTTGGCAGTCCTTTTGTAAAAAGCAGTAGAGCCAGATCTATCCATCTGAGGATGGAACTGGTATGATACGAGGATACGTTTGGCTGGCTGACTGTTCAGAATAGCCGCAAGGAGCCGGAATGATTTGGTATGAAAATTTATATATTGGGGAAAGTATCCCTAAGAAAGATGCAAAAATCCGACGTTTAAAATGGAAGATCAATCACAATAAATGCCTTACAAATGCTTTTATTATTGTGTTGTGCAGGTACGGAACAAACCTGCTGGAAATTATTCCGGCAAGGGAGCTGTGCCAGAGCGCTTATCCAAAGCAAAACCTGTATATCGTAGGGCTGGCAGCAGGATATGACGACGCGCTAAAGACAGCGGCGCTGATTGTGTCCGATGTCTATCAAAAAACAGGCGGCTTCAAGGTGAAACGCTTTATTTTACAGCAGCAAAAGGCAGGTGACAGCTCATGATAAAGACGGTGGGACTGTTTTTGCTGGCGCTTTTAAAAATTTTTGGCTGGGTGCTGCTTGTCCTGCTGCTGGTGCTTTTCGCAGCGTTTCTGCTGCTCGTATTTGTGCCGGTACGGTATGACGTCCTTGCTTCCAATGAGAAAAGCATTGCACCCGCTAAGGCAAATCCGGTAGAGAATCTGCGTCTGCGCATAAAAGTAACCTGGCTGCTGCATTTTATCCATGTATCGGTGATCTATGGAAAAGAAGGGCTGCAAACAAGCGTCCGTGCAGCCGGCATTGATCTTATAAAGCTTCTGGCGCGGCTTCGCCGGCGTTCCAGACAGATTGCAGAGCCAGAAGACAAGGAGGACAGCCAGGCTTTTGACCCGGCGCAGACAAAAGATCCGGTAGATCGAACCGATCCGTCCAAACAGATAAACGTACCTGACCAGACAGATCCTTTTGAACGAGAAAAAGAAGCTGCATATATAAAGGATGATGGAACGTTTCAAAATCCAAACAGGACAGACGAACACAATCCAGTCCAAGAACCAACGCAGATATATGAAAACGATCCGATCCAAGAACCAACGCGCACAGACGGAAACGATCCGATCCAAGAACCAACGCAGACAGACAGAAACGATTCGATCCAAGAACCAACGCAGACAGACGGAAACGATCCGATCCAAGATGCAGTTCAAATAGACGGCAATGATTCTGAAAACAAACAAAAACAGAAACAGCAAAAAAAGCGCAAACGCACAAAAAAGCGAACCAAACAGAACATAAAAAGAAAATCGAAAAACACATCCAGGCAGTCGTTCCGGTCAAAGGCACAGCAGGAAGCAGACGCCGCGCCGCACGCACAGCAGGAATCTGCGCCAAAGGAGGGATTGTTCCAAAGGATGCGCAGGGTGTACCAAAAGGTGCGCCAGGAAGTCAACGATGAAGCAAACCGTCATGCGATATCCAGCTTATTTTCGGAGCTTTTAAAGCTTCTGCGCAGCTATAAGCCGAGAAAGCTGCGGGCAGACGTGTCCTTTTCCTTGGCAGATCCTGCGTGGACGGGACATGTAACGGGGATTCTTAGTATGATGCCCTGGATTTATCGTTATCCATGCCGCATTATCCCGGATTTTACAGCGGATCAGGCGTATGTCGAGGGGGAAGTGCAGGCACGCGGCAAAGTGACGGTAGGTGTCTTTTTACTGTCGCTGCTGCGCCTTGTGCGGGATAAACAGTTTATGAAAGTCGTCCGCAGGCTATTAAAGCGGGGCGGGGCATAGCCCGGCAGATACTGTAAATAAGATTGAAAAACAGGAGGTATACAAATGTCAGATAACAGCTTTAGTTCAACTGTCGCGTCATTATTTAAAGGAATGGACAGTTTTATTACAACAAAAACCGTAGTCGGAGAAGCCGTGCATATCGGCGATACGATTATTCTGCCGCTGGTAGACGTCACGTTCGGCGTAGGGGCTGGCGCGTTTTCCAGCGAACACAAAAATAACGGCGGCGGCGGTATGGGCGGCAAGATCTCTCCAAGCGCGGTGTTAGTCATTCAAAATGGCTCGACAAGGCTGGTCAATGTGAAAAACCAGGACGGCATTACAAAGATTTTGGATATGGTGCCGGATTTTGTAAACAAGTTTACATCCAAGGACAAACAGCCGGAAGCAGATCCGCAGGCGCAGAAAAAAGCAGCCGATGCACTGGAAAACCAGTTGTCCGAAGCGCTGAATGAAAAACAGGCATAAAAATAAAATCCAGCACCTGATCCCGTAAATCCGGGTTTCCAAGGTGCTGGATTGTTTTTAAGTATACCTTGGCTATCCGCAGAACAGATGGTATCCCAGGACCAGCAAAAGGCAGATGATCGATACCGCAAGCCAGATACTTTCCAAAAACAGCATGATAACCATTCCGACGGCAACCCAGAACATGGCAAATCCACAGATTCTTTTCATAGTTCACTTCGATTCTATACGTTTTTTGGCAACATCTTACGCTTTTCCTTCAGTATATGTGGCAGCCTTTCGTTTAGTCCATAAAAAAAGCTGCCGGCGGCATTTTTTGCTTTTGCGCCCGGCAGCTCCAATCTTATGCTCTTTCCACTTTTCCAGATTTTAAGCAGGAAGTACAAACGTATAATTTCTTTGTAGCTCCGTTTACCTTGCATCTGACAGATTTGATGTTTGGTTTGAACATTCTGTTAGATCTTCTATGTGAATGGCTCACATTGTTACCGAAAAGAACGCTTTTCCCACAAACTGAACATTTAGCCATAAGAACACCTCCTTGCGTGATCGAGTGTTTTAAAATCGAAAATCTGACTTCTTTTTCAGACTTACAACACGATTATTCTATCAGAAGCGTTACACAAATGCAAGGAGAAATTCCAGAAAAATTCATTTTTTTTGAAAATGCAAAAATTTTGTTTTCTTTTTGGCAAAAAGCGGTTATAATATTTTCTAAATAGGTTTGTTGCAGCCGGTGCTTTTTGCTGCAACTGTGTACAGGATGTTACAAAGATGATTGGAGGTATGCTATGAAAGGGCAGTTTGAAAATGAGTATGGCAGGGTGATCATAGGCAGCGAAGTAATCGCTACTTATGCAGGTTCCGTTGCAGTGGAATGCTTTGGCATTGTCGGCATGGCGGCGGTTAACGTTAAGGACGGGATTGTTCGGTTACTGAAAAAAGATTATCTGACACATGGTATAAATGTCGTCATTGAGGAGAACAATGAGATTACGATCAATTTTCATGTGATTATCTCATATGGCGTCAGCATTAGTACGGTAACGGATAATCTGATCAGTACGGTCAGATATCGTGTAGAAGAATTCACAGGAATGCACATCAAAAAGATCAACATTTTTGTTGAAGGCGTCCGAGTGATCGATTAAGGAGGATTTGGAAGTGGAGATCAATTCAATCAATGCTGCGGTTTTGGCAAAAATGTTTTTAAATGGTGCAAAAAATCTGGAATCCAAAAAAGAATGGATCAACGAGCTGAACGTATTTCCGGTGCCTGACGGAGATACAGGCACAAATATGTCTATGACGATCCTTGCGGCGGCAAAAGAAGTCAGCGCTTTGGAACAACCGGATATGGCATCAATTGCAAAAGCAATGTCTTCCGGTTCGCTGCGCGGCGCAAGGGGCAATTCCGGCGTTATTTTATCCCAGCTTTTCCGTGGATTTGCAAAAGTAATCGGCAAGGAACAGGAAGTGACCGTTCCGGTTTTGTCCCATGCGGTGCAAAAAGCGGTCGAGACAGCGTACAAAGCCGTTATGAAGCCGAAAGAAGGTACGATTTTGACGGTGGCAAGGGGCGCTGCCGATAAAGCGGCGCAGATGGCGGAAGAAACGAACGATATGGTTCTGTTTTTGGATGAAGTCATTAAAGAAGCGGAGCGTGTCTTAAAAAAGACGCCGGATATGCTTCCGGTATTAAAGCAGGCTGGCGTTGTAGATTCCGGCGGGCAGGGGCTTGTCGTGATTTTGCAGGGCGCCTATGACGCGCTGCTTGGCAAAGAGCTTGATACGGCTTCCATCACAGCTTCTGCGGGAGCTGGCGCGGCGGCAAAGATTACAAAGGAAACCGAAGCGGAGATAAAATTTGGCTATTGTACGGAATTTATTATTGTGCTGGATCATCCGCTTTTGGATCATCAGGAACGCAAATACAAATCTTTTCTGGAATCTATTGGTGACTCGATCGTGGTAGTAGCTGACGATGAAATCGTAAAGACCCATGTACATACCAATGATCCGGGACTCGCCATCCAGGAAGCATTGACACATGGATCTTTAAGCAGGATCAAAATTGACAATATGCGCGAGGAGCACCAGGAACGGCTGATTAAGGATGCACAGAAAGTTGCTGCAATGCAGGCAGCGCAGGCAGACGCCGCGCCGCAGGCACAAAAAGAGCAGGAACAAAAAGAGATCGGCTTTATCGCGGTATCGGCAGGCGACGGGTTAAGCGAAGTGTTCCGCGGGCTTGGCGCCGACTATATGATTGAGGGCGGGCAGACGATGAATCCAAGCACCGAGGATATTTTAAACGCCGTCGAAAAAGTAGCGGCTGACCATGTATTTGTACTGCCAAACAATAAAAATATTATACTGGCGGCGAACCAGGCGGCAGAGCTGTCTGAAGAAAAGAAGGTGCATGTTATCCCTACGAAGACGATCCCGCAGGGAATTACGGCGCTCATTAATTTTATCCCGGAACAGACCGCGGAAGAAAATGAAGCGCGGATGCTCGAAGAAATCGAAAACGTAAAAACCGGACAGGTTACCTATGCGGTCAGGGATACGGTAATCGATGAAAAAGAAATCCGTCAGGACGACTATATGGGCATCGGAGATAAGACGATCCTTGCAGTCGGAAAAGACTTAGCGCAGGTAACGCTTGCGATGGCGGAAAGCATGATTGACGAAGATTCGGCGATTGTCAGCATTTATTATGGAGAAGACGTTACCGAGGACGATGCAAATGCGATTGCGCAAAAAATACAGGCAGTCAGTGACGAGCTGGAAGTAGAAGTACAGTACGGCGGGCAGCCGATCTACTATTACCTCATATCGGTAGAATAAAGGCTATGGAACTTACTACACCTATCAGGGGAGTTAAAGGGATCGGTGAAAAGACAGAGCAGCTTTTTCAAAAGATGGGAGTATACACCGTTGGTGATATACTCCTTCGGTTTCCAAGAGAATATATCCGTTTTCCTGATCCTGCCGAGATCAGTGAAGCTGCCGCAGGCAAAAAACAGGCGGTCATTCTGCGCGTCGATGCGCCTGTAATTGTAAAGCGTACCAGGTCGATGCCGCTTGCGATCGCAAGCGGCGTGCATAACAGCAGAAAAATGGAGTTTTTGTGGTTTCGTATGCCTTATGTGCGCAATACGCTGATCAAAGGACAGACGTTTATTTTGTACGGCACTGTACAGGAAAAAGGCGGGATGCTTTCGATGGAGCAGCCGGTGATCTATACGCCAGAGCAGTACGAAATAGTGGCAGGCTCTTTGCAGCCTGTCTATGGCCTGACATCGGGGCTGACTAACAACCTGTATAAAAAGACGCTGCGCCAGGTATTAGAGCAGCAGCTATTGCTAAAAGAATACCTGCCGCAGGAAACAAGGCAAAAATACGGGCTTGCCGAATACAACTATGCGCTGTCGCAGATTCATTTTCCGACAGATATGGATACGCTGTCCAAAGCACGCAGGCGGCTTGTATTTGATGAATTTTTTCAGTTTATCTTATATATGCAGCTCCAAAAAGAGCAGGGGCAGAAGATCGAAAATATTTTTACGTTTCGTACAGAGGACATCCTAACGCCGCTGCTTGCAAAGCTTCCGTATACGCTGACAGCGGCGCAGCTTCGCGTGCTAGAGGAGATCCAAAAAGACCTGCACGGGCAGTATATCATGCAGCGCCTGATTCAGGGAGACGTCGGCTCCGGCAAGACGATTGTTGCGTTTTTGGCGATGTACCTCGTATCAGCCAGCGGTTATCAGTCTGCGCTGATGGCGCCGACGGAGGTGCTTGCGTCGCAGCACTATGAGACGTTTGCGCAGTACATAGAATTGTTTGGCATAAAGACCCACCTCGTACTTTTAACAGGAGCCATGACAGCCAAACAGAAGCGGCGCGCCTATGAACGAATGCAGTTGTTTAAAGATGCAATGGTGATAGGAACCCATGCGCTGTTTCAGGAAAAAGCAGCTTACGACAACCTGGCACTTGTAATTACCGATGAACAGCACCGTTTCGGCGTACGCCAGCGGGAAACATTTTCACTAAAGGGCGAAAACCCGCATATCCTTGTAATGAGTGCGACGCCGATTCCGCGTACGCTTGCGATTATTTTATACGGCGATCTGGATATTTCCGTAATCGACGAGGTGCCGGCAAAACGGCTTCCAATTAAAAACTGCGTCGTCGGCACTGGCTGGCGCCCGAACGCTTACGAATTTATCCGCAAAGAGATCGCAGCCGGGCACCAGGCATATGTGATCTGCCCGTTTGTAGAAGCAAGCGAATATACCGAAGGGGAAAATGTAATCGACTACACGGAAAAACTGCGCCAGGCGCTGCCAGAAGGCGTAGAAGCTGCTTTTTTGCATGGAAAAATGCGTTCTGACCTGAAAAACAAAGTGATGGAAGCATTTGCCGCCAACGAAATCCAGGTGCTTGTATCCACTACCGTCGTAGAAGTCGGCGTGAACGTACCGAACGCGACTGTTATGATGATCGAGGACGCCCAGCGGTTTGGGCTGGCACAGCTTCACCAGCTTCGCGGTAGAGTCGGGCGCGGAGAAGCACAGTCCTACTGCATTATGATTAATACCTCGGACGCAAAAGGATCATCCAAAAGGCTGGATGTATTAAACCGCACAAACGACGGTTTTCAGATCGCCAGTGAAGACTTAAAGCTGCGCGGGCCGGGCGACTTCTTCGGCATCCGCCAAAGCGGAGATATAGAGTTTCAGCTTGCCGATATTTACCAGGATGCAGGCGTATTGCAGCAGGCTTCGAAAGAAGTGCAAAAAATCCTGTCGTGCGACCGCAGTCTTTCCATGCCGCAGCATCAGGGACTGCGCGCTAAGGCACAGGAATATTTTGAAAGGCAGATGGAGCGGTTTAATTTGTAGCTGCTGTCCTGTTCATGAAATCACGTCTGTTTCCCAAAAATAAATACACAGAAAAAGGACTGATGCACAAAGACTTATCATCTTACAGCATCAGCCCTCTTTCCGGTTGTTTTCCAAGCAGCCTGCAAATCTGAGCACTTCATTTAAGCATTCACATTGTTTCAGCCGCTTGATGCAGGTTCAAGCTTATGATTCGGCTTTACGATTCAGATTCTTCCCCTGCCATCTGTTTTTCCTGGGCTTCAATCATCTTTTTCACCATATAACCACCCACGGAACCGTTCTGACGGGAAGTCAGGTCGCCGTTATAACCTTTCTTAAGCGGCACGCCGAGTTCGTCTGCGACCTCGTACTTAAAACGGTTTAATGCTTCCTTTGCCTCTGGTACTGCGTTCTGATTAGAATGATTACTCATAGTTAATTGCCTCCTTTATCTTGAGTGGTGCTTGTAAACGTTGTTTGTTTACAGGATTATTATATCCGAATTGGGGGTTCTTACACTGGAAATTGTTGGAAATGCAGTAAATAATTTTGCTTTGGTAAATTTTTACAAGAAGGGACGCCAGGAGAGAGGATGGGTACACTCTGGCTGCGTCCGTTCCAGAATGTTAAGAATTGCTAGGTATCCTGCTGCTACGCCCTGGCTGTGTCCGGTCGCGGCACCTAGTTCGCTGCCTGCTGGCAGCTAAAGGTGCCGCTTGGCTGCGCCCCTAGTTGTTTTGCAGAATACCAAGCAATTCTAAACATTCTTCCAAAGCCGCCTCCAGAGTGTACCCATCCTCTCTCCCGGCTGTTCTTCGTAAGTGCTGCCAAACGAGCCCGATATGGTTTGTTCGCTGTAGTACTAAAGGTGCCGCTTGGCTGCGCCCCTGGGTTGTTTTGCAGAATGCCAAGAGCTTCTAAATATTCTTCCAAAGCCGCCTCCAGGGCGAACCAATCCCCGCTCCTGGCTGTTTTTTGTAAATGTTACAAAAATAAGATCGATGTCAACGCCATAGGAGGCAGGTCATTCTCTTGCTCCTTTGGCTGCTTTTCACAAGCTTAAAGTGGAATGCTTCACAGTGTGTACATTTATGTACCATCTCGCACTTGCCCCCTCATAACACTTACGAGGAACAGCCGGGAGAGAGGATGGGCATCCCCTGGCAGCGGCTTTGGAAGAATGGTTAGAATCCCTTGGTATTCTGCGGAGCAACCAGGGGCGCAGCCAAGCGGCACCTTTAGCTGCCAGCAGGCAGCGAACTAGGTGCCGCGACCGTACACAGCCACAGTGTAACAGCAGAATACTTAGGGATTCTTAGCATTCTGGAACGGACGCAGCCAGGGGATGCCCATCCGCTCTCCCAGCGTCCCTCTTCGTAACCCCATTCACCTAAAAATAAAAGTTTTCCATAAAAGACCTTGCGAATCAGAAGCTTTTACGTTACAATGCCGTAGAAGGGAGTGATGACTTTGGCTTTTGACGGAGTTGTAATTGCAAATTTAGTAACAGAACTGAATCAAACCGTGCTTAACGCACGTATTTATAAAATTGCGCAGCCGGAAAAAGACGCGCTGCTTTTGACGTTAAAAGGTACTGTAGGGCAAAAGCGTCTGTTTTTATCGGCGAGCGCCTCGCTGCCGCTTATTTATTTAACCGATACAAATAAGCCCAGCCCGATGACCGCGCCGAATTTTTGTATGCTGCTGCGAAAGCATATCGCAAACGGGCGGATTGTAAAGATCTGGCAGCCGGATATGGAGCGGATCATCCATTTTGAGATCGAACATCTCGACGACCTTGGGGATGTGCGAAAAAAGACGCTGACCGTCGAGATTATGGGCAAGCACAGCAACCTGATTTTTACGGATGAAAAAGGGATGATTATTGACAGCATCAAGCATGTGTCCGCACAGGTCAGCTCGGTCAGGGAAGTGCTGCCGGGACGGACGTATTTTATTCCGGCACAGGGGAAAAAGAACCCGCTTTTGTCCGATGAGGCAGAGTTTCGCTCTCTGGTGCTGGATCGGCCGCAGACAGCGGCAAAAGCCATTTATACGGCTTATACCGGGATCAGCCCCTGCGTCGCCAATGAGGTCTGCTGCCGTGCGGGCATCGATGCGGATGCGCCGGTTGCAAGCCTTGAGGAAGAAGAAAAAGTTCATTTGTACCATCATTTTGCATGGATGATGCAGGATATCAGGGATGGGGGATTTGCTCCGAATATCGTGTATCAGGATGGGCATCCGATGGAATTTGCATCTGTACGGCTGACGCAGTACGCGCATCTTACATGCGAGGAGGATTCGTCTGTTTCGCACGTATTGGAGCATTTTTACGCTGCGCGCGATACGTATACGAGGATCAGGCAAAAGTCCGCAGACCTGCGCAAAATCGTATCGACCGCATTAGAGCGCAGCCATAAAAAGTACCAGCTTCAGTTAAAGCAGCTACAAGATACAAAAAAGCGGGAGAAGTATAAAGTGTACGGGGAGCTGTTAACGACTTACGGTTATCATGTAAAAGAAGGCGCAAAGTCGATGGAAGCGCTGAATTATTATACAAACGAACCGATTACGGTTCCGCTCGATCCCCAGCTTTCACCGATGGAAAACGCGAAAAAATATTTTGAAAAATACAGCAAATTAAAACGTACGCA
This sequence comes from Eubacteriaceae bacterium, assembly GCA_910574915.1. Taxonomy (GTDB): domain Bacteria; phylum Bacillota; class Clostridia; order Lachnospirales; family Lachnospiraceae; genus Eubacterium_J. The sequence continues at coordinate 51,904 of CAJTCR010000022.1, forward strand.
TGAGGCGCTTACCGCGCTTACTGTAGAGACAAAGGCGCAGGTCGAGCATCTGGAGTCAATCGCAGCGTCGTTGCAGATCGCGTTAAAAGAAGACGACCTGGTTCAGATCCGCCAGGAGCTTGTAGAATACGGCTACATCCGGCGCAAGGGACATGAAAAGAAGCTCAAAGTCAAAAGCCTGCCGTTTCATTACCGTTCCTCGGACGGATTTGATATTTATATAGGAAAGAACAATTACCAGAACGAAGAACTGACCTTTAAGCTTGCAAACGGCGGAGACTGGTGGTTTCACGCAAAAAAAATACCTGGCTCGCATGTGATTGTAAAGACCGAAGGCAAAGAACTGCCAGACCGGACGTTTGAAGAAGCAGCGATGCTTGCCGGCTATTATTCCCAGGGCAGGGACGCGAAAAAGCTGGAAATCGACTATTTGCAGCGCAAAAATGTGAAAAAGCCCAATGGGTCTGCACCTGGATTTGTCGTCTACTATACCAATTATTCTATGGCGGTCAGGCCGGATATTTCGGGGATCGAATGCATCAGCGATTAATGGCACAGAAGAACGCGGGAACATGGAATTATGAAATATTTGCAAATTTTCCCAAGAAGAATTGACTAATAACGTCCAAATGTCTATAATAAGTATATCTATGCAAATCTATGCAGCAACAACAGCTCAGAATCGGCACGCCCGATTGGAGAGGAACAGGATAATGATTAAGAGCATGACAGGGTTTGGCAGGTTTGAGGCTGTCAAAGATAAAATGAAAATTGCAGTAGAGATGAAGGCTGTCAACCATAGATATCTGGATATCAGTGTCAAGATACCGAAAAAACTAAGCCATTTTGAAGCGGCAATCCGTACGGTCTTAAAGGAGTACATCCAGCGGGGAAAGGTCGATGTATTTGTATCGTATGAAGATTTGTCACAGCGCAACTGTGCGCTGAGCTATAATGAAGCGGCAGCCGGTGCCTATCTGCAATACCTGCGCCAGATGGCGGATACGTTTCAGATTCAGGATGATATTACCGTCAGCGTACTGGCAAGGTTTCCTGACGTTTTTTCCATGCAGGAACAAGAAGCAGACGAAGAGGAGCTGGAAGGAGTGCTAGAAGCCGCTGTGCGGGGCGCCGCGGAGCAGTTTGTACAGTCCCGCATGAAGGAAGGCGAAAACCTGAAAAATGACCTGCTGCTTAAGCTGGACGAAATGCTGGCGGGCGTTACGTTTATCGAAGAACATTCCCCGCAGATTATCGCGCAGTATCACGAGAAGCTAAAGGCAAAGGTCAAAGAGCTGCTCGGCGATAAGCAGCTTGACGACAACCGTATCGCGGCAGAAGTGACGATTTATGCGGATAAGATCTGTGTGGACGAGGAGACGGTACGCCTGCGCAGCCATATCGAAGCAGTGCAAAAAGAACTGCTGACCGGGGGAAGCGTTGGCAGAAAGCTGGATTTTATTGCGCAGGAGATGAACCGCGAGGCAAATACGATCCTGTCAAAGGCAAGCGACCTGGCTGTCTCGGATACCGGGATTGAGTTAAAGACGTCGATTGAAAAGGTCAGGGAACAGATTCAAAATATCGAATAAGGATAAAGGCATGGCAAAATTAATGAATATCGGATTTGGGAACGTGGTCAATACGGAGAAAATCGTATGTATTATCACCCCGGATTCCGCGCCGGCAAAGCGCCAGATCCAGCGGGCAAAGGAAGAAAACCGGCTGATTGACGCCACGCAGGGGCGCCGTACAAGGGCGGTGATCTTTACGTCAGGCGAGATCGTAATTATTTCCGCTTTGCAGCCGGATACACTGGCAGGACGCTTTGGAACAGAAGAAGGCAGAGAAGAATAAGTTAGGAAGCATAGGTTTGAAAGGAGTTAAGTGTTATGATACATCCATCTTATGTGGAATTGATGCAGGTAGTGAACAGCGACCAGACGGAGATCGGGGAAGAGCCGGTGATCAACAGCCGCTATTCGATTGTGATTGCCACAGCAAAGCGGGCAAGGCAGATTATTGGCGGCGATGAGCCGATGATCGCAAAGGCTGCCGGCAGAAAGCCGCTGTCCGTAGCCGTACAGGAGCTTTACGAAGGAAAAGTCAAGATCGTCGGGGAAGACGATGCGATTGACGAAGTCACACAGGCGCCTCTGGATGCTGTCACAGCAATGGATAGCCTGTAACGTCTGCTCAGAGGGTTGTGCTTGCCGCACAACCTTTTTTACAAGTAAACGGAGAGAATACGATATGGAAGCAATACAGTCACACAGCGTATTTTTTGTATCGCTTGGATGCGACAAAAATCTTGTGGATTCTGAGTTTATGCTTGGAATGCTCAAAGAACACGGGTGGAGCATTACGGACGAAGAACAAAAGGCAGAAGCCATCGTAGTCAATACCTGCTGTTTTATCAACGATGCCAAGGAAGAGAGCGTAAATACGATTCTTGAGATGGCAGAATATAAAAAAACCGGAAACTGCAAGGTGCTGCTTGTCGCAGGATGCCTGGCGCAGCGCTACCAGCAGGAAATCCGCAAAGAAATCCCGGAAGTCGATGCCGTATTGGGCACGAATTCCTATGACGATATTGTACATGCCCTGCAAGAAGCGCAAAAAAACGGGCAGTATGAAAATTTTCAAACATTAGACGGGCTGCCCAGCCTGCATTCAAATGGGAATCCATTGAAGCGCAGCATTACGACGGGAGGCCATTACGCATATTTAAAAATCGCGGAAGGATGCGACAAGCATTGCACGTACTGCATTATTCCGTCGATCCGGGGCAGCTATCGGAGCGTACCGATGGAAGAGCTGCTTGTGCAGGCAGCAGAATTAGCCGATACGGGGGTAAAAGAGCTGATTCTGGTGGCACAGGAAACAACTTTGTATGGCATTGATCTTTATGGTGAAAAATCCTTGTACCGATTGTTAGATGAACTGAATAAGATCCGGGGGCTTGTCTGGATTCGCATTTTATACTGCTATCCTGAGGAAATTGATGATCCGCTGATCCAGGCGATCAAGCGCAACGAAAAAGTCTGCCATTATCTGGACATGCCGATCCAGCACGCAAACGATGAGATTTTGCGCCGTATGGGGCGGCGGGCGAGTAAACAAAGCATCTGTGAAACGATCAAAAAGCTGCGGCAGGAGATTCCTGATATCTGTCTGCGCACAACGCTGATCTGCGGCTTTCCGGGAGAGACACAGGCGCAGCACGAAGAGCTGCTGGAGTTTATAGACGAGATGGAATTTGACCGTTTGGGCGCGTTTGTATATTCGCCTGAAGAAGGCACGCCTGCCGAAACGTTTCCCTGCCAATTAGACGAAGAGACAAAGCTTACCTGGCAGGAAGAAGTAATGGAATTAGAACAGGAGATTATTTTTGACAAGACTGCCGGTATGGAGGGTGAGGCAGTCTGGGCGTTTATTGAAGGAAAGCTGCCCGATGAAAATGTCTATGCGGCAAGGACGTACCGTGACGCGCCGGATATTGACGGCTATGTATTTGTATCCGGTGCCGGCACAGAGCTGATGACCGGGGATTTTGTAAAGGTGAGGATCACAGGCTCGCTCGATTATGACCTGACCGCGGAGATCCTTTGATAAACTGACAGCTCATAGAATAAGGAGGAGGGAATTTATGAACCTGCCAAATAAATTGACGATGCTGCGTGTGCTGCTGATACCGTTTTTTGTATTTTTTCTGCTGGTGCCTGCATTTTCGGACAATGGAAAATATATTGCGACGGTAATTTTTATCATTGCAAGCCTTACGGACTTGTTGGATGGAAAAATTGCACGAAAATATAACCTAGTGACAAATTTCGGCAAATTTATGGACCCGCTTGCGGATAAACTACTGGTATGCTCGGCATTGATCTGCCTGGTCGATATGAAAAAGCTGGAATCTTGGATTACGATTATAATTATTGCCAGGGAATTTATTATCAGCGGCTTTCGGCTGATCGCAGCGGAGCACCAGATCGTAATCGCGGCAAGTTATTGGGGAAAATTTAAGACCACATTTCAAATGCTGATGATTATTGTGCTGATTTTGGACTTCGCACAGCCTGCATTTCAAATGCTAGGCATAGTGCTTACGTATATTTCACTGGTGCTTACCGTAGTTTCGCTGGCGGATTATCTTTATAAAAACAAAGGCGTATTAAAGGAGCAGAATTAATGGTTGAGAAAAAAGAATATGCATGTGAAGAACGCATTCTGGCGCTTTTAAAACAGCGTGGATTTACCGTTACAACGACCGAGTCGTGTACCGGCGGCTTATTGGCAGGACGCCTGTTAAACGCTGCCGGAGCGTCCGAGGTATATAAGGAAGGCTATATTACGTACTCGAACGAAGCAAAGGAAAAGCTGCTTGGCGTATCCAGACAGACGCTGGCGTCTTACGGTGCCGTCAGTGAACAGACCGCGCTGGAAATGGCACAGGGAGCAGCAAAACAGGCGGGTGCGGATGCCGCGCTTGCGACGACCGGAATCGCTGGGCCTGGCGGCGGTACGCAGGAAAAACCGGTTGGGCTTGTCTATATCGGCTGCCATGTCAATGGGGTTACCGTCGTAGAAGAGCATGTCTTTGCCGGAGAACGCGCACAGGTGCGCAGCCTTTCTGTGGAAGCGGCACTGTCCCTTTTGGAGCGGATGCTTTTAGGAACCGAGTAAGCACCCGTCAGAAATCGCAAATAAGGAAAGAAAATAGGGAGTATGTGATGAGAATTATAGCCGGAACGGCAAGAAGCCTGCCGCTTCGATCGATCGAAGGAAGGGATACAAGGCCCACTACAGACCGCATTAAAGAAACGCTGTTTAATATTTTGCAGACAGGCATAGAAGGATGCAGCTTTTTAGACCTGTTTGCGGGAAGCGGCCAGATCGGGTTAGAAGCGTTAAGCAGGGGCGCTAACCATGCGGTATTTGTAGAAAGCAGCAAAAAAGCATGTGCCTGTATTGAAGAAAATATCCGTTTTACCCGCTTTGATGCACGCGCAAAGCTGCTTTCAATGGAAGCATCAGGCGCACTGCGCACACTGGAAGGAAACGATTCTTTTGATTATATTTTTATGGACCCGCCGTATCAAAGCGGGATGGAGCAGGAAGTACTGATATATCTGGCGGGATCGGGGCTGTTAAAAGAGGACGGCGTGATCATTATCGAGGCGGCGGCGGATACCGATTTTTCTTATGTATCTGGGATGGGCTTAAAAGTGATAAGAGAAAAGAAATACAAAACGAATAAACACATATTTGTGACAAAAGAGGCCTGATTATGAAAAAAGCAATTTATCCGGGCAGTTTTGATCCGGTTACCAAAGGACATCTGGATGTAATCGAACGTTCTTCCAGGCTGGTCGATGAGCTGGTCGTCGGCGTACTGAACAACAGTGCAAAAAATGCATTGTTTTCCGTTCTCGAACGTGTTACTATGTTAAAGGAACTGACAGCGCATTTTCCGAATGTAACGGTGGATGCATTCGATGGGCTGCTGGTTGACTATGCAAAAAGGATCGGGGCTGTGATTATTGTCAGAGGACTGCGCGCAGTGACCGATTTTGAGTATGAGCTGCAAATTGCGCAGACAAATCATGAAATAGATACAGATATAGAGACCATTTTTCTGACCACCCGTCTTGAGTATGCTTACTTAAGTTCTACGATCGTGAAAGAAGTCGCGTCTTACGGGGGAGATATCTCGCACTTTGTGCCGCACCAGATGATTGCGCGTATTTATGCGAAATATGGCATCGAAGGTTTCGATCAATAGAGAATGAAGGAGTATTGCGTATGAGCAGTAAAATAGACCAGATCATAGAAGAGATTGAAGATTATATTGAAAGCTGTAAATTCCAGCCGCTTTCGAGCACAAAGATCATTGTAAACAAGGAAGAGATCAATGAATTAATCGCAGAGCTGCGCCAGAGGACGCCGGAGGAAGTAAAGCGCTATCAAAAGATGATCAGCAATAAGGAGGCTATTTTAGCAGATGCCCATGCAAAAGCAGATACGATTATTTCGCAGGCACAGTTTCAGAAAAATGAGCTTGTAAAAGAGCACGAGATTATGCAGCAGGCATATGCCCAGGCAAACGAGGTGGTGTCTATCGCACAGAGCCAGGCACAGCAGATTATGGACGAGGCGACCAACGATGCCAACGAAATCCGTATGGGCGCCATTGCTTATGCAGACGCAATGCTGAAATCGATCGAAGACCTGTTAAGCGGTTCCCAGAGTATTTTTAAGACGAATTTTGCCCAGCTTAGCGCGTCGATGCAGAAAACGCTGGAAATTGTTTCTGCAAACCGCGCGGAGTTAGCGCCTGCCGAGATCTTTCAGGAAGAAGCGCAGGCGCCGATGGAGAGCATGGAAGAACTGCCGGAACAGATGGAGGCAGCCGAAGAGCCTGCGCAGTAACAGGGTTTTTAAAAGATACATACAGCCAGTAAGGTGCTGCACAGTGTCTGCACCAGCCGAAACACCAGATAAAAGCGCATGGAAATACCGGTTTCTTTTACCATAGAAGCCGTCTGTGCAAATCCGCTCAGCCCGCCGAAAGCAGTGGCTGCGACGGCTGCCTCATATTTTGCGGCGAGCGGCAAGGAGCTTTGCGCGACGGCATGGATGCCGTTCGTAATCTCTGTCACTCCGGCAAGGCACCAATATACGGGATCATGGTTTCCGGCAAGGCGTATGCACATCTGTGACAGCAGCGAAAACAGCATAATATATCCGCCCAGTTTTAACAGTGTTTCAAATCCATTCATAATTCCGGCATCGATAATTTGAAAATTCAAATTAGATCCAGATGCCGTATTTTTTTTGAGCGGAAGTGCCTTTGTAAGACGCAGCAGGAAAAGCCCGCATACAAGCGGCGGCAGATATAAGACGGCATACGTCTGCCATACTTTGTGGCCGATGCCAAGGGAAGCGTTCAGCAAATAGCTGCTTACAAATACCGGGCTGATATTGTTGCACATGGCGCACAAAATATTTGCTTCCTGGATGCTTAGTTTGCCTTCCTTTAACAGGTCAGCCGTCGTCTTGCTGCCCATAGGAAAGCCAAACAAAAAGCCTGCGACAATCGGATAGGCTGCCTGCGGATGATGGAAAAAGAGCCGGTTTAAAAGCGGCATCGCAGCGCGCACCAGATCGTCCAGGTATCCAGACTGGATCAGCATATTCGAAAAGATCGTAAACGGAAGCAGCGCAGGCAGAATATTTTCATACCACAGGATCAGACCGTTGGCGGCGGCTTTGACACAGTCGTTTGGATAAATTAGTATGAATAGGATAAACAGCATGATAATACATATAGATAACCTTTTTTTCATGACAGCACGTATTTTTTTTATTAGTATACGCGTCTGTAGGAGGAAACATGAATCAAAAACGTATCTTTTGGATCTTCGTGCTGTTTCTGCTCGCAAGCCTTGATGTAATGTTTATACGCAGGATCGAACAAAACCAGAGGGATGCCAGACAGGAATCGCAGTTGTCTAACGAGGAAGAAGCGCTTGCCGTACTGCGCGCGCTACAGCTTCCGGCAGAGGTTTTGGCACAATTTGACGGCGATCAGCAGGCGGAACAAATACTCGCCTATTTGTTCTGCCAGTCTAAAAGGCCGTCAGATTTAAAACAGTGGTGCCAGTCGCAGCAGGAGGCAGAACCGCAGCTCTATGACCGGTATGCGGCGATGATACGGCAGATTTTTGCCGATGCCGTCTATTTTCCGATTCCGCAGGCAGCGGATGAAGAGGTCTGTGTCGCTTATGAAAATAGCTGGCAGTCGCAGCGTACATACGGCGGTACCCGCGGGCATGAAGGCTGTGACCTGATGGCGTCCGTCCAGCAGCGCGGCTATTATCCGGTCGTCAGTGTCAGCGACGGCGTAGTGGAAAAGATCGGATGGCTGCCGCAGGGCGGCTACCGGATCGGCATACGAAGCAGCCACCAGGTATATTATTACTATGCGCACCTTGCGGAATACGAAGACGGGATAGAACAAGGCACACAAATCGCCGCCGGACAACTGCTCGGGTATATGGGAGATACGGGCTACAGCGAAGTGGAAGGGACGACCGGAAACTTTCCGGTGCACCTGCATTTTGGCATATATCTGGATGTGGAAGGACGGGGCGAGACCAGCTTTAATCCATATTATGTGCTCAAATGGCTGGAAGCGAGCAGGCTGAAATATGAGTACCGCAAGTAAACAGTGGAACATACAATACAACACAAATGGGAGGAGCTATGCCAGGATTTTTGCCAATCAGCAGGGAAGATATGGAGGCGGCTGGGATCAGCCAGTTAGATTTTGTCTATGTGACAGGGGACGCGTACGTAGACCATCCGTCCTTTGGGCATGCGATTATCAGCCGCATTTTGCAGGCGCACGGATATCAGGTAGGCATTATTGCGCAGCCGGACTATAAGCGCAGGGACAGCATTTCGGTACTGGGAGAGCCAAGGCTTGGGTTTTTAGTGACAGCGGGAAATATGGACTCGATGGTCAACCATTACAGCGTGTCCAAAAAGCGGCGCGCTACAGACGCCTATACGCCTGGCGGAGTCATGGGAAAACGCCCGGACTATGCGGTAACGGTTTACAGCAGGCTGATCCGCAGCGTCTATCCTGATATTCCGATTATTATCGGCGGGATCGAGGCTTCGCTTCGCAGGCTGGGGCATTATGACTATTGGTCAAATAAGGTAAAGCGCTCGGTTTTATTAGACGCAGGAGCTGACCTGATCAGCTATGGGATGGGAGAGCACAGCATTGTGGAAATCGCAGACGCGCTTGCGTCAGGAATCGCTGTTTCTGACCTGACCTTTATTAACGGGACTGTTTTTCGTACAAAAGACCATGCGCTTGCGAGTGAAGACGCTGTACAGCTTCCGTCTTTTGACCAGATCCGTCTTAATAAACACGCTTACGCACGCAGCTTTTATTTACAGTACTGCAATACAGATCCTTTCGCCGGAAAGCGGCTCTATGAGACTTATAAGGGCGGCGTCTATATTGTGCAGAATCCGGCTTCTAAGCCGCTTAGCCAGTTGGAAATGGACGATGTCTACGCACTGCCGTATATGCGCACTTACCATCCGTCTTATGAAGCCGCTGGCGGCGTGCCGGCGATCCGGGAGGTCAAATTCAGCCTTGTCAGCAGCAGGGGCTGCTTTGGCGGATGCAATTTTTGCGCGCTGACGTTTCACCAGGGCAGGCTGATCCAGAGCAGAAGCCATGCTTCCATTATAGAGGAAGCGCGCATCCTGGTCAAAGATCCAGATTTTAAAGGGTATATCCACGATGTCGGCGGGCCGACTGCAAATTTCAGACAGCCTGCATGTGACAAGCAGCTTAAAAAGGGTGCCTGTGCGGACAGGCAGTGCCTGTTTCCGACGCCGTGCAAAAATCTGAACATCGACCACAGCGACTATCGAAAGCTGCTGCAAAAGCTTCGCCGCTTAGACGGGGTAAAAAAAGTATTTATCCGCTCCGGCATCCGCTATGATTACCTGATCTATGATAAAGATCAGCGCTTTTTGCAGGAATTGTGCGAGCATCATGTGAGCGGCCAGTTAAAGATCGCGCCGGAGCATATTTCCAATACGGTGCTGCAAAAGCTTGGCAAGCCTTCGGTCGAGGTCTACCGCAGGTTTGTGCGTGCGTACGAGCAGATGAACAAAAAACTCGGCAAGGAGCAGTATCTGGTTCCTTACCTGATGTCCTCCCATCCTGGCTCTACATTAAAGGAAGCGGTAGAGCTTGCAGAGTTTTTGCGGGATATGGGCTATGTACCGCAGCAGGTGCAGGACTTTTACCCGACGCCGTCTACAATCTCTACCTGCATGTACTATACCGGCATTGACCCGCGTACGATGGAGCCTGTCTATGTAGCGAACAATCCGCACGAAAAAGCGATGCAGCGGGCGCTGATCCAATACCGCAATCCGAAAAACTATAACTTGGTAAAAGAAGCTTTAATAAAAGCAGGACGGGAAGACCTGATCGGGGACGGAAAGAAATGCCTGATCGGGGACAAAAACTATGCGCTGTTTCGGAAACAGCAAAAAACAGGAAAACGAACATCAGAGAGCAAAAAAGACAAAAAGCATCAGACAGGCAGGCATAATAGCAGAGGCAGTAAAAGAAAAAAATAAATGGAGATACAATTTTGCAATGAAACAATTAGAAATAGGTGAAAATGAAGCCGGACAGCGGCTGGACAAGTATTTGAAAAAACTCCTGCCCAATGCGGACAGCAGCTTTTTATATAAAATGCTGCGAAAAAAGAATATTGTGTTAAACGGCAAAAAAGCACAGGGAGCCGTACACCTTGTAAACGGGGATACGGTTACGCTCTACCTTTCGGATGAGACCTATGAAAAATTCAGTGCAGACAAACGGCCGCCTGCCTTATCCGCCGGTTCCGTGCCAAAGCTTTCGGTGCTGTATGAAGACCAGGATTTTTTAATCGTCGATAAGCCAGCCGGAATGCTTTCGCAAAAGGCGGCGTTAAAGGATATTTCCGCAAACGAATGCATTTTGAACTATTTGCTGGATACGGGCGCGGTCACGCCGCAGGCATTGCAGACGTTCCGCCCGTCGGTCTGCAACCGCCTCGACCGCAATACGTCGGGCATCCTGATTGCCGGGAAAACACTTTTGGGCCTGCAGACGATGTCGGCACAGCTTAAGGAGCGTACAGTGAAAAAATATTACCGCTGCGTGGTGGCAGGTACATTGACGGACGGACAGTACTTAAAAGGATATTTAAAAAAAGATGACAAAAAAAATAAAGTGACGGTCTATGCTGGCCCCTGTCATAATGCGAAAGCAGAAGATCCTCAGATCCAGTATATTGAAACCGAATACACCCCGTTATGGCACTGCAGGGGATGCACGATGCTCGAAGTCCATTTGATTACCGGGCGTTCCCACCAGATCCGCGCGCATCTTGCGTCCATCGGACACCCGATTGTCGGAGATCCCAAATATGGGGACAGGGCGCGGAATGAAGCATACCGTAAAAAAACGGGCATCCGGCATCAGCTCTTACATGCCTACCGGGTCGAATTTCCAGACGGAAAACAGGTAACGGCTCCCCTGCCTGCTTATTTTTCGTATTTTTCTGAAAATAGCTAGGCAAAATAAGAGCATCATAGGATCTAGGAGAAGCACAGATGGCAACATGGAATTCGCGCGGGCTGCGCGGCTCGACGCTGGAAGAATATATTAACCGGACAAATGAAAAATATCAGGAAAACGGGCTGGCGCTGATTCAGAAAATACCGACGCCGATTACGCCGATTACGATTGACAAGCAGACAAGGCATATTACACTGGCGTATTTTGAACAGAAAAGTACCGTGGACTATATCGGCGCGGTGCAGGGGATTCCTGTCTGCTTTGACGCAAAGGAATGCCGTACGGATACGTTTCCGCTGCAAAATATCCATCCGCACCAGGTTGCGTTTATGGAGCAGTTTGAACAGCAGGGCGGCGTTGCTTTTTTTCTGATTTCTTATTCTGCGAGAGACGAGTTTTATTACCTGCGTTTTTGTAAACTGCTGGAATTTTGGAACAGGATGAAAAATGGCGGAAGGAAGAGCTTTCGTTATGAAGAATTAGAACAGGATTTTATTTTTAAGCCTGCTGGCGGCATTTTAGTTCCTTATTTGGATCAAATGCAGAAGGATTTGTTATTCAGAGATTGACAAAGCGCGCGGTTTCTTTTATAATGGACATAATTTTATGCGTTAGCGCAATAAAGCGCATAAAAAGGGGCTATACAAATACAGCCGAAACCAGTATACTGGTAGGATATACAGAAAACGTAAAATGCAACAACGAAAAGAGGAAAGCAGGGAAAAGCATATGAAACAGCATTTGCTGCACACGCCGGAAGGATTCAGGGATATCTATAACGGCGAATGTGAAAAGAAACTGGATTTGGAAGAAAAACTGTACAATATTTTAAAGACATACGGCTATCATCCGATACAGACGCCGTCTTTTGAATTTTTTGATATATTTGGAAAAGAAATCGGGACGACTGCTTCTAAGGATTTGTATAAATTTTTTGACAGGGAAGGCAATACGCTTGTGCTGCGCCCGGATATTACGCCGTCGGTCGCACGTGTCGCGGCAAACTATTTTATGGAAGAGGATATGCCGGTTCGCTTTTGTTATAAAGGAAATACGTTTATCAATACCGGCAGCCTGCTTGGAAGGCTGAAAGAATGCACGCAGCTTGGGGCAGAGCTGATCGGCGACCCAACGGCGGATGCGGACGCGGAGATGCTGTCGATGGTTGCGGAATGCCTGCTTCACGCAGGGCTTAAGGAATTTCAGATCAGCGTCGGGCATGTGGGCATCTTGCAGGGAATGATGGAAGCGGCTGGCTTTGATGAAGACGAAGAAGAAAAGCTCCGCAGCCTGATTATGAACAATAATTTTTTCGGCGTAGAAAGCTTTATCGAAGAGCGTCACTTAGCGGACGGGCTGAAACAGCTATTTTCCGTAATCGGCAGGATCTATCCGTCTGCGGAAGCGTTTCAGGAAGCAAAAGCGGCGGCAGGGCGCTACCCGAAGATCCACGCGGCGATGGAACATTTAGAAAAGCTGCATTCGCTGCTGCTTTTGTATGGCATTGATAAATATATCAGCTTTGAGCTGGGAGTGATCAGCAGCTATAAATATTATTCCGGCATCCTGTTTCACGGATATACGTTTGGCAGCGGGGAGCCGGTTGTAAAGGGCGGGCGCTATGACCGCCTGTTAAAGCATTTTGGCAAGGACGCGCCTGCGGTCGGGTTTGTCATCGTAACAGACCAGCTATTGGCAGCGCTTTCCAGGCAAAAGATTAAGACGCCGATCGAGCATTCGTGCCAGTTAGTCGTGTACGAAGAGGCGTACAGGGAGGATGCGGTTGTATATGCAAGAAAGCAGCGCACCGCAGGATGCAGTGTGGAGCTGCTGCTAAAGGCGCCTGACAGGACAAGGGCGGACTATGAAGCGTATGCGAAGCGCAACCAGATCGCAAGGGTACAGTTTATGGATGGAGAATAGAAGTATGGATGAAAACAGATATCTGACATTTGCTTTGGGAAAAGGCAGGCTTGCCAGACAGACGCTGGAGTTATTTGAAAAAATCGGGATTACCTGTGAAGAAATGAAGGATAAACAGACAAGGAAGCTGATTTTTGTCAATGAAGAGGAAAAAATGCGGTTTTTCTTATCCAAGGGGCCGGACGTACCGACTTATGTGGAATACGGCGCGGCGGATATCGGCATCGTCGGAGAAGATACGATACTGGAAGAAAACCGAAATATTTTCGAAGTGCTTGACCTTGGCTTTGGACGGTGCAGGATGTGTGTCTGCGGCCCGAAAGAAGCGCGGGAGCTGTTAGAGAAACGGGAGTGGATTCGTGTCGCTTCCAAATATCCTGGCATAGCCAAAGATTACTTTTTTAATAAGAAGCATCAGACCGTAGAAATTATCAAGCTGAACGGTTCGATTGAGTTAGCGCCGATCGTAGGCTTATCGGAAGTAATCGTGGATATTGTAGAGACCGGATCGACACTGCGCGAAAACGGCCTGGAGGTATTAGAAGAGGTATGCCCGCTCTCGGCAAGGATGGTCGTCAATCCCGTCAGCATGAAAATGGAAAACGAACGGATTACAAAGCTGATCAGATTGTTAAAAGAAGAGTTAAATATACAGAAAAATTAACAGGAAAGCAGGGAGTATACACTATGAGAATCGTAAAGCTCACAAAAGAAACAACAGGACGACTGCTGGAAGAATTACTGGAAAGAAGCCCGAACAGCTACGGCGACTACGAAAGCCGGGTCAATGAGATTATTGAGCAGGTTCGTACCAGGCGGGACGAAGCCGTTTTTGCATATACTAAGCAGTTTGACGGCGCCGACTTAAATGCCGGCAGCATTCTTGTGACGGAAAAGGAAATTCAGGAGGCATATGATCAGATCGACCCGACGTTGCTGGACGTGATGCGCAAATCACTGGTCAATATCAGAAGTTTTCATGAAAAGCAGCGTCAGCAGTCCTGGTTTACGACCGAAGCGTCCGGCATTTTGCTCGGACAAAAAGTCACGCCGTTAAAAACCGTCGGCGTCTATGTACCAGGCGGAAAGGCAGTTTATCCGTCGTCGGTGCTTATGAATGTCCTTCCGGCAAAAGCGGCAGGCGTGGAACGGATTATTATGACGACGCCGCCCGATCAGGCAGGAAAGATCTGTGCGTCCACCCTCGTGGCAGCAAAGGAGGCAGGCGTGGACGAGATCTACAAGGCAGGAGGCGCGCAGGCTGTAGCGGCAATGGCATTTGGCACGCAGAGCGTTCCAAAAGTGGATAAGATCGTAGGGCCTGGCAATATTTATGTTGCGCTTGCGAAAAAAGCGGTGTTTGGCTATGTCAGCATTGATTCCATTGCGGGGCCGAGCGAGATTTTAGTGCTGGCAGACGAGACGGCGAACCCGTCCTATGCGGCGGCTGACCTGCTGTCACAGGCGGAGCACGACGAAATGGCTTCTGCGATTTTAATTACGACCTCGATGGAGCTGGCTAAGAAGGTGTCAGAAGAGACAGACCGTTATCTGCAAACGCTTTCACGCAGCGAGATCATTCAAAAATCGCTGGATCGTTATGGATATATCCTTGTGGCGGATACGATGGACGAGGCAGTCGCCGCGGCGAACGAGATCGCGTCGGAGCATTTGGAAATACTGACAAAAGACCCTTTTGAAATTATGACCAAGATACAGAATGCAGGCGCAATTTTCGTCGGCGCTTACAGCAGCGAGCCGCTTGGCGACTATTTTGCAGGGCCAAACCATGTGCTGCCGACAAACGGCACGGCACGGTTTTTCTCCGCGCTTAGCGTAGATGATTTTATTAAAAAATCCAGCGTTATTTCTTATTCAAGAGAAGCATTGGAACCAGTATATCAAGACATTGTAAAATTTGCGGAAGCAGAAAATCTGACCGCACATGCAAATTCGATCCGGGTCAGGTTTGAAGATTCAAAAAAATAGAAAGGTTATCGATCATGGAAAAGAAAATACTTGCGGCAACGCTCTATCTCAAGGACGGCGTGCCCGTGAAAAGCGCCGAAGATTTAAGCCCCGCAGGGGATTTAAAACTTCTTGCAAAAATATACAACGACGGGGGAATCGACAAAATCTTCGTATTTGACCTATCAGACGGAGATGCGGAGCATGAAAAAAATATACATACGATCCGGGAGCTGAACCGCCTGACGGAGATTCCGACATGCGGCGGCGGCAATATACGGCGGCTCGAAGACATTAAAAAGCTTTTGTATGCCGGATGCAAGCAGATCTTAATCAACGGCTCCAAGCCGTACTGTTTTGCGCTGGTTGACGAGGCAAGCTCGCGTTTTGGCCATGAAAAAATACTTGTATCGGTGAAAAATATCGATTTTGTGTTTAAACACAGAGAAGTGATTCAGGAAAAAATACACGAAATGCTCGTAATGGAGCCAAAGCTGATCGATTCGGTGGAAAACCTGACCGATACGCAGTATGTGGCGCTGTGTGTGGAAAACGATTTAGACCATATGCTTGCCGTATTAAAGCGCGAGCATTCCCGCGGCATTTATGGGCAGTTTTTAAACGGAGCAGAAGGAAACGCAATGGAATTAAAGTCCATGCTTTCTTCCCACGGCATTAAAATGGATAATTTTGACCCGGCGCTGAAATGGAGCGACTTTAAACTAAACAAAGACGGCATGGTTCCGGTTATTGCGCAGGATTACCGGACAGGCGAAGTGCTGATGCTTGCATATATGAATGAAGAAGCGTTTTATAAGACGATTACAACCGGAAAGATGACCTATTACAGCAGAAGCAGGAAAACGCTTTGGGTAAAAGGCGAGACATCCGGCAATATCCAGTATGTCAAGGTGCTGACCGCAGACTGCGACCGTGACACGATCCTGGCAAAAGTGTCTCAGGTAGGCGTCGCCTGCCATACGGGAGCATATAGCTGCTTTCACAATGAGATCGTGCACAAGGAATATTTGGAAAGCAATCCGCTCAAGGTGTTTGAGAATGAATATGCGATCATTAAAGACCGCAAAATCCATCCGAAAGACGGCTCTTATACCAACTATCTGTTTGACAAAGGGCTTGATAAGATCTTAAAAAAAGTCGGTGAAGAAGCGACGGAAATTGTGATCGCGGCAAAAAATCCAGACCCAGAAGAGATCAAATACGAAGCGGCTGACTTTTTGTATCATTTAATGGTGTTAATGGTGGAAAAAGGGCTGACCTGGGAGGATATTACAGGCGAACTGTCACAGCGTTAAAAAAATTGGAATAGCTAAGACCTGTCTGCATAAAATATAACAAATTTAAGTACGAAAATAACAGGAGTCCGCAATGCTTGGAAATGATTATGCACAGGCAAGGAAACAATACGTAGAGGAAGTCAGGCAGTCTTTTAAGCACGTACAGCCAGAGGAATACGAAGAAGACCCAGGGGCAGGCACAGCGTCATTTTTTAAAGTGCGGTTTTTAATCGCGGTCTGTATTTTCGCTGCGTTTGTGCTTTGTGACCGGACGGGGAGCCGCTTTTATAATTATACGACAAAAGAGATTGTATCTATGCTGGAAAAAGAACAGTTCCAGTCACAGCTTGATTCGATCCGGGAAGCATGGCATTCGCTTACGGAAGAAAAAGACAGACAGGAGAAGGAAAAATGAGTGAAATGAAGGAAAAACTGCATACCGGCGAGATTTATCTGCCAGGAGATGCATCGATTGTAAAAGAGCAGATGGCGTATCAGGACAAATTGTGCGAATATAACCTGACTAAGCCGTCCGAGACAGAAAAAAGAGCGGCAATGTTAAAAGAGATGCTTGCAGAATGCGGGAAAGGCGTCTATATCGAAGCGCCGTTTTACGCAAATTTCGGCGGGCATCACTGCCATTTCGGGAAGATGGTATACGCCAATTACCATCTGACCTGCGTGGATGACACCCATATTTATATCGGCGATTATACAATGATTGGCCCGAACGTGACGATCGCGACCGCAGGGCACCCGATCCTGCCAAAGCTGCGGGAGCAGACTTACCAGTACAATATGCCTGTCCATATTGGAAGAAACTGCTGGATTGGCGCGGGAGTTATCGTAATGCCAGGCGTTACCATCGGTGACAATACTGTGATTGGCGCAGGCAGCATTGTAACCAAAGACATACCTGCAAACGTAGTCGCAGTAGGAAATCCATGCAGGGTCATGCGAGAGATCAATGCGCATGATGAAATGTATTACTATAAAGACAAACGGATTCCAGAGGATCTTGCATAACCGGAGGGATCGTAGAAACGGAGGTTTTGATAAATGGAAATGCAAATGGATTTTCTGCGCAGGCTGCCTGCGCCCGACGAACTGAAACAGCAGTTCCCCGTCAGCGCACAGACCGCAGAACTTAAGGAACGAAGAGATAAAGAGCTCTGCCGGATCTTTGAAGGGTCAGACGACAGGCTGCTGCTTATTATCGGGCCTTGCTCCGCAGATCACGAGGATGCGGTGATCGATTATATTGCAAGGCTGCGCAAAGTACAGGATGCGGTTTCAGATAAAATCTTTATTGTCCCGCGCATCTATACAAACAAGCCGCGCACGATCGGCGTCGGATACAAAGGAATGCTCCATCAGCCTGACCCGGAAAAAAAGTCGGATATGCTAAAAGGCATTATCGCCATCCGCCAGCTTCATATGCGCGCTGCAAACGAAACTGGCTTTACCTGCGCAGACGAGATGCTCTATCCTGAAAACCACAGGTATTTATCCGACCTGCTTTCCTATGTGGCAGTCGGGGCGCGTTCCGTGGAAAACCAGCAGCACAGGCTGACCGCGAGCGGCCTTGGCATTCCAGCCGGCATGAAAAACCCGACCAGCGGCGACCTTACGGTTATGATGAACTCCATTATCGCGGCGCAGTGCAGCCATACGTTCCTCTACCGCGGATGGGAAGTAAAGACCGCCGGCAACCCTTACACCCACGCCATTTTGCGCGGCTATGTGGACAAGTTCGGCCGCAATATCCCCAACTACCACTATGAAGATTTGCAGCATGTACTAGAGCTGTACGGAGAAAAAGAGCTCTCCAATCCGGCAGTCATTATAGACACCAACCACTCCAACTCCGGGAAAAACTACTTGGAACAGATCCGTATCAGCAAAGATATCCTGCATAGCTGCAAAGTATCCGCAGACATCCACAAGCTTGTGCGCGGGCTGATGATCGAAAGCTATATTGAAGACGGGGCACAGGAAGTAAGCGGGCACTGCTATGGAAAGTCCATTACAGATCCATGCCTTGGATGGGAAAAGACACAGGCGCTGATTTATGAGCTGGCGGAGCTTTGGTAAAAGCGGAGGTATCAAATGCAGGTGTCGAAAAGAAAAGAGGATATCAGTATCAGTTATATTTCAGCTCTTTGTGCATACGCTGGTATAGCATATGAAATTGTGCGGCATGATGACGACAGTACGGACGGTATTTTAAGAAAACGTATTTTGCTGGATGGACATAGAAAATTTGATGCAGAGCTGCGAATCCAATTAAAATGTACATCTTCTCTGTCACAATATACAGATCATGGCGATGCGATTACATATAAGCTTAAGGCTAAAAATTATAATGATTTGTGCCTTCCATCTACCACACCAATAGTGTTGGGCTTGCTTATATTACCTGAAAATGAACAGTTGTGGATTCACTGGACAGAGGAAGAATTATTGCTTAGAGGCTGCATGTACTGGGCAGAATTTTCTAAAGAAGCAGAATCTGTGAACGAAGGGACGGTAAGTGTAAAGATCAGTAAGAAAAATATGTTACATGCAGAAAGCCGGCTGGAAATATTGGAACGGATAGCAAAGGAGGAGTGGCCGTGATATATGCAGTTAATTTCATGGACTTGACCGTAAAAATCAGCCCGCTTGCATTTGCAAAATATTTAAAAGATACAGGATGGGAGGTATTTCAAAGCAAAAAGACGTATATAAAAATTTTTCAGTATGAAAAAGGGCATGATTTTTTTCAGGTCATTATACCAATGGAAAAAAGGCTTCATGATTATAGAGAAGCAATGCTGAAAGCAGTTGAGACGGTTGCAAAAGCTGAAAATAGATCGGTGGAACAGGTTTTGCTGTATTTATTGAATCCGAATACGGATATTTTGAAAATCCGTTTAGATAAAAAAGACGTTGAAGCTGGAAATATTCTTATGGACGATGCCATTCGTATTTATGATCATGCGAAAAAACTGTTAGCAGCAACAGCGCTGGATATTTTGCATCCTAAAAAATATCATCAGGGGAGAATGGATGATTGCGTTTTAAAGTTTTTAGCAGGGTGCAGATTTGGGCAGACAGAAATAGGGAGTTATGTAGTATCTGTGGTATGCCCGTTTGCAGAACTTGACGAAAATGAGGACTACAAACAATTAAGCATCTTTTCAGATGAGGAGCAATGTGCAAATTCTTTAACAAGACAGGTGACAAACCGTGTAATGAAAAATATTGCTTATATCAAAGAACAGATTGACAACGGCGAAATGAATAAACTAATTATTCAGGATGAAAGTCAGATAATCAGTGCAAATTTTTATGAAGCTCTCGGTGGGCTTAATCTTGACTCAAGTGAGGCAGACGTGGAATTTATTGCTGAATGGTCTCCGATTGTAAAAAATGCTGGTTGTGTAAATAACAACATATTGCTGACACATGATTATTATCAGCCAATTAAAACGACCGTAGAAAAATTAAAAGGTGCAGTAAATCGATCTACCAGAATTATCGGAAGGATCAATAAGCTAGAATCTGCCCCGGATGTTCACAAACGAAAAATCGGAAAGATTACCGTTGTCTATTTGGATGAAAATGACAAACCAAAAACAGTTACAGCCAGTTTGAATAAAAATGAATATGACAAAGCGATTAAAGCACATGAAAAAGGTTATCATGTTGAAATTATAGGAGAAATCGCATACGGAAAAAAATCTTCTATTTCTTGTGAATCGTTTGTAGTAATTGAATAATGATGTTTTAAAATTGTTGAATCGTCTATTGACGCCAAGAGTCTAATGTGTTAAACTAAACGTAAGTTTAATGCATTAGACTCTTTTTGATCCAAGACAGAAAGGAGGAGACATCATTTGGAAACACCTAAGATTTTTGAGAGCGAATACCGTTTTTGTGAGATCGTATGGGAGCATGAGCCAGTATCCAGCGGCGAGCTTGTAAAGCTGTGCCTCGAACAGTTGGAGTGGAAAAAATCGACGACTTATACGGTGATCAGAAGGCTGACGGAGCGCGGGGTGCTAAAATCGGAACATGCGGTTGTGACGTCGCTTGTATCGAGAGAAGAGGTGCAGTCGAGCGAGAGCGCACAGGTCGTAGATCGCACGTTTTCCGGTTCCCTGCCGCGATTTATTGCTGCATTTACAAGGAGAAAACCACTGACGCCGCAGGAAGCGGACGAGATACAAAAAATTATTGATGCGTATAAGGGCTGACAAAGGACAGGTGGTCATAGAATGGAACGATTATTTTTAAAAGGCTCCAAAAGCCATGATATGTGCGCTTTGGATAGCCGTTGGGCTGCGGCTGCTCTGCCCGTTTCGGATCGAAACGCCGTTTGGACTGCTGCCAAAACAAACCGCTTTGTTTCTGCAACAGGCATATGAATATGACGAAGACCTGCCGTCGGAAGGCGCCAAAAAGCCAAAGGAAACCAAGGTATGGGAAGCCGGAGAAATAAATGCGGTGAGCGAGGGAAACAACAGGGTATCGGAACCAAAAGCCGCTACGGTACTGGTCACCGCTGCGGCATGGATCTGGTTTGCAGGGATGATCTTTTTGTATACCCATTTGCTGTTTCACTGGCACCGTATAAAAAAGCGCGTGCAGGAGGCAGTTCCGGCAGAATCACAAGGAATACGGTTTTATCAGTGCGACCGTATTTTGTCGCCGTTTTTGTTCGGGCTTGCCGCGCCGAAAATCTATGTGCCGTTTTCCGTTGCAGGGCAGGAGCTTTTCTATGTATTAAAACACGAAGCGGCGCATAAGCGCCGTTGTGACCATTTGACGAAGCCTGCCGGATATGCGCTGCTGGCAGTGTATTGGTTTCAGCCGCTTGTATGGGCTGCATACCTGCTGTTTTGCAGGGATATGGAACTGGCATGTGACGAACGGGTAGTAAAGGAAATCGGGGAAGGCTGCAAAAAGGAATATTCGCAGGCGCTGTTATCCTGCTGCACATCCCATCTGCCCATAACTGCATGTCCGACCGCATTTGGAGAGATTGGAGTGAAAAAAAGAGTGAAAAATATATTAAACTATAAAAAACCAGGGATTATTATGATTGCTGCCGCGGCTATCGTATGCGTGGTCATTACAGCATGTTTTACTACCGAAGCAAAAAACAGCAGCCCGGGAGAGCAGGCACAGGCAGAAGATACTGCCACGCACAAAGGCATTGAAAAAAGCGTGACTGCCTGGGCAAAGGCTTTCTGCGACAGGGAAGGAGAAGTGATTTATCACATGCTAGAGATACATTAGACGATATCCAGACGACCGAGCAGTTTTATGCGGCTTATCCAGACGGGGAAATCAGCCGTACACGCATGGACTATTCTTATAACGGGGCAGGAGAAGCTCTGAATCAAAGCTTTCTGACTGACAGCTCCGGGATATTGGTTCAGCCGGATACAGCGGCTGCATACTTATTAAATATCAGCAGCGACCCTTCTCTTGTAAAAAAAGAAGTAAAAGAACAAGACGGAGAAACAACGGTTACATTTATCTTTTTAAAAGACGGCGGCAGAGCCAGTGTCAAAATGGAACGGCTCTTTGGCGAAGAACACAATCTCTGGGTGCCGCAGACATCCGAAATGGTATATTACACATTTTAGAAGCAGGAAAAGCAAACATGACATATAGCTGTCATGATTACTCTGTTAGAATGATACCATTCTGAAAAAAGAAAGGATGGAAATGCTATGGAGTATGAAGTAGTAACACTGGAAGAAAAAATTGCAGTCGGTATCTGCGCGCGGACAAGCAATACGGCACCAGATATGGGCGCTGTGATCGGAGGACTTTGGAATCGTTTTTATGATGGCATCCATGCCGCGATTCCATACAAGGCAAATGAAAAGTCACTGGGCATCTATACGGATTATGCAGGAGATGAAAAATCGGATTATACGGTATTTGCAGCCTGTGAAACGACGCAGCAGCCAGAAGGGGCATATACCGTGTGCAGGATTCCGGCAGGCAGGTATGCACGGTTTATCGTTCATGGCGATATGGTGCAGGCGGTTGCCAAGGCATGGCAGGAGATCTGGGCAATGCAGCTTCCAAGATCGTTTCAGTGCGATTTTGAGGAATATCAAACGGACTGCACCGACAACGCAGAGATTCACATTTATATCGGGCTTTCCCAGGAAGGACAGGAGGAACCGGCATCCAGGTGCGGCATTTTATGCGGTTCATGCGGCTATCGTAAGCAGATGGGCTGCGGCGGCTGCGTACATATCACAAAACCGTTCTGGGGCGAAAGCTGCCCTGTAAAAGCCTGCTGTGAACAGAAGCATCTGGTTCACTGCGGACAGTGCGGGGAGTTTGCGTGTGATCTGCTAAAGCAGTTTGCATATGACGAAAAGCAGGGCGACCAGGGAAAGCGAATCACACAGTGCAGGCTTTGGAGCTGCATTTCTAAAAATCATTAAATCGTCTTATTGTATTTAGTCTGGAAGCATAGTATACTTATTTTGCAAATCCATAAAGAAAAACTCCTGAATAAAAAAACAGGAGTTTTCTTTTCGCACCAAATTTGGAGTACCGGAAGGAGTGTGAAAAATGTTAAAAAAGAAACTTCCAATAGGAATTGAAAATTTTGAAGAGATCAGAAAAGAAGATTTTTATTATGTCGACAAAACAGGACTGATTGCTGCATTGCTTCATAACTGGGGAGCGGTCAATTTGTTTACCCGTCCCCGCAGATTTGGAAAATCACTGAATATGAGTATGCTGGAACATTTTTTCTCTCTGCATGGGGAGAAAAGTATTTTTGATGGACTGGAAATATCAAAAGAAACCGCACTTTGCGAAAAATATATGAGAAAATATCCAGTGATATCGATCTCCTTAAAAGGGATTGCAGCACGATCTTATGAAGCGGCATATCAGATGGTAGTGCAATTAATAACAGAGACTGCTGCAAAGTTTTATTTCCTTTCAGACAGTAAAAAGTTGAATTGTCACGACCAGACAGAATACAAATGCCTTCTGGAAAAAAATATGAACGAAGGAATGCTTGGAAACAGCCTGAAACTGCTGTCAGAAATGCTGGAAAAGCATTATGGTACAAAAGTAATTTTGCTGATCGACGAGTACGATGTTCCTTTGGCAAAGGCATTTGCAAATGGGTACTATGACCAGATGATTTCTCTGATCCGCAATCTTCTTGGACAGGCGCTAAAAACAAATCACAGCCTGAAATTTGCAGTATTGACAGGATGTCTTAGGATTTCGAAAGAAAGTATTTTTACCGGTCTTAATAATCTAAAAGTATTAACGATTGCAGATCAACGTTTTGACGAATTTTTTGGCTTTACCGATCAGGAAGTGAAGCAACTTTTGGCGTATTATGATTTGACAGACCATTATGAGACAGTAAAAAAATGGTACGATGGCTATCAGTTTGGAAATACGAAGCTGTATTGTCCGTGGGATGTGCTGAACCATTGTGACAGGATTCGATGCGAGCCATATGTACAGCCGGACAATTATTGGATCAACACCAGCAGCAATGACGCAGTAAAACGTTTTATCCAGGAATCCGCAAATGCTGCTACAAAACGGGAAATCGAGCGTCTTGTGGCAGGTAAGGTAATTACAAAGGAAATTCACCAGGAACTCACATATCCAGAAGTCTATCAAACGATCGACAATATCTGGAGCCTGCTTTTTACAACTGGCTATCTGACACAGAGAGGGAGAGCAGAAGGAAGACGGATGAAACTGGCGATTCCAAATCTGGCAGTGCGTGATATTTTTGTAACGCAGATTATGGAATATTTTAAGGAGCATGTTAGACAAGACGGGGATACATTGAAACGCTTTTGTGATGCCCTGCAAAATAAAGATGTGCAAAACGTGGAGAATATTTTTACACAATATTTAAGGAAAACGATCAGTATACGTGATACGGCAGTAAGAATCGACAGGAAAGAAAACTTTTATCATGGTGTGCTGATTGGAATTTTGGGAGTGAAAGACCAGTGGGGGATTTCTTCAAATCGGGAAATGGGCGAAGGATACGCAGATATTCTTGTAGAACCGGATACCGGAGATATGGGTATTATCATAGAAGTGAAATATGCGCATAATGGAGATTTGATTGCAGCATGTAAAGAGGCGTTAAAACAGATTGCGCATACCCGGTATGAAGATGACCTTGCAGATGACGGGATAGAAAATATATTAAAGTATGGTATTGCATGTTATAAAAAACAATGCAAAGTGATGCTTGCGGAAAAATGATTGAACAAAATTTTGGAAAACTGGAGCAGATATGCGATAAGTATAATTCCAGGCTTCAATGAAATGCAGGAAGCAGTCTATGCTTGTATTTGGGCTGGAAGCATAGTATACTTATTTTGCAAATCCATTTAGAAAGGCATGTAACGACAATGGAAAAGAAAAAGCTTCCGATTGGAGAAGAATTTTTTCGCAAGATCAGGACGAAGGGGTTCTACTACGTGGACAAAACAGGGTTTATCAGCGATCTTTTGAGTACCAGGGGAAGTGTCAACCTTTTTACACGTCCCCGTCGTTTTGGAAAAAGTTTAAATATCGACATGCTGAAAACATTTTTTGAGATCGGCACAGATGCCGCATTGTTTCAGGGATTGAAGATTGCGGAAGAAAAAGAGCTGTGCGGACAATATATGGGCAAATACCCGGTTCTTTCCATTAGCTTCAAAGACGTAGGAGGAGAGTGTTTTCAGACTGCATATGAAACTTTGTGTACCGTTGTCAGCGAAGAAGCTTCCAGGCTGGATTTCCTTATGGACAGCGACAGGCGAGCATCTGGAGTTTGCAGTAGTTACAGGATGCTTGCAGATTGCAAAGGAAAGCATTTTTACAGGACTGAATAACTTTAAGGTACGCACCGTCTCAGATGTCCGGTTTGCAGAGTATTTTGGATTTACGGATCAGGAAGTGGAAGAATTGCTGGATTACTACGGCATGAGAGAGAAGTTTGGATTATTTAAGGAATGGTATGACGGGTACCGGTTTGGAAATACCCATATATACTGCCCGTGGGATGTGCTGAACCAATGTGACAAGTTCCGTGAGTCGAGGAATGCGCGTATGGAGTCTCATTGGGAAAACAGCAGCGGCAACCATATTGTGAAGCAGATTCTTGTGCATTCAAATGAAACTACACGGGCAGAGATCGAGGCATTGATTTCAGGAGAGTATGTAGAGAAACCGTTGATTTTTGGATTGACTTACGCTGATTTTGACAACACAGAACTACAGAAAAGGCAGAGTGATCTGTGGAGTATCCTTTTTGCAACCGGCTATCTGACCGATGCGGCACAACCAGAAGGAAATCTTCATAAGCTTATGATTCCAAACCGGGAAATCCTGCAAATCTATAAGGAGAAAATTTTAGCATGGTTTGAAACGAAGACCGTCAGCCATACGCAACAGTGGCAGAAATTCTGCACGGCGGTAAAAGAAGGAGACGCAAAGACCTGCGGGCTGAAGAAAGTTGGATCGTAAAATCGAACGCAGAGTCAGGTATTGGATATACAGATATTATCATTCGGATTCCGTCGCAGAAGACCGGATGCATTATGGAAGTAAAATATGCAGAGGATGGTGCGTTTGATGCAGCATGTAAGAAGGCAATGAGCCAGATTGAGCAGGAAGGATATCTAACTGTTTTAAAACAGGAGAGGATGCAGACAATCCATATATTTGGGATTGCCTGTTATAAGAAAAGCTGCAAAGTGGAATATACAAAACAACAGTTATCATAAATATTTTGTGACGATAGAAGACTTCCAATAAAATTTATTCTGTATTTTCTGCGAAATATATGAACTTGAAGTTCTACCTCAAAATGGATATAATATTGTCAAACAGACAGAAAATCGAAAGGAACCCTATGAAAAAACTAGCCTTAAATGACGAAATATTATTAAAGATCGATAAACCCGCGCGTTATATCGGAAATGAAATAAACAGCATTCAAAAAGATCCTGCGAAGGTGGATATCCGTTTTGCCTTTTGCTTTCCAGACGTGTATGAGATCGGCATGTCGCATCTTGGCATGAAAATTTTGTACGAGATGTTCAACCGCAGGGATGATGTGTGGTGCGAGCGGGTGTTCTCACCCTGGCCTGATCTGCATAAAGTTATGAAGGAACGCAAGATTCCATTGTTTGCGCTGGAATCGCAGGAGAGCATCGGCAGCTTTGATTTTATCGGGATTACCCTCCAGTATGAGATGTGCTATACGAATATTTTGCAGATTTTAGACCTGGCGGGTTTGCCGTTTCTGGCAAAAGACCGTACGGAGCAGATGCCGCTTGTGATTGGCGGCGGGCCGTGTACGTATAACCCGGAGCCGGTTGCGGACTTTTTTGACCTGTTTTATATCGGGGAAGGCGAGACTTCGTATGATGAGCTGTTTGACCTGTATAAAAAGGCAAAAAAAGAAGGCTGGAACAGAAGGGAGTTTTTGGTGCGCGCGGCATCGGTGCCGGGCATCTATGTGCCGATGCTGTATGATGTTACTTATCATCAGGACGGAACGGTTTTAAAAATGCAGCCAAATACCAAAGGGGTGCCAGAGACGGTGCAAAAACAGGTAGTTATGGATTTTTCGGACGCGGTCTATCCGACAAAGCCGGTTGTGCCGTTTCTTAAGATTACGCAGGATCGTGTCGTGTTAGAAGTCATGCGCGGCTGTATCAGAGGGTGCCGCTTCTGCCAGGCGGGGCAGATTTACCGCCCGACCCGTGAAAAGAGGGTAGAGGTGCTCAAAAAATACGCGGATGAAATGCTGCGCTCGACCGGTTATGACGAGATCTCGCTGACGTCTTTAAGTACGAGTGATTATACAGAGCTGGAGGAATTAATCAACTACCTGATCGACCGTTTTAAGGATAAGGGCGTCAATATTTCCCTGCCGTCGCTTCGGATTGACGCGTTTTCTTTGGATGTAATGAAAAAAGTGCAGGATATCCGCAAATCCAGCCTGACATTTGCACCGGAGGCTGGTTCGCAGAAAATGCGGGATATCATTAATAAAGGCTTGACAAAAGAGGACATTTTGCACGGTGCGGGGCTTGCGTTTGCGGGCGGCTGGCAGAAGGTGAAGCTGTATTTTATGCTTGGTCTGCCGCAGGAGACGGAGGAAGATATGCGCGCAATCGCAGAGCTTGCCAACGAGATCGCGGTCAGGTATTATGAGATCCCGAAAGACCAGCGCAATGGAAAATGCCAGATCACCGTCAGCACCTCCTTTTTTATACCAAAGCCGTTTACGCCGTTTCAGTGGGCAAGGATGTATGATAAGGAAGAATACCTGCGGCGCGCCAGAGTCGTAAACGATGCCATAAAAGCACAGCTAAACCGCAAGAGCATAAAATATAACTGGCACGAAGCAGATGTATCGGTGTTAGAAGGGGTGCTTGCGCGCGGCGACCGCAGGCTTGCAAAAGCGATTGTATCTGCCTACGAGGACGGCGCGCTGTTTGACTCCTGGTCGGAGTATTACAGCCATGACCGCTGGATGCGCGCGTTTGCAAAAGCAGGGATCGACCCGGACTTTTATACGATGCGGGAACGCAGTGAAGACGAAGTATTCCCGTGGGATTTTATTGACGACGGCGTAACCAAACAATACCTGCTGCGTGAGTGGAAGCGCGCCGGGCAGGGAGAAGTGACAAAAAATTGCAGAATGCAGTGTTCCGGCTGCGGGGCAAACCGGTATGGAGGAGGTGTCTGTGTTGAAAATCAGAATCAAGTTTCGTAAATATGGCGTGATGAAATTTGTCGGCCATCTGGATATGATGCGTTTTTTCCAAAAAGCGATACGCAGAAGCGGCATAGACATCTGCTATTCCGAAGGGTTCAGCCCGCACCAGATGATGTCGTTTGCCGCTCCGCTCGGTGTAGGCATTACTAGCGACGGGGAATATGTAGACCTGGAAGTGCATACGACGATGTCTTCCGCGCAGGCTATCTGTGCTTTAAATGCAGTGATGCCTGATGGGATGGAGATTACCGGCTATGTGCGCCTTCCTGATAATGCAAAGACTGCGATGTCGGTCGTATCGGCAGCAGATTATGAGGCATGGTTGAAACAGGATTATGAGATGCCTAAGGAGCTTTGCGAATATGAAGCGCTACAAAAGAAACTGGATGCTTTTTTCACAGAGCCAAAAGAAGTGCTTGTGACGAAAAAGACAAAAAAGAGCGAAAAGGTTATGGACTTAAAGCGGCTTGTGTATGATTTTCGTATTTTGCAGCCGCAGGAGCGGTATTTTAACCGTCCGGCGTTTTACTTAAACGTCTGTACGGGAAGTACGGATAATGTGAAGCCGGAGCTTGTTTTGGAAGCGTTTTTTACATTTTCAGGGGTTGCGTTTGATCCGTTTGCGGTACAGGTGCACCGCAGGGATGTGTATGATATGGATGCGTCTGGGATGCGGCGTAGTTTGCTGGATGCTGGGGAGATTGTGGGAGAGGGCGAAAATTAAGGGGTATTTTTGTAATGCTGTATGTGTTGCTTTTTTCATGAAGGGACGATAGTTTATGAAGGGACGATAGTTTATGAAGGGACGACAGTTCATGAAGGGATGACAGTTCATATAGGGACGCTGGGAGAGAGAATTGGCACGCCCTGGCTGCGTCCGTTCCAGAAGGTTAAGAATCCCTAAGTATCCTGCTGTTACGCTGTGGCTGTGCACGGTCGCGGCACCTAGTACAGCGTTGCAGAAATATCAGTGCATACAGTGCACGTTATTTTTGTCAGCGCAAGGCGGAGGAAGGAGGCGATGCGGTGCATCGTTGACTGACGACAACGCAGCGATGGCGGAAATAGCAGGTGCTGTATGCACTGATATTTCTGCAATGCTGTACCAGTTCGCTTTCGGCTATCGCCGTAAGCTAAAGGTGCCGCTTGGCTGCGCCCCTGGTTGCCTGGCAGGATACTAAGGGATTCTAAACCTTCTTCCAAAGCCGCAGCTAGGGCGTGCCAATCCTCTCTCCCGGCTGTTCTTTATAAGTGTTGCTAACATAAGTTGGATATGGTTTGATATCTTGGGTGTTTTGTGCCCTTGGTATAAAGGTAACTGTTCTCGTTAGAGGATGCAACTAAACTGCCCTGGATTTTGGGGCAAATCTTTACATGAATATGAAAAGGAGGGATTACGTATGTACCGAGATAATCGGAAGCGTACAAAATGGATGATTCCGCTAGTGGCAGCAGCGCTCATCCTGCCGTTTTCAACGCTGGGAAACGCAGCGATGGCAGATGAGCCTATGCTAGTGGAGGATGCCGAATCAATTAACCAGCCGGGGATGGCAGCAGCAAGAACGACTTCGCCGTCTGCGATAGATGGAACGCAGACAGGGATTTCAGATGAAACTGGAGGATTGACTTACAAGCAAGTCTACGATAAGATGACTGCTCTAAAGGACAAATATCCTGAAGGCACACCTTGGACGAACTTTATTCCATACGGGACTGGTGAGGGTAATATAGGCGGCAGCTATACATGGAAAGGAGGAAAGATCAAAGGCGCTTCCGGCGGCGTAGGCTGTGCAGCTTTTGCGTTTATTCTCAGCGATGAGGCATTCGGGGAGATGCCAGCAAGGGATATTGACCGAGGAGGCTTTACGTTTGAGGATGTAAAAGTCGGCGATATCCTGCGGGTAAACGGGAACAGCCATTTTGTAATTGTATTGCAGAAGAGTGCAGGCGGAGTGACAGTTGCAGAAGGCAATTATAATAAAACTGTTCATTGGGGACGTGTCATGAGCGAAGCACAAGTAATGGAAGCAGACTTTATTATTACACGATATCCAGATGGTTTTATTTCAGCAGATGATGCTACTGCCAACGAAGTGTTTGCAGAAGGAAACGAAGATAATGGCAGATTTAGCTGGTCATTGACGAATGCAGGTACACTTAAGATTACAGGAAGCGGCGACATTCCGAACTATTCACCGAATGATGGTATATTTCCATCATGGAATGAGCATAAAGAAAAAATTAAAACAATCGTGATTGATAAGGGTGTGACAGGTATTGGAGATTATGCATTTTATCAGAGTCAAGCATTCAATGTGTATATCCCGGATAGCGTAACGAATATTGGTCAAAGTGCATTCCAAGAATCTATGCTTATGAATGTGACGATTCCTGGTTCTGTTAAAACGATAGGAAATGATGCTTTTCATGGAGCTGCAAATCTTACTTCTGCGACTGTTTCAGAAGGGGTAGAGATCATCGGAGAACGGGCATTTCAAAGTTGTGAAATACTTACTCATATTGACTTTCCTGCAAGCATTACATCTGTAGGTTCTGGATCGTTTACAGGTTGTTTACAAATGACGCACGTCAGGTTTAAGCCTGGAAGCGAAACAGTGACTATGGGGGATAATTTATTTTCACAATGTCAGTATTTGACAAATGTTATTTTACCAGAAAAAGCAGATTGCATCAGTGCAGGTATGTTCTCACAGTGTATTTCGCTTCCTAAGCTGTATATTCCAGCAGGGGTAAAAGAGATTAAAGGAGTAGGTACTGAGAGTGGAGCTCCATTTGCTAAATGTGACGCATTAATGGAAATAAATTTTGCCGGAAGCGAAGCAACGTGGAATGCAATAGGTGGAAAGGCTGCTATATTGTACTCACATCCAAAAGCAACAGTAAACTTTAATGTTCCATTTGATGACCCATTCGCCAAAGATCCAAATGAACCTTTAGATTTTATACCAGAAGGTACAGAAAATCCAGGCGTTCATGAACATAACTGGGCTGCGGATTGGGCAAGTGATGAAAACAATCATTGGCACGAATGCAGTACACAGGGCTGTCCAGTTACCGATAACAGCCAGAAGGACAGCTATGGAGCACATACGTATGGCAGTTGGGTAACGGATAAAAGTGCAACTTCTTATCAGAGCGGAACCAAGCACAGAGACTGTACCGTTTGTCTCTATCGCCAGTCTGGTACGATTCCTGCAACTGGTAGTTCCAGTTCGGGTGGTTCCAGCTCAGGCGGAGGTTCGTGGAGTTCGGGCGGCGGCAGCTCGTGGAGCCCGGGCGGTGGTTATTGGAATCCGGGAAGCTCCTACGGCGGTTCGAATAATACGGGAAATACAGAAAACAAGGACGATACTGATAAGACAGATAGTACCGATGATGCTGCCGACAATAACGCAGGCAATACGGACAGCTCCAGCGGTGAAAGCGACGCTAACTCCAACGGCACCGACAATAACGCAGGCAGTGTCGATCATACTGAGCAGCCAGAAAACAATACGAACGATGCCAGCACTTCTGTGGATTACAGCAAGGTGAAAAAACAGCTCAAGACTGAGATGAAAACACAGATGAAGGCAGCGATGAAAACGCAGATTAAAAAAGAAATGAAGCCGCAGTTAAAGGCAGAAATCAAGAAACTGCTGAAAAAGCAGGCACAGATTAAGCCGAAGGCAAAGGCAAAATTAAAAACTCAACTGAAAAAGCAGCTTAAGCAGGAACTGAAAGCACAACTGAAAGCAACGCTTAAGGCACAGTTGAAAAAAGAGTTTGGCAAGCAGCTTGGAGAACAGTTTATTGAGGAGTTCAATACACAGTTTAATAAGCAGTTTAATGCGTTGTATAACGAACAGTTTAACAAACAGTTTCATACACAGTACAAACAGTTAACGTCTTAAAAGGCGTATTGCACCAGATTGGATCGGGCAGGCTTCTATTGAAGCTGCCCGGTCTTTTTTTGAGGTACGATACAATTTATATAAAATATAGCATAAAAAATAAAAAATTTTATGAAAATATATTACAATATTTAATAAAAAATTTCCATGCATTCGTAAACGGTAGATAGTACGTACCTCGACTATGAGGGCAAAGTGTGTGACAATAGGCTATATTTCTATCATAAGTATTAAAAGTTAAGCCTTAACTTTTGATACCGTTATACGGAGGTAAGTCTATGAACTCAGCAACAACAGCAGTGGCTGTACAATACCGTTTAAAAGAGTGG
>CAJTCR010000023.1 GCA_910574915.1 Eubacteriaceae bacterium
AGACGACCAGGTAGATAGGACAGGAGTGGAAGTGCAGCAATGCATGGAGCGGACTGCCACTAATCGGCCGAAGGCTTGGCCAGAGAGCAAGCCAAAGGGAAGAGAAGAAGGTTTGAGGAAGATCGGTTGGAATTCTGTATGAAGTTTTGAGGGTACACAATTTTTTTGTATCATAATTTAGGGGTGTAGTTCATCGGTAGAATAAGAGTCTCCAAAACTCCAGAGGAGGGTTCGATTCCTTCCACCCCTGTTTGTAGGTGTGAGGTTCCTGGTCAGTACAGACCAGGTTTTTTTGTTTTTTATCCTGATTGATGCCAGAATGAAGCCAAAACAGGTTACAATAAAACAAAAGTATCAAGGAGGAAACAAGATTATGAAAAGCGATACAGTAAGCTGTGAAGAGCATATAGAACAAAACCTCATAGAAAATTACAATCGCTATTATCATTTAGCATACAGTTATGTAAAAAATGAGCCTGATGCGATGGACGTCGTGCAGGAAGCGGCATATAAAGCAATTTATAAAAGTGACACGCTGCACAATCCCAATTATGCGGGAACTTGGATTTGCCGGATTGTCACAAACGAAGCCTATAATATGCTTCGAAAAAAGAAAAAGGAAAATGACCAGCCGCAGGAACTGGCGGTATTCGATGAAGATGTTTACGCAGACCTGGATTTGCGCCAGGCGATCCGGCAGTTAAAGGAAGAAGAGCAGGCGGTGATTTATCTGCGCTATTATGAAGATCAGCCGCTAGACGAGATCGCACGGATTACACAGCAAAAATTAAGCACCGTCAAAAGCCGCCTGTATCGGGCAATGTACAAGTTAAAGGCAGCTCTTTTAGATGAAAACATTCAAGTCGAATAGCTGTAAAATGGAAAGGAAAGTGTGAATGGATATCGCAAAGACAAATTTTGCAGGTTTTTTGATCGGGGTATTGCTGTTCCTGTGGTTTTGCTGGCCGGCGGTATTTAAGGGGATGCTGAATGCAGGCAATCTGTGCGGGATGTTTGTCTCGGCGGTTTTGATGTTTTACAGTATCCGCTTTCAGGCGATCCACAAGCTTGCAGCGCAGCTATGGCAGAAAAAGCCGATGCGTTTTGTTTTTTGGGGATTTGGTATATTGATAGTGGCGGCGGCTTTGCTCGTGGCAGCAGCCTCGTTCTCAATTATGCGGGCAGCTTCTGAAAAGATTCCGGCAAATACGACGGCTGTTGTGCTGGGCTGCGCAGTCAAAGGCACACGTCCAAGCCGGGTGCTGCAAGAACGTATTGACGCGGCAAATGCGTATTTGCAGGACAATCCGCAGGCAATCTGTATTTTGTCCGGCGGGCAGGGCAAAGGAGAGGAGATCTCAGAAGCAGAATGCATGTACCGGGAGCTTGTGCGGGCAGGCATCGATTCGGACAGGCTTTATCTGGAGTCTGCGTCGGTAAATACGAGACAGAACCTGGAACATTCGATGCAAATCCTGCAAAGGCTGGAAAAGGAAGAAGCAGTAACGGTAATTTCGAGCGAATTTCATTTGTACCGCGGCAGATGGTGGGCGCAAAAGCTCGGGTATCAAAACTATGGGTATGCGGCAAAAACAGACTGGAGGTATTTTCCGACGCTGTTTGTGCGTGAAGTGATTGCGGTCGTGTATTTGTGGTTTGCCAATTTGTGGTAGGCGCAGTTTGTACAAGCGCGAAATGAAATCTTAACAGATCCGTCATAAACAAATAAAATTTGACAACTGGCGCAAGGCTGATTATAATTAATGATTGTTGGTATCATAAATATTTTCGGTTTGGAGGCAGTTATGGTATTTTCAAGTTTAATGTTTATATTTCGGTTTATGCCTCTGTTTTTTTTATGCTATTTTCTGACACCGAAGCCATTTCGGAACCTTGTGTTGTTTTTAGGAAGTATCGTATTTTATGCAGTAGGCGAGCCGGTATATATTGTTTTAATGCTGTTTACGATTTTTGCAAACTTTTTGGTTTGTGTGCATCTTGCCAGGGAGAGCCGTGCAAGAAACCGTAAATCGATACTTGTCTTTGCCATGCTGCTGGATTTTGGAATGCTGTTTCTGTTTAAATACTTTGATTTTTTCGCGCAGAATATGAATCTGATCCTGCATAAGGAGGCGCTGCCTCTGCTGGGACTGACGCTGCCGCTTGGAATCAGTTTTTATACTTTTCAAATCGTGTCGTATGTTTGTGATGTTTACCGCGGCAAAATGAAGCATCCGGGATCGCTTTTGGAATTTGCGACGTATGTGTGCATGTTTCCGCAACTGATCGCAGGGCCGATCGTGCAGTATCAGGAAGTATCTACGGAATTGGCATGGCGCAAAATCACACTGCAAGAGGTCGAACATGGGCTGGAAGTCTTTTGCTTTGGGCTGGGCGCAAAGGTGCTGCTGGCAAATAAAGTTTCGATTTTCTGGAATCAGGTGCAGGGGATTGGCTATGCAAATCTTTCCACGCCGGTTGCCTGGATGGGAGCTTTTGCTTACTCCTTTCAGATTTATTTTGATTTTTGGGGATACTCGCTGATGGCGATCGGGCTTGGCAGGATGATGGGCTTTCACCTGCCGAAAAACTTTGACAGCCCGTATATGGTCAAATCTGTCACGCAGTTTTGGAGAAACTGGCATATGACGCTTGGCAGGTTTTTCAGGGAGTATGTCTATATTCCGCTCGGGGGCAACCGCAAGGGACGCTTCCGTATGATGATTCACATGTTTTTGGTATGGTCGCTGACCGGATTGTGGCATGGTGCAAGCTGGAATTTTGTGCTCTGGGGGCTGGGCTTTTTTGTTCTGCTTGTATTGGAAAAGTTTTTCTATGGCAGATTTTTGGAACGCAGCAAGGTAATCGGACATCTTTATCTATGGATCGTGATACCAGTCACATGGGTGATTTTTGCAGTGACTGATTTTTCGCAGCTATTGATCTATTTGCAGCAGCTGGCAGGCATTCACCGTCAGCCGGTACTTGTCAGTACCGACCAGTTGGTACGGTATGTGCATGAATACGGCAGGCTGTTTTTGATCTGTATGTTTTTTTCCACAAGGCTGCCGGAAAAGATCTATCACAGAATCCGCGGAGGGCTGGTCGTAGTGCTTTTGGCTCTGGCAGTCTTTTGGCTGAGTGTATACGAGCTTGCCAATGGCGCAAACAACCCGTTTTTATATTTTAGATTTTAATTAAGGAGCCATTAAGGAAGGAAATAAAAAAGATATGAAGCTATGGAAATGGTTTATAAAATGTCCGATCTTGTTTTTGCTGCTGCTTAGCTGGTTTGGACTGACTGCGTTTACCTGGTCGGAAGGCAGGCTGCCGGAAAAACTAGATGTGAACCTGATCGAACATCCGGTGTTTACGGCACTGTTAGAGCCGAAGGAGCCAGATGCCGTGCTGAATGATTTGAATGAAGATTTGGATAACAATAGCGATGATCTAAACGCTACAGACAAGCCGCATGAAACAGAAGAAACCGTAATAGCGGCTGCATCTGCAAGCCAGAATGCAGGGAAAGAGACCGCAGACGCGAAAAAACAGGCGGATACCTCTAAGAAAGACAGCCTGAATGAAAAAGAGGAAGTAGGCGTAACAAAGTTTTTGGAGTATAAAAAGAAAAAGACTGATTCCAGATATTACGCGGATCCGGGCAAAAAGGCGCTGACGACAGAGTTTTCTTATCAAAAGGTGGATGAAAGCTATTTTGACGATGCGGTTTTTATCGGGGATTCCAGAACGGTAGGGATGCAGGACTATTCGGGGCTTAGTAACGCGCAGTTTTTTGCCAAAACGGGTATGAACGTCTATGATATCTTAGAGGATGAGTTTTTGACCGATCCGAAAACCGGGAAAGAGGCAAGTGTCGCGCATATGCTGAAAACGAATAAGTACGGCAAGATTTATTTTATGGTCGGCATTAATGAGCTGGGAACGGGCAATACCGGGACATTTCAAAAGGCGTATGAGCGGGTCATAAAAAAGTTCCATAAATGGCAGCCGGATGCCGTGATCTATATACAGGGAATTATTCCAGTCAGCAAGAAAAAGGCAGCCGAGGATGAGATTTTTAACAATATTAACATCAATGATAAAAATGTGGCGATCGCACAGTTAGCAGACGGTAAGGACATCTTTTATCTGGATGTCAGTGAAAGCCTGACCGATAAATCCGGCCACTTAAAAGCGGATTACACGTCTGATGAAGTACATATGTATGCACAGTATTATAAGCTTTGGACGGACTACTTAATGAAACATGCAGTCGTCAGAAAATAAAAATAAAGAAAATAAAATTAAGAAAGTAAAAAGCGGATGACGCACGGCTTGCAAAAAAAGCAGCCGTGCGTCATCCGCTTTTTTTGATGATCCGCTTGACATTGGATCATTTGTATGGTATAGTGTACTAGTACTAATGATACGCACAGTACATACAGAACAACAAATACACATCATACACCACACACCACACAAGTATCGTATCCGGCGGGGCAGAATCACTGGAAAGGCGAAAAACAGGATTCTGCCGGGCAGGATACCGCGTTGATTTAGTATGGATGCGAACGATCTTCCAGAGTGCATACCATTCGAAAGGGAGGAGGAATGACAGATGTTGGAATTAAATTATCGCGATGCAAGGCCAATTTATGAACAGATCAAGGACGGCTTGCGAAGACTGATCCTGTCGGACGTGATTCGCCAGAATGAGCGGCTCCCAAGCGTGCGGGATCTGGCAAGCCAGCTTGCGATTAATCCGAATACGATCCAAAAGGCGTACAGGGAGCTGGAACAGGAAGGCTATGTTTATACGGTATCCGGCAGAGGAAGCTTTGCGGCGCCTTTAGACGAGGTCGGCACGGCAAGGCAGCAAACGCTGTTTGCGCAGTTTGACGAAGCAGTGACGGAGCTTTTGTATTTAAAAAAGACACCAGAAGAGTTAAAGCAGAGAATCGACCGATTGCAGCAGGGAGGTGCGGACAATGATTGAAGTCATAAACGTAACGAAACGGTTTGATACGTTCACGGCGCTGGACCATGTGAATATGCATGTAAAAAAAGGTGCGATCTATGGGCTGGTAGGGCCGAACGGAGCGGGCAAATCTACGATTATCAGGCATATTACAGGCGCATACCGCCAGGATGAAGGAGAAATCCGTGTAGACGGTCATCCGGTTTATGAAAATGCGGCGGTGAAAGCGGAGATTGCCTATATACCAGATGATATTTTTTATTTTAACCAGGCAAACTTAAAAGATATGATGCGGTTTTACAAGAATATGTATCCGTCGTTTGATACGGAGCTGTTTGAACGTCTACATGAGTGTTTTCCAACGATTCAGAAAAAACGCGCGATCCGCAGGCTTTCCAAAGGAATGCAAAAGCAGGTGGCTTTTTGGCTGGCGATCTGCTGCCGTCCGAAGCTGCTGATCCTGGATGAACCGGTAGACGGGTTAGACCCGGTGATGCGCAGGCAGATCTGGAGCCTGCTCATGTCGGATGTGGCAGAGCACGGGATTACGGTGCTCGTATCCTCGCATAACCTGCGTGAATTGGAAGATGTCTGTGAGCATGTAGGGATTTTGCACCACGGGAAGATCGTGATGGAACGTTCCTTAGACGATTTGCAGGGAAGTGTCAGCAAAATACAGGTCGCGTTTGACAGCGAGGAGCTTCCTGTGATGCCGGACGGAATGGATATTTTGCATCGGTCAAGTGCCGGGAGGGTGCATACGCTGATTATCCGTGGAAAGCAGAGCCTGATTCGGACACAGATCACTTCTTTGAAGCCGATTTTGCTGGATATTCTTCCGCTGACGCTGGAGGAGATCTTTATCTACGAACTGGGAGGTGCTGAGTATGAAGTCAAAGATATCCTTATTTAATAAAGCAGTATGGAAACGAAATGTAACAGGCGGCTGGGGTCTGTGGTCAGGGCTGCTCTTATTTTACATCCTGGTTCTGCCAGTCAGCCTGTATGGTTCGATGGTGCAGATGATTCGGAGCAATGTGGTCGATAAGCCGTCCGAAGCGATCTATCCGTTTATGATGGTGGACAATTTGTGGAGAATGTCGTTTTATGTGCCGATATTTGCGATTGCCGCGCTGTTTTGCGCCATGTACGTATTTTCCTACCTGTTTACAGCCAGAAATTCCAATATGATGCATACGTATCCGATTAACCGGCTGAGCCTGTTTGTGACGAACTATGTGTCAGGGCTTGCCTTCCTGCTTGTGCCAGCCGTATTGGCAGCGCTTTTGACGCTGGCTGGCGGGGCTTCTCTTGGCGTAGTAACCGGGGAGGTGGTCAGGTATTATATGCTCTGGATCTTAACGGCGGCCGTAGAAAATATGTTTTTTTACAGCATGGCGGTCTGCCTGCTGATGTTTGTCGGAAATATCTTTGCGGTTCCGGTGCTGTATCTGATTTTAAATTTTTTATACATCGGATGTATCGTGATCCTGGAATCGATCGTCGGTATGGTTTGCTTTGGCTTGGAATCCGGGTCATTGTTTCGCGACAGTGTGAACGTGCTGACACCGATTGCTTACCTTGATAATGTAGGGGTAAGAGCTTTGGTCTATGACAGAATGGACATAGAATATGAGCTGGTGCGGATGCATGTGCTGCCGGGATATTTTGTTGCTGCTGTTGTGTTCGTGCTGATTGCGCTGGCGGCATATGGAAAGAAGCATATTGAGACTGCGGGAGACGTGATTACCGTAAATTGGCTGAAACCAATTTTCCGCTGGGGACTGGCAGTTTGTACAGCGTCGCTTGGTGCTTTATATATAACGCTTGTTTTTGATTCAAAATCGTTTGTTTTGCTGATTTGCAGTGTGATTGTAATTGGGGCTGCCGCCTTCTTCATCGCACAGATGCTGTTGGAACGCAGCGTACATGTATTTACAAAAAAAAGGCTGCGGGAGTGTGCCGCTTACAGTGTGATGATCTGTGCACTGTATATGGCGCTGAATATGGATGTACTGGGGCTGGAAAAAAAGATCCCTCCAGCCGATCAGGTACAGGCGGTTAGGGTAAGCGGCGCGATTGAGCTGCTTTCTGACAATCCAAAGAGGATGGACTGGGTACACGGGCTGCACAGCCAGATCCTTGCATCCCGCAAGGAATTAAAGCGTGCGTGGAAAGAAGATACAATTGGGTGGTCTGTGTCGATCGATTATTTATTAAAGGACGGCTCCACTTTTAGAAGGTCATACCGCATTCCTGAGACAAATGAGATCTTTGCAGAGATAAAGGAATACGCGAAGCTGCCCGAGGTACAGCTTGAACAGATGTTTGGCATCCATTATCCGAATGTCGAAGTCTATGGAGGTATTTTTGAATACTATACAAAAGACGGGGCGTACAGCGGGTCAAAGAGGATTTCACAAACACAGGCAAATCAGCTTTTTGAAGCAGTCAAAGAGGATATAAACAATGGCAGGGGCGCTACAAAGCTGGAACAGTATGAAGAAACAGCCAGTACGCAGACAGACACAAGCATTGGAAATCTGATGCTGGAGCTGCGGGATGAAGCAGGATTTATGAGTGCCCAAAATTATTATTCGGGACTGTCTCAATATAACAGCTCCGATCTGGCAAAAGACGGGGAGGTAAGGATTGAGGTAGATCAAAGGTACGCCAGCCTGCTGGAGAAACTGTACGAGTTAAACATTCTTGAAAAAGAAAAAGAGGAGTAGATGGATTCGAAAAAATTTTGCCTGGCATGACAATAGCTTGAATTTGTGTGAAGAAATGATATAATTTGAAATACGGAAAACGTTTTAAAGCGTTGCGTATTTCGGTTATATCATTTTTTTGTGTAGTGCGCGTATAAAATGGGGAAGGGATAACGGGCGGTATATATGGAAGAAAAGATACAAATAACGAGCCAGGTACAAAAAAATAAAAAACAGCACACAGGGAAAGTATACCTCGTCGGTGCCGGACCGTCTGACCCGGAGCTTCTTACATTAAAGGGTCTGCGTGTGCTCAAAAAGGCGCAGGTCGTTATATACGATGCGCTTATTGGGCATGGGATCTATGCGATGATTCCTCAGGAGGCGGCGAAAATCGCAGCCGGAAAGCGGGCGGGCAGCCATACGATGACGCAGGAGGAGATCAACCGGCTGATTTTAGAGAAGGCGCAAGAGGGAAAGTGCGTAGTGCGGTTAAAGGGCGGCGACCCGTTTTTATTTGGCAGGGGCGCTGAGGAGTTAGCGCTTTTAATTAAACACCAGATCCCGTTTGAGATCGTGCCGGGCGTGACATCTGCGGTTGCGGTGCCGGCTTATGCAGGGATTCCGGTGACCTGCCGGGGCGTCTCTTCTGGCGTACATATACTGACCGGGCATAAAAAGCAGGGAGAACCGCTGGATATCGATTTTTCATCGCTTGTCCGTGCGGGCGGGACGTACGTATTTTTAATGGGCATGACGGCGCTGCATGAGATTGCCGCCGGGTTTTTGCAGGCGGGAATGCCGCCGCAGACGCCTGCCGCGGTGATTTCACAGGGCACGGGCGCCAGGCAAAAAAGTGTGGCAGCTTCGCTGGCTGACATGGAAAAGGAAGTGGCAAGGCAGCGGATCAAGGCGCCTGCGGTAATTGTAATCGGGGAAGTGGCTGCCTGTGGAAAGCGGTATGCGTGGCGGGAAAAGCTGTGTTTGGCAGGCTGTCGGATACTGGTGACCAGGCCGGCTGACCGCAGCGGGGCGCTTGCCGGGCTGCTGCGGGAGCAGGGGGCGGAAGTGTTGGAAATACCGTCGATTCGTACCAGGATCAGGGACGTAGGGGCACAGCTTTTGGAAGTGCTTGCGCAGATTGAGACGTATCGGTATGTGGTGTTTACTTCCCCGGCAGGCGTGGAGTACTTTTTTGAGCTGCTGGACGGGATGGAGCTGGATGTGCGCTGCCTGGGGCAGGTGAAGATTGCCGCCATTGGCAGCGCGACAGGCAGTGCGTTAAAAAAACACGGGCTGCGCCCAGAGCTTATGCCAGACCGCTATCACAGCAAAGCGCTTGGAGAGCTGCTTCATGCGTCGCTAGAAGACGGGGACAGGGTGCTGCTGCTTCGTTCCTCGATCGGCAGCAGGGAGCTGGTAGCACAGATCCAGGCGGAAAAGGACATCGGCGTTACCGACCTTGCGATTTATGATACTGTCTGTCCAGGGGATATGACACAGGCAGCATGGCTAGACGAAGGAGAGATCGATCTTGTGATGTTTACAAGCGCGTCTACTGTCCGCGGGTTTGTGGAGATGACGCAGGGAGCAGATTATACGAAGGTGCGCGCGGTATGCATTGGGCAGGTGACAGCAGACCAGGCTGCTTTGTATGGAATGCAGGTGCATATTTGCGAAAAGGAGACGATTGAGCATATGGCGGACTGCGCCGCTGAGCTTTTTAAAACAATGAAATTATAATAAAAAATAGGATGATAGAAAGAAGAATAAAAGATGACAGAGCTTATAAAAAGGCCAAGGCGCCTGCGGATGCATTCCGTGCTGCGCAAAATGGTGCGGGAGACGCGCATGGATGCGTCGTCGCTTGTTTATCCGATCTTTGTGACAGAAGGAGAAAAGAAAAAAGAAGAAATCCCGTCGATGCCCGGGCAGTACCGCTACAGTGTGGACGGTATGGGGGAAAAGCTGGCAAAGCTTGCAGACGCGGGAGTTCGCTGCGTACTGCTTTTTGGCATTCCAGGGGAAAAGGATGAGAAAGGAAGCGGCGCCTTCGCGTCCGACGGAATTGTGCAGCGGGCGCTGCGCCGGGCAAAGCAGGAGTTTCCGGGGATGTATTTTATGGCGGATTTATGCATGTGCGAATATACATCGCACGGGCACTGCGGGATATTGTGCGGGAACGATGTGGACAATGACAAGACACTGGAATATCTGGCGCAGATCGCTGTGTCGCAGGCGCAGGCGGGGGCGGATTTAATTGCGCCTTCGGATATGATGGACGGGCGGATTGCAGCGGTTCGAAAGGCGCTCGACAAAAATGGTTATGCCAATGTGCCGATAATGTCGTATGCGGCAAAGTTTGCATCATCTTTCTATGGGCCGTTTCGCGAAGCGGCAGATTCCGCTCCGGCATTTGGCGACCGCAAGACGTACCAGATGGACTACCACAACCGCAGGGAAGCGTTAAAAGAAGTGGCGCTTGATCTGGAAGA
Organism: Eubacteriaceae bacterium; assembly: GCA_910574915.1. Lineage (GTDB taxonomy): Bacteria > Bacillota > Clostridia > Lachnospirales > Lachnospiraceae > Eubacterium_J. Next base: position 10,185 of record CAJTCR010000023.1, read on the forward strand.
AGGCGCGGACATTGTAATGGTAAAGCCTGCGATGGCGTATGCCGACCTGATCCGGGAAGTGCGTGAGCTTGCCGACGTACCGGTGGCAGCGTACAGTGTCAGCGGCGAATATTCGATGATAAAGGCGGCTGCTGCGGCAGGATGGATCGAAGAGGAGGCGCTTATGATCGAGGCTGCGGTGTGCGCCTACCGTGCCGGGGCAGGCATTTATATCAGCTATTTTGCGCAAGAACTGGCAGAATGTATGCGGGAGGGAAAATTAGGATGATTACTAGGTCCAAACAAATGTTTGAACAGGCAAAACGCTATCTGCCGGGCGGGGTCAATTCTCCGGTACGTGCGTTTGGTTCGATCGGGGAGGTGCCGCGTTTTATTAAAAAAGCGGACGCCGCATATGTGTGGGACGAGGACGGCAACCGCTATATCGACTATGTAGGCTCCTGGGGGCCGATGCTTTTGGGGCACAACCACCCGGAAATTTTAAAAAGTGTGACGAAAGCGTGTACACAGGGATTAAGCTACGGCGCCGCGACCTGGATTGAGGTGGAAGCGGCAAAGCTCGTGTGCGAGATGGTGCCTTCTGTGGAAATGGTGCGCATGGTAAGCTCCGGCACCGAAGCGGTTATGAGCGCGGTACGCACGGCAAGAGGCTATACGCACAGGGATAAAATTGTAAAATTTGAAGGCTGCTACCACGGGCATTCGGACGCGCTGCTGGCAAAAGCAGGCTCCGGCGTGCTGACCCAGGGGATGCCAGACAGCGCGGGCGTGCCAAAGGGCTGCACACAGGATACGCTTTTGGCAGCGTATAACGACTTGGACGGCGTAAAAGCGCATTTTGCACGCGAAGGCGAACAGATTGCGGCCGTTGTCGTGGAGCCTGTTGCGGCGAATATGGGGGTTATCCTGCCAAAGCCCGGCTTTTTGGAAGGGCTGCGCAGCCTTTGCACGCAGTACGGCGCGCTGCTTATTTTTGACGAGGTGATTACGGGGTTTCGCCTTCATACAGGCGGCGCGCAGCAGGTGTTTGGCGTGATGCCGGATCTGACGGCGTTTGGCAAGATTATCGGTGCGGGGATGCCGGTCGGCGCTTATGGGGGAAGGCGCTGCGTGATGGAGGTCGTAGCGCCGCTTGGCGATGTATACCAGGCGGGGACGTTAAGCGGCAATCCGGTCGCGATGGCGGCAGGCGTATGTATGCTGCGGCTGCTTTTGGAAAATCCGCATATTTATGACACGCTCAATGAAAACGGAACGTATTTTTTCACAAAGCTTCTGGAAATCGTACGCAAGGCTGGCTGCCCTTACCAGGTGAACTATGTAGGGTCGCTGGGCTGCCTGTTTTTTACAAACGAACAGCCGACGGATTACAAAAGTGCGAAAACCTCCGATACAAAGGCTTACGGGGCGTATTGCAGGTATATGCTCAATCACGGCGTATACCTTGCGCCAGCACAGTTTGAAGCAATTTTTTTATCTGCGGCGCATACGAAAAAACTGCTGGATGAAACGCTACAGATCGCAGAAGGCTATTTTGCATAAAATTTTGCATTGCATATTTCGACAAAGTTGTTTATAGTAAATAGTAAAGAGCATACTAAGGAATAGAAACGGAATACGCGTATGAATACCCAGGATCAGCCACATGTGGAAAAAATGAATAAAAACAGTAGGAAAAAGGGAAACTGGAAGAAACAAAGATCACGGCAGGCGGGGATTTTAAAAAGTATGGTCGTTGTATCGGGCGCCGTTGCCGTCCTGTTATTTGCTGTTGTTTTGCACAGGCTGTACGTAAACAGTCATGCCGATGCAGATAAGGAAAACCGCGGCAGGGTTCTTTTGGAGGGGGAGGGGAAAATCCCAAGGCCAAAGCTTGATGTCGACCTTTTGACCGTAAATGAGTATTCCAGGCCGGGGACGCCGCTTGCAAAAGTAAAAGGCGTGGTCATTCATTATACGGCAAATCCGGGCACAGGCGCGAGGGCGAACCGGAATTACTTTGAAGGGCTTAAGGATTCGCATGTGACAAAGGCGAGCAGCCATTTTGTAATCGGGCTGGACGGGGAGATCGTACAGTGTATCCCAAGCAGTGAGATTGCGTATGCTTCGAACGAGCGCAATCAGGATACGCTTGCGATCGAATGCTGCATCGAAGACGATACCGGAAGATTTAATCAAAGGACGTATCAGTCTGCGGTGCATCTGACAGCCTGGCTGGTCGAGCATTTCGGCCTGCGCACGCAAGACGTGATCCGGCATTTTGATGTGACCGGCAAGCCCTGCCCGAAATATTTTGTAGATTTTCCTTCTGCGTGGGAGCAGTTTCTTTCGGATGTGCAGGATTATTTGGTATCATACGGAGTATTTTAGCAAAGGGATAATAGGAGAGACATATGCAGAAAGTATACGAAGCCTTAAAACAGGGCAGCGATGTCCGCAATCATTTGATTCAGCTAAAACAGATGTTAAAGGAAGAAGGAGCACTGGAAGAATATCTGTCAATGACCGAGGATGATGAGCTGATCGCATCCTTTTTACAGGACGAAGACCCCAAGACGCGCAAAAACGCGGCGCTTGTGCTGGGACTTTTGCAGAGTCAGGAAAGCATCGATAAAATATGGGAGGCATATGTATCGGAGACGCAGCTTTTTGTCAAAGGCGCTTATTTGTCGGCGATCCAGAAGCTGGACTGCAAGGCATATAAGGCACAGATCAAAAAGCATTACCAAAATCTGCTTGCCTATGAGCCTGCCGAGGAAGAAAAAAAACATATCCAGGACGAGTTAAAGGAGCTTCGAAGGCTGGTGATCCAGTTTGACGGCGGGATCAGCAGGCATCCGTTTTGCGGGTTTGACAAGCCGCGGGATTTTATTTTAACGACGCTGAAAAATTATCAGGACACGACGGGGGTGCAGGTGGAATCAGGAGCCACCCGGATGATTCCTATGGGCGTGCAGGTCGTGGGCGGCAATATCAAAGAGGCGCTCAAGATCCGTACGTTTCGTGAGATCTTGTTTACCCTGCGCTGTGAAAAGAATCTGCCGCCGCAGCCGTCTGTCATTGCAAAGGAGCTGGCAAAATCCAACCTTACCAGGCTGATTGGCAGCCTTCATGAGGGGGAGGCGCCGTTTTATTTCAGGCTGGAGATCCGCGCGGATATGCCGCTGGAAAAAAAGAGCACATTCGCCAAAAAGCTGGCTGCGGAGATTGAGCAGCGGACAAAGCATTTTCTTGTCAATTCTACCGAACATTATGAGGTCGAGATTCGCCTTGTGCAAAACCGCAACGGCGGATTTTATCCATGTATTAAGCTGTTTACGATCCCGATGAAGCGGTTTGCCTACCGCAAATATACGACGTCTGCTTCCATGCACCCGTCGCTTGCGGCGCTGCTCGCAGAGCTTTCGTCTAACTGGCTGAAAGAACGCGCCAGGGTGCTGGACGCTTTCTGCGGCACGGGGACGCTTTTGATGGAGCGTATTTACGCGCTTCCGGTGCGCAGCGCATACGCGCTTGATATATTCAGCGAAGCGATCCAGGGCGCGCGGGAAAACGCCGGGATCGCACATATGAATATTAATTTTGCGCAGCGCAGCTTTTTTGAATTTTCACATGAGATGAAATTTGACGAGATCTGGGCAGACCCTCCAGTGCGCGGCAAAAAGACGAAAGAAGAGCAGGACGAGTTTTACTGCCGGTTTTTTGAAAAGGTGCAGACGCTGCTGCCGGAATATGGCAGAATCTTTTTATTCAGCAACGAAAACGGCATGGTAAAAAAATATCTCCGCCTGCATAAAAAACTGCATTTAAAACAGGAATTTTGTATCCGCGAAAAGGACGGCGCGTATTTTTATATTATAGAAATGCGCACGCCAAAGGAAACGCAAGAGCCGGAGGAAGATGGACAATGATAAGGAGTTTTTATGCCGAATGTGATTGTGGTGGAAGGATATTCTTTTACAGATGAAAACATGGCAAGACAGGCGCAGACCGAGGCAGAGGGCGTTCGTTATGTCAAGGCAAGGACGGATCTGTCAAAGCCTGACCAGGTATTTAATGTATATCACAGGCTGCTGCATGATAGGATGTTTCAGACGCCGGTCGGCTATGCGTACCTCAAGGAGATGCAGGACTATTTAAAGACGATGCCCGGCATACGCAGCGAAGACATCCGTCCGATCCCGGTTGCGCCAAGCCTTGTGGTCAGCGATACCAAGGGGATTACACAGCGCTTTCAAAGGCGGCTGGAAAAAGAGCAGAACAAGCTGCGCATATCGATTGTGGCAAATTTCGCGTTTGTGCTTTCGATTTTAATTATGTTTTTAATCACGGCTACGAGCGGCCAGACGACGATTTTAAATTACGAAAAAAAAATCCAGGATCAGTATGCGCAGTGGGAGCAGGAGCTTACCCAGCGGGAAAAAGCGATCCGGGAAGAGGAGCAGGAACTGGAGCTGGATTTTGATACGGTGCTTGACGACGAAGAAGAAAAAGAATTGCAGGAATTAGAATGAAGCACACATTTTTTTCATAATCCTGTGTTAAGATAAGAAAAATTCGAAGTGCAGGCGAGGGACAAAAAGTGGAAAAATTAAAAATTCTTGTAGTGGATGATGAAAGCAGAATGCGCAAGCTGGTGCGTGATTTTCTTGTAAAGCAGAATTTTGAAGTGCTAGAAGCCGGCGATGGAGAAGCGGCGTTAGACTTGTTTTACCAGGAGAAAAATATAGCGCTTTTGATTTTAGACGTGATGATGCCGAAGATGAACGGCTGGGAAGTGTGCAAAGAGGTGCGGGAAAACTCCAGGGTGCCGATTATCATGCTTACGGCAAAAGGCGATGAAAGCGACGAGCTGCTTGGGTTTGAGCTGGGCGTGGACGAATATATTTCCAAGCCGTTTAGTCCAAAGATCCTGGTTGCCAGGGTAGAGGCGATCTTAAGGCGGTCGAATAAGCTGGCGGCAGAAGGACAGGCAGTGGAGACGGGCGGCATTTTAATTGATAAAGCGGCGCACCTGGTGACCGTCGACGGGCAGCGGATGGAATTAAGCTATAAGGAATTTGAGCTGTTATCGTATTTTGTAGAAAACGAAGGGATTGCGCTGTCGCGGGAGAAGATTTTAAACCATGTATGGAATTACGACTATTTTGGCGATGCCAGGACGATTGATACCCATGTTAAAAAGCTGCGTTCAAAAATGGGGGCTAAGGGAGATTATATTAAGACGATCTGGGGCATGGGCTATAAATTTGAAGTAGGCAAAGACAGGGCGTGACCGTTTTATGAAAGAGCTGATGTATAAATTATGGCAGGAAAAAACGCGCAGAAAGCTGCAAAAAAATACAGGGGAATGGAACGAAAGCCATTCCCTGACAGGACAGGTTTCGTTTGCCATGATTGCGCTTGTGGCGGGCACTGTCCTGCTCTGCCTGATCTTAAATACCTTATTTTTGGGCCAGTACTATATATGGAACAAGTCGAAAATCTTATCCAACAGCTATTATAAAATCAATGCGGCGGCACAGGACGGCACGCTCGACAGCGGAGCGTTTGATATCGAATTTGAGCGGATCTGCGTCAACAACAACCTGACGATTATGATTATCAATCCCGACCAGACGGTCGTGCGTTCTTCGGTGAGCGATACACAGACGATGCTGAAATATTTTATGGAACTGTTAATCAGCATGAGCGAGACATCACCCAAGAAGTTTGTGATTCAAAAGCGCCAGGACGTGCGCATGGAGTCGGACTATCTGGTGATGTGGGGCGTGCTGTCGGACGGAAAGCTGATTATCGCGCGTTCTGCGCTTGAGAGTATTCATGAAAGCAGCGACCTGACAAACCGGTTTTTATTTATGATCGGCGGGATCGCGATTGTGTGCGGGGCAGTCATTGCAGGCATTATCACGCGCAGGATTACAAACCCGATCCTGGAACTGGCAGAGCTGTCCGCGCGTATGACAGATCTGGACTTTGACGCAAAATATATGCCAAGAAAGCAGCAAAATGAGATTGACCTTTTGGGCGTGTGCATGAACGATATGTCGGAAAAGCTCGAACAGACGATCTCGGAATTAAAGCGGGCGAATAACGAGCTGATGCTCGACAATGAGCGAAAGACTCAGATCGATGAAATGCGTAAGGAGTTTTTGTCAAATGTTTCTCATGAGCTGAAAACGCCGCTGGCGCTGATTCAGGGCTATGCGGAGGGCTTGCAGGAGTATATTAACGACGACGCGGAGAGCCGGGAATTTTACTGCGAGGTCATTATGGACGAGGCGGATAAAATGAACCAGATGGTAAAAAAGCTGCTGACGTTAAACCACCTGGAATTTGGGGACGAGGCGGTGTCGATGGAGCGTTTTGACCTGACGGAGCTGATCGAAGGCGTGATCAGCGCGTCTTCGATTTTAATTCAGCAAAATGGGATAGAGGTTCGTTTTGACGGCAGCCAGCCGATGTATGTCTGGGCGGACGAATTTAAAATCGAAGAGGTGATTACGAACTTTTTAAGCAATGCGATTCACTATGCCATGTATGAAAAAAGGATCGATGTTTTTTATACTATTAGGGAAGACTGTGTCAGAGTCAGCGTGTTTAATACCGGAGACCCGATTCCGCAGGACGACCTGGAAAAGGTCTGGATCAAATTTTACAAGGTGGACAAGGCGCGCACGCGCGAATACGGCGGCAGCGGCATCGGATTGTCGATTGTAAAGGCGATTATGGATTCGCTAAACAGGCAGTGCGGCGTGATCAACAGGGACGGCGGCGTGGAGTTTTGGATGGAGCTGGACAGAAAGAATGAAGAAATTGTGAAAGAAACCATTGCCTAATCGATTTAAAAATGTTAACATATACAGTAGCATAGTATCTATATACAAATGCATTATTTAGTGCACAGGAGTAAGCAGATGAAAAAGAATAGGTTAGCAGCAGGCGCTCTGGCGTTTGCGGTGTCTGTCACAGCCTGCGGCTGCGGTGAAAAGGTTTATGAAATGACAAATGAAGAGGAAGCGGCAGTTGTCTATTATTCTGCACATGCCGTTACGAAATTCAACAAAAGACAGTCAGAAGGAATCAAAGATGTAGCGCTGCTCAAAGTAAAAATGGAGCAGATGGAGCAGATGGAAAAAGAGGCTTTAGAAAGACGGAAGCAGGAAGAAAAGGAGCAAAAGGAAGCTCAAAAGGAGCAGGAGGATAAAAACGTGCCTTCTGCGGACAACGGGCAGCAGAACGCTTCGAACGAAAAGCCTGGCAGCGAACCGCAGGTGAAGTATGTGTCGCTTGCAAAGGCACTTGGGTTAAGCGGGGTGGATGCTGTTTACCGCGGATATGAACTTGTCTCTGCTTATCAGGCGTCACAAAGTTATATGGTCAGGGCGAACAGCGGGAACGAGCTTCTCGTTGTACATGTCAACCTTAAGAATGGCACGGGCAAGACGGCTGAATGCGATATTCTCTCCAAAATGCCGTCATTCAGGCTTTTGATCAATGGCGAGCTGAGTGTAAACGCGGATACGACGATCCTGCTCAACGACCTTGGAACATACCAGGGCAAGATCAAGGCAGGCAAAAAAGCGCGTACGGTACTGATCTTCCAGGTAAAAAAAGGTACGGTGAAATCGATTGATAAAATGGAGCTGGATGTTACTGTAAACGGCAGCGGTTCGCAGGTTCAGCTTGTGGGCTGAGGCATGTGTTTCATGAAAAAGTCATAATATTTTTCAAAAATGAAAAAAATACATGTCCATTTGGTCAAAAGTGTGGTATACTGAATATAATTAGAGAATGGCTTCGGGAGGAAATTAGCTATGGATACAAACATTCTGTTAGAGAACGGCACGAATGAGCTGGAAGTATTGGAATTCACATTAAACGGCAACCATTACGGCATCAATGTTGCAAAAATTCGTGAGATCCTTACATATCAGCCGATCACCCCTATTCCAAATGCACATACGAGTGTAGAAGGAATTTTTATGCCGCGTGATACGATGATTACCGTGATCAGCCTGAAAAAATGCCTGGGACTGCCGGTTACAGACAACGAAGGCTTATTTATCATTACCAATTTTAATAAACTCAACATTGCGTTCCATGTTGACCAGGTAATTGGAATCCACAGGGTTTCCTGGGCGGACATTATCAAGCCGGATTCCACGATCAATACAGAGCGCGGCGAAGAATCCAACGGCGGTGTTTCCACAGGCGTAATCAAGCTGGAAGATAAGCTGGTCGTTATTTTGGATTTCGAAAAGATTGTGACCGACATCAGCCCGGAAACGGGACTGAAGGTTTCGGATATCGAAGCACTTGGCGAGCGCAACCGAAACGATTCGCCGATCCTTGTAGCAGAGGATTCGCCGCTTTTAGGAAAGCTGATTACAGACAGCTTGAAGAAAGCAGGCTATACAAATATTATTATGTGTATGAACGGCAAGGAAGCATGGGATAAGCTGGTGAGCTATAAAAACAGCGGCAATATCTTTGAAAAAGTACATTGTATTATTACGGATATTGAAATGCCGATTATGGACGGCCACCGCCTGACCAAGCTTTCCAAGTCCGATGATGTATTAAAGCAGATTCCGTTGATTATCTTCTCTTCACTGGTCAATGATGAAATGCGCAGAAAAGGAGAAGCGCTTGGCGCGGATGCACAGCTTACAAAGCCAGAGATTGGATCTTTGGTAGAAGCGATTGACGGCTTGATCGATAAAAAGATCCGTTCATAAGAGCTTATTTTCACAAAGAGTGGGAGCAGACGTAGTCAGGGACTGTAACAAGGGACAGTTCCTGCGAAGTACGGCACTCTCACTTTTCGTGCGTAGTATATAAGGTTACAGCAAAGGAGAGGTTTGCATGAGCAGAAGTGAAGATTATCTGGATAATCTGCTGACTTCAGTCACTGACAGATTGAATGAGTTTGATGATGATTTTGAGCAGAACAGGGAATCTTTTAAAGAATCTTATCAGACACAAAATGACCTTCCGTCAAAAACGCAGAGTGCACTGGATGAGATTCGGGAAGAAAATTTTCTGCGGGAATTTGAGGACGAGCTGAATAAAGGAAGGGCAGACGAAGATTTTCTGGCGGAATTTGAAAGAGAATTAAACGGAGAAGACGTACAGCCCGCCGCACAGGAAGAGCCAGAGCTGGATCTTTTGGATGAGCTGTTCAGCCAGATGAATGAAGAAAAAGACGACCAGACGATAGAGATGCCGCAGCCGGATCAGACGGACGCAGACCCATTTGCAGATATGCGGACGATGGAGCCGGACGAGGCAGCTTCAAGCAGCGACGAGCATACGTTAGAGCCGGATTTTCTAAGCGACGAGGACTTAACGAGCATGTTGAAAGAGCCGGAAGAGGAGCCTGCGGTACCGGACTTAACGAGCATGTTGAAGGAGCCGGAAGAGGAGCCTGCGATACCGGACTTTTCGGGATTTGACGACGAGCCAGCAACGGCAGCGATGGACAGTGGGAACGATGAAGCGACAACGGCGCTAAACGACGAAGAACCACAGACAGTAGCAATGGACACGCAGGAACAGGAGAAATCTATGGAAGCACCGAAGGGCATGGAAGGGCTGGAAGATATTTTCGGGGATATTTTAGGTGATGATGCGGACAGCCTGATCAACGAATTGGAAAATGGTACACTGTCTGAAGATGCGGACAGGACGCAGCAGAATACGGAACCGATCCTGGACGACCGCCTTAAGGATATTTTAGACGGCTCGGATGAAGATGCGCTTTCTGAGATCGATCAGCTTTTGGATGCGGACAGTGACAGCGGGACGCAGGAAAAAGAAGACCCGCTTGCGATGGCGCCGGATTTTTCATACGAGGAATCTTCCCTTGGCGATGGGGAGACGGGAGAAAAGAAGAAACGGGAGAAAAATAAAAACGGCTTATTCGGCAAGATTTCCCGGATGCTGTTTGGCACGCCTGCGGAATTAGATCCTGAAGCGGCAGCCGAGTATGAAGCTGCAAAGGCAGCGATGAAGCAGACCGAGGAAGACCCAAAAGCGGTCAAGGAACGCAAAAAACAGGAAAAAGAACAGAAAAAGCAGCAGAAAAAAGAAGAGGCTGAAAAGAAGAAACAGGAAAAGGACGCTGCAAAGGCAGAAAAAGCAGCAAAGAAGGCAGCAAAGCCAAAGAAGGAAAAGAAGCCGAAGCAAAAGAAACAGGTGCCAAAGGAGCCGCCGCTTCCAAAGGTGCCGGTTATGATGATGTGGATTCTTGCCTTGTCGCTGATGGTGCTTGTATTTTTGGGCACCTTTTTGATCGGCTATTCCACACCGGTCAAAGCGTCCAAAGAAGCGTTTGAAAAAGGCGATTATGTGACTGCTTATGAGAAGCTGCAAGGCATTAAAGTACGGGCGGCGGACAAAGACCTGTTAAAAGCATCCTCCGCGCTCGCCGGGATTCAGGCACAGCTCGATGCGTATATCGCTTTGATGGAGCAAAAGCAGTATGAGATGGCATTGGATGCCCTGATCCGCGGATATGGCAGATGCCTGTTAAATTCTGCGGATGCAGAAGAATGGGGCGTGTTAGATGAGCTGGAAAAAATGCAGGATCAGTTTGACCTGCTGTTAAAAGAACAGTTTGATGTCACAAAGCACAGAGCGAAAAAACTGTACAATATCAACAAGCGCAGTGAATATACGCTCGCACTGCATGAAATCCTGGATAAGCTGGGCATGGAGCATAACTAAACGCTCACCTGGCTGGAAAGGGACGGGAAAGATGGTTGCAATTATTGATTATGACGCGGGAAATTTAAAAAGCGTGCAGAAGGCGTTTCAAAAGCTGGGGCAGGAAGCAGTGATTACGAGAAACAGCAGTGAAATTCTCCATGCAGACAGAATCGTGCTGCCAGGCGTCGGTTCCTTTGGCACAGCGATGAACCAGTTGAAAAAATATGAGCTTGACCGGGTGATCCGCGAAGCGGTAGAGCAAAAGATTCCGTTTCTCGGCATCTGCCTTGGCTTGCAGCTCTTATTTGAAGGCAGCGAGGAGAGCGGAGGAGTCGAGGGGCTTTGCCTGCTGCGTGGGAAGATCTGCAAGATAGAAAGCGCACCAGGGCTAAAGATCCCGCATATCGGCTGGAATTCGCTGCGCCTGCAACATGACGGGCGACTGTTTCGGGGAATGGAGCAGCAGCCGTATGTGTACTTTGTGCATTCGTATTATCTGAAAGCAGAGGATGAAACGATCGTAAAGGCAGTTACGGAATACGGCGTCAGCATACATGCGTCCGTAGAACAGGAAAACTTGTTTGCGTGCCAGTTCCATCCAGAAAAAAGCAGTACGGTGGGTTTGAAACTATTGGAAAACTTTATTGAGGAAGGGGCATAGCGATGTTCACAAAAAGAATTATCCCATGCCTGGATGTAAAAGACGGCCGTGTTGTAAAAGGTGTCAATTTTACAGACTTAAAAGACGCCGGCGATCCGGTCGAAATAGCGGCAGCTTACGACGCAGCCGGGGCGGATGAAGTCGTGTTTTTGGATATTACAGCGTCCTCAGATGCGCGTGCTACCGTGGTAGATATGGTGCGCGCCGTGGCGGAGCGCGTCTTTATTCCATTTACGGTAGGCGGCGGAATTCGCTCGGTAGACGATTTTAAAGCGCTCCTTCGGGAAGGTGCAGATAAAATCTCTGTAAATTCTGCGGCAATCGAGCGTCCTGCACTGATTCGCGAGGCAGCGGAGAAGTTCGGCAGCCAGTGTGTGGTTGTGGCAATCGATGCCAAACGCAGGCAGGATGGAAGCGGCTGGAATATCTACAAAAACGGCGGACGGGTCGATATGGGCATTGATGCGGTGGAATGGGCAGTGCAGGCAGACCGTCTCGGTGCGGGCGAGATCCTTTTGACAAGCATGGACTGCGACGGCACAAAGGAAGGCTACGATCTTGCGCTGACGCAGACGATTGCGCGCAGCGTGTCGATTCCTGTAATTGCTTCCGGCGGCGCAGGCACAAAAGAGCATTTTTATGAAGCGTTTGCGCAGGGAGAAGCAGATGCAGCGCTTGCCGCATCCTTATTTCACTACAAGGAACTAGAGATTATGGAACTGAAAAACTATCTGGCAGAACGCGGAATTTCTGTCAGAAGATAAGGGAACCAAAACAAAAGAGGATATTGCTATGGGAATGATTGCAAATGACTGGCAGCCAGCTGTCCAGGAAGAGTTCGGCAAGCCGTATTATAAGGAATTATATCGTTTTGTAAAGGAAGAATACAGTACACATGTGATCTATCCGCCTTCGGAGGATATTTTCAACGCCATGCATTTAACGCCGCTCTCGGAGGTGAAAGTGCTGATTTTGGGGCAAGACCCGTACCATAACGAGCACCAGGCGCATGGCCTGAGCTTTTCGGTACTGCCGGATCAGAAAAATATACCGCCTTCTCTGCAAAATATTTACAAAGAGCTGGCGGACGATCTGGGCTGTTATATTCCAAATAATGGATTTTTAGAGAAGTGGGCAAAGCAGGGCGTACTGCTGTTAAATACGGTACTGACCGTACGCGCGCACCAGGCAAATTCACACCAGGGCAAAGGCTGGGAGAAATTTACCGATGCGATTATCCGCGCAGTCAATGAGCAGGATCGTCCGATCGTATATCTGCTTTGGGGCAAGCCTGCGCAGAGCAAGATCCCGATGTTAAATCATCCAAAGCATCTGATCTTAAAAGCGCCGCATCCAAGCCCGCTGTCGGCGTTCCGCGGATTTTTCGGCTGTAAGCATTTCAGCCAGGCAAACGCGTTTTTGCAGGAGCACGGCGCAGACCCGATTGACTGGCAGATTGAAAATATATAAAAACCGGAAAATGATAACAGATGTAAATAAAATGTTATGAATGGGAAGCCTGCTGTGTTAAGTTCCAGGCAGGGTTAACCGATATAATTAAGAGAGGAAGATGGCTCGTGGGAGCGGATACATGAGCCATAAAACAGGCAACTGTAAACCAGGACACGGATGTCCTAGATATTTTATTTTTCAAAGGAGTGATAATATGATGGGAATCAATGCTAATTCCATGAATACGTTGTTTGGCTTTGGAAGATCTTCATCTGCCGGGAGCTCGCCGTTTAGCGCGTTGACTGCTTCACTTTCCGATTATAACATGATCCGCAGCGGAAGCTACAAGAAGCTGATGACATCCTATTTTGCAAAGACGGATGCCGATGCGTTTCGGAGTGCTTTTAACAGCAGCAAAGTCAACAATAAGTCCACCGCTACTTCCAAAGATTCTACAGAGACGCTCAGCAAAGTAGAAAGCTCGGCAAAGGATCTTAAGGACTCTGCATCCAAGCTGTTGCAGACAGGCACAAAATCTGTATTTAACAAAGTGGATGCAAAAGACGAGGACGGAAACGACGTCAAAGCGTATGATACGGACAAGATCTATAAGGCAGTGAAGTCATTTGTAGACGACTATAACGCGATGATTCAGGCAGCAGACAGCTCGAAGACAACAGCGATCCAGAAATCTACCATCAGCATGATTAATGCGACTTCCAAATATGAATCTTCTCTGAACAAGATCGGCATTACCATTGACAGCGACAACTACCGCCTGTCGATTGACGAGGAGACATTTAAGGGTGCAGATATGAACAGAGTGAAAAACCTGTTCAACGGCACAAACTCGTTTGCTTACAATGTGAAGTCACAGGCTTCCATGATCGAGTACCGTGCGGATAATGAAGCATCCAGGGCAAATACGTATACACATAAGGGAAGCTATAGCTCAAATTATTCTTCCGGTTCTATGTGGGATAGCTTTTATTAAAGCAGTTGTCCAAATACAGGGTATGGGCTGTGTAAAAACAAGATAGTGGAAAAAGCTGCTGTATCGCACTTTGTGTTTTTAGAGTGCGGTATAGCAGCTTTTTTGTGTTTTTTATGTTGTGATTGCTTACAAGAGGGGACGCCGGGAGAGGAGATTGGCACGCCCTGGCGGCAGCCGTTCCAGAATGTTAAGAATCCCTAAGCATTCTGCTGGTACGCTGTGGCTGTGTACGGTCGCGGCACCTAGTTCGCTTCCGCCGGAAGCTAAAGGTGCCGCTTGGCTGCGCCCCTGGGTTGTTTTGCAGAAAGCAAAGGGATTCTAACCATTCTTCCAAAGCTGCCGCCAGGGCGTGCCAATCTCCTCTCCCGGCTGTCTTTCTCTTGTTCGAAGTAAACATGCGAATGTGGGTACTTTGCCTGACACTGGCATGAATCAGACCGTCCACAGCCACAGTGTACCAGCAGGATACTTAGGGCTTCTTAGCATTTTAGAAAAAATAAAATGCAACAGATGTTTCCAGTATGAAAACAACAGAAACGTATACAATAAGTCTATAAGATCATGATCAAGATCAATAACAATAACAACAAGCAAAAAATCCATTTAAAAATACGAATAAAAATTCAGATTACAGCAGACAGAAAGGATTGTGAGTAAAGGCACATGACGAGGGAAGCATTGGAACTGATGCGAAGGATGGATCTGCGGGCGGCTGAGGCACAGGTTGTGCTGCGGTGTGCACCGATGATTATGGGGTTAAAGCCGTCCAATCTGCTGATACTAAGGCAGGGAGAGCAATGCCGTGTGCAGCAGCTTTTTAAAAATACGCCATTTTCCTGCTGCCGGCTGTACCGTGCAGCGCAGGAGGCGGTGCTGCTGGTGTATGCGCCTGTGCAGCTAAGGCGTGCGCTGGCACAGCCAAAAGCGGAAAGGATTCTCTGGCAGCATGGATACCGGGATCTTTCGTTTGAGGCACTGCTTTGCGGACTGGCTGGGCGTTATCTGGCTTATCGGGAGCGGAAGGGGGAATTTCCGCATGAGATGGGACTATTTTTAGGCTACCCGCCGGAGGATGTACTGGGGTTTTTAGAAAATGGCGGCAGACATGCCTTGTGCAGCGGATACTGGAAAGTCTATCAGGGAAAGAATGAAAAGATGCGCCTGTTTCGCAGTTTTGACCAGGCAGGGGAGCGGCTGCTTCGATTTCTGGCAGATGGTGCGGAGTTGGCGGAAGTGCTGGCAGGTGCCGGAATGATCGTATAGATTTCTTTTTTCTGGAAAAACTATTGACGGCTGCCGCAAGTGTATAGTACAATGATATCTGAGTAACTTTAAGAACTGTGCAAAAATAGATGCGCAAAAGCACAGGATCATACAGACCAACCCCTGTAGGAATTCCGATTTTTGCATAGTTCTTGGTTATATAAGCAGATCGTGTCAGATATAAAAATATCCTCCGCTGCAACGAGACAGCCGGGGGATATTTTTTTACATGATATGCGAATATGCTTCAAAAACAGCAAGTATTGTATTCGGTAAAAAATTATTTTAGTGTAAATTGACCGACCAGATGTTCCAAGCTTTCGGACTGCGCAGATAACTGTTCGCTTGTAGCGGATGTCTGCTGTGCTGCGGCTGAATTGTTCTGTATCACTTCTGAAATCTGTTCGATTCCTTGCTCTAATTGTTTCATGGCGTCTGCCTGGGTATCGGATAGTTCGCTGATCTCATTTGTAGAAACTGCCAGCGAATTGATGCCTTTAATTACGATCTCGATAGCAGCGGTTGCCTTTGCCATGATTTCATTGCCTTTTTCAATTTCCTGTAAGGAATTTTCAATCAGTTTCTTCGTATCGACTGCGGAGTTGGCGCTGTCGGAAGCAAGCTTGCCGATCTGGTCTGCGACAACGGCAAACCCTTTGCCGGCTTCTCCGGCTCTTGCAGCTTCGATCGATGCATTCAGTGACAGAAGGTTTGTCTGAGAAGCAATATCTTCAATCGCGGCAATAATATTTGCGATCTCTCTGGAAGTATCGTTGATGCGTTCCATTGCCTGATTTAAAAGCCGGATGTCTTCGCTGCTTTCCTCTGCATTGTGCCTGAATTTTTCTGCATCCCGGTAAGACTGATTGGCTTTTTCAGAGCTGTGGATCACGGTTTCTGTTATATCCTGGATTGTTGCAGTCAGCTCCTGTACGGACGCTGCCTGGTCAGTAGCGCCTTCGGCAAGCGACTGTGCGCTTTCAGACATCTGGCTCGCACCTAAGGATACTTGATTTGAAGCTTCGTGAATGTTGCCCAGCGTGGAGCTTAAAGTAGCCGTAATGGTATCGATCGCGGTGCCAAGCTGCTTAAATTCCCCGCGGAAATCAGCGTCAGCAGAGACTGTAAAATCGCCTTTTGCAAATGCGCTGAGTGCTTTGCTCAGCTCACGGATATAGCTTTTTAACAGGCCGATGGCAGTATTAAATGACTGGGTCATTTCTCCGATCTCATCTGGATACATCACTTCTACTTGTACGTCCAGATTGCCCAGCTCCAACTGCCCAGTTGCTTCCTGGATACGAACAATCGGTTCTGCCAGTATTTTCGCCACTTCTTTGGAAATACGCATGGCAAGGACGATTGCAGTAATAATAATCACAATAATCAAGGCTGCCATCACATAAGTCTGTATCGTTAACTGGCTCTTGACCTTGTTGCCGTTTACAACGTTGAGGTCAATCAGTTCTTCTACTGTGTTTGTTAGCTTTTGGTACTTTGGCTTTGCTTCCCTTAACAGCAGGTTTGTCGCTTCAGCGTCTTTATGAGCCATTGCGAGGGCTTCTACCTGGACAAACAAAGAACGGTATTCCGGCAGAAGCACATCAATTTGTGATATGTAAGCCTTTTCTTCTTTTGTTGTACAGTGCAGCTTTACCGTTTCGTATGCGTCGTCTGTCAGGTCTTTGCCCACATTTAATTCTTCATCGGCTGTTTTCATTTCCTCGTCGTCTTCTAACAGGATTAATTCACGTACGAGCGTAGGTTCTCTGCTTAAGTAGGTACTAAAGATCCCGATCTCACCTTGGGAAAATCCGTTTTTAACAAGGGCGCTGCTGTAGCGCGCATTACAGTAAAGCAGAATAAAAAGACCGATAATGCCTGCCAGACTAGCGATCATCACAGTGAGGGTAAAGCATGTCTTCAGCTTTTTTTCTACTTTCATATCTTTTATCTTATTTAACATACTCTTAATTCCTTTTCCGTATTTTTTCTTGCTTAAAATGGCTTAATACAATACGATATTCGCTTGTCAAGGTACGGGTGATAATTGTGTTCGGTACTAACTGCTAATATTATAACACTTCAAAAAAGAAGATACAATCATTATTTTGAATTACCGCGCAGGTTGGCGGTTAAAGGTCGGCAAGCTGGCGGATGATTCCGCAGCACTTATAATGGCGCAGAGGGTAAGCTTCCACAGGCACGTTTCGTTCTTTGGCAAGCCGTAAAATATGCCGCAGCGAAGGATCGCATGTACAGTGCGGGGCAATCAGTACTTTCCACGGAACGCGCCGCAGCAGCACTCTTGTCGTCTCTCCAATGCCGGGCTTAACCAGGTTTAAATCAGAAACAGACAGCGATTTGGCAAGCTGGCGGACTTCCGCAAGCCCAGTATCCGCGGTATGGCTGGTGTCTTTAGTGCTGTGCCGATGTGCAGTTGTCTTAGCCAGTGCCGGAAAATGCTGCTCGATCGCTGCAATATAAGCATAAGACAAATCGGCATGTTCTAGTTCGCCGTAATAAGCGGCTCCGTGAAAATCATCCTGCCCGATTATGTCGTTTCTTAGAAAAGTCCGGCTGATCAGCCCGGATACCGTACTGTTTAAGCAGGAGCTTGGAATCAGGATGTCCTCATGCGTGCCGCACAGCGATGTCATATTTGCCGGATCTGCCAGAACTGCAAGATCACAGGATACGCCGCTGTAAGCTGCCGTTGCTTTGCGCAGTTCCTGCAAGATCGCGCCTTTTCCCGTCCATCCGTCGACAAACAGCAGGCTGCCCGGCTCATAGCGATCCAGCAAATACCGCATGGCGTTGTGGTCAATGCCCTTTCCGCGGATAATGGAAATGGCATAATGCGGCAGGTCGGCATGGCAGTAGCTGCGCAAATACCGTTTGAGCAGGATGCCAGCCGGAATGCCTGCCCTTGCCAGTGATACGAGAACCGTATGTTCTCCTTTTTTCTGTAAAATCCGCTCTGCTAAGCGCGCAGCCGCAGCGGCTACAGGTTTTGCGTAAATGGGAAGCACTTCCTTGTATACGCGCATATATGCCTCGGTAGGGACATATTCTATAGGCAGCATCTCGCAGTAATGCCTGCCGGACTGGATCAGCCTTTCACGCTCATTTGCCGGCTGCGGTTTGACCAAGCCTGTAATATCCTTCAACAGCAAAATGACGTCCTCTTTTTTGTAGGAACTTCTCAAATTATCACCTCTCATCAATTCATACATAAATAGTATATAGGATGAAACACGTATCGTCAATCTTGATGCAAATTGTACCTGAAAAAGTGCGGATTGTGTCTAAATAGCTGAACGCAATAGCTTTTCTAATTCATTCTGCTATAATAAATGGATAAATGGGATCAGTTTAAGGAGGCAAAAAGATGCTGGGTGGTTCTGTAGTCATTGCTTTTATACGGTTTGGGGTCAGCCTTGCGGGTACAATTTTGTTATATTCCATACTCAGTGAGCCGCGGTACAACAAAAAACAGACAATTGTGCGTTATACGGTATTCAGCCTGGTTTTGATGTCTGCGGCATGTATCTGGTATGTGCTCGATTGGGAGAGCTGCGTCAGGATCGTGGCATTTGCAATGTTTATCTGTTTTTCTTTTTTTGCGGTATCGATGAGCTGCGACCCGCTGTTTTTATCCGTTTATAAGCTGGCGCTTACGTTTTATCTGCTGGCGGTATTTTTAATCGGCGGGCTGGAGGTTTCGATTTTGTTTTTCGGCAGAAACGTATGGGTGGATATTGCGGTGCGTACCGTGCTGATTGGCGGCATTGCGTTTCTGCTGGAAAAATATGTGAAAAAATCAATCCGGGGATTCAGCCATTATGTAGAATACGAGCTGGATCACTTTAGTGTGACAGTTATGGTGATCAGTATCCTGTTTGGGATTGGATTTATTTTAAATCCAAATCTTGCAATTAATACACCGTTTCGCCTGTTTCAGATTGCGACGAATTTTATTCTGACAGGGGCGCTGCAGCTATTGGTATTCCGGCTCTATCTGCATATCGGAAAAGAGAAGGAATACGAAAGGGAAAAGCAGCTTATGGAGATGAACCAAAGGCTGCTGGAACGAAATCTGGAGATTTTGGAGGATTCTGTGGAGACAAGCAGAAGAATCCGGCATGATGTCAGGCATCACAATGCGGTGATCGCAGAGTACGCGCGTCTGGGGCAGGTACAGGAGCTGCTGCAGTATGTTAAGGAATATCAAAAAGAGACAGAGGCACATACCTCGGAGACGATCTGCGCAAATATGGCGGTGAACCATGTGCTTTGTGCATATACAAGGAAGGCGCGGAAGGAGCAGATCAAAGTAATCTTTGACGTCAGCCTGGATAAGTATGTGGCGATTCCGAATATTGATCTGATTACGATACTTGCCAATGCCTATGAGAATGCGATTTATGGCTGCATTGAGGTAAAAAAGCAGAATACGGGCAGAGAATGCGTGATCTATTTAAAGATTCAGAGGAAGAAAAACAAGCTGGCTGTATTTTGCAGCAATACATGCAGAATGGAAACAGAGCTTAAGGACGGCAAGCCAAAGCCTGAATTTACAGGCGGCATTGGTGTGTTAAGTATTATTAAAACGGCGGAAAAATATGAAGGGGAATATGATTTTCAAAACAACAATGGGGTGTTTGTGTTTCGGCTTGTGCTTAAGATTCCGCAGACGGAGGCGGATGAAATATAGTGGTGTAGGGTGAACGGGGGTGTATTTGGAAGGGACGCTGGGAGAGGGGATGGGCACACCCTGGCTGCGTCCGTTCCAGAATGGTAAGAATCTCTAGGTATTCTGCTGGAACGTTGTGGCTGTGCACGGTCGCGGCACCTAGTTCGCTGCCTGCCGGCAGCTAAAGGTGCCGCTTGGCTGCGCCCCTGGTTGTTTTGCAGAATACCAAGAGCTTCTAACTATTCTTCCAAAGCCGCAGCCAGGGTGTGCCCATCCCCTCTCCCGGCTGTATTTCGCAAGTGCTACTAAAACAAGCCTGATATTTGTGCGCTGTAGTATTAAAAACGTTTATGGTTTTGGTCAGGGCTGTCTGATTCCGTAGGTGTTTGCGAGAAAGACAATTTTTTTTGCCCAATTTGCGTGTGTTTTTTGCTCGTTCATTCGTTCTCGTGTGGAACTGGCGCATACGGCGAAAGGCGAGTGGCTGTCCCATTGCAGAATGTTTTGGGCGTCGTCGTAGTCTTTTTGGGTAACTGCGTAGGCGTTATTGACAACTGGGATCTGGTTTGGATGGATTACGGTTTTGCCGGTAAATCCGCACAGCTTGTCGTCGGCAAGCTCGCTGATAAGCCCTTCCTTCCAGCCGCTGCCGCTGTAGTATTCCCATACCGCGCCGGATACGACGTAGTCCATGCCGTAGACGGTCAAAATATCAGAAAAAATATCCGCGACCGGGCGAATGCGGTGGATGGATTCATCTACATGGCGCCGGAACGAAAACAAATGGCACAAATCGTTGCCGCCGACGCGGATATTCAGCACAAGCTCTTCCACATGGGAGAGCTTTTCTTTTAGTGTATACAAGACGTCATAGCGGCTGCGCAGGTCTATAAGGCACGCGCTCTCATAAATAGGCATCAGGTACAGTGTCCTGGCAAGCTGTTCGTTGGCGGTGATTACTTGCTGTATGTAGGCATCCGCGT
Source organism: Eubacteriaceae bacterium (assembly GCA_910574915.1). GTDB lineage: Bacteria > Bacillota > Clostridia > Lachnospirales > Lachnospiraceae > Eubacterium_J. The sequence continues at coordinate 30,947 of CAJTCR010000023.1, forward strand.
TTTCCGGTGAAAATTTTGGAATAATAAAACCGGTGATTAATGCCTCGTCCTCTCCAAGCAGGCGGATGATACGCCCGATTTGCTTTGGGCAGCGTACGCGGATAAAGATCTTTGGTACGTAGAAGGCAGCGTGCTCCATCGTGTGGCGGATCTGGCAGACGGAGGCTTTCAGGCAGCGCTCCGCTTCTTCTACATGCGCATCGCCAATCGTATCTTCCAGACAAAGCGCAAGAGAAAAGCGTCTGCCAAATTGCTGCCCGATAATGGAAGCGGCGATTGTTTCCCGGTTTGCCGGGCAGTATAAAAGTGCACCGACGCTGTAGTAGATCGATGAATTTTTCATAGGATACTCCTTTTATATTGCTGTTCACTGGGAATACCAGTGAAAGGTTTTGTATTTCAGTATAGCCATTGTTGGAGTATTATGCAAGAAGGGAACATATGTTTTGCTGTTTGCCGTTTATTGTTGACAAGATACTTTTCTAATGATATTCTTGGATATAGTAATATGATGATGATAAAAGATACTATTCAATACCGCGATCACTTTTATCATCAAGCAGTGAAAAAGACACTTTGGTTGTTAGATTAGATCTGGGATCGGAAAAATGATAAAATACAGACATAATTATATAGTAGCGACATCGCCTGAGAGCTTTGCACAGATCAGGTGTGGTGTCCATAACGGCGTGCGGGATGTCTGCTTTGTGCGGCTGCTTGGCAGGAGTGAGAAGCTTGACCGGCAGGTGCTTTTGATGGATCAGGAGCTGAACCGCAGGATGCAGGCAGGAGAGCTTTATTACCGCAGGATCGCAAGCCTGCCTGGACTAACGGCGCAGGAAGAGATCGCTTATTATACGGACTGTTATGAACAGTGGGCGGGGGCGCCCGGGACAAGAAAAGAAATCCATACAAAGGGCACAGACAGGACGCAGGCAGAGCTGCTTGGCACGGCGTGTGCGTCGGTGTTGCAGTGCTACCAGCGCGGGAAGGCGGCTGTGACGGAGTCGATGCGCAGAAACTTTGCCGTCAAGCTGCTTTACTGGTTTGATACGGTTTGCGGCGGAAATACGCAGTGGAGCGGAGAAGGATGCAGGAAAATTGTGGCGGAAAATGTATGCAGGGAGCAGGAGTATTTGTTTTACTATTTTCTGACGCTGACAGGATGCGACGTTTTGCTGCTGCAAAGCGCCGGCGACCCGTTGAACGAGCAGTTGAAAGGCTTGTCGAAAGAGGTGCGGATCGGGCAGTTTGGCACACAAAAGCTGCCGCAGCCAAACTGCCCAAAAGCAGCAGGCGCAAAGGGGCAGGAAAAGCTTGTAGTCAAGATCCCAGAGCGAAACAGGAAAAAACGGGAAAAAAGCTTTGAGGAGCTGGCAGCGCTTGCTTCTTCGATTGTGTTGATTTTAGTCCACGATGCGAAGGGCGAGGTGATTGGCACCGGCTCTGGCATTATGGTCGGAAGCGGCGGGTACATATTGACAAATGACCATGTAGTAAGGGGCGGCGCTTCGTATTCGGTACGTATTGAAAATGACGATCAGGTATACCATACAGACGAGCTGATTAAATACAATCCGCTGCTGGATCTGGCTTTGCTGCGTATTGAGCGGCGCCTGGCGCCGATTCCGATTTATGGCGGCGAAAAAAAGCCAGTGCGCGGCCAGGCGGTTGCGGCGATCGGCAGCCCGCTCGGATTGTTTAATTCGATTTCAGACGGCATTATATCCGGGTTTCGCACGATTGACGGAGTGGATATGATACAGTTTACGGCTCCGATTTCCCAGGGCAGCTCCGGCGGCGCCGTGTTAAATATGTACGGGGAAGTGATTGGGATCAGTACGGCAGGGTTTGACCGGGGACAAAATATCAACCTTGCGGTCGGGTATGAAAGCATCCGCCTGTTTATAAAGGGATTTCGCTGATTGCAGGCAGAGCGAAAAATGGATAATCAGAATGTGAATGAAGGTGGCAGTGGATGTTCCAGCATAAGAAAATTCAAAATCTGAACGACTTTTTTAAAAACCAAAGCGAACGGGAGAGCGCCGGGGTCTATTTTTACAGGATCAACGGCTATTCGGAGGAGATCGGCGGCTTTATCCGTGCTTATTATGAAGCGGCGCGCAAAAACGGTGTCGTGATCGAAGGTAAGTTGCAAAATCCAGATGAAAAAAACCTGTCTTATTATTATGAGGTAATGGGCATTGATTTTATGCTGAGCACCGGATTTATCGGTTCCAGCTTAAAAAAGTGGCTGCCTAGGATGAATGACAGGCAGCGGGAAAATGTGGCGCTTAGCTTGTATGATGCGCTGTTTTTGCTGCAAAAGGAAGGCAAGAACGAGCATATGCTGAAAAACGCCTATACGAAATGCATGTGCTGGCTGTACTACCGGTTTGAGCGCATTGTAAACCAGTTGGGGGAAAATACGCTGCCAAAGATCCTGTATGAGGGCGCCGTCAGCCAGTATGAGCTGATGATTTTATCGATTTTGTCCAATGCGGGCTGTGATGTCGTGCTGTTGCAGTACGCAGGAGACGCGGCGTATTTAAAGCAGGACGCGCTGTCGCAGTATTCGTATGAATTAAAGCTGCCTGGGATGGCGCCGTTTCCGCCGGAGTTTTCCTTAAAGCAGGTACGCGAACAGATGCAGGAAGCGTCAAATCGGGAAAGGCTGTATGGAATACCGCCAAAGCGCAAAAACTGCACCAACGCGTGGATGGAAGGCAATGTACTGGCGGATCTGAAAAAAAGTCCGGCGCAGCGCGGCGATGATCCGGCGTTTTATTATAACGGTTTTTGCAGAATCAACGGCGCCGAGGATAAACTGGCGTATGCAAATGAATTGTACCAGTTTCAGTTGGACTTAAAAAATAGCGGGCGTACGATGGTAATTGTAAACGAAAGCCTGGGGCGTCCTGCAATGGAGGAAATTGCCGCTGTCCGCAGGAACCATTATACAAAGCCGGAACAGTTGGTTATGGATCTGTCTTCGAATATCAATGTGCGCGATACGTCCAGTGTAGAGCTACAGCGCATGATGGTGCGCGCGTTTGTGGATGTGATGCTTGCAAGGATACAGGAACTGGGGCAGGCGCTGAATCTGAACAAGCTGACCAATCAGGCAGTCTGCCTGCTTTGCTTTTTAAAGCGATACGAGGGCAGGCTGTTTGCCGGATGGAAAGAAAACGACGTCTCCTGCTTTATTTATATGGGCGGGTGCCAGGATGAGAGCGAAGCGTTGTTTTTCCGGTTTCTGGCAAGGCTTCCGGTCGATGTGCTGATTCTATGCCCCGACCTTGCGCGGCGCTGCTGCCTGAAAGACCGGCTGCTGTATGAGGTACATTATGAGCAGTCACTGCCGCTATCGGTGTTCCCGGAGGAAAATACAAACGTCGTGATTGGTACGGCGGCATATCATGCAGAACGTGAGCTGGATACGCTGATGTACGAAGGCAGCGGCATTTACCGGGAAAAACAGTATGAAAAGGCAAATACGGTTATTTTGCAGACGATGTATGAAGAAATAGGCATTCTCTGGAAAGAAGAGGTGAAATACAGGCCGAGCTTTACGACGGCAAAGGACGAGGTGCATATCCCGGTGATTTTTGCGAAAGTATCCGGCGTAAAAGACGGGCTTGTGCAGCCGTATTGGAGGTTTATCAGGGAGCTGGTGACAGAGGATACCTTTGTCATCAAATCGGCGCCGTTTATAGAGCCCACGGCGCCGAACCCGGTGCGTGCCTATGCAGCGGAGTTTTATAAAAACGGCAGGCTTTTAAAGGATAAGATCAAATCTCACGCCAGTTATCCGTACGGCCATTTAAGAGAGGAGATCCAGGATTATATACTGAGCAAATTAAAGCTGCTGATTGACCAAAAGGTGATTCGCGGGACGTTTGAAAACGGGACAGAATATGCGGTGATCGCAACTGTTTTGAATCTGCCAAAGGAGATTGTCAGGCTGATCCAGAAGTTTGACTTTACGAAAAAAAATCCGAAGCTTCTGTATATCCATACGACAGAGGCGATGATTTCTCTGGAGGATACGATTTTAACGGCGTTTTTAAACCGGATTGGATTTGATATTGTTTTTTTTGTACCGACGGGCTATCAGAATGTGGAAAAGTATTTTAACCGCAAAATTATGGAAGAACACCAGATCGGGGAGTATTTGTATGACCTGCATGTGCCGAATTTAGAAGGCAATTTGCAGCGTACGCGGATATCATGGCGTGACAGGTTATTCAAGAGAAAGTAAGGAGAGGAAAAGCGAAATGGGATTGGATTTTGGCAAAACAGCGGCAATGCCGGCACAGGCGGCAGATACCAAAAATGAAATTGAAGTGGTGCAGCAGTATGATATTGTAGCGGACAGGGAGCAGATGAACGCGGCGCTTACCGGGTCTAAGGAGGTAGACGACCTGACAAGCACGATCGAGGTGCATAACCTTGAAACGATCGTATCGTTTGGAGCGGAGGCGGCAGAGGAGATTTCAAAAGCATCCGATGTCGTATTAAACAGCATGAGCCTGTCGCAGGTCGATCAGTCCAGCCAGATGTTAAATACGCTTGCAAAGATTATGGATCAGTTTGACATTGAGGAGATTCAGGAACATCCGGGGCGTTTTAAAAAGCTGTTTGGGAATATGCGCAAGCAGTTGGAAAAGATTTTAGATAAATACCATACGATGGGCGATGAGGTGGATAAGATCTATGTGCAGCTCAAACAATATGAATCTGAGATCAAGCAGGCAAACCGCAACCTGAACCAGATGTTTGAGGCAAACGTGAACTACTATCACGAGCTGGTGCGTTATATTCTTGCCGGAGAGCAGGGATGCCAGGAATTACAGGCGTATATTGCGCAAAGGGAAGCAGAGATGGCTTCCAGCGGCGATACGTCGATCCAGTTTGAGCTTACGAGCTTAAACCAGGCGCTGATGATGTTAGAGCAGCGTACGCAGGACTTGCGGACAGCGGAAAGCGTGGCGATGCAGTCGATCCCGATGATTAAGACGATGGAGTTTAGCAATATGAACCTTGTGCGCAAGATCAATTCGGCGTTTATTATTACGCTTCCGGTATTTAAGCAGGCGCTTGCACAGGCGATTATGTTAAAAAGGCAGCGTGTGCAGGCAGAAGCGATGTCTGCGCTGGATCAAAAGACGAATGAGCTGCTTGTAAAAAATGCGCGCAATACCGTCGAACAGTCTAAGTATACCGCGCAGCTTGCATCCGGCAGCTCCATCAAAATCGAAACGTTGGAAACGACATGGAAGACGATCGTTACAGGCATTGAAGAAACAAGGCAGATCCAGGAGCAGGCAAGGAAGCAGCGCGTAGAAGACCAGGCAAGGCTTGAAAATATCAAAAAAGAATTTCAGTCGATGTACCATATGCCGGATCAGAAAAAAATCTGATTAAAGGAAGGATTTTCAATGGTATTGTTTTGTACAGATCTTGACCAGACGCTGATTTATTCTTATAAGCATGAGATCGGGGACAGGAAGCGCTGTGTGGAAATCTACCAGGGACGGGAAGTTTCTTATATGACGGATGCGACGCTGCGGCTTTTGACAGAGCTGCAAAAGGATGCCTGCATTGTGCCGGTAACGACCAGGACAGTCGAGCAGTATGAGAGGATTACGCTTGGAACGGGAAAGATCCGGTATGCGCTCGTATGCAACGGCGGGGTGCTGTTAAAGGACGGCAAAAAAGATCCGGCATGGTATCAGCAGTCTTTGGAACTGGTAAAAGACGCCCGGCATACACTGGCGCAGGCGGCAGCGTATCTGGAGACGGAAGCGGGCAGGACGCTGGATGTGCGCCTGATCGAAGGGCTGTTTGTATTTACAAAGTGCAGGTGCCCGCAGGATGTGGTAAAACGCCTGAAACAAAAGCTGCGGTTACCAGATGTAAATATCTTCTGCAACGGGGAAAAAGTGTATGTCGTTCCTAAAATACTAAACAAAGGGGCAGCCGTAGCGCGGCTGCGGGAACAGGTCAGGGCAGACGCGGTACTGGCGGCAGGGGACAGTGCGTTTGACCTGCCGATGCTTACAGCGGCAGATTTTGCAGCAGCGCCTGCACAATGCGGCTGGAAGGGGCTGCCCTGCCATGTGCAGGTGATGCCCGGAAAAAAAGTTTTTTCGGAAGAACTGTTAGAAGCGATGCAGCGGTATCTTTTGCACATCTTATAAAAATCACGGGTGATTCTGCCTGCAAGCGGGATCACCCGTGATTTTTTTCAGCTTGTCGTATTTGCAATATCTCCATACAGATATTGGTGCATCTGTATCGTTTTTGCGATTGTCTCTAACAGTACCGGCACATCGATGGGCTTTGGCAGGTGTGCGTCCATGCCGCTTTCAATCGATTTGCGCTTGTCGCTTTCAAAGGCGTCGGCGGACAGCGCGATAATTGGAATGCGGGCGAGCAGCTCATTGTTCAGCCTGCGGATTGCCTTTGTCGCCTGCCTGCCGTTCATAACAGGCATCTGGATATCCATCAGGATCAGTGCATATTCGTCAGGAGCTGCTTTTTTCATCATTTCAACAGCGATGCTGCCGTTTTCGGCGGTGTCCACGACAAATCCAAGCCCTTCTAGTATCGCGGTTTCGATTTCGAGATTGATCTCATTGTCCTCCACAAGCAGGATCTTGCTTTTGGACAAATAGGCGATCGTATCGTCGACACTCATCGTAACGGGGAACGGATGGTTCTGCGTTTTCAGGCGCAGGGTAACGGTGAAACGGCTGCCGGTGCCGACGCTGCTTTGCACATCGATCGAGCCGCCCATCACGTTAAGGATATTTTTTACGATCGTAAGCCCAAGCCCTGTGCCGATTACGCCGCTGAACGTCGTGTTTTTCTCACGTTCAAACGGGTCATAAATGCGGCTTAAAAATTCCGGGCTGATGCCGATGCCGTTGTCTTCGATGATAAACTGGTATACGGCAAGGTCATTTGGCAGCGTGTTCAGTTCGGCGGCGCTGATTGTTACCGTACCGCCGTTTGGTGTGTATTTGACTGCATTATGTACCAGATAGGTAAGCAGCTTTTCCAGTTTATCCTTATCTGCGTAGATATCGAAATGGATCAGCCGCGAGATGTTGAGCGCAATCGCAATCTCTTTTTCCTTTGCCAGAGGCAGCAGCGCATTTTTCACATTTTTTAAGATGTCCTTTAAGCTGCATTTAGTCTCTGTAATACGAATATCGTCTGAATCCGTCCATGCGATTTCTAGTACTTTGTCTATCAGGTCAAGAAGCTGCTCGCTCGAAGCGTTGATTTTGTCCAGATAGTAAGTAAGCAGATCCGGATCATGCAGCTTGTCCTTTGCCAGCGCGGTAAAGCCGAAAATGGCATTGAGCGGCGTGCGCATGTCATGGGACATATTAGAAAGAAACGCGTTTTTTGCAGTAATGGCAAGGTTTGCGTTGTTCAGAGCTTCTTCCAGAAGCTGCTTTTGCTCGATTTCACGCTTGACCTCATCGTCTACCCGGCGGAAGCCAAGGACGATCTGCGAAATGTGCTCGCTGCTTCCTACATTTACGATCCGAAGCTGCAAGTACTGTGTTTCGAAAGATTTTATTACGCGGTAATTGATATAATAGGTCTTTTGGGCTTCCAACTTGCTGCGGATATATGCGATCGTCGTCTGGCTGGCGACGGTTTCTTTGTCTTCTGGGTGCACCCAGACGTTGGTATAGTTTGAGGTAAACCAGGTGAAGCTGCGGGCAGCGGAAGTATTTTCAAATTGCCGGATCGTCCGGTTGCTCAGCCGGTAAGGAAGTATTTGATCTTGGTCGAGATCTGCGTATAAAATGGAATCGTAGTTGATGCTCAGCCCTTCGATCACTTCTAAGCGGCGCAGGTGCTCCTGGTTAAAGACGTTCATCTCGCTGCGGTACTTTTCAAGCTGTCTTTTCAGCTCATGTTCTTTTAACTGCTGCTTTTTCAGGTCTGCCTGCCGCTGTTCCCGTTTTTCCGTGGCGTCGCTGATAAATACATAAAAAATATCGCCGATCGAATCGGTATGAATAAAGTGCCCGTAATCTTCGATCCAGCGGATCTGTCCGTCTTTGCGGCGAATCCGGTACTCTACATAATCCAGATCGTACTGGCTTGCCGTAATCTGCTCTTTAATGCTTTGCTCTACGACAGCAAGATCGGGCGGATAGACAAACCCTTGAAAGGAGTTTTTGGTTAGCTGTCTGAATTCGCTTAGCGTATCGCACTGGCAGATGCGCAGCAGCGCTTTGTTTGCATAAATGATTTTTTCCTGATCGTCTGCGTGGTAGATCAAAAATCCGCCTGGCATTTCATCGATAAAACGGATAATTTCACAGGCTGTCCGAATATTGTATGTATCCACAGAGTCGCTTTTGGGGATACTTAACAGAGACTGAATATACGTAAACAGGTCAGGATCTAGTTTTTGTTCGTTCATTGTAAAACACTCCCCCTGAGTTATTTCCTATTTTCTATTTAGGATTTATTACATATTGTATCAGTGTAACATAAAAAGGGGGCGCTGTCATTAATTAAGACATATTTTTTTAGAAGAAACAGATGTTAAAAGTGGATTACAGGAAGGGACGCCGGGAGAGCGGATGTGCCTTCCCTGGCGGCGCCCGTTCCAGAATGCTAAGAAGCCCTAAGTATCCTGCTGGTACGCTGTGGCGGCGTCCGGTCGCGGCACCTAGTTCGCTGCCTGCTGGAAGCTAAAGGTGCCGCTTGGCTGCGCCCCTGGGTTTTCCGCAGAATACTAAGGGCTTCTAAGCATTCTTCCAAAGCCGCCGCCAGGGAAGGCACATCCTCTCTCCCGGCTGTTCTTTGTAAGTGTTACTAAAATTCTAACATCTGATCGACTTTATTTTTGATAATGGGATTGATTCTTCTTTGTTCATTTTTGATTGATACAATATTATCTTTTATAGTTTTTAGTTAAGCCTATTAAATTGTCAGAATAAAGAATGCAGCTACCAAAACTAACTATAAGTTATAATACCCATCTCTTTTCTTGGCGTCCCTATTATATAATAATTTACAAAAGCAATTCAAACTTGTGTGCGTCTATTCTGTATCTTTTTTGTGATTTTAGGAAATACTGTATAAAACGAAGTGTCGGGCGGACTCGTTTTCGTAACATTTACAAAGAACAGCCGGGAGAGGGGATGGGCACACCTTGGCGGCGGCTTTGGAAGAATGGTTAGAAGCCCTTAGTATTCTGCGGAAAACCCAGGGGCGCAGCCAAGGTGTGCCCATCCCCTCTCCCAGCGTCCCTCTTTGAAAAAATTCACCAAAACAACGCAAACCAATTCGCTCTGAAATATGGATAAATGGAAGAATATGGAAAAATGATAGTGACAGCAGTACCTAACTGTGATACAATAAAAAGTAACATTTTTTGTTAATCATATTTTGACAGGAGGAAACAATTATGCCGATTAATTTATCAAAAGGCCAGAAGGTTGACCTGACAAAAGGCAATCCAAGCCTGAAAAACATTATGGTAGGATTGGGCTGGGATGTGAACGCATTTGATTCCGGTGCGGATTTTGACCTGGACGCGGCAGCGTTTATGGTTGGCGCAAACGGAAAGTGCCCGACAGAAAAGGAATTTGTTTTTTATGGCAATCTGGAGCATACCAGCGCTGCGATCAAGCATATGGGCGATAACCTGACCGGGGCGGGCGAAGGCGATGACGAGCAGATCCAGGTAGATCTTGCAAAAATCCCGGCAAATGTGGAAAAGGTGGCATTTACGGTAACGATCTATGATTCGGATGTCAGAAGGCAGAATTTTGGACAGGTTTCCAATGCGTTTATCAGGATTGTGGATGAGGCGACAGGCACGGAGCTGATTCACTATGACCTGGGCGAGGATTTTTCGATCGAGACGGCAGTTGTTGTCGGGGAACTGTATCGGCATAACGGGGAATGGAAGTTTAATGCGATCGGCAGCGGTTTCCAGGGCGGACTGGCGGCGCTATGCGCGCATTATGGAATAGAGACGGCTTAAAAAGAGATAGCAGGAGGAGAAGAAATGCCAGTAAGTTTGCAAAAGGGACAAAAAGTAAGCCTGACAAAAGGCAATCCGGGACTGAAAAAAGTCGTTGTCGGGCTGGGCTGGGATGTAAACCAGTTTGATACAGGCGGGGATTTTGATTTGGATGCGGCTGCGTTTCTGTTGACAGACAGCGGAAAAGTGTCCAGGCAGGAGGATTTTATTTATTTTGGAAATCTGACACACCCGTCAGGCAGCGTGCAGCATATGGGTGATAATCTGACCGGAGCGGGCGAGGGCGACGACGAGCAGATTCGGGTCGATCTTTCCAAAGTGCCGGAGCACATTACAAAAATCGCGTTTACGGTAACGATCTATGAGCCGGAGCAGCGGCGCCAGAATTTTGGCCAGATTAACAACGCGTTTATCCGTATTTATAACGAAGATACAGGAGAAGAAATGCTGCGCTATGACCTGGGCGAAGATTTTTCGATCGAAACAGCCGCCGTATTTGGCGAAGTATATAAAAATGGCAGCGAATGGAAGTTTAACGCGATCGGCAGCGGCTACCAGGGCGGATTAAAGGCGCTTTGCACGCAGTATGGCATCGACGCAGAATAAAGAAAAATAAAGGAGGCAGTAAGAATGTCAGTAAGTTTGCAAAAAGGCCAGAAGGTCAGCCTGTCAAAAGAACATGCGGGATTGTCCAAGATGATGGTCGGCCTTGGCTGGGATGAAGCACAAAAGGCAAAGGGCGGATTTTTCGCGCCAAAGCCAAAGCCGATTGACTGTGACGCGTCCGCGCTGCTGTTAAAAAACGGCAGGCTTTGTGATAAGTCGGATATTATTTATTTTGGAAACCTCGGCCATAAATCGGGCGCAATCCAGCATATGGGCGACAATTTAACCGGGGCAGGCGAAGGCGACGATGAGCAGATCCTTGTAGACCTTAGCAAGATTCCGGCTGAGTACGACCGGATTGTGATGGTTGTCAATATTTATCAGGCGGTGCAGCGCAAGCAGCACTTTGGAATGATTCAAAACGCGTTTATCCGTCTTATAGACCAGAGAAACAATGCGGAGATGTGCAAGTATAACCTGACCGATGATTATTCCGGCATGACGGCATTGATTTTCGGCGAGATTTACCGGCATAACGGTGAGTGGAAGTTCAACGCGATCGGGCAGGCAACGACCGATCCGGGGCTTGGCGAGCTGGCGAACCGTTATATCTAATATGTTAAAAACAACAGGAAACTGGAGGACAGATTACTTATGAAATTTAATGGGCTGACAGATCAGGAGGCGGAAGAGTCCCGCAGAAAATACGGATCAAACGAGATCCCGGATTCTGAACCGACGACTTTCTGGGAAGAGTTCAAGGAAACCTTTGATGACCCTATGATTAAAGTACTGCTTGCGATTGCGGCGCTTATGATCGTAATGTTTTGCTTTGGCTATGCGGAGATCTATGAACCGCTTGGTACGATTGTGGCAGTGCTGATCGTAGCCTTTGTGTCAGCAAAAACAGGTGTGGCAAGTGATACAAAGTACAGAGAATTAAAAGACAGCACCAAAAAGGACGAATGTAAAGTCTACCGTAACGGGGAAATCACGGTCATCAATGTGGATGATGTCGTAACAGGCGATAAGGTGCTGTTGCAGTCCGGCAATAAAATCCCGGCGGACGGCGTTTTAGTCTCCGGCTCGCTGCGGGTGGACAATTCGGCACTAAACGGTGAAGCCGAAGAATGCAAAAAGACGCAGGCAGACGAAAGCTTTGCGCTGCCGGATGATATTACAGGCGATACGTTTGTCGATGCACATTCGCTGTTTCGCGGCGCCGTCGTATTTGACGGAGAGGGTATTTTAGATGTCAGGAAAGTCGGCTTAAAGACGATGATGGGCAGGATGGCAGAGGAGATGCAGGAATCTGAGCCGGATTCGCCGTTAAAAGTCAAGCTTTCAAAGCTGGCGAAGCAGATCTCGACGTTTGGCTATATCGGAGCGATTGCGATTTCTGTTTTGTATTTTGTGCATTTTGTGTCTTTGGCTGGCGGCATATCGGCATATTTTGGCAACGGCATTGAAGTGATCTTGCAGGATATTATTCGTGCGGTTTCACTGGCAGTCGTTATTATTGTCTGTGCAGTGCCGGAAGGGCTGCCGTTAATGATCTCTCTCGTCTTGATGCAGAATACGAGCAAAATGCTAGACCACAACGTACTTGTAAGAAAAGCGGAAGGGATTGAAACCGCGGGTTCTTTAAATATTTTGTTCAGTGATAAGACGGGTACGATTACAAAGGGGATGCTGGAAGTTGTGGATTTCTTTACGGCAGACGGCAGTTCGATAGCCATACCACAGCTCGCAAGCCATATCAAAATAAAAGAAATGTTAGACCTTGCGATCGGCAAAAACACACAGTCGCTGTTTGATGCGTCGCATAAGGTCATCGGCGGAAACGCCACCGACCAGGCGCTTATGAAGTTTATGGGCGAAGAAGCGTTTCATGCGGTCAATGCAAAGCAGGAATATGCGGTTACGGCAAGCCAGGGCTTTAATTCTGCAAATAAATTCAGCCAGGCAAGGATTGACTATGTCGGCAAGACGTTTTATAAAGGCGCGCCGGAAAAGCTGCTTGCACAGGCGTCAAAATATCTGGATGCCGACGGCAATGAAAAAGAACTCGACCAGGCGGCTTTGAATCAAAAAATCGATGCGCTGGCATCAAAGGCAATGCGTGTGCTTGCGTTTGGTTATTCAAGCAAACCGCTTGTGGAAAACACGATTAACGATGACCTTGTAATTATCGGGCTGGTAGGCATCCGCGACGATGTGCGGCCAGAAGCAAGAGACGCGATCCACCAAGTGCAGGAGGCTGGCATCCAAGTCGTAATGATTACCGGCGACAGGCTGGAAACCGCCATTGCAATCGCAAAAGACGCAGGGCTTTTAAAAAGCGATAAAGACCGTGCGATCTCTTCGGCACAGTTAAATGAAATGTCGGATGAAGAAGTGAAAAAATTGATCCCGGATATCCGTGTGATCGCAAGGGCGCTGCCGACGGACAAATCCAGAATGGTGCGCCTGTGTCAGGAGATGAACCTCGTAGTCGGCATGACAGGCGACGGCGTCAACGATTCCCCGGCATTAAAGCGCGCAGATGTGGGCTTTGCAATGGGCAGCGGTACAGAAGCCGCAAAAGAAGCCGGCAAGATCGTAATTTTGGATGATAATTTCAAATCCATCAAAGACGCGATCTGGTATGGCAGGACGATCTACCACAATATTTTGAAGTTCTGCAAGTTCCAGTTGGTGATCAATGTAGCAGCGGTAATAGTCAGCGCGATTGCGCCGTTTTTCGGTGTCGAAGAGCCGCTTAAAGTCACACATTTACTGTTTGTCAACCTTGTAATGGACAGCCTGGGCGCGATTATGCTCGGCAATGAGCCGGCGCTTGAGAAATATATGACCGAAAAGCCAAGGCGCAGAGATGAAAGCATTGTCAGCAAAAAGATGATGGCGCAGATTGTGACGATGGGCGCGTGGCTGACCGTTTTAAGCTTTATCTACCTCAAGCATCCGTTCTTTATCGGACTGTTTGCCAATGAAGAACAGCACCTGACCGGGTATTTTGTACTGTTTATTGTCAGCGCGCTGTTTAACGGATTTAATGTCAGAGACGACTCCTTTGCGATCTTTAAAGGACTGAATGAAAATACCGGATTTATCAAGGTATTTATTACGATTCTTGTCGTACAGGCGTTAATTGTAAACGCAGCGCTGATTCCGTTTACGGTATTTACGTGGATCGGAAATATGTTTAGCTGCGTGCCGTTTGGTATTACAGGATGGGTTACAGTAATAGTGCTTGGCGCTACAATGATTCCGGTAGACCTGGTGCGCAAGGCTGTTGTTGGAAGCGGGAAAGAATAAGAACAGAATTTCGTTGACATTTTGAGAAATCAGTTATCGTAGATGTTACGAATCATTTAAAAAATCGTTGTAATAGAGAGGGTAGGTAACTATCCTCTCTTTCTATACAATTAGGAGAAATATATGAAGTGGCTGACGATTGATGAAAATTACCTGAGAGGATTTGAAATAATGTGGTCGCAATCCCATTAGCTTTAGATGATGGGTTAAGACCACAAAACTAACGGTTGCCACAGTATTATATGTTTCCAATTCCAAAATATTTATATTAGGAGCTACAGTATAAGAATTTAGAGAACTACCGGTCATTTGAGAGTATGGAAGAAAAGAGCAAGTCAGTATATCCCTGCCACATGTCCATGACAGGGATATATTATTTTAATCCATACGAACCTGAATCCCGCCCCTGCGTTCTGTCGGCTGCACAACGACGGAAACAGGCTGGTTTCCGCTCCATTCAAATGCATACGATTCCCCGGAAGCCTGCCCGATAAAGGTCTTCCAGTTGATGTCTGCCTTGATCTGCGGGTCGCAGTAACCGGACTGGCTCATCCAGCAGATCACAGCGTCCGGGTCGACGGACAGGGTATTGCGGCTTTGGATATTGCTTAAGACGATCGGGTTGCCGTTGGAGAGGATTGCGGCATAGGAGTTGTTGCCGTTTCCGGTCAGCAGCGTCGTCGCAAAGCCTTTTTGAGACAGGACGCCGCAGCCAAGAAAACGGACTTCGTAATGGCATTCCTGTGTAAAGGCAAGTATATTTTCTGATTCTACAGATATGACTTCGCCTGGCGCCAGCTTGTAAATAACGACATGCTGGCTGTCTACGGCGTAATAGGTGACCGAATTTCCGTTTAACATCACTTTCATTAACGGGATATTTTCTCCGGTCACACGCCGCACCAGGGAGCCGAAGGCTGCCTGTGCAAAATTATTCTGCGGCCCGAGCAGCAGTTTTTCAAACTTATAATTTTTTCCTCCCGGGCTGTCGCCGGCGATAAAGGAGCCTGCCTTTGCAATCAGCGTATCGCTGCCGCTGCATGTGACTTTTAATGTCAGTTCGTTGATCGTTTCAAATGTTAACATAATAAGAAGTCCTCCTAATCACTTACTTCTACGCCGTAAAGGGCACAAAGCCCGGCAAGGTCTTTTGCTACGCCGTTTCCGACGGCGTTAAATTTCCAGCTTCCGTTGTGCTGGTAAATCTCGCCGATCATCATAGATATTACGTTGGAATAATATTCGGTCATCTGGAAGCTGACACATTCTTTGCCCTGCGCGTCCAGAATACGGATATAAGCGTCTTTGATCATGCCAAAGTGGAGCCTTTTGGCAAAGGCTTCATGGATCGTCAGTACAAATACAATTTTTTTCACGCTTGTGTTTAATTTTTGAAAATCAATCGTAATAAGCTCCCGGTCTGCGGCGCCTGCGGCTTTCAACTGGCAGCTTCTGTCCGGGCTTTTTGCCTGTCCGTAAAAGACAAACCAGGAATCGCCGATGACTTTGCCGCTGCCGCCAAGCAAAAAGGCAGATACGTCTACGTCACACTGTGCGTTTAACGTATTCCAGCCAAAACAGGCTGTGAGGCTTGTATTGCTAACAGGAAGCGGGGTTTTCTGCCCTTTTTGCACAGGCTTTGCAAACGCAGGCAGCTTGCGTTCACGCGGCACCGCGGTTTGTGCTGCGGCGCGGGTTACAGTCTCTGCATGTGGACGCGGATGCGGCGGGGAAGCCGCCTGTGCGGCGCGCCGTGCCGCGGGCGGCTTGTTTAACGTCGTAATGGTTTGTGCGCAAAGCGCGCTTTGCGTTCGTGCCTGGTTGATGGATAATATAGAATTTTGATCCGTGGCGCCTTTGGATTTCATAGCAATAGGTATCATGATGCCTCCTGGTCTTTTTGTACATTGCAGATGTTTTTTTTATCATAGCTTATATTTTTGGGAATTGCAACAATTTTCAGGCAGGAATGAATTGCTTCTATCCGGTTTATCCTATATAATATAAAACGCAGAAAAATCAAAGGAAGGAAAACAGAGGAGAAAATGACATTTTTTACGGTATTTTTTCAGATGCTGGCGCTTTTGATTATGATTGGCGCCGGATATTTTGTGACAAAAAAGGGGATGCTGGACGCACATACAAATAACCAGATGTCGGATTTGATTGTGAATATTTTTAATCCGATGCTGGTGCTGGCAAGCGCGGCAAATTCGGTAGGGCAGATTTCGCTTGCTGCGATGAAGCTTGCGGGAATCATTGCTGTGGGGATGTTTCTGGCATTTATCATTGCAGGCATGGTGCTGTCGCCGCTGTTTGAAAAGGACAGGGAGCTAAGGAAGATCTTCCAGTTGATGTTTGTCTTTTCCAATGTGGGATTTATTGGCATCCCGGTGATATCTAGTATTTTTGGCGCGGAGTACGTTGTCTATGTCTCGGAATTTATGCTTGTTTATACGCTGGTATTTTATACGTACGGCATTGCGCTGATGGACGGGAAGTTTTCAAAAGACTCGCTGCGTGCGATGGTGAATCCGGGAACGATTGCCGGGCTGCTCGCAATGGCGGTCATTCTTTTTGAAATACAGCTTCCAGAGTTTCTAAACACGGCGGTCACGTATCTTGGAAACGTAACTTCACCGATGGCGCTTGTAGCAGTCGGGTTTGCACTGGCGGATTCGGATATCAAAAAAGTGTTCTGCCAGCCGCGGCTGTATTTGTTTTCCGTAGTCAAGCTGCTTGTGCTGCCGCTGTTATTGCTGCCGCTTTTGCGCTTTGCAGTCGGCACTTCGGACTTGCTTTCTGTGTGTATGGTGATGTTTGGGATGCCGGTCGGGAATATGCCGCTGATTTTGGGCAATCAAAGAGGGCTGGATGTGACGGCTTGCAGTGCGGCAATTATTTTGTCGACGGTACTTTGCGTACTGACGGTGCCGGTGCTGCTTTTGTTTACAGGCTGACCGTTTTAGAACCGTTGCTTACAAATTCATACAATTTTCATTCCATTTTCAGGCTGGGTATGTTAAAATATAGTTGCCTGTAGCAGCCGGATTGTAAAAAAATGCAGTTGCCGGCGGATAGGAACAGGCAATAAATTGGAGAAGCGTAGCAGGAGGAAAAGAGATGAAGACAAAGAAAGCAGCAGCAATGTTGTTAACCGCAGCAGTAGGAATCGGAGCTCTGGCGCTGCCGGCAGCGGTGCCGCAGGAAACAGGAGTGTTTGCGACAGAAACGGCATATGCCGCGACGCCGTCGGCTTCCAAGCTTGCCAGCGCGGTGAAAAAGGCATACGGCGACAGTTACCTGCCGAATTATAAACTGGATAAGGATGAGATCAAAAGCAAATACGGTGTAGATTCGTCCTTATATGCGTCCGCATATGCAGAAGTACCGATGATCAGCGCGCAGGTAGACCAGCTTGTGATTTTTAAGGCAAAAAATGCGTCTTCCAAAAAGAAGATTTTAACCGCGGTAAAAAAATACCAGAAGGATCTTAAGGCAGATACGATGCAGTATCCGATGAACGTCTTAAAAATACAGGGATCAAAAGTATATGCAAACGGAAATTATGTCTGCTTTTTTATGCTTGGCGGAAGCGTCAGCAAGAGCATAGAGGAGTCAGGATCAGAAGCGGAAATTATTAAGGCGCACCAGCAGTTAAATAAAAAAGCGGTCAATACCGTAAAGAATAAATTAAAATAAGCCGAAGGCGCCGGATGGATATGAAGGAAATGAAAGAGCAAAACAGCGGGAACAACAAAAGAAAAGGACAGGCACAAGGCAGGGTACGGTGTTTTTGCTTTGTCACAATCGTACTTTTGCTGTTGTCAGGATGCAGCCTGTGGATTCACTTGACGCCGGAGAAAACGTATTCTTCTGAGGAGCGGCGTATGCTTTTGGAACGCCCGAAGCTTACGAAAAAGAGCGTGCTGCGCGGCAAGTTTCAGATGAAATATGAAACGTATCTGGGAGAACAGTTTCCGAAACGGGCGCAGCTTGTGACACTGCGCACAAAGCTGTTAAGGCTGCTCGGGGAGCGGGACGCAAACGGCGTTTATTTCGGAAAGGACGGTTATTTGCTCGAGCAGTACCGGGCGCAGGATTTTGACTGGAAGCAGGTGAAAAAAAATATCAGGCTGACGGCGGCGTTTTTGGAGCAGTATCCCAATGCGAAGGCAATGTTTGTCCCGACAAAGAGCAGCGTGATGTCTTCTAAGCTGCCGATGTTTGCGCAGGCTGAGGCAGACAGCAGGTTTTTTGCGTTGGCAGAAAAACAGATGCCGAAAGACCGGCAGATTTTGGTGTCCGATGTATTAAAAGCACATGAGCAAGAATATATTTATTACCGGACAGACCACCACTGGACGACGCTAGGGGCATATTATGCGTATACAGCATGGGCGGAAAGTATGGGCTTTACCCCGCTGCCTGCGCAGCAGTTTACGGTTACTCCGGTATCCAGCACGTTTTTTGGAACGACGTATGCCAAAGTCCGCACCGGGGGACGTGCCGATACGATTCATCTGTATGAACAAAATAAGACGCCAACGTATACGTTTGAATACAACAACGGCGAGACGGAGCTGGACAGCTTTTATGACTTGTCCAAGCTGAAAGGAGACGACCCTTACAGCGTATTTTTTGGCGGCAACCAGGCGATTGCGGATATTTCCAAAGAAGGGGCAAAAGGGAAAAAGACGCTTTTAATGATCAAAGATTCGTTCGGCAACTGTTTTGCGCCGTTTGCTGCAAGCCATTATGCAAGAACGATTGTGATCGACCTGCGTTATGTCAATCTGCCAGTTAGCAAGCTGCTTAAGATCTATCCGGCAGACGATATTCTTATTTTGTATAACAGCGCGCAGTTTATGAAAGATAAGGACATTAGTAAATTAAAATAAAAAACAGCAGCAACAGGATAGAGGAAGGAAAAACGAATGAAATATGACGTTATTATTATTGGCGCAGGGCCGGCTGGGATTTTTACAGCGATGGAGCTTGTCAAAAACGGCAGTACGAAAAAAATACTGCTTGTAGAAAAAGGCAAGGCAATCAAAGACCGGAAATGTCCAAAGAGCAAGACAAAAAAATGTGTGAACTGCAAGCCGTGCAATATTACAACCGGATTTTCCGGTGCAGGGGCGTTTTCCGACGGCAAGCTGTCCTTAAGCTATGAGGTGGGCGGCGATTTTCCGACGCTCGTAGGAGAGGACTTTGCACAGGAGCTGATTCATTATACAGATCAGATCTATCTGGAATTTGGCGCGGATACAAGGATCGAAGGGGTGAGCGAGCCGGAGAAGGTGCGCGAAATCAGAAAGCGTGCGATCCATGCGGGGCTTAAGCTGGTCGACTGCCCGATCCGCCATCTGGGAACAGAAAAAGCACAGCATATTTACGGCGCGATTGAGCAGTATCTGCTGGACAAAGGCGTGGAAATGCTGTTTGGCTACAACTGTACCGACTTAATTATGGAAGAGGATGTGTGCAAAGGCGTCGTGCTTTCCAAAGAAAACAGCGCGCCGGGCAGCAGTGCAGAGCAGATCCGCTACGAAGCGCCAAATGTCGTAGTCGCTGCTGGAAGGCGCGGGGCAGACTGGCTCCAGGCACTGTGCGCAAAATATGATATCGCGCATAAGCCGGGGACAGTGGATATCGGCGTCCGTGTGGAGGTGCGCAATGAGATTATGGAGGAAGTCAACAAAGTCCTGTACGAATCCAAGCTGATCGGGTATCCAAGGCCGTTTAAAAATAAAGTACGCACTTTCTGCCAGAATCCGGGCGGGTTTGTCAGCCAGGAAAATTACGACAACGACCTGGCGGTTGTAAACGGGCATTCTTACAAAGACTTAAAATCCGACAATACGAATCTGGCAATCCTTTGCTCGCATAATTTTACCGAGCCGTTTAACCAGCCGATCGCTTATGCGCAAAAGGTCGGGGAACTGACGAATATGCTCGGCGCCGGACAGATTATGGTGCAGCGCTACGGCGATATTTTAGACGGCAAGCGCACATGGGCAAAAGAGCTGGCACAGTCCAACGTCCGCCCGACGCTGCCGGATGCGGTAGCAGGGGATATTACGGCGGCGATGCCGTACCGCGCGATGGTGAACATTATTAATTTTATCCAGGCGATGGATCAGGTCGTACCGGGATTTGCCAGTACGGAAACGCTGTTGTATTCGCCGGAGCTGAAATTTTACAGCAACAAGGTGCGGATGGATGAAAACCTTGTGACCAACGTCAAAGGGCTGTACTGCCTGGGCGATTCCAGCGGATGGACGCGCGGGCTGATGATGGCTTCTGCGATGGGCGTATTGATGGGCAGAAAGCTGCTCGAACAGTAAAATAGAAAGGGCTGTCGGAGATGTCCGGCAGCTTCTTTCACGGGAGGTGAGAAAACATGCAGGAACCAGAAGGAAAAAAGCTGACGATGGATGATGTGGCAAAGGCGCTTGGCGTATCAAAGACGACCGTATCCAGGGCGGTATCAGGAAAAGGACGCATCGGCGAGGAGACCAGGCAGCGCGTCAAAGACTATATTGCGCAGCATAACTATCATCCAAATGCGCCTGAGAAGGCTGCAGAAAGCAGCCATACGTGCAATATCGGCGTCGTACTGCCGCCAGATTTGCTTTCTTTTGACCTGCTGTTTTTTCCAAAAACGTTAAAAGGAATCAGCGAAGTCGCTGCAAAAGAAGAATTTGACGTTTTATTAACGCTTGCGGACGCCAACGACCTGTCCAATCTTACACGTGTGGTCGAATGCCGCAAGGTAGACGGTGTGCTGCTGCTGCGTACGCTGCGGGACGACGCTGTCGCGGATCTGTTAAAAAAGAGCGGGCTTCCGTTTGTCGCAGTCGGCATGTCCAAAGACCCGCAGGTCTGCCAGGTAGACCATGACCATATTGAGGCGTGCAGAGAGCTTACGAGCATCCTGCTGATGAAAGGGCTGAAAAAAATAGCGGTTGTAGCCGCGGATATGAACGATATGAGAAACCAGAACCGGATGGAAGGGTTTTACAGGGCGCATACCGAGCTTGGCTTAGAACCAGACCGTTCCCTTTTATTTACACAGATTGATTCACAGATGCTTGCCGACCGGGTGACCGATACGATCCTGATGCGCGGCGCGGATTGCATTATCGGCGCGGACGACAGGATTGCCGGGCAGGTGTTAAAAAAACTGGAAGAAGAAAAAGTATGCATACCGCAGGAAATCCGTCTCGCGGCATTTAGCGACAGCCAGTTATTAAAAGCCGCAAAGCCGGGCGTAACAGCAGTCAGATTCCATATGGAAGAGCTTGGCAGGACAGCGTGCAGGGTGCTGTTTCAAAAGATCCGCGGCAAAGAGGCTGCGCCTGTGACAAAACTGTCGTACGAGGTTTCGATCCGCGAATCGACGAAATAAACAAAAACAGTGAGAAAATTGGCAAATTTTCATTGACGAATCAGAAAATTGGTGTTACAATTTATGGAGAAAGTAACCGGTTAAGTAACCAGTTTTGCAAGAATGAAAGGAAGGAGTATCAGATATGGGAGTAACAAAGTCTTACGACGTAACAGCACTTGGGGAGCTGCTCATTGATTTTACCGAAAACGGCATAAGTGCCCAGGGAAACCCGATATTGGAGGCGAATCCGGGAGGGGCGCCGTGCAACGTACTGGCGATGCTCAATAAGCTTGGCAGGAAAACGGCATTTATAGGAAAAGTAGGAAACGATCATTTTGGCAAAATGCTTGCGGATGAGGTAAAAAAAAGCGGCACCGACGTAACAAACCTTGTATTTGACGACGATGTGCATACGACGCTTGCATTTGTACATACAAAGCCGGACGGAGATCGTGATTTCAGCTTTTACCGCAATCCTGGCGCCGATATGATGCTGAAAAAGGAAGAAGTGATGGAAGAGCTGATTAAAAACAGCCGGATCTTCCATTTTGGTACGCTTTCTTCTACGCATGAAGGCGTGCGCGAAGCGACCAGGTACGCAATCGATGTGGCAAAGCAAAACGGCGTGCTTATATCCTTTGACCCGAACCTGCGGGAACCGCTGTGGAATACGCTTGAAGATGCAAAGCGGGAGATTGCGTACGGGCTTTCTAAGTGTGATATTTTAAAAATTTCGGATAACGAAGTGGAATTTATGACAGGCACGGCAGATTATGAAAAGGGTGCGGCAATACTGAGAGAACAATATCACATTCCGCTTATTTTTGTAACGCTTGGAAAAGAAGGCAGCAGGGCTTACTTTAAAGATCTGGCTGTGGAAGTGCAGCCGTTTTTGCAGGAAGGCACGATTGAAACGACCGGAGCCGGAGATACGTTTGAGGCATGTGCGCTGAACTATGTTTTGGAGCATGGGCTAAACGATCTGACAGAGGAAGATTTGAAAAAACTGCTGACATTTGCAAATGCAGGAGCTTCCATTATTACGACAAGAAGAGGCGCACTGCGCGTGATGCCGTCGGCAGAGGAGATCCATGCACTGATTGCGCAGAGGGCATAAGCTTTAGATCAGGAAAGGAAGGGTTTGACAGGAAATGGCTGGAAAAGGAAACATGTTTCAAAAAAGACTGGAAAAACATCACGATGAGCTGCGGTGGCTGTATATGGAATTGTACGGCAACGACGATATGTTCGCGGAGCTTTGTTCGCAGTTGTATGAATACAGCGAACAGCGCAGCAAGCAGTTGAAAAAGATGGATGAAAGACGGGAAAAAGATCCAAACTGGTATAAGAAAAACGATATTTTAGGTATGATGATGTATATTGACAACTACGCCGGCAATTTAAAAGGCGTGGAAGAAAAACTGGATTATCTGGAAGAGTGCCAGGTAAATTATATTCATTTAATGCCGTTTTTGGATACGCCGAAAGGACGCTCGGACGGTGGGTATGCCGTATCGGATTTTCGCAAGGTACAGCCGCAGCTTGGCACGATGGAAGATCTTGAAAGCCTGACGCAGGCGTGCCACAAAAGGGGCATGAATGTATGCATGGACTTTGTGATGAACCATACGTCCGAAGACCATGAGTGGGCAGTCCGGGCACGTCATGGAGAAGGAGAGTATATGAGCAGGTACTTCTTCTACCATGATTATTCCATCCCGTCACAGTATGAAAAAACCGTGCCGCAGGTATTTCCAACGACTGCTCCTGGCAATTTTACCTGGCTACAGGAAGCAGGCCATTTTGTCATGACGACATTTTATCCGTACCAGTGGGATTTGAATTACCGCAATCCAAGAGTCTTTAACGAGATGGTATACAACTTTTTGTTCCTTGCCAATAAAGGCATTGATGTGATGCGTATTGATGCGGTGCCTTATATTTGGAAAGAGCTGGGCACAAACTGCCGGAACCTGCCGCAGGTGCATTCGATCGTACGTATGATGCGCATGATCTGCGAGATCGTATGTCCAGGCGTGCTGCTGCTTGGCGAAGTAGTTATGGAGCCGGAGAAGGTCGTGCCGTATTTTGGAACCGTGGAAAAACCGGAATGCCATATGCTCTACAACGTGACAACGATGGCATCTACCTGGCATACCGTAGCGACAGGGGATACACGCCTGTTAAAATTGCAGATGGATATTGTGAGCGGCCTGCCAAAAGAATATGTATTTTTAAATTACCTGCGGTGCCACGACGATATTGGCTGGGGATTAGACTATGGCTTCTTAAAGCAGTTTGGCATGAATGAGGTCAGCCACAAAAAGTATCTGAACGATTTTCTGACGGGGGCGTTTCCAGAAGCATTTGGAAGGGGCGAGCTGTATAACTCCGATCCAACGTCCGGTGATGCAAGATTGTGCGGCACGACAGCATCGCTGTGCGGGATTGAAAAAGCGGCTTACGAGAGAAACGACGAAGCGCTTGCACAGGCGGTACGCCTGGATCTGATGCTCCATGCCTATATGCTGACGCAGTCAGGCATCCCGGTCATCTACAGCGGAGACGAGATCGGGCAGGAAAACGACTATACCTACCACGAAGAGCCAGACCGCTGGGGAGACTCCAGATACCTGCACCGCGGCAGGTTCCGCTGGGATCTGGAAGCAAAACGCAGCGAAACAGGAACCGTACAGGAGAAGCTGTTTAACGGCATCGGAAAACTGGAAAAGATCCGCAAAGGCTCGCCGGTGTTCCATACAGACGCGCAGGTACATACGATCGATACACGGGATGATGCCGTGCTTGGCATTGTCCGGGAAAATGCAGGACAGAAATTAACCGCGCTGTTTAATTTCAGCGCATATGAAAAGACTGTGTATCTGGAAGAAGGCACGGGGTATACGGATTTGATTTCTGGGAAGAAGATAGAAGGCTGCGAAGTGCATGTGGAAGGGTATGGTGCTTGCTGGCTGGTTGAATAGAGTTGTTTTTTTGATTTTTTACAGGAAGGGACACCGGGAGCGGGGATTGGCACACACTGTCTGCGTCCGTTCCAGAATGTTAAGAAGCCCTAAGTATCCTGCTGTTACGCTGTGGCTGTGGACGGTCGCGGCACCTAGTTCGCTGCCTGCTGGCAGCTAAAGGTGCCGCTTGGCTGCGCCCCTGGTTGCCCCGCAGAATACGAAGGGCTTCTAAGCATTCTTCCAAAGCCGCAGGCAGGGTGTGCCAATCCCCGCTCCCGGCTGTTCTTCGTATGTGTTACTGAAACAAGTTCAATAATGGATTCGAATCTCAAAAGAATATCGCAAGTAACATCTGAATCAATGAATTTTGGAAGATTGTATAAATAAGCAGACAAACTATATTTTAGAATTTGCCTGTCTAGTACTACAGTAACTTTATTTGATTTGCGTTTCCTACGGAACTATTTTGCACAGGTTTTTCATGTAAAATAACTGAGAATCTGTTATATCATAGAGTTGATTTTGTTTATAGTAGGCAAACAAATTTGAAAAGTTTGCTGTAGCACTAATTTATCTTTTCTTTTTTCATAAGACATTTTATATCAATTTTATACTTCTTCATTTCTTTATCATCTGGATTAATAAATAATGCATAATTTATTAATCCGAATAAATGTTCAAGATAATTACTCCTTTCCTCCTGTATATATTTTAAATGTGATTGTAATCCGTATTTATTTATATAATATACGTCTTTACGAATATTCTTTCTAACACTTTTTGCAAGTTGAGGTTTATAATTTACCACTATACCTGTCACTTCTTGCTGTTGCCCTTGCTTTCGTACCCTTGTTTTTGCATTATTAATAGTTAAGTGCAAGTCATTTAAACTTTTCTTAACAAAGGAAATTACTTTTACTTCATCAAAATCCCCTGAAAAGGTCATATCATCCGCATATCTTGTAAAACGAATTTTAGACATTTTACAAAAATATCCCACTTTATAATCAAAATTTTTCATCAATATATTCGATAAAGCTGCACTAGAAGGTGCCCCTTGTGGTAAACTTCCGTTTAAACAACATAAATTTGTTAACATCATTGCCACAGATTCACTATAACCCACCTCGATAAATAATTGATAAACCATCCAATCTGTCAAATGATTATAAAAATTCTTGACATCTAGCGACAACACCTTCCGCTGTCTTCTATGAAAACGAACATTATCCTTAATAGATTTGTTTTTTATATAGGCTTTTGCATACGGACTTATCTCAAATCTGTACAAAATATTTTCTAGAATCCACCGCTGTATTTCTTTCAAATTTGGCAGCGGTTCAGATATGCTTCTTTTTCCACCACTTTTTTTGGGTACTTGGTAATAATGATAAAAATTGTGGGGCGAATTAGAAACCGCATACACATATATAGGGTCAAACCCTAACAATGCACATAGATGATCTTGTGTAAAGATAATAGGTAAATCATGTTCCCACAAATTTTTGGCATAATTTAGCCATTGATCACGATATTTTTTATTTTTATTATTTTTTTGCGCAACCTCAATAAACTTTAATTCATACTCTATCCATTCCATTTTATCACCATTTTAAAAACCTTTGAAATCTTTACTAAAAATATCGTATATTTCTTTTCGGTAGAAAAGAAATATAAGAGTGATTTTGGAACAAAATCACGACCCGTAATACTTGTTCAGGATTTTACTCCTGTAAAATCATGGACAAGTATTACATCGGCTCGAAAAGTAAGTTCCTCAAAGATTAACGACTCGCTAATCCCGCACATAAGTGCAAAGTCTAAAGATTTCAAAGGTTACTTATATTATATCACGGTAAATATATTTCGTCTATGTCTATCTTCTTCATTTTGTAACTATTTAATGGCAAAATTGTAAAGCCATTTTTTTTCTTTTTTATTGTTCCCCATCTAGTCATACCTACATCGCTTAGTATTCTTTGTTCCATTTCATTATAACATATTTTTCCATCTTTTTCCAACTGCCGAACCCACTCAATTACCTTTGAATATGAATAACCCGCAGTAAATAAAGGCATAATGGAAGAATGTTTTTTTATTGTATCTAATAATAAAAATTCTGTTGATTCTCTCATTTCACCTGGCTCCTTATTACTTTTACATTTTCTTTTCTTACAAACGGTGCATAAGAATTTTTTTTATGCTCGTACCAATATACAGGGAATGTATTATTAGGTGTTTTTATCATTGCTACTAAACTTTCCGTATTAGCATATCCTAATTGCATTCCCTTAGGAGCATGTAAACGTTTACTAATCTTTACCATTTCTTCAATCTTCTTTTTTACTTCTGATTCAGGATATACATCAGTTATAGCTTTTTTTCTTGACACAGCAGTAAATACCGAAACGTTTTCTTTACTAATATTATTTATTCCCTCTTCTTGAGCTACTAAAGATACAATATGTATTTTCTTATTTAAAAAATTTAAATATCCTAAACATTCTAGAGCTGTTTCACCACTTCCGATAAAATCATCCATTAAAATTACTGAGCCAATTCTATCCTCATGTGTCTTTAACACTTCCAGTGTCTCACAAATACGTATCTGTTCATCTTGAAATTCAGAGTATGTACGCATTAATATACTTTGACATAAGTATAACATATATGTACTACTTTTTAATTTCCCAAAGTCTCTTTCTGGTAATAACGGGCATATATAAATATTTTTTCCTTTCTCTGGCTCCCACTCTTTGCTTTTAAATAACTTTTTTAATGCTATCAATAAATACTCTTCATACATACTAGACTGAATCCACAAAAATTCATTTGTAAGTTCAATTATTAAATCTCTTTCTTCATCATTTTCCAACTCTGCTAACCTACTACAAAATCTATCAAAGACTGAATAATCTCCATCTTCCTGTATCTTCCACCTCTTCTGTTCAAAAATTGTATATAACTTTGTTACATATTTATCTGAAAGTACTTTCTTTCCTATCATTTGAACAATATCCTTCTCTTTACTGAAGCATAATCAGCGTCACTTTTTCCTATGCTTCTCTTTCTTTTTCTGCTATTTCAGTTCAAATTGCCGTTGTTTCTCTGCCTCCCATCTTTCACGGTGGAGAGTCTTGTGTTCAATTTTCAACTGTTCTTGTCGTAACTTAAAACCTGTTGCGATTTCGTTCCTATCCCGGTTTTCTGTACCTGCCTCCGTACTTGAAGCTGTACTCTTTGAGGATTGTGTTCAGCTTCTTTTACATCAGTTGCCACAGCCAGACTAAATTGTAATCGATAGTAATTTTCAGAACAAAATCATAAACTTCATAGTCTTTAGGTTCTGCCCCTAAACGTAACCTTACATACAGATAGCTTTTCATCTGATACATGTTCAAACACTCCACCCAAAGCGGTTCTTCAAAAAATACTGTTAATTTTCCTAATACTTTGTCCATGACAATTTCTCATTAAAATGATTGTAATAAACAAAAAACAGAGACCCTAAGGAGGGAGGGCTACTTACATCAAACCGGTGCGACTGGACCACCTACAAGTTCTGCAAGATTTCCTTGCGTAGTGTTTTTATCTTTGCCATCTATATATTACCACATAAATGACCATTTTTCTACAAAAATATGGCAATCTACATATAACTGCAAACTGCCATTTATCATTCTACTTTACTTATATGGTGCTAGAGCGAACAAAACAAACCATATTGCGCTTGTTTTTGTAACATTTACGAAAAGCAGCCGGGAGAGGACGTGCCCATTCCCTTTCCTGGCGTCTTTTCATGAAAAAAAGCAACACCTAATCAAAATTCCCCAAAAATCAAACATAATATTAAAAAAGAAAATATATATTGACAATATATATTATACAATATATAATATATAAAAATAAACAATATATAAAAATGTATAAGAAAGGAGAATGCTATGATCTATCCGTTAAATCCGGCTTTAATGGAACTGCTTGTACTGGCAATGATCAGCCAGCAGGACAGCTATGGATATCAGATCAGCCAGCAGATCAAAAGCGTATCGAACCTAAAGGATTCTACCTTGTATCCGGTTTTGCGCAGGCTGGCAGAAAATTGCTATGTTGATATTTATGACCAGCAGTTCCAGGGCAGGAATCGAAAATATTACCGGATTACCGAGGCAGGAAGGCAGCGGAAGGAATTTTTAGAGACCGAATGGAAAGAGCATATAAAGGCAGTACTGGAAATTTTGGAAAGCAGCAGTCCGGTGCAGGAGCAGCAGAATATGGATGGCAGCGATGCTCCAGAAGGGGGAAACGATGAATAAACAGGAATATATGAAACAGTTAAAACAATGCCTGCGGCGTCTTCCAAAAGAAGATTTTGAGCGTGCAGTGGAGTATTATGAAGAGTATTTTGCAGATGCGGGCAGCGAAAACGAAGCAAAAGCGATCGAAGACCTTGGCAGCCCGAAAGAAGCGGCTGACCAAATTATATGCGATCTGGCGCTGAACTATTCCAAAGAGCCGGTAAAGGATGTCCGCAGAGGCATGAACGCCATATGGGTAGCGCTGCTTGCGCTGTTTGCGATGCCGGTTGCGGTGCCGCTTTTATTTGCAGGAAGGCTACTGGTGCTGTCTATGGTCGTTGTCGTATGGAGCTTGCTGCTGTCAATGCTATTGATGGCAGCGTGCATGGTGTTCGTAGGCCCGGTGACAATACTTGCGGCATTTACCGTACTTTTTAAAAGTGTTTCGGTATTTTTGTCCTGTATAGGGTTGGGACTTATGTCTATGGGAATCGGTGCGGCGCTGATGTATGCTTCCTGGCTGCTGTGCAAAAAATTTATGGGCTGGACGCTGCGAAGGATGGCAGGAATACTACAAGACAGAAAGGCGGAGAAGAAAAATGCATAGAAAAAGATTTTTAAACATATGTGCGGCGCTGGCAGGCATTGGCATCGTGCTTTTGGGCGCAGGCATTGCAATGGGAGGAGCCGTATACGGCATACGGCTGGACACAGCAGGGCTGCATGTCGATGCGCCAAAGCTCGATGAGAAAAACGGAACAAACCATTTTGAGAGCAAAGAAGAACAAATAGAAGCGTTTGACAGCGTTAAAATTTCGGCGCAGTATGCAAATATCCTTATCGAACCGTCAGATTCGGATTCCTATGAGCTGTCTTACGGTCTGTATGGAAACCGCACGCTTTCAAAAAAGATGGAAGGCACCAGGCTTGTATTGGAACAGGAGGAACATACGTCTGTTAGATACAAAGGCATCAATGTCTCATGGTTTGTGATCGGAGGCAGCGATAAAAGCGACCATGCGCAGCCACAGGAGGAATTTATTACACTGCGTCTGCCAAAGGGCGTAAAGCTGTCAGATCTGGAGCTGATTGCAAAAGACGCAGATATTTCCTGTGCACAGGTGCAGGCGGATCGTATGCAGATCGGTACGCAGTATGGAAATGTCAGCCTGTTCGGCATACAGGCACGGGAAGTTGACGCGGAAGCGGAGACGGGCAGGCTGCAAATAGAGCACGTACAGGCAGAAAACTGCCAGGCAAAAAATGAGTATGGTGAGATTGTGCTGGATGATATCACGCTTGCAGGGGATATGAATCTTTTCACAGAAAGCGGAGATGTCAGATTCCAGGATACAAAGATGCGATCCTTGTTTTTAAAAAGTGAATATGGAACGGTCGAAGGCAGACAGACGGTGTTTACAGATATGCAGATGACCGTCGAAGGCGGAAACTGCCGGATGGAGGATGTTTTGTTTGACCGATGTGCGATTGATGCGGATTACGGAAATGTCGAGTTAAAACTGCAAAAAGATATCGGTGATTATGATTATTCGCTGACGGCAGAATATGGCACAATTCAAATCGGAGATCAGTCTATGGGAGAGAAATATGCTTCTTTGGAACAGAACGCCGAGAAGATGGTGCAGATTCATTGTGAGGATGGAGATATTTTGATTCGTTAGAACGTGTCTTAAACATGCTTTTTGCCAGACAGTCAGAGGAAGGGAGAGCGGGGCGTTCCTCCTGTCCCCAATCCCTCACCTCATTAAAACAGTTTCCTTTTGCTTTAGCCACCAGACACACCATTCATCTGCCGCACACGTTCTTTTTCATGTTCCATCACCTGTCGCACCAGTGCCTGTCCAAATGAATCCAGTGTTTTAAAATCATTCAACAGAGTAATTTCATCCTGCGTAATTTTGTTCTGCGCAAATTCATTCTGTGCAGCATGTTCTGAAAGTGCAGAGGAAGAGGACAGGATACTTCCTGTCTCGCCGCAGTGATAAATGTTGCAGAGTGCGACAAATACATCCGCATTTGGCATACTCAAGCCGCTTTCATAGCCATAGAGTGTCTTGGAGGCGATGTCGATGCCGTATTGCTTTAGCTGGTCAGAAGCCTGTTTTACGGATAATTTGGCGGATTTTCTTAATTGCTTTAAAATAGAAGCGATGGTACTGTCCATATAAGCAGTGCTCCTTTTTGTGTGTTATGATAACATGGAATGCAGTGATTGTAAATGGGATTGCAGAATAAATTCACCCTCGGAAACACGAAAGGATACAAAACGGATTTACCGTCCATCGCAAATTTACTACCACATACCGTGTCATCATAGATTTTCTAAAAATTCGATAGTATAATTGGATGCAGATAGGAGGTGACACTTTGAAAGTCGGGATAAACATAGACCATTCCGTAGAGGAAGTGGAGGTTCTAATTACAGCACAGGAACAAAGCAGAACGGTCAATGCTCTTTATGAACATATTGTAGAGTTCGATAAAAAGAGCCTTGAAACATTAACAGCATACAGAGATGATATAGCTAAGATTGTAAATATGACTGATGTTTTCCGAATATATACGGGAAATCAAAAGGTCTACATTCAAACACATCAAGGCGAGTATGCAATACGGTACAGATTGTATGAATTGGAAGCGGCTCTCGACAAAAAACAGTTTCTCCGCATCTCTAATTCAGAAATCGTTAATATCAAAAAAATTCGGGATATTGATTTAAGCATAATAGGAAGGATTTGTATTCGCTTTGAAGATAATACACAAACTTATGTTTCGAGAAGATATATCCCGAAAATCAAAAAATCTTTAGGAATATGAGGTGATACTTTGAAAAAGAAAGCATTGAAGTTTGGGACAGTAGGTTTTTTGCTTGGGTGTTTTGCATATTTGCTGTTTTCAACCGTAGTTTCATTGCGGATGAACACAGGAGACTTCTATTTTGCGCTTCCTGCTTTAACAAACAATTACAACAATGAATTATTTGCGACCATTGCTCAGATTGCTACATTTACTTGGCTTGGATTAGCCTGTGGTATTGCTTATCTGTTTAGTGAGAATGTTGAACTTGAGCCATTAAAACAAGCAGTAGGCTATTTAGTTTCGCTAACTGTTGGGATTTTGCCATTAGCATGGGCAGGACAATGGTTTGAGCATATTTTTATAGGCATATTCAGTTATATAATCATTGTTGCTATTGTTTCGCTCCTTTTATTTGTAATTGGATTAGTGAAATTGAAATGCGATGTCAATGAAATCAAACAGGCTGTTGGAATTGGCAAGGAGGTTAATCATGAAGATATTTAATCTGTCATCAAAACAAATAATCATGGGGATATGTGTAAATTACGGATTGTTTATACTGGCATTTTTCACTTTGGGTTTTATGAGCAACAACAAAAGTGTCGTTATTATCAATTTTGTTTTGGATATGGTACTTTGTGCCGTTTCGTTGATTCTCAATATTAGGCTGTTCTCTACAAAGTACAAAACTCCCATTGTTGGTAAAATCGGCTTACTATTTACAACATTATGCTTTGCTGCATTTACCTACTTTGCATTTTTAATGCCAGAGAACGGATTGCCCCCTGTTTTATTCAGTTGAGAAAAACCTCTGCTATCAGTATTTACAATACAGTCCTAACAGAGGTTTTTTACAATTAATAAAAGAATCTTTATAATTTAAACCGATTCGTCTGCTCTTTCAAATGGTCGCTCAAATCCGCCAGCACAACCGTTTCATGGCGGCAGTCCTCGATCGTATCCGCCAGCTCCTGCATACTGGTGCTTGTCTGCTGGGAGGAAGCGGCATTTTTCTCAGAGATGGCGGCAAGCTGCTCGACGACATCGTGGATGCTGTTTTTTTGTTCTTCCAGACGGGTAGTCTGCTCGTAGATGTTTTTGGAAACAGAAAAGACAGAGTTGATTTCGGTTTCCAGGTCGTCGAATACTGCCCTGGTCTGGTGCAGCTTTTCGTTTTGGATATTTGCGTCTTTTCGTACCTCGTCCA
Source organism: Eubacteriaceae bacterium (assembly GCA_910574915.1). Lineage (GTDB taxonomy): Bacteria > Bacillota > Clostridia > Lachnospirales > Lachnospiraceae > Eubacterium_J. Next base: position 63,588 of record CAJTCR010000023.1, read on the forward strand.
TTTTCTGCACGCTGATGCTGGAATTTGTAAGCAGGTCGTGTACGATGGCTTCGATTTTGTTTGCGCTTTCTGAGGAATCCTCGGCAAGCTTGCGGATCTCTTCTGCTACGACGGCAAAGCCTTTGCCGGCTTCTCCTGCTCTTGCTGCCTCGATCGAAGCGTTCAGCGACAGGAGGTTGGTCTGCTCGGAAATATTTTGAATAAGCTGCACAGCGTCCTTGATATTTTCCGCAGAAGCGTTGGTTGCGTCTGTCTGTGCAGATACGGTCGTAATGTTTGCCGTCGTCTTTTCGTTCATCGTAATCAGCTCGGCAAGTGTGGTGTCTGTCTGGTTGGACAGCTCTGACATCCGGTCAACGGCACGCTCTAAGGTTCCCACATTCAAAGAATTTTGTCCGATCACATCTGCCATATTCGCTACCTGGCTGCTTGCGTCAGAGGTTTCCCGTGCCTGGGCGTTGCTTCCAGAGGCAATGCCCTCGACAGAGGTGTTCATCCTGCTGACATTTTGGGCAATGTGCGTAAACTGCTCGGAAAATTCGCTGTTGCTTTCGTTTAGGTGATGGGTCTGCTCGATAATGCTGGAGACGATTTCCCGTAGCTGGATCTGCAAGTCTCTGACAGCATGTGTGATCATATGTACTTCATCCTTGCTGTCTGCTTTTGTCGGCGGCAGCTCCATACTCAGGTCGCCGTCAGCAAGCACGGCAAGGTGCCAGGCTGCCTGATGGATACGCTTAGAAATGGAATACGAAATCCATCCAGAGATTGCAGAGCAGATGACGTATGCGGCAACACCAATGCTGATCAGCAGGCGCAGCGTTGCTTTAATAAAGTTATTTACGGCATTTTTAGGCTTGCCGGCAAACAGCATCCCGGTTTCGGTAGGGATGTAGTAGCCGTAGTAGGAAGCTCCGTTCACATCGACGTCTGTGTCAAAATAAGTTTTTTTGTTTTGTAGGACATGCGTGATTACCTCAGCGCTTGCCTTTGTTCCGACAGCACCTGGGATCGAGCTGTCGATACGGGTGTCTCCTTCAAATACTGTAATGTCAATATCCTCTCCCTTGTCTCTCAGGTAAGAAGTAGAGCCGTTAAAGCCATATACGGCTGTCCGCAGTGTTTCCTCCGTACGGACATGTACTTCTTCGACGGAAAGTGCCAGGCTTCCGGAGATCAGGATAATGCCCAGGGCAAGAAGAGAGAGCATTTCTAATGCAATGAGCTTGATTTTAATATTCATGGCTTTTTCCTTTCCTTTCTTTCACAGAGTGACACTATCTATTTTATTGGAAGTTTCCGGCAAGGTCAAGACTAATGTTTGGATTTTTCTTTCAATCTTTCTTTTTCAAACACGCTCTAGTCCTTGTAACAGGTTTGTAATATTTTTATAAAATTTATGGAAAAAAGTATTGAATTTGTACAAGGTCTGTGCTACAATAACAAAAGTCGTAAAACTGCATTGCCTGCATTGTGCATGGACAGTGCATTCACAAAATGGAGGTGTCAATTTTGGCTACGGTGAAGCTGATCCTGGAAGTTTTATTTATTATAGTATGTATCGCGTTAACAGTCATTATTTTAATGCAGGAAGGTAAGTCGGCAGGGCTTGGCGCAATAGCCGGTGCAGCGGATACTTACTGGGGCAAAAATAAAGGCCGTTCCATGGAAGGGATGCTTGTAAAGCTGACAAGGGTACTTGTTGTGCTTTTTATTGTGATTTCAGCAGTCCTGAATATTGGAAGCTTTAATTAACGAACGAATGAAACTGTCGCGGGGTGCGGCAGTTTTTTTGTCATATGAGAAGGTGGGAATACTATGGATCGAAAATTATTGGAAGACCGGAAAAAAATGATTTATGAGTTTATCTGTGAGGAACTCTATGTGCCGATGAAGGCAAAGGAAATGGCAATGGTGCTGCAAGTGCCAAAGAGCCAGCGGCAGGAATTGCAGGAAGTATTAGACGCGCTCGTGGACGAGTGCCGGGTTGAGGTGTCCAAAAAGGGCAAATATTCCAAATCCCAGGGAAAGGTGCTGTTTGGCGTCTATACAGGCAATGCCAAAGGGTTTGGGTTTGTCTCGGTAGAAAATGAAGACGATTATTATATTGCCGCAGAAAACCGCGGAGGCGCTGTGCATATGGACGAGGTACAGATTCAGCCGGTGCCTTCTGCTGGCGGCAGGCGCAAGGAAGCGAAGGTAGTAAAGATTGTGTCTCATGGGCTGAAAGAACTGGTAGGCACGTTTGAGGCAAGCCAGAATTTTGGATTTGTCGTACCGGACAACCAGAAATTCGGGCAGGATATTTTTATTGCAAAAGAACATACGTTTGGAGCAGTCAGCGGGCATAAGGTTGTCGTGCAGCTTACGCAGTATGGGGAAAAAGGAAAAAAACCAGAAGGAAAGGTGGTAGAGATTTTAGGCCACAAAAATGATCCGGGCGTGGATATTTTATCGATTGTAAAAGACTTCGACCTGCCGGTGGAATTTCCAGAAAAAGTACTGCGCCAGGCGGTGAACGTGTCAAAGGAGGTCAGCCAGGCGGATATGCAGGGCAGAAAAGACCTGCGCGGCTGGCAGATGGTTACGATTGATGGGGAAGACGCCAAAGACTTGGACGATGCGGTTTCCTGCGTGATGGAAGGAGAGAACTATCGCCTGGGCGTGCATATCGCGGACGTTACCAACTATGTGCAGGAGCATTCTGCGCTGGATGTGGAAGCGCTGAACCGCGGGACAAGCGTATACTTGGTAGACCGCGTGATCCCGATGCTGCCGCACAAGCTGTCAAACGGCATCTGCTCTTTAAACGAGGGCGAAGACCGCCTGGCGTTAAGCTGCGTTATGCTGATCGATCCAAAAGGCAGGGTAATCGACCACGAGATTGCGGAAACAGTGATCCATGTTGACCGGCGCATGAGCTATACGGTTGTGAAAAAAATACTGGACGACCACGAAGAAGCGCTCTGCAAAGAATATGAAGAGCTGGTGCCGATGTTTGAGCGGATGAAGGAGCTTGCCGCACTGCTGCGCAAAAAGCGCATGAAGCGCGGCTCTATTGATTTTGATTTTCCAGAGACAAAAATCAGGCTGGATGAGGACGGCAGGCCATTGGAGATTCTGCCGTATGAGCGCAATACGGCGACCAACCTGATCGAAGACTTTATGCTTGCCGCAAATGAGACGGTTGCGCAGGACTTTTTCTGGCAGGAAGTACCGTTTGTATTTCGTTCACACGAGACGCCGGATGCAGAACGCATTAAAAAGCTGTCCGCGTTTATTGCAAACTTTGGGCTGACCATCCACGGCAGCGGGATGCGTGACGATATTCATCCGAAAGAATTTCAAAAGCTGCTTGGAAAGATTGCGGATACCCCGCACGAAGCGCTGATCAGCAGGCTGACGCTGCGTTCCATGCGGCGGGCAAATTATACGGTGGACTGTCTGGGGCATTTTGGGCTGGCGACACAGTATTACTGTCATTTTACCTCGCCGATCCGCCGCTATCCAGATTTGCAGATTCACCGGATTATCAAGGACTGCCTGCGCGGGCGGATGAACGAAAAGAGAAAGCAGCATTATGAAGCGATACTGCCGGAAGTCGCAAAGCAGTCGAGCGAGATGGAACGGCGCGCAGACGAAGCAGAGAGAGAAACAGACAAGCTGAAAAAAGCAGAATATATGCAGGAGCATATCGGAGAGATTTTCGAGGGCGTGATCTCTGGCATGACGGCATGGGGCATGTATGTGGAGCTGCCGAATACGGTAGAAGGAATGATCCATGTGACCGCGTTGGAAGACGACTATTACCACTATATCGAGTCTTCCTATGAGATGGCAGGCGAGACAAGCGGCAGGCGTTACAAGCTCGGCGAGCCGATCCGGGTATTGTGTACGGCGGTAGACACGTTTTTGCGTACGATTGACTTTGTGCCTGCGGATATGGAAGCACCATACTTTGAGGAGGCTGAGAATGGGCAAGGAGAATTTTAAACTGATTGCAAACAATAAAAAAGCAAGACATGATTATTTTTTGGAGGAAAACTATGAGTGCGGCGTCAGCCTGCACGGGACAGAAGTAAAGTCGCTGCGTATGGGCAGGTGCAGCATCAAGGAGTCGTTTGTGCATATCGAAAACGGCGAGGTGATTTTATACGGGATGCATATCAGCCCTTATGAAAAAGGAAATATTTTTAACAGAGACCCGCTGCGCCCGAAAAAGCTGCTGCTGCACAAGCGCGAGATTTTAAAGCTCCAGGGCAAAATCAAGGAAAAGGGCTATACGATCGTCCCGGTGCAGGTTTATTTTAAAGGGAGCCTTGTCAAAGTGCAGATTGCGCTTGCCAAGGGCAAAAAGCTGTATGACAAGCGGCAGGATATTGCAAAAAAAGACCAGCGGCGTGAGGCAGAACGCGATTTTAAAGTACGCAACTTATAGGGAGAGGAAACCATGCCAAAAAAGAAAATCTATGCCGTAAGAAAAGGCAAAAAGACCGGGCTGTTTGCCACATGGGATGAATGCAGGCAGCTTGTACACGGTTATCCGGGCGCAGTATATAAAAGCTTTGCAAACGAGCAGGAAGCACTTGCCTATCTGGAAGGCGACGCACAGCCGCAGGCAGCGCCGCAGCCAAAGGAAGATACGCTGGTCGCATATGTGGACGGCAGCTATGAGCACAAAAAAAAGCGCTATTCGTTTGGCTGCGTGCTCTTAACGCCGCAGGGAGAAATTATCCGCGAATCCGGCAGCGGCAATGATCCAAAGTCACTTGCGCTGCGCAATGTGTCCGGGGAGATGCTTGGCGCCATGTTTGCGGTAAAATGGGCAATCGAGAAAGGCTATCCCGCAGTGGAGATCTGCTACGATTATGCCGGGATCGAGCAGTGGGCGACGCACGGCTGGCAGGCGAAAAACGAGCTGACCAAGCAGTACGCGCAGTTTATGGAGCGCTGCGGCAGCAGGATACAGATTGCGTTTACCAAAATCGCGGCGCATACCGGCAACCAGTATAACGAAGAGGCAGACCAGCTTGCCAAAAAAGCGCTGGCAGATACGGTGCAGATGCCGCATATATGTTAGCGGTTATGTCGAAAGAAAAACAGCCTGAGCCAGACGGTTCGGGCTGTTTTTTCGCCTGGGATACCCTCACAGTTAAGCGGACAGGATACAGGCAGCGAGCTTGTCATTCATCTCAGGCTGCATAAAGCAAAACCGGATAAACTTGTCGTCTAAAAACGGAAACGTCGAGCAGTCCCGTATCATCATTCCCTTGCGTATCGTGCGGTCAAACAGATCCTGCGAGGACAGATCCTGCCGTAAGATCTTTACGAGCATAAAATTTCCAGAAGGCTCGTACACTTGAAAGTCCTCCCTCGCCGAGAACAGCTCGTACATGCGCCTGCGTTCGGTGCTGATCAGCCGTTTCGTTTCCTGGATATAGTCCTCGTCCCGGAACATAATCTCCCCTGCGATGGCAGCCAAAGAGTTGATCGTCCAGGGATTTTTGCGCGTGTTGATCGTTTTGACCAGGTCGCGGTTTCCGGTTATGGCGTATCCAAGGCGAAGGCCGGGAGCGGCAAAAAACTTGGAAGTGCCGCGCAGGATTACAAGGTTATTATAGTAATGCGTCAGCGGCACGGAAGTGATCTGCTCCATTTGCTCTGCAAATTCCACATACGTCTCGTCGACCATGACATAGATGCCATGCTGCAGACAGGCATCCAGAATCAGGCGCATCGATTTATTTGAGATGCAGGTGGACGTCGGGTTGTTCGGATTGCACAGGACAAGCAGGTCGATATCATCCTTTAAATGAGAGATAAAATCGGCTGTATGCAGGCGAAACCCGTCTTCTTCCCGCAGCGGATAATAAAGCGTAGTACCGCCGCCCAGGGAGATTTCACGCTCGTATTCGGAATACGTCGGGCCGATGACAAGCGCTTTTTTTGGATGCTCTGCATTGATAAACAAAGAAATCAGCTCCGTAGAGCCGTTTCCGACGATAATATTTTCCAGATCCGTACCGACATAATCCGCAATGCACGCCCGCAGCGAGACATAGTCCCTGTCAGGATAAGTGGTGATCGCATCGATGCGCTCCGCAAGCGTTTTGCGCAGTGCAGGAGATATGCCAAGCGGATTGACATTTGCGGAAAAACTGGTGATGGACTCTTTTTTTATCCCATAAAACTGCTCGATTTTTTCCAGGTCGCTGCCGTGGAAATGGTCTTTATGCTGTATCATAATGCTTCCTCCTTCGAACGAACGCAAACGAACTTTCATCAACATATTGCGTATGGCTCGTAAATAGTTTATAATTCTTAAAGTATCGCCTTTTGTATATTATAGCGGTATTGGAAAAAAAAGCAAGAGTAAAGCAGGTGACAACGTGCGAAAGAGGATCGAAGAACTGGCAGAAGGGAAAATTCCATATGAGCAGCCGCAAGTTGTATTTTCAAAAGAAAAGCTGGAGCTAGAAGCAGTAGAGGGGCAGACGGCTGCGGACAGCTTTGTGGTAAAGAGTGAAAATGGAATACGGATGCGTGGTATTATTTATTCCTCCAGCGCAAGAATGGAATGCCTGACCAATCAGTTTGAAGGGGAAGAGGTACAGATCCAGGTACAGTTTCATGCAGATGGTATGTCGGAAGGGGATTTTGTCACAGGCAGCTTTTTTATCGTATGCAATGGCGGAGAATACCCGCTTGCGTTTGAAGTGACGGTAACAAAGCTGTATGCGGAGGCGTCGACAGGAAAAATTAAAAATCTGCGGGATTTTACAAAGCTTGCAAAAAACGAATGGAAAGAGGCGTACCATATTTTTCATTCGCCGGCGTTTAAAAATATTTTGGCGCCGAAAGACCTGAAAGCTTCCTTATTATATAGCGGCCTTTCAAAGCCGACGGTGACCGAGCAGACGATGGATGAGTTTTTAATCGGAACCGGGAAAAAAGAGCGGGCGCATTTTGCACTGGAAAAGCACAGTGTAGAAATAGCCGGGGCAAAAGACCCGGTCGAAGAGCGGATTCACATACAAAAGGACGGCTGGGGATTTTTGGAGATCCGGGTATTTACCGAGGATGAATTTTTAGTCCCGCAGAAACGTTACTTGACAGGCGATGATTTCCTGGGCGAGACTTACCCGTTCAGCTTTTATATCGATACGGAGAAGATGCACGCTGGCAACAATTACGGCTGTATTTATTTTGAAAATGACGCCCAGAAAGAAGAACTGCACGTGCTCGCCGCAAAAGGCGGCAGGCATACGCAAAAAGAACGCAGAATACAGGGATTGCAGCGTGCCACCTATCTGCTGACCAGGTGCTATCTGAATTTCCGCCTGAAAAAAATCGTAACCGGGGAATGGACAAAGCAGACGCTTGCGCTGATCCAGCGGATGGAGGAATTTCAACCGAATGACCCGTGGTACCTGCTGTTTAAAGCGTATGCACTGCAGCGGAATAAGCAGCGGCAGGATGCCCAATGGCTGATGGACGAGTACCGCCAGAAATACAAAAATAAAAAAGACCCGCAGTGGGCGTTTTACGACTATTTGTGCCTGCAAAAGGAAAAGGAGCCGGTCATCGTAGACCGCCTGTTGGATGAGATCGAGGAGATTGCAAAGCGGTACGGGACGCACCCGATGATCTTTTTTCTGACGCTCCGGCTGAACGGGACGCTGCGTACACAGCCGCAGATCAAGCTGCGCGTGATGGAAGCGCGCATTATGCAGGGGCAGTATTCGCCGTTATGGTATGTCGAGGCATACCAGGCATATTTGGAGCAGCCGTATTTGCTGACGAAGCTGGATGCCTATGAGATCCTTTTGATGAACTGGGCGTCCAGGCAGGGGGTACTGACCAAAGACCTTGCCGGCCAGGTGATGCGGCTTGCCAATAATATGCGCCAGTTTCATCCGCTGGTCTGCCGGATTTTGTTCCGCAGCTATGAAAAAGACCCGGATGAGGATATGCTGATGGGGGTCTGCGCGTACTTAATTAAAGGACAGTGCTACCAGTCGAAGTATCATCGCTGGTACGAAAAAGGGATTGCGGAAAATTTAAAAATTACCGGTTTATACGAAGCGTTTCTGCTGACAATGGATCTGCACAGCATACAGCCGCTTCCAAAAGTCATCCAGATGTATTTCCAGTATAACAACCAGCTCGCCTATCCGTACAAAGCGGCGCTATATGTCAATATTATTGCGCGCAAACAGGAGCAGCCGTCGATTTACGAAAAATATGCGCAGACGATGAAGCAGTTTGCCATCGACGAGATATTAAAAGGGCATATCGACGACAATCTTGCCGTAATTTACGATGAAATGCTTGACAAGGGGATGCTGACGCAGGAGCTTGCGACGCCGCTTGCCGATATTTTATATACGCATAAATTTTACTGTACGAATAAGATGGCGGCTTTTGTCGTCGTGGTTCAAAAGCATATGAAAGAGGAGCAGCGCGTGCCGATTTCCAAAGAAGCGGCATACTTCCAGCTATTTTCCAACGACTATGCGATCGTGCTGGAAAATAACAGGGGGCAGCGCTTCGTCTCCCCGGAAGCCTGCCAGTTGGAAAAGCTGATGAAGCCGTCGCACTATATCCGCAGGTGCCTGAATTTTGCGCCGGAAAAGCTGCAATATTTAATGCACCATATGGATGGAAAGACGGAGTTAAGCGTTCCGGTGCGTACCGATGTAGACTATCTGCGCACGTTAATGGCAGCGCCGCAGATCAGTGCAAAGTTTAAAAGCCAGATCGGGCCGGGGCTTGTGCGCTACTGTTTGATAAACCAGTTGGAAGAAGGGCTGGAGACGTATGTGGCGCAGGTAGACTTTGCCAGTATGCGCCGGGATAACCGCAATCTGATGATCGAGCTTATGATCGACCACGGTTGGTATGAAAAAGCGTATGAGCTGGTCAGCAGCTACGGCTATGACGGCATAGACGCTGCAAAGCTTTCAGAGATGCTTTGCGGCGTGCTTGGGTCAAGGGAGATCGGCGAAGATGCGTTTTTGCTGGAGCTTTGCATGACGGTGCTGACAGAAGGGATGCGCAGCCAGGAGGTCGTCTTATATCTGGCAAAATATTTTGAGGGGCCTTCTAAACAGATGCTGCTTGTTTACGAGGCGGCGCGCGCGTGTGAAGTGCAGGAGACAGAAGAGCTGGAAGAGAGGCTGTTAATACAGGCGCTTTACAGTACGCAGGAGGTAGACAGCGTACAGGACGCCTACCAGGGCTACCGGGGGCATGGCGGGCGTGAATTTATCTTGCAGGCATACCGCTCTTACTGTATGCACGAATATGTCGTGCACGATGCGATGCTGCCGGGAGGACTGTTTTTAGAGGCGTGCCAGTTGTACAAAGAAGGCAGGCTGCGCGGGATTGCCTGCCGCCTGGGGCTTTTAAAATGCTTTTCCCAAGCAGACGGGCTTGACCGCTACCAGCTAAAGATCGCGGACGAGCTGCTGCATGAGTTTATTTCCAGAAATATGAACTTTGCGTTTTTTAAAAGCCTGCCGGAAAGCCTGTGCAGCAGATACCAGCTTTATAACCGGGTGCTCGTGGAGTATCGCGCAATGCCCGACAGCCGGATACAGATCCACTACCGTATGCGGCAGCAGCAGGAATTTACAGCGGCAGCGATGCTAAATATTTATGACGGGATCTTTTCTTATGAGTTTTTGCTGTTTCGGGACGATGAATTGGAATACTATCTGGTGCAGGAGACAGAAGCAGGGATGCAGCAGTTAGGCGAAAGTGTCCATATCAAAGGGCAGACATACGGAGATGTCAGCTACGGCGGGCGGTATGCGTATATCAACTATATGCTGTATCTGCGGGAGCAGGGCAAGGAGAAGGAGCTGCTGCGCATGATGCAGGAATATGAAAAATACAGCATACTTGCGGGAAAAATGTTTAAAATTATATAATCTATAGATTTACATAGAGCTAAAAAGAGGAGACTATGGCACAGAATGAACAAAAATTATATATTGGGATTGATTTAAGCGACAGCTATGCCATGGTAAGCTTTGCGACGACGGCACAGCCGGAGCCGGAGACCGTCAGTGCCGTGGCTGGCAGTGAGATCTTTCAGATCCCGCTTGCCGTGTGCATGGCATCGGCTTCCGGTCAGTGGGTATACGGGGACGAGGCGATCCGTTTTGAGAAGGCGGAGATGGGGAAATGTGAAAACCGCCTGCTGACGCGGGCGTTGCAGCGTGATTATACGCTGATCCAGGACCAGGCGTATGAAATCCGGGCACTGCTTGCGGTCTTTATCAAAAAACTGCTGCTGCTTGCCGGAAAGCTCGGCCCAAAGCTGGAGATCGGCAAAATTGTTTTTACATTTGCAAAATTAAATGAGAAGTTAATGGAACTTATGGAATATGTGTTTGAGCAGCTTCCGGTGCCCAGAAAAAAGATTACCGTTACCGACTATATGAAAAGCTTTTACTATTATGCGCTGAACCAAAAGGACGGGCTGGCGACACACGATATCGCATTGTTCCAGTACTATGGCAAGAGCATGGTATGCTGGTACCTGTCCAGGGGAAAGCAGTCCAAGCCGCAGCTCGTGCAGATTTTGGAGACGGACTGCGGCTATCTGACAGAGGATAAGGACACGTCTTTTTCAGAGATCGTGCAAAAGGTTTTTGAAAAAAAGATTATTTCATCGGTGTATCTTGCAGGAGACGGCTTTGAAGGCGGCTGGATGAAGCATTCGCTGCGCTATTTGTGCCAGGGGCGCCGGGCATTTCTTGGGAAAAACCTGTTTTCCAAAGGCGCCTGCTACGCGGCGGAAGTTTTGGAGCAGGTATTTCCGTGGAACTATACCTATATGGGCGAAAATGAAATGAAATTTAATATCAGCCTGAAAGTGCGCAAAAATAATGAGATGGCATTTTATACGCTGATCTCGGCAGGGGAAAACTGGTACGAGGCAAGGGGCGGCTGCGAAGTGATTCTGGACGGGCCGGGAGAGATCGACTTTTGGATCCAGCGGCCAAACAGCAGGGAAGCAAGGATTGAATCGTTAGAGCTTACCAACCTTCCCCAAAGGCCGCCGAAGGCGACGCGGCTGAAAATAGCCGCAAAGCCCTCGTCCGACCGCTCGGTAAAAATTACGATCCGGGATCTGGGGCTGGGTGAGTTTTTTAAAGCGAGCGATATGGTCTGGGAGTATCATATGAAGGTGGACTAAGCAGGCTGACAGGGCAGGAGGAACGCATGAGCGGATTGATTTTTTGCAGCTTTAAGCAGGCTGCAAAGCCTTATTATCTGGAGAGTGCAAAACAAAATATTTATTCGATCGAGGAGCTGTGCTATTTTTTGCAGGACAATATTTATCTGCTGGATGAAAATATTATGACGACGGAGTTCTGCGACTGGCTGGAGATGGAAGTAGAAGCAGTGAATCTTGCGCAAAAGCTGCGCAGGATTTTGGAAGGCGGGAAGGGATTTCGCGTGTTTTGTATGCAGATTATTTTAGATTCCGGCTATTTTTCCAAAAATGAAATGCAGTTTTTAGGAATGCGGCTGCAAAAGATGGATCACCAGACGAATTATGAAAACCGCAAGATCAAGGCAGACCAGCTTATGGAGAAAAAAAAGTATCTGGCTGCCATCGAAGAATACCGCAGCCTGCTGTTAAGCGCGACAGACAGCCCGTCGGATGTGAGAGTAAGCGGCGATATCTGGCACAATATGGGAACGGCTTATGCAAATATGCTTTGCTTTGAGCGTGCTGTTAACTGTTATGAAAAGGCATACAAGCTCAGCCACCGCGCGGATTCCTTAAAGGCAGCGTCGCAGGCAGTCTGTTTTTTGGAGGACACAGAGCGTGTACAGTGGTTTTTGCAGCAGCACCATATTAGCAAGGAGCAGTACGCGGGCATGAAAAAAAATCTGGCGGAGCTGGTGCATCTGACAGAAGCCTCGGCAGAATTTGGCAAAATATTAGAGCTTTCAAGACTGGCGCAGGCGTCGTTTGCACAGGCAAAAAGTGAGATCTATGTGCAGGTAGAGGCATGGAAAGAACAATATATATCTTATAAGGGGTGAAAATATGGGATTTTTCAAACGCAGAAAAGACCGGGCAGGCCTTGAAAAGGTGATGAAGGATGTGCAGGTGTCAGGCGGCTTAGAGGAGCTTTCGCACAATTCTTCCGGCAGCGCTTTGGCAGACCGCTGTGAAAAAGTAATGCAGAATGCTAGGGAGATTGACGATGGCAAAAAGGAATATTATATCGTCACTTCTTATTTGAACGACATCGAGCTGATTGAAAACCTGGCGCCAGACCAGTCTGAGGAAATCCGCAAGGCAGCCGATTATGTGGCGAAGCTGAACCTGGCAAGAGACCAGTTTTTAAATACATCCAAGCGCATTTCCGACGCACAGTTTCAGATGATGCAAAGGCAGGAGGAGCAGATTCCCGACGCTATTAAAAACCTGCGCACGAATGAAGAATACCAGGCGGTCGTCAAGCGGGACATGCAGTATTTGGAAGGCGAGAAGCAGGAATGGGAAATACTCAAAAGGGATTGCAGGCGCAGCCGGGTGAGAATGCGCAAGGCTTCTTTTATGCTGCTGTTTGCTGCCGCATCCGCCGCGGCGCTGCTGTTTATGATATCCAAAGGATTTGATTACGACCTTAGGTATGTCTGGATCGGCGTCATTGCGGCATGCCTTCTTGGATCGGCATATATCGTGTTCCGCTTAGAAAGCAGCAGGCGGGAAATCCTGCAAGCAGAAACAAATATCAATTACGCGATTATCCTGTTAAATAAAGTCAAGATAAAATATGTAAATATCACAAACGCCGTCGACTACGGCAGAGACAGATTCCACGTGCGCGATTCCAGAGAGTTTGAGTACCAGTGGGAAATGTATCAAAACGCCATGCGGGAACAGGAAAAATACAGAAAAACAAATGAAGATTTAAACTATTACTATGACAAGCTCGTAAGCCTGCTGAAAAAATGCGAGCTGTACGATTCGCGCGTATGGATCGAACAGCCGCAGGCATTGGTGGAACAAAAGGAAATGGTGGAAATCAAGCACAGCCTGCTCGTACGCAGGCAGAAGCTGCGGTCAAAGATCGCGAGCAACCTGGATATTGTAAAAAAAGAACGCGCAGAGATTATCCGCCTGATGAAAAGCAGCGGAGAGCTGGAAAATGTGCAGCTTTTGGAGATGATCCGCTCGATCGATAAGTTAGCAGGGATGGAGAGTGCATAAATGGACAATCATACACATACGCACGACCCAAAAGAAATGAAGGCAATTACAAACCGCCTGGCAAAAGCAATCGGCCATCTCGAAGCGGTAAAAGGCATGGTAGAAGACGGCAGAGACTGCTGCGAGGTGCTGGTACAGCTTGCAGCAGTAAAATCTGCGTTAAACAATACCGGAAAGCTTATTTTAAAGGAACATATCAGCCACTGCATCGTACACGCAATCGAACATGGAGATGCACAGGCTGTGGAAGACTTAAACCGTGCGATTGACCAGTTTATTAAATAGAACATAAAGAACAGATACGCCACTCAGACAGAGCCTACGATACAAAGCTGTCTGGATGGCGTACGTTTATTATGGATGATATGATATTATGGATATGATGTTAAGCACGTTCTAATGCAATCTGCCTGATTCTTTCCAGGTCAGCGATCAGCTCCCTGGAATACAGGTCAGCCTGGTTGTAGACAGCTTCTGCATCGGAGTAGTTGCCGCGTTTCAGCGCATGGATCGCTTCGCCGCCAAATTGGTGGAAGCGCTCATGCTTTTTGCCAAGCCCTTCCCAGAGCTGGCGTATTTCCGGCGTGCGCGGCGTCATTGCATGATAAAAATGTCCGAATCCGCATTTGGAAGAGTCAAGCTGCAACGGTACGATGCTGCGCTGCTTTACCATATTTTTCAAGTTCCGCAGCCATCCCTGGTGCGCGGTAATCGCGTTGCTGATATGTTTTGCAAATTCTGCATATTCCAGATGGAAAAAAGGGTCTTCGGACAGCGAGCCCATTTTCCTGACGGTATCGTCGAGCGTCTTTTCGATATCCACGACCGGTTCGGTCGCTTTTTTTAAGTCATGCCCGACATTCTGCATAAAATCGGTGCTGTCATGGAGCTGGTTTTCCATCTCTGTCATAGAGCTGCTGATCTCTTCACTGACAGCGGCAATAGAGCTGATCGAATCGTTTACCTTCGTTACATGCTGATGGTTTTGGTTGTTTAATAACCATACGTTTTCGATCTTATTCGTCATAGATTCCAGTGCCTGAATCGTTCCGGCTGCGCTTTTTACGCTTTTGCGCGATGCAGACTCGATCTCTTCTACAAAATTTCCCATATTTCCCGTCAGTGTCTGTGTCTGTCCGGCAAGCGTACGAATCTCGTCGGCAACGACAGCAAACCCTCTTCCTGCTTCTCCGGCTCTTGTCGCTTCGATGGAAGCGTTTAAGGCAAGCAGGTTCGTTTGCAGCGAGATCGATTCAATCCCGGTAATCACTTCATTGATACGACCGATAATTTCAGACAGGTTATCCATATCCCGCTGCATTTTGCGGGAGATTTCGATTGTTTGTGTAGAGAGATCCCGGATATCTGTCAGATCGCTCTGACAGGATTCTATTTTTTCATTGACTTCCGCGGTTTCGGAGGCAATATGTGTAATCGTATGCGCCAGCTCTTCGTGCTGGTTGTTATGGGCTCCGGTAAACATGGAATTGCCTGTGGCTGTCCCAAAGATCGTCTCCGCCGCCTTGGATACTTTGCGTGAAATATCCATGATCTGTTCAGTCTGGTACTGCATCGTAAGGTCCAAAGAACTGATCTGCATAACAGCCTTAATATTTTTTTCAAATATTTCTGCAAACTCCTGACGGGCTTTTGTTAAGCGGTTATAGATTTCATTTAATTCCGGTTCCTTTGAATAATCCTCAGATTTCAGCTCTGAGACGGCTTTTATGAGCTTTGTTGTTTTTCCTCTCATTACATACCCCTCGACGTTATTTGGTTAATTGTACTTTTTTCTATAGTTTATGATACGGAATTTTACAGTTTTTTGCAACCTTTTTATACAAAATTTTTTTCATTGCAATACATGCGAGGGTCAGTCACTAAGACAGAGAATCGCTCATATATTGAAAAAAACACAGGCGGTATCCTTATGCCAAGAGACAACAATCCAAAACGTGAAAACCTGCTCAACCTTGCACTGGATGCGACAGAGCGGGAGCTCGAGCAGTCCGTAAACCTACAGGCGGGATATAACAAAACCGAAAAGACATGGGAAGTAATCATTCGCTATTCCACAAGCTTAGACCAGCTCCGCCAGGAATATCCCCAGATCACGATTGTGGAGCTGCTGAACGGATATGCAGTCGCGACGGTGCCGCAGCAGCTTATCGAAGCGTTTACCAACCGGACGGAAATTGAATATATCGAAAAGCCCAAAAGGCTCTTTTTTGCTGTCGACCAGGGAATCAGAGCCTCCTGCATTGACAGCGTGCATTCCTCCTACCTGAATCTGAGCGGAAAAGGCGTTTTGTGCGGCATTGCAGACAGCGGAATCGACTGGCGGCATCCTGACTTCTGCAATCCAGACGGAACGACCAGAATTGCCGCGATCTGGGACCAGACGCTTGTCCCGGATGCGTCCCGCGGCATGTATCCCCCGGCAGGCTACTATCAGGGCGTAGAGTTTACAAGAGCGCAGATTAACGCCGCCTTAAAAGAGCCGTCACAGACAGTCGTCATCGAAGAAGCACCATTGTCAGCGCAACAGCAAACTGAAATACAGCCTTCCGGTGGGCAGTATGTACGCCTGACCGGAGATTACAGCGGCCACGGGACGCATGTGGCAGGCATTATGGCAGGCAACGGCAGGGCATCCGGCGGCCGCTACCGCGGCGTAGCATATGAAAGCGAATTGATTGTCGTACGTCTTGGCGTACCGCGGGAAGAAGGATTTCCGAGCACCGTAGAGCTTATGACGGCAGTCGACTACATGATCCGCAAAGCACGCGAAATGAATCTTCCGATTGCATTAAACTTAAGCTTTGGAAACAATTATGGATCTCACAGCGGCACTTCTTTAATCGAAACTTATTTAAACAGTCTAAGCGGATACTGGAAAAACGTCATAGCTGCCGGCACAGGAAACGAAGGCACAGCCAGTGTGCATACATCCGGGCAGGTGCAGCCAGTCGAAAACCATCCTGCAAACACGGTACAGTTTATAGTCAGCACCTATGAATCGTTTTTAAGCATCCAGATCTGGAAATCATATTCTGATGAAATCGATATTCAGATCGTACATCCGTCCGGGCAGACCGTAGGCCCGATTCAGCGCATTTTAGGCACGCAGCGCTTTCGTATGCAGCAGACCGAAATCCTATTATACTATGGGGAACCAAGCCCCTACAGCGTCTATCAGGAGATCTTTATAGAATTTCTGCCAACAGCATCCTACGTTGACAGCGGCGTATGGGAAATACGCCTAGCCCCGCGCAGAATTGTGAACGGCGCCTTCGACATGTGGATGCCGGGAGGCGGCATTCTAAACCGGGGAACAGGATTTTTATACCCAGTCGAAACAACCACCCTTACCATCCCGTCCACAGCCGAAAAGGTCATCTCCGTCGCCGCTTACAACTCCAGAACAAACCAGGTAGCAGACTTTTCCGGCAGAGGCTACACACGTGTGACCGCCCAGGTCAAGCCCGATCTGGCAGCTCCTGGCGTCGGCATCGTATCTACCGTACCAGGCGGCGGTTATGGCGTAAAAAGCGGCACCTCGATGGCGACGCCGTTTGTGGCGGGGAGTGCGGCGCTGCTGATGCAGTGGGGGGAGTGTGTTATTATATTGCCAAGTTAGCAAGAATCAAGTAAAAACAAAGGGTTTCGCTGATTTAGTCCTATTCTTTTGCCCGGAGAATAGGAAGCACAGACGGAAACGGTAAGCCAGATTATTCTGTATACAGTTTAGACGTTCAGGGAGGGAACGTCAATCCATCAGCCAACAGCCGGAAGTTTTTAATCGCTGCAGATCTTCCTGATGTTTCTGGCTGTATTGTAATGAGTTGGCGGTATTTAATGCGTTACCAGCCCTTTCCCGAGCTTAAAATGTGTATGGATGGCATTTCCGGTGATTTATCTGTTCTATTTGTCCAAATAATGATATAATGCTCATAATTATGGATGAATGAAATGGAGATTAGTTATCTCATTAAGAACCATGAAATTGGAAAAGGCGTTTCAGTTTTTTATGAAAAGGAATGTGCATGAAACGGTTCTTCTATACACAGTAAAATATTATGCAATATTAGCGCCGTGGGGGTATAAGCACGAAACCTCCAGGCGCTTTTTATGGTTTTAATATGGCTTATATATAGGTTTTTAATTCTTTCTGTAATTGTTTGAGGAATGTATTAGATGCTCTTGAAAGTACCTGATATTTTTTCCAGACAATACAGAGTTCAGCGTGCAGGGCGGGGAGGAGCGGACGGAAACAAAGGTTGCTGTCGCCAGTGGTATTAATAAGCTTGTCAAGCGCTATTACATATCCGAATCCTTTTTTTACAAACTGTGCTGCATTATAGACAAGATCATAAGTGGCCACAACATTCAGCTTGGAAATGTCTGCCTTTAGCCAGGAGAACATTTCGCTGTTGATCGAAGCCTGGTGTGACAGGATCAATGGCTTATCCCACAAATCCTCTGCCTGGACCATTTCTTTTTCAGCTAAGGGGCTGTCCTTCCTCATTAATACGCCCCAGGTGTCTTTCATTGGGAGCTTTATAGAATCATATTTACTTATGTCAGCATGGCTCACGAAAAGCCCAAAATCAATGAGTCCCTTATCCAGCCTTTCCATGACGCGCTCTGCATCTCCGCTGTATATATGGTAATGGATCAGAGGGTGGTTTTCCTGTAAATTTCTGGCGGCCTGTGCCAGAAAGGAGATGGCTTCTGTTTCACCACATCCGATATAGATTTCGCCGTTGATGTTTTCATGGGAAGAGGCCAGCTCCGATTTTGTCTTTTCCATCAGGTCTACCAGTTCTTCCGCCCGTTTCCGCAGAAGCATCCCATCTTCCGTCAGCGTGATTTTTTTACTGCCGCGGATGAGTAGCTGCTTTCCTAATTCTTCTTCCAAGTCTTTAAGCTGTCTGGAAAGCGGCGGCTGTGTCATGCGTAAAGTTTCCGCAGCCTTTGTTATGCTTTCTTCCCTGGCAACGGCCAGAAAGTATTGTAATACCCGAATATCCATGTGCAGCTCCTCCTGTGTGTTATTTTTTGAAACATGGAATCTTAGAAGCGTGTTAAGTCAAATTATATCAGAAAAATAAATACCTTTCAAGTATGGAAATCTATTCTTTATATATATTTGATATTTATTGTTTGGGATTTTATAATAATAGTGTAGTCTCGGAAAGTCCATGAAGAAACAGAAAAGAAGTATGTTATATGAATGGGAGTGACGGGGAGGAATAAAAAATGCTTATTTCTGAGTGGTTTTCAGACAGTGGTTAGAAAAAAGGACATGACAATTAAGCCCGCAAAAAAGAG
>CAJTCR010000024.1 GCA_910574915.1 Eubacteriaceae bacterium
TGGCCAATGGCAAACTCTACTCTGTGGAAAAGAGTAGGTAATCTATAACGAGTACCGAACTTACGTTCTTTTTGAGCGGTAGGTCTATTAAAGTTACCCTTCTTCAAGAAAATCTTTTTTATTTTCCTCTTGACATTTCACCAAATTGCTTTCTTAATTCATTTTATCTTATACTGTCCCCCTGCTATAAAAATCCAACAAAGAGTATGCATCTATTATAGCAAATCGGGGTTTTCAAAATTTGCTTTCCCAAAATAACACGATATAACACAATTCGTGAATCTTATTATGGAATATGTGGATATAGCGCAATACATGGAATCAGAAGTATCATTTAACACGAAAATCGCCATACCCATGTCAAGTATTTTTTTAAGAACATTTAAACTTTTTGCCCGACACCATTTACACCAAAATTGACACCATTTTATTGAAATCGTCACGCAAACAGATAAGTCCTGATAAAATAAAACCAGTGATTTTCGGCATTCTATAAAAGGTGTCATACACTCTGTAAACATCTGAAATTGTCCTCGTGGAAGCCCTGCATGTTTTCCGGTTTCGTAGCAGTTCTGGCAACTGCAAACCAACGTTTTTCATTGCCTTTCATGTAGATATACGTCTTGGTCCATTTCAATATTTCTGAAAGCAATGGAGACCTGCTCATCCACTTACTGATCTCCGACCACAACACATCATGAAGCTGCTGCTTTGTTGGCGCCGTTGCAACGATTCTCGGATATGGAAAACAGCACAGAAACCAAAGCAGCGCTACCGCTTCTAATCCAGTCTTGCCAACGCCTTGACCGGATTTTATTGCCACTTTCGGATTTTGTGCCAGGTCCATCAACGCTGTTTTCTGCCATCCATCCGGCTCAAAAAGCAATACTTCCCTGGCAAACAGCACAGGACTCCTGCGGTATTCCGGCATTTTCTTCCGAAAAAACCTTTTCCGCAAATCCCGCGATTTCTTATTCGTCATCCCAAGCTCCTTCTCCCACAACAGCCGAAATCCAGTCGTCAACCGCATCATTTCCTGCGCTTTCGCTTTCTATCCTGGCCCTTTCCATCCTGATTTTTGACAATGCTTCGATTGCCTTCGTCTTTTTATTCTGGACAGAAGAAAGTTCCTGCTCCAGCCTGGCAACGATCAGGTCTTTATTTGTTGTATGCGTCTGGATGCTGTAAGACTTTCCAGGCAGGCGTTCTTCTTTATCCACCTTTTCCTGCTGCCTCCTGTTATATTCCGCTTCTTCGTCCTTGTCCTTAAAAGTCCGCTTTTCTTCAAACCGGGTAACATCCGCAACTGTTACATCGCCCTTCTGCTCCCGGTATTTATTAATGGCCTTGAGGATTCTCCTTTCACGGATGGAAAAAAGCTGGATCTGTTCCATCAGCAGCTTTTCCTCTTCCTGTGGAACATTTTCCAAAAGTGCCTGCTCGTCTTCATCCAGGGCATCCATGAACACTGGCACATATCCTCCATGCTTCTTATGTACCGGAGGATTCGGATTGCCACATGCGCCTTTTGCATTCTGGTTACCTGCCTGGCCACCCCTTTTCCGCTTCTGCAACGTTGCACTTTTTTTGCTGCTCTTTTCTGCAACGTTGCATTTGCTTTTCAGGGATTTCTTTCCCCACCCATGCCTGTTCTTCCAGCTTCGGACGGTTCCATCGGAAACCCCAAGTTTCTTAGCAATATCAACCATTGCCATCCCCTCACGAAACAGCTTCTCGGCTTCCATCACTTTCTCACTCGGCGCCCTTGCCATACCACCACCTCTCTTTGATTCGTTTTGAACCGTGGGGAGATAAACGCTGCCATGCGCTGTTCCCTGTGACAGTCCTCACGAATATCGCATGTTTTATCATTAAATCTTCGTTATAAACTCAGCTTTTGAAAATCCCTGGCCCTGTTTTATCATCATTTTCAAAAAATCCTCTTTTGTAAAGTCTGAAAGCCGAAATACCTCCTCCGGCCGCATTCCAAGCTGTTTTCCTATTTCGTTTACGGACTTTCCTTCGCCCATAAGCTCTCTGACAATCGCTTTCATCGGTCCAAGCAGATGCGTTCCCCTTGCCCTGTTATGGGTGACAGTCCCGTAAATATTCCCTGCTTTGTCCTTATGCTCCACAACTACCACCGGTACCCTGCCCTCAAGCATGGAAACCAGCGGTTCTTCCCCTGCGACTGTCCAGCGGTGGAACCCGTCGATAATCGTGAAATCCGGCCTTACCACAATCGGCAGCGTCCATCCATTGGCAAGGATGGATTGCTTTAGCAATTCCAAATTCTGCTTTGATACCTTATTCGGGTTATAGTCATTCGGCCTGATCCGGCTGCGTTCCACCCATTGCAGCGTTGACAGCGGATTTATTATTTTCCTATCCATGAAGCAGCCCCTCCTTCTTTTTGGCATCTGTGATATACTTTCCATAAATCCTCTGATACAATGCCCGGAATGTCCGGAACTTCGGATCACCGGAAATCAAGCCTTCATAAATTGCTTTACAGTCCTTATTATCCGCAATCACAGACACGCTCATAAAAAAATTCCGGTATCTTTCCGCCACATACCGCTTATGCCCCGCCTGAAAATTGCCATCCATATCAGAAAACAGTTCCAAAAGCGCTGCCTTATAATCTTTTACAGGAGCCCCCTTTTCATTCTGCTTTCTAACAGCGGAACTTCTGCCAAACATTTCACTGTCCCAGTACAGCGCTGCCAGATACGCATTTGGTTCACGTCTTATAATCCGTTCCATGAGATCCGGATAATATTCATTCAGTTTTACAAGGCTTCTGGCTGTATCAATGGAAAAAAACTGAGATACCCGCATTTGTCTACGGTTCGCCCCTGACTGCCATAAAAACAGATAAATTTCCGGTATATCAACTCTTTCCTGAAGCAGATACAGCCAAACATCCTGGTCTTTCCAGTCATAAATCGGAAATACCTGATGTCTTTTTGTAGCCCTGCTGCCAGCGCGCCCCATCGCGGCAATATAGGACAGCCTCTGCACAGATTCTGCCGTCCGAACTCCGGTTATTGTAACCCCATCCGAACACAGACGTGGCAGAAAATCCTGATAAGCGTCAATCCGCGGTCTGAGCAGATGATGTGTGCATATGGCAAAGGAAGGCGGCTTTCTTACCCATACGTCTTTTTTATACCTGTCCCAGCATATAAATGTTTCATCATTGGACAGTTCATTAAAACAGTTATAATGCTTTACCTCCAGGCAGAACCATTCAAACCTTGCACCAGACAGCAAAAATTTTTTTCGCCATTCCTTCACCTTTTCTTCCATGCACGGAAAAATGGCTTCTTCATCAATAAACTGTACGGTAAGCTGTGCCGGATTGATTTCCCCTGACTGTATCATGGACATTACAAGCTGCGCAATACACAGGCTGTCTTTTCCGCCGCTGAAAGACATATATACAGGCAGCCCGTTTTCAAACACATTCCTGATCCTTATTCTTGCAGCCTGCACAACATCGATGCTGGCTTCACATCTTTTTACAGCCATATCTTTTTCCCGCACTCCGGACAAATGATGGATTTTCTTATTTCAGCGGCTTCTTCACCATCCGGACTTTCCTGCCTGATTGTTACAGGTATTCCAGGATCAGGTACAGGTTCTCCCGCAGATTCCGGCGTCGTCTGCTGTATTTTCTGTTCTTTGCGTACAGCGCTGTCTTTCATCCTCTGGATTTCTTCATCATCCAGAGTGCCGTATTCCGCTATTTTATCCGTAACATCTTCGGCATCCGACACCATCTGTTTTAGGATTTCTTCATCAAATCCGGGAATATCCAGATCCCCTTGCAGCTCCTCCAGAAAGCAGTTCAATGTATCCAGGTTTTCAATCCCCAGGCTGAATATCTTATTGTCTGCGATCATCAGCTTCTTTTTCTGGTTCTCTGTAAGGTTGTCATACCGGTATACATCCGCTGTTTCTTTCCCCATCGCAATAAGGGTATCATACAGCCCGTTTCCTGCCAGAATGGTATTATTTTCATCAATGACAATCGGCCGTATCTGTCCGAACATACTTATGCTGCGCTGGAATTCCTTTAACTGCTGCTCTGTGTGTATCCTGACATTTTTTTCTGGCTTTACAAGGTCAGCCAGCTTCATTTTGATTATTTCCACATCCGCATCCTCCTGATCTGATATTGAAAGAGCGTCTGTGATGTATGATTATTCCATCCATGCTGTCTGCAAACAGCAAAACTGGCAGCTGATACTGAATCTGATCTGCGCCTGCTGCCAGTGTAAACCTTATTTCAATTTATTTAAAAAATCTTGTGCGCTCTGAATATGTCCTGCCGCCTGATGCACAACCTGGCTGTCTATTTCATAAATTTCTGCCCACGCATTTTCCACGCTCCCGGTCCACTGCCTTGCCGGCCACGGATGTGTGCCGCAGAGATACCCGTTTTTCCAGCTATAGATTGGCGGCATTTCCAGATTATGATAATGAATATATGCCAGCATCTGCTCATGTGTCCATTCGGAAAGCGGACTGTATCTTGTTACCCCCTGTTTGTTGGTATAAACATTATCTCCCCTCCCCACATAGTTCCCATCCGCCCGCCGGCGCCCTAAAAGCAGCATATCCAGATGGTTCTCTTTATAATATTTTGACTGCCCTCTATGCTGGACGATCTGGAACCACATGGACGCATATTTGCTATTCTGTGGAAAAAGCATCTGTGGATGGGCGGCCAGCCATTTTATATCCTGTCCTGTATTGATTATGGACAATTCCGGCGGCTTATGGGCATTCACCCATTCTATAAATGCCGGATACTCCAAATTGCAGATAACAAGCACACACGGGCTTATACCGGCCTGTCTGCACAGTTCACCAAGTACCAGGGAATCCTTGCCGCCGCTCCACGCATAAGCAGCTTTCTTTCCTCTGGTTTTCTTTCGGATCTCTTTTACCGTCTTTTCGGCCAGCCGGTCCAGTTCTTTCTTTTGCACCAGCTTCTCAATTTTTGCAAGAGCCTGTATCCAGTCATCATTTTTAATCCGCTGTTTCCTGCCAAGCACATCACCCATTCCTGACACCCCGCCTTCTGCTTATCATCAGAGCCAGTACACCGGAAAGAAGCACTGTCAAAAGGCTGCCTGCGGTTTTATATGCTGCAATCCCTTTGATATTGCCATACCCAAATACCGGAAGCCCGACAGCCATTGCTGACATAATCCCTATAACCACGCCTCGCGGCTCCAGGTTTATCCCTTTCAAGGTAAATACCGTGGGCAATAACGTAGAAGCTCTTAGCGTTCCATACATCAAAAATAAATGTGTCACTGTCAGCCCTGGTATATTGGCTATCGCAATCCCCACTGCCAGCAGCAAAACCATAGACAGTTTCATCCTTCCAAGCGCCTTTTCCTTTACAATGTCTGTTGTGAGCGACGAAACCGCGCACAGGTTGCTGTCAATCGTTGACAACAGCCCGGATACAATCATAAATAAAAATGGTATGACTGCCCATGCCGGGAGCAGGGCATTTACCAGCTCAAAATTGATAACCCCTGTATCTGCCGCGTCATACCCCATGCCTGCACCAACAAAACCGAGTATACCCATAGACAATGGAACAATGCCAAACAGCAGGGCTCCGGCCAAAAATGCCCATCCTATCCTGTCTTTTCTGATGCAGAAAGCCCTCTGCCAAAAACTCTGATCTCCGAATGGCCCGGATAGAAGCCCGATTGCAGCCGGAAGGCCAAACTCCAGAAATATTTCCAATCCTCTTGCAGATAACAAAGAATTGGCATCCCCTGCGGCCCCTCCCAGCCCCATAACGAGCGTTTCCACCCCTCCGCCATTCTTTACACCAAAGACAACGAAACCAATGCTTACGGCCAGCATAAAAACCATCTGGATAGCATCTGTCAGCATGGACGCTTTGATTCCTGAAAACTGGGAATACGATAACGCAATCGCCGCCATCACGATTGTGACAGCCCCAAATGGAAGCCCTGTCAATATACTGAATATCCTGCTGCCAGCCAAAAGCTGCACTCCCGTTGACAGTGCAGACAATGCGCAAAGCTGGAACAGGTACACATTCCTGACCGCCTTCGATTGATATCTTTGATACATATAGCCAGACAATGTGATTCCTTCTGGCATTTCTTTCCTTATCCTTTTTGCAAATGGAATAAACAGCACCATACATACCACATTGGGCGCAAGGAACCAGAAAAGCCCTGCAAAGCCTCTGGCATATGCATTCTCTGCTGATGTAAACAGCGCAGGCGCCCAAATCCATGTTGCAGCAATACTGAGCGCTGACATTCCCCATCCGGCATTCCTGTCTCCGACACAGAATCTTTCTGCATGATTCTCTTTTTTTGTCATAAGTACCGTTGCCCCAAGCATCATCAGCGTGTAGGCAGACAGTACAAATAAAGCCTTATTCATTTGATCCCTCCATTTCGTGATTCTGGAGGAGCTTCATGCTTTTCCTTTATCCGCCGTCTCCTTTCCCGGAAAAACTGCATAAAAAAGGAAGCCTGACAACCGCAGACTTCCTCCGAAATATGATTTAGAATTTTACGAATACAATTTTCCCACTTTCATACTGTTATGTCAATGGAAACTTTTTTGAGCCGGTGGCTTCAACGTACATACAAGCCATCCACGCCAAAAATCAGGGCTGTCAATCTTTCGGTTGCTACTCTCAGATCTGCATAAACGCTGTCTTTTGACAGATTCTGCTTTTCCGCTATCTCTTTCACTGATAAAGTGTCCTCTGCCATATACATATCCCAGATTACTTCATACCGCCTCATATCAATATCCTTGTTCTGTGACTTGTCACAGTACGCCGCATACAACTCGAACATTGTTTCGATATGCGATACGATTACTGCCGTTCTGGTTGCGCTGCGTTTAATGCTTTCAATAATGACTTCATTATTGTAGATTGACATCATAGATTCCAGTATATCCATTGCAGATTCTTCCATCTGTGTACGGCCAAACACAGAATTTTCTGCGTGCTCTTTCAGCATATGATAATTCCTGAGAAGCAGTTTTGTGTTTCTCAGCCTTCTGTCCGCCCTTTTTCCAAGTTCTTTTTTCCGTTCCTGCTCGTATGTCTTAACGGCTTCCTTTGCGCCAATAGCAGCCGCTTTTTCGTATATATCTTTTAACTGATCCTGTGTTAATGTTACCAGAATTTTTCCGTCTGTTTTTACATGATCCATGCTGATTGCCCTCCATATTTTACTTCTATTTTCTATCAGATTATGATAGAATATCATTGTCTGTTGGAGGGTTGCGAAAGCGCTCTCCTTTTCCTTATAAATCCGCCAGATAATCTTTCAGCTCCATCTGTCCTGGTATATCGTAACAAGGAACTTCCGGTGCCGGATGGGATGTACCTGCTTTTGCTTTCTTTGCTGCTTTTAAACTGCCAGACACTTTCCCGTAGCAGACCGGGCCATATCCAAGTTCCAGGCTTTTCGGGCTGCTCAGTTTTCTACCACAGATTAAGCATATCACAGTTTATCCCCCCGCTTCCTGCCTTTCCGGCTCCTTTTTAATACACGGAGCGTTCAGCACATTTTTAACCGGAAGCCCGTAAAAACTGCTGTTTTCCCCTCTGCATACCGCTTCACCGTTTTCATTCCTGCTATAACAGCAGGCCATGCAGAAATTCCTATATCCAAGTGCATCCATAACTCTCTGCCTTCCTTTCCGATCTTCTTCCGCATTTACTGGATTTTGCCCATTATATCTGCAGTTTTTCCTGTCCCTCCATTAAGGCTTTTGCCATGCATTTTGTAAGATGTATGACTATTTCAGCCTGTGTATGGTTTGTCCAGGTATAATACTGTTCATCATCTGCCACATGAAATCCCGCACTTTCTACAAACCTGTTTATAAACTCCTTTGTTTCATCCGCAGCCAGCTTTTTCACTTCATGCTTTTCTGTAAATCTGCGTTTTAATGCCGGGTCAATGTCATCAATCCTGTTCGTGGCACCTATTATAATATGCCTGTTAGAAATATTATCCAGCTCCTGCATCAGTGTTATAGTTGTTCTGGACAGTTCTGCCCCGCTTCCAGACCCGTCACTGACAGCAGACCGTTTTACCGATATGCAGTCAATTTCATCCAGCATCAGCAGACATTCATTCTGCCGTGCAAAATCAAATATCCTGGCAAGGTTCTTTGCCGTACCGCCCATATGGGAATCTATCATCCGAGAAAAATTTATGTACATGAAAGGCAGACCCAGCCTGTATGCTATATACCGCCCGAATGACGTCTTCCCGGTACCGCTTTCGCCATATAAAAGTGTTGCATTCAGATACTGCACGCCCCTTTCCATCAGCTGTATGCTGACATCATTCATCCGCACGATCAGTTCTGCAACTGAATGCTCCCTTTCTGAAAGGAAATACCTGTTTTCCTTAAAACTGCCTATATCCTCCATAACAGCTATTCCAGCCAGATTTGGCGGAAGCTCCATCAGCTTCCTGCCGCCTGACTGCAGAATCTTTTTGTACTTTTCCACCTGATAATGGTTTTTCTGCGTTGTATCTTCTGCAAGGCATGCTAACGCATAGTCCTTTATTTCTATTGTTCTGTTTTCTGCTATTGCCCGTATAAGCCTCAGCTGATTTACTGTCAATCCCATTCTTTACCCCTTTCTACCATTACAATTCGCCCCGTTTTACTTTCTTGTATGTCTGGCACTTTCCCATGATGCCATTACAATTTGCGCACACACGATATTTTTCACACCTTTCATCATTTGGGCATATCATCCCCGCCCACTTATTCCCCCAGTCCCAACAAGTGGTTCCTCCATTTCTCTCACAATGCCAATACGCACAATATTTTTCTTTATGCACCATTCTTCCATCCCTTAATAACCTTAAACTTTTTTCTGTTCCTTTCTCATATGAAATGCCCTCATATCCGGCACATCCTTCAGCCGCCTCACATTCTTTCCCGAATAAATAATACGGGCATCCCTTATTCTGGCATGCTTTACTGTGTTCCGGCATTTACATCCCTCCATTCCAGCCTGATTCCACACTCATCGCAATATTTTTGATAACTGCGCACTATATTGCCACAGGTACATTCCCCGATTCTGCATCCAATAGCAGTGTTCTCTCCCAAGTATTCAGGCACAACAGATTCATTTGATTCTTTTAACGGTCTGTTATACATTTTTCATCCCCACCCTTCTATATCTTCAAATCCCAGCTGCCTCCCTGGCGGATCATAATTCATCCAAAGGACTTCCTTTTTCTTTGAACATGTCTGCGAGTAGGATACTGTCACGTACTTATTCCACCCTGCCAGCCTAGAATTATATACATCTGTATCATATCCACTGATGACCACAAAGCCTTTGTGACTTAACAGTACATCCAAAAGTTCTTCATGTTCTTTGTCTTCCATCTCACAGCGGTATTGTTTTCCATGCCTGGTTTGCAGTACATATGGCGGGTCGAGGTATATCAATACATTTTTATAATTAAAGCGTCTGATCACTTCCAGCGCGGGGCGGTTCTCAATCTGAACCCCTCTAAGCCGTTCTGCCGCCTGCATAATCTTTTCCGGCAAATTGCACCAGTCCTGTGATGCATAAGAACGTTCACGCCCCTGTACGTCGTTTTTCCAGCCCACCTTTTCCCCGTTCGTCCGGAAACCATGCCCCATATTCAGCCGTATATAAAAATTCAGAGCTGCCTCAAACTTATCCTCTGGAACTTCCTGGAATGCCTTTTCATATACCTCTCTGGAATATGGCGTTAAATAAATGCTTCTGGCCAGTTTTTCCGGATCTTCCCTGATGCATTCAAACAGGTTTGCAACATTCCCGTCCAGATCATTTACGGTTTCGATATTGCTGCGCCCTTTGTTAAATAATACAGCACCGCTCCCAAAAAACGGTTCCACATAGCTGTGATGCTCTGGAAAGAAGCTGATGATCCATTCTGCAATGCTCCACTTGCTTCCTGGATATTTCACGACTGCCTTCATGCCATGCCTCCTATAATTTCTCAAATTCTTCCTGCAGTCTTTTATGTTCCCCGATGCTTAACCCATACAGCAGGCTCCTGACATCGGAAGAAATTTTTATTGATTCATTCACAGTGCATCCGCGCGCCAGCAGATAAATACCCCTATCTATTTCCTCAAGCCACTTCCGCACCGTTTCCAGTTCTTTTAACCTTTTCTGTATTTCATTTGCCCTTTTCAGATTTTCAATAGTCATATTTGCTCCTTTCCGGGCGGCAGCGCCAGTCCGCCCTGCATGTATTTGTGATATGATCTTCCTCTAGGCCAGCCATGTACTGCATGAACCAAACTCTGGCTGCATGGCGCTAATTTATTGCTACAGGGAGGACAATCGCTTTAAAATCGCTGTCCTCCGCTTCCACAATCATAGGATTTTTCGGGCTTGCCATCTGGATTTTTATATTTCCGCATTCAAACGCTTTTAACGTTTCAACGACCAGCCTGGCGTCAAAACCGATTGTCAAAGGTTCTTTCAGCTCCTTTTTCAGTAAAACCGTCTCATTATAATCCGTTGTGCTGTCTTTGATGCTAATGTTCATTTCGCTGCCTGAAATTTCAAACCGGGCCGGACGTTTTTCCTCCGTACACATTTTTGCGCGTATCATGGCTTCCAGAAATTCAGCTCTTGCAACCTCTGTATGTATTGGCATCTGGTGAAACATCTTTTCATACCCGAAATATTGCCCATCCACTATCCTGGTATATACTTCATAATCATCTGTAATAAACGCCGCCCCATTCTTATTATGCTTTACTGTCACATCTCCCGACAGGCCGATGGACAGCAGCTTCTCAACCGTATTTTTAGGGATGAGAAGCTCAAAATCCCCTTCATAATCCACCCTGTCCCATGCCAGAACATGGCCGTCCAGTCCAACAAAGTTCAACATTCCTTCTGCTGCCCTCAGGCACAGGGCAGACATCGTGGGACTGGACGCCTGGGCTGGTATCGCATAGGATACACGTTTCATGGAAGCCAGAAGCAGATTGCTGTCAATCGTGGTTTCCTTATCATCATCCCCCAGCATACCGGATGCTGGAAATGTTTCCGGCTCCAGTGTCTGGTATTTATTTTTGATCTTCTCGGCCTTGATCATAATCGTGTTTTTCTTTCCGGGAGAAATCTCCACTTCCCCATCCGGCAGGTTCCCGATCAGGTCAAATGCTTTTGCCGGGATCAGGAATATTTCACCCTCAGAGCCCTCTATTTTCGTCCTGACGGTCATTTCCAGGCTGCTTGCAGTCAAATAACCGTCCCGGACTAAAATGCCCTGTAAGGCCGGCAGGTTCGTTTTCTTCGGCACTACGCTTTTCAGTTTTGCAATCTTCCCTGCCAGTTCCGCTTTTTGTATCTTCACCAGTTAATTCCACTCCTTCCAGTATCAGTATTGTCTGCTGTTTTTCCTGCAGCCGGTACGGCAGCAATTCCTGTTCATTCATGTATTTATGTCCAAACAGTTCTTTCATGCGTTTCCATACATTCCACGGCACCCGGTAAAATCTCTCAAGCCCAAGCGATACCATCACAAAACAATGGGCGCCAAACCGCTCATATACATCCAGGCTCCTCCACTGTGTATCTGTAACCACACTCTGGCTTATCCTGTCAGAATCCGTATGTTTCGCTTCAAACATAATCCCTGTGCCGTCGCATAAAATCCCTTTATAATCGGGCTGGCCTTTCTTCTCATAAAATCCCCGGACCGTCCCGCTGCTGTCTTTTCCTGTTATATGGAACGGCTCCGGCGTTTTTTCGATATGGGCAAGCCCTTTTGACAGATAAAATTCACACGCATGGGACAGCCAGCGTTCAAACATTTCCCCGGATGCCTTGCTGCGTTTTCCCGTTATCTGCTTTTTCAGGTCAGGCACAGCCATCACCTTCCAGCCGCTTTTTCAGCACAGCCCCGATTTCACGCAGCTTTGCCTCTCCAATGCCTTTTATCGCTCCAATTTCATCTAAAACAGACGAAATGCTTACCTTTGGGGCTGATGCTTTCACTTTTCCCTGATGAAAGCCCTCGCTTCTTGCTTTTTCCACCCTGTCCTCTACATAATGCACCAGTTGTGCATCCGTCATCTTCCGCATCTTTACAGCCTTGTCGTGTATTCTGTTTTCATTCACTGTCCGTCTGCAGCTTCTTTTTTTCGCCATAACTTTCATCCCTTTCTTCATAACCTATCCGCTTTTCCTGTCACTCCATGCTCTGGCAGCCCGGCAAGGACAGGCATTGCAATACTGCAATCTTCACAAAATTTGCGAAAACATTCCTTGCACATAAACCCAAACTGTTTCGGCTGTTCGCCCCGCATAGACCGCGCGGATAAAGCCACCATCATGCTTTTTTTCATATAAGCCTTGCAGGAAACGCATGAATCATACAGTTTTTTCTCCATTTTCGCGCTGACCGCTTTCCTCTGCAGCCCTGCAGGATACTCCCGCCGCATATTTCCTTCACCGATAATCGGGATCAGGCTATCTTTCATAAACACCGGTATTCCTGCCTGGTCAGCTTCCTTTACAATCTTCCAGATCCATTCAATAGCAGGAACCACTTTTTCTTTCTTCCGTCCTGTTTCTGCCCCAATGATGACCCAATCAATCTGACGGAACATAGTATTGTGTTTCTCCGGCTCTATATCTTCCAAAAACGGTTCTATGCTTACAAATGTCCGGCATCCTGCGGGAAGCTGGTTCCACTTGCACACCTCGCTTTCTCTTGTAATACTTGTTCCGTACCACATATTCTCAGACCCGCAAGGTACGCCGTATGCCGCATACCGCCCCACGTTCTTTGTCAAAAACAGGTAATTATGTACCGGGTATTTTTCACACGCTGCAAAAATATCATCCAGCCATCTGTCTGGCACCCAGGCTCCAAATACATCTGCCATAGCTCCAACAAAAATGTTATTTCCCATTTTTAGTTTTCCCGGCATATCCATGCGGTACCTGTGCAATGTAGGCTCAAATCCAAACGGGTACACCAGCGGATTTCCTGTTTCATTCAGCATAGGTGCGTCAAGTACATACAGATCTTCTCCTCTATCTGCTGCCGGGACCATTGCATAATCCTTTTTCGCCATTTTGTTTAGCCTTACATCCCCGGCAAATCTGGCTGTCATCCGCCTTGCGTAGCAATATGAACAACCATGACGACAGCCAGTGACCGGATTCCAAGTATGGTCACAAAACCCCTGCTTACTTCTGTTCATTCTTCTTCCACCTCCAGGACTTTCCGCGCTGATTGTGCCCCTGTACATATTTTTTAGGTCTGCCATGATCTGTATAGTTCCATATCATTTCACCACATCCACAAGCGCACGGAATCAACTTCCTTGGAATTTTTACTTTTTCTGCTCTTTCTCTGCTGATTTTCGTCAGCCTTTCAACATCTTCTTGTGTATGCTTTTTCCAATGCTCTTTTCGATGCTCTGCATTAGACACTATTTCTAAGTTTTCAATACGATTATCTTTTTTATCCCCATTAATATGATGAACATGTTCTTCTGGCTTCATTGGCCTTCCCAAATAATTAGCCATAACAAGCCTATGCTCTAATACATATCCATTTGTCTTTGCTTCTGGATACTCTGGGCAATACACAAGCAAATAACCTTCTCCCTGCTCCACTTTTTTACCCCTGACATCATACAACATCTATTTCTGTCCCCTCCCATCTGCAAATCCCAGCTTTTTATCTTCTGTCCACACAATGTTTGTAAAATTAATCTTCTGTCCACATTCACTGCAGTATTTTGGCTGATAGCCAGGTCCAGCGTTTAGGATATCCCCGCATCTTGGGCAGAGGCATACATCATGTTCCATAATCACAAAGCCGTACTTCAAATATGTTTGCTTTTCAAGTATTGGTTTTCTTGTCCTGCTTTTCATTTCATCCCGCCTTTCTCCTCTTTAACGGCTTTTCCCCATATTCCGCCATTTTTTCCTGAAATAGATTCACAAAATCTTTGACCTCCGGCGTCATGTCGCAGTTCCTGAACCCCCGGCACTGGATTACCCTGCCTTTCCATTCCAGCGTGAAAAACGGCCGGTCCGGTTCCGCCTCAAGGCGGATAAAGAAAATCATGGTATCCCCTTTTGCTACCTTGTCCCGGTATGTTCCAACACAATGGTGAAGCATTTCGCCCTCCTTCTTCAATTCGTCCAGTTCGTTCGGGAGCCGGATAAACATTCCCCCGGTCCTCAGATTCAGGGCATCCACATCCTTTGTTTCCTTGCGGAGTTTCCCCAGCAGTCTTTTAAACCTCTTTTCATCCTCCCTGGCCTGCCTGTCCGTAAACCGGGTATACTCTTTTGACTTTTCATCATGTGCTTTTTTGAAATCCTTTGGATACAGATTAAACTCATTCCGCATATCATATCCCATTTCTTCCAGCCATTTGACATAATCAAAATAATCCCTGTCATGTATAATCTTCTGTTTCCCTAAGTATTTTTTCAGTTTATAAATGGTTGTGTACTGCCTCATATCCAGGTATTTTTCATACATTTTGTCATAGCCGTCATCAGGGCTGTACCGAAGTGTTTCAAAATCCTCTTTGCTGATTTGCCCCGCGTACCGGAGTATCATTACATCCCTTATGGATGGATCTCCAATCTGCCTGAGCATATGGAACTGCAGCCTGTTTATTCCAAGCGTTTCCGTGACTGTCCCGCCATTTTTAAATTCCGGACGGTTCCTTTCTTTCAGCACTTCCTGCGCTATTTTATAAAAACCAACCTTTAACAGCTGCTCCAGATACGGCGCTTCCCGGTAGGCATTAAAATACCAGTCTATGCACCATGGCTTTCTGAGAACATTGCCGCCCCGCCCTATATCGCACGAACTTCCGGAAACATGGATTGTTTCCACTACATTGTTCACATATATATCTACCGCACTGTATTTCATGCAGGTGCCTGCAACTGCTTCCAAAAGATTCCTTTTATAAAGCACCACACTTCTTGGCACATCCATTTGCGGAGGCTGGCAATATACATAGCTCCTGTCTTTAAAATTGCACCATCTGATTTCTACTGTGCTTTTATACCTGCACCATTCAAAATCTCTTGACTTATCAGCAGAATGGATCGTCCTGAACTTTTCAAAGCTCTTTATTTCCGGATTATGAAAATCACCCTGGAAATCTTTTGTATGACAGAAATACCTCACCAGCACTTCCTCATCATATTTTTGGACCAGCACGCTCCACTGGACCGCAAAAAGGTTTTTTCTGCCCATGCCCTCGCTTTTACATTTCAGATATTTATTGCAGTATGGGCAGCGCACTGTCCTGTTATGGCTGATTTCATCCGTATCGTTCCATATGGCAATTTTCTTATGGTACAGCCCGTCTTTCCTGACCTCAAACTCATGCCCGCATTTTGTGCAGTAAGCCCTTGCTTTTGCTTTGCTGTAAAAAATATAGTTCTCGTTTTCAAACACCACATCTTTTACAAAGTGGCCATAATCAGCCGGGAGCTCTCCAAACTTTTGCATCTGCAGATCGATGTCAGCTTTTTCTTCTCTATGCCTTTTCTGCAATTTCCAGCCCTTAATCGTATTCTGGTATTCATCAATCCTGTTTTCCACTTCTGAATCAACTGCCGCCCCTTTGGGAATATCGATCTCATGGTCGCCGATCCCATTCCTTTTCCGAAAATCACGCAGAAAACCGAGTATCTTATTTCTTTCCCTGATAGAAGCTATGACAATGTTCCCGCTATTCCGGTACCAGTACAGATAACCGGTAAGGTGATTAATGGCCCCCGTTTTCCACTTCGTTTTATCCATTGACAGATCCTGTGTAATATAATCATCCATCTGGCAAAATGTGCGGAATTCTGGTTTCAGCTCTTTTTCCTCCGCATGAAAAAAATTAATGATCAGAGTATCTTCCCCGTTTATTTCCCGCCTGTCTGCCGTTGCCAGATAGCTCATATGCGGCACAAGCAGTAGCATTTGTTTATTCTTTTTTGTAAGCGATGGCCGTGGGACTGCCGATAATGACCTTTTATCCATCCGTCTGCCTCCTATATATCCATCATGGAGAACATATTCATCTGTCCCTCCATGTCCCTGGTATTTTTCTTAGGTTTTGCATGGCCCTTTTTCGGCCCGCCTGAAACAGCTTCTGTTTTATCCAGCGCTTTTGTGTCCTGGTTTTCTTTTGCCCCGGCTGCTTTTTTTGCTGCTTCTTCTTTTGCTTTCGCTTTTCTTTCTTCTGCTTTCTTTTTGGATTCTGCCGCTTTTTTTGCTTTTCTCTCTTCCTCTACCTTATCATCCTTATGGTAATAATCCTCAGCCCATTCGCAGACGATATCATCACGCACAGCGCAGCTCCTGGCTCCTTTCTGTGCAGACTTTTGCGCCTGGGAATAAATATAGCCATAACACTTTTCCCATGTCTTATGCTCCTGTATCACATCCTGGGACAGACCCTCATCTTCCCCGCAGCGTTTTATGAGATACTCTATAACCGGCTCTGCAAACGATTTATCTTTTGCTTTTTTCAGCTCCTTCTCCAGCTTCTTTTTTGCCCGGCCTTTTGCTGATCCGCCGGATTCTTTTGCATTGGAAGAATTTTCAGGCATATTGTCTTTAACACTTTCTTTTTTAGCAATATCCTCTGATTCTGCTTCCCCGGCTTTATCGCATTTCTCACATTTCTCTCCAATACCTCCAGAGCATTGAAGCCCTTCTTCACCACTTTCTTCAATCTGCTTTCTAATCTGGCAGTTTTCTCCGTCTGCCCCCTGCTGTCCCTTCAACTGAACATATTCTGTTTCAAGCTGTTCATAGCTGATATGAAATAACGTGCTGCCGGCAGCATCATAAAATGTTACTTTATCTTCTTTTTTCATGACCTTATAGATAGCCCCGCCGGATTCAATATCACACATGGATCCACCGTTTTTATACGATGTCCTGAGATACTCACGCAGCGCCTCTTTCCATGCACCCTGGGTAAATCCACCGCTGCTTTCTACATCTGCATATGTCTCCCCGTCTGTTTCAGATATTTCGTTTTTCAATACTTCCCTTGCTTTCTGCCAAGTATCAGATTTTAATGCTTCCCTGCTTTGTTCTGACAACTCTGCCCCGCTAAATGCTGTCGGCAAATTTTTCCCTTCCATTTCCTGCCTCCTGTTCCTTAAAATCAAAAAACATAAAATAACGCTCTTTTTCCACTGGTTTTTTTGTGGCCACAGTACCACATATATTTTCCATCATTACCGCCATCCGTCTTATATTCCATACATCTGTCCGGAACATTGGCATGATCCATAATTCCTGCCCTTCTTTTTCCTGCGGAAACAAAACATGCCCGGTCAGTGGATTTGAAAGTGAGTTTCCAATGCAGATATATCCGGCGCACCCAAGAAGTGATAACTGTATATAACACATCATCCCTACGATCCGGTCTATATCCTGCCCGACAAACAGTACATGATTCTGGAAATTATACTTTGACTTTTTCATTGTATTGGCTGCAGCTATCAGCGTCGCCCCTGCTCCGCACGCCTCATCACAAACAGATATATATCCCTGCTGTTCAATCTGGCTGTCTATACTGCCACAAGTAATCTGCGACATCATTTTACATATGCTGTACGGTGTGAAGAATTGCCCTTTCCAGTGGTTTCCAAGATTCAGTCCCATATACATTTCCCCTAAAAAGTCCTGTTCCGGATTTTCTTCCAACGCATTTACTATGACAGCCAGAAGCTGTGCCGGCTTTTCTACGCTTCCAACCCTTTTCAAGCATTCCGCATATTCTTTTTCCCGTTTTTCATGCCTGCCCTCCGTCCTGTCTGCTGCATTCGCTATGGAGCAGGCCATCATCGTAACCACATCAGACCAGACTTCCCACGGCTGGCGGGAATAACATAATTCATGAAATATGTTCATAAACTCTTTCTGGTTTCCCTGAAATCGAAACGCCGCCTTTTTATTCATTCTCTCTCTGCTCCTTTTATCTGTTTTTTAGATATATTATCTATATTTCAGATATTACAATATCCACAGTCTATTGTCAATAAAAAATATCTATTTTTTAGATATAATATTGTCTAATCAAATATTTTGTGATAAGATACGTTCAGAGGTGATTTTATGGTGTCTTATGACAAACTATGGATACTGCTGATCAACAGGCATATGTCCCGGACAGAGCTCCGCATAAAAGCCGGCCTGTCAACATCTGCCCTTGCCCAGCTTGGGAAAAACGATTACGTTTCCCTGAAAATTATCGAGAAAATATGTAATGCGCTGGATTGTGACATATCCGATGTGGTAGAGCTGAGGAAAGACTGATATCCTCAGCCCTGCTTTTCTCAGGAATAAAGCCTGTAATTCAGCTTTTCCCCTTTCAGGATAACAATATTATCGCGACACATCTCAATAATCCTGCTGCCTACAGCCTCATCGAAACCAACCAGGTCATCCGGAAGCCTTTCTGTAGATATAACCATCGGTTTGTTGTGCATATAACGGTAGTTAACCAGTTCATACAGGATATTGATATCCGCTTCTGTAGGCTTCCCTTTTAACAGGTCATCCATATACAGCACCCTTGCCCTGCGGTACGGTTCTGTGGCAGCATAATAGTTTTCTTTGTCTGTCACAGACTGTTTGATCTCAGTGATTGCATTGCGGTAGGCCATATAAACCACTTCCACGTTGCAGACATTCAGCAGATTGTTGCACACAGCCATACCAAGGTGTGTTTTTCCAGCTCCGACCTGCCCGCAGAAAATAATGGAATTGTGGCGGCTGTTTTCTCTGCTGAGAAACCCCTGGTAATATCCCACGGCGGCTGTTTTTGCCTGTTCAAGCACATCGATCCCGCGGCAGTCAAAATCCTTAAAGCCTTTTTTCTGCATCTCCTCTGAAATGCCGCTGCGCCTTAAACGCCGCCGGTACATCAGCTTTTCATGGCATTCACATTTGACGGAAATGTCGTACCCGTCCTGCCTTACAAGCACATACCCCGTATCCATGCATTTTTCACACTCGTACCCGCTCAATATCTCACCTCCGGCAGTTCACCGCACACCGGCGGCTCCGCTTTTTCTCTTGCAAGTTCTTCAATGCGTTTCTGATGCACAGTTCCCGGGCTGCCGGCGGCATACTGCCGTCTTGCACCTCCGCGATCCTGCTCCCTGGACAGCCACCCGTTTACAAAGCGCTTTATCCCCCTTGGCGTCTTCCGCTTTGCCGGGTTCGACAGGCACCAGCCGCGCATCTCGTTGAACTGTTGCTTTACATCCACGTTTGGGTAAAGTCTTACGTATTCTGCGAATAATGCCTGGTCTGGCCTCCATTCCGTACCGTCGTTCAGTATGACTGCCGCAACATCTGCTTCCTGCACCTCGTTGGACTGTTGCCCTGCTCCTGCTCCCCGGGAAGGTCTTACGTGTCCTGCGACTGGTGATGGAATATCTGCCTCCGGTTCGGAGCCCTTTCTTTCAGGGCTTCGGGCAGAATCTTTTTTTATCTCTATATCTTTCTCTGTATCTATATCTTTCTCTATATCTGTGTTACCGTCCTGTAACAGCGGCGTTACATCCCCGTTACTTTGTAACGCTTTCTTTTCCCTGTACCGCCGCACCCTTGCAGCGGATTCACTTTCGGAGCCAACCATTTCCTCACACTGGGAAAGCAGTACCTCATCCTCACTAAGCACTCTGATCAGCCCCTGTCGTTCCAGAAATGCTATGGTGACTTTCACATTTTCCGGGTCTTCATCCAGCTCCAGCGCTATTTCTTCATGAAAAGTTTCCTCTACTCCTTCAAAATACAGCTTGTTCCCCTGCTGCACTGCCTTTAAGAGCATTTTTAGATAGATGACCGTATATGTATCGCCACCCGCAATCTTACGCAGCTTCTTGATCTCCTTTTGCTTAAAGAAGCCTTCTTTTAGCTGGATCCAGTAATATCTTTTATCTGCCAAAATTCCTCCTTCCCGGAGGGACGGCCCTCCGGCCATCCCTTAATAAACTATTCTGCTTCCATTCTCCGTCCTTACCACGTCAAGATTCTGCGGAAAACGTGCCTTCATTGTCGGGTCGTGGGTAATTGCCATAATCTTAATATCCCCGTACCGTTCACGTATCGTTTCCAACGCGTCACAGTATGCCTGTATGCCGTCTGCATCCAGAAACGGCGGCTCATCTATAAACAGCATCCCAAACTGTATGCCGGCAGTGGTTGCCTTTATTTCTGCCAACGCAAGTATTACCGAAAGGGAAGATTTCACTTTTTCCCCGCCGCTCTTTGACAGGTAAGGCAGGCTCCCCTTTCCATATTCCTCAATGAATATGTCCAATGTAGCGACTTCCTTTTTATTTTTCTGCACTTTTTCCGTAATAAATTCCACGCCGAGTTGCCCGCCTGTCATCTGGCTTAAGATATTGTTTGCCGTCGCAGACAGCTTTGGCAGGATGGTTCGGATGATCTGGTGCGGTATGCCGTCCTGGCTGAAAGACAGCTTCAATGTTTCAAAATCCGCTGCGTCTTCTGCCAGTTCAGAAATTTCTTCCTGCATTGCCGCTATATTCTGCCTTATCCGCTGGACCTCACTGATCTTCTGTTCCAGGCTTCCGATTTGTGTCTGGATCCTTTTCGCATCCTTTGCATACCTGTCAAGCCAGGCCTGGATCTCTTTTGCCTTACTGTCATAAACAGCATAATCTGCTGCCAAATCTTTTTCAGATGCAGCCCTCTCCCGTTTCGCCCCAAGCTCCGTCTGGAACGAATGAATTTCGTCCTCAAGCTCTGCAAAACGCTTTCGCGCATTTGCCCTTCTTTCTTTTGTAACTGGAAGGGCTTTTTCCCTTTCCAGCCAGCGTTCCAACGTTTTCATTTCTGCCCTGGCAGCTTCGTGTTCCAAATAGCTTTGTGAATACTTCTCTTTTTCCGCATCCGCTTCCTTGGCCTGTAATTTCAGCTCTGACAGGCGTTCTTCCGTTTTTGATATATTTATCTGCGCATTGTCTATTTGCGCCCGTATTAAGGCAGTTTCGCCCTCACAGCGCTCGATCTCTTTCAGCTTCTCTGTGTATGTATTAAGCCCCTCGCATTCTTTCCGTAAGTTGTCCAGCTTTATCTGTGAAAAATTCAATTCCCGAATTTCAGCGTCCACGGCTTCCACTTCTTTTTGCAGCCTGGCAAGCGTATCCTCTTTCTCAAACATGAGGGCTTCCATCTTAGACGGAAATGTTTCCAGCTCTTTCTCTGCCTGCACTGCATCCGCCAAAAACCGGCAGGATGCCTTTTCAAGATCCATGCATCCGGAATCCTTCAGTAACTCCGTCCGCTTTTTGAGCGAAGCCTTCTCTGCCAACAGCGATCTCTCGCGTTCGTTAAAATATGCCTTTTTACTTTCCAGGGCATATGACCGCTGGCTTCTCTTATCTAACAGCCGCGCCGCCTCCTGTGAATCCGCATACATGGAATCAAGCTGCATCTTCTTTTCCAGATATTCCTGTACTTTCTCCATGACCAGCACCTTATCTTCTTCTGATGCAAGGCCCTCTAAATGTTTCTGGTATCCGACCAGAAGCGTTTTATATTCCTCTATTTCCCTTGTAATGCTGCGTATCTGGCTGTCCAGATTTTCAGATTCTTTCCGCTTGGCTTCGTATACTGCCGTCGCAACAGACAGTTCCTTTTCTTTTTCAGCCAGCCTGCGGTATTTGTCCACATTCTCCATGACCAGCGGTTCCCCGGCCAGCTCTTTATCGCATGTCGAAATCGTCTGCCCCACAGCCGCCCTTGCGCTTTCAGCCGTCCGTTTCTTATTCTCCAGCGCTTCAATATCAGCCGCCAGGCTCTGGTACCGTTCTGCCGCAGCCCTGGCATTTCCAAAAAGGAGGTTCACATTCTGCAGTTCCAGTTCCTTTGATTTTGCCTGTCCTTCAATTTTTGATAAACTTTCCCTGGCCTGTTCCAATTCTTCTTCTGGCTTGCCAGATGCCGTGATGTTTTCAGACTGCACCTCTATAGCATGTTTTTTACCATCTACCATGCGCTTATATTCCGACCCTATATCCTTGGCCGCCTTTTCCATCCTTCCGTAGATCTCAAGCCCCAGGAGGTTGGAAAGCACAGCCATTCGTTCCTCGCTTTTTGCCTGCAAAAACATCCCGTACTGATCCTGCATAATAACCGCACAGCTCTTAAATGCCATGCTGTCTACGCCGATCAGCTGGTCGATCACTTTCTGCGTATCATCCACTCTTTCACAGCTGCGGTTTTCCCATTCCCCGTCCACAAGCTCCGCAAGGTTCAGCGTCGGCTTTCCTGACTTCGTCCTGCTCCTGAATATCCGGTATGTCTTATCACCGATCGAAAAAGTGAACACTATGTGTCCGGAGCGCACCTTATCCCCATTCCTGAGCCACGGGACTTTCACAGATTTACTCTTCCCCTCCCTCGGCTCCTCATAGATGCAGTCGATGATAGCATCCATAAACAGGGATGACTTGCCTGCCCCATTCGGGCCATTGATCGTGCAGAACTGGATATCCTCAAATGAGAATTTTTCTTTTTCATAGGCACGGTAATTTTCCACTTCGATTTCTATAGGCACAAATACCCCTGAAAATGCCGCTCCCGTTTCTGATGCCAGGGCTTCTGCAATCACCGGCCTT
Source organism: Eubacteriaceae bacterium (assembly GCA_910574915.1). Taxonomy (GTDB): domain Bacteria; phylum Bacillota; class Clostridia; order Lachnospirales; family Lachnospiraceae; genus Eubacterium_J. The sequence continues at coordinate 22,742 of CAJTCR010000024.1, forward strand.
GATTTTAACAGCAGCCGCTCTATATCCTTTTCTTCCATGCCCTTTTCCTGCAGGTAAAGTTTGAGGTTCGCTTCCGGATCTGTTTCCTGTGACAGATCCGTCCGGTCTGCAGATGCTCCAATTTTTTCCGAGTTTATACCCGCTACCCAGAATGCGCCGTCTTCATACAGCGTTTTTTCCAGCATGGCAGTATGGAACGCCTTCTTTTGCTCTGTAGAGCACTCATAAAGTATACGCACAATTTTTCCTGATACGGCCCCGTTAAATCGCCAGTGGTTCATTGCAGCTTCATCCAGCCGGTTATGAATAACATCTTCAACATCTGATTCCGTAAAATGGAATGTAATGAATTCCCTATAAGGTGTTTTTACAAATTCAGAATCCGTAAACACTATGCCATCCCTGCCAGACACGCCTTCTTCAAAATGATGTATCCAGAAACCGCGTTCCTGTCCTTCATCATTAAAATTATTGGCATTGATAGAACCGGAGTAATACACATTATCAAATCCGGATACCAGCTGCGGCCTGTGAATATGCCCCAAAGCTACCAGGTCATATGCTGCCGCATCCAGGGCTTCTGACGGTACAATCGGCTCAAACTGCGTCAGAAGCTGTGACTGCCCGCTTTCGGTGTTACATCCTGGCACCGTATAATGCGCCATGAGTATTGCCGGACGGTCTGCCCTGCACTGTGCCCGAAGCCCCAGCACAATTTTTCCAAGTTCCTGAGAAAAGATTTCGTTTTCTTCCTCTTTTCCAATCCCTGGAAATTTTGCCCGGTATATGCCCCGGTCAAAACCAGGCAGCACCGCAATATCTGCATACTCTGTCTGTACCACTCCCGGATTGGTAACAATATGGACATTATCAGGGAAATTGGCTGCATCCAAGACTTTAAACGGGCCTTCACCATCATGGTTTGGCGTCCCTCTCATAATAACCACTTGGTTGGCCGCTGCTGTCAGGCGGGAAATTATTTCAATTGCAGTGATAATTTCATTGCAGCAGCGGTCGCTATGCGATTTCCCCGTGTGAAAAATATCACCCGGAACCAAAACCAGTTCCGGTTTTTCTTGCTCTGTACGTTCTGCCAGCGTTTCAAGACAGCGTTTTGTATCAAGTGAACGAAGGTTTATTCCGTCTTTTTCCGGCCCCTTAAAATTTCCAATATGCCAGTCTGCCGAATGAAAAATTTTCATCAAAATCCACCTGCTTTCTTTACTAATTCTTCTAATCTGGGATACAGCATCTGAAACTGGCTTTCTGATATCCCGCAGAAATCAATCCCGTCCCTGCCGTCCACTTCGCCGACAAGCAAAATATTCCCAACAATCATACATCCATGTTTATCTGCACCATATAAATAGCTGCCTGCAAGGTTATCTGCAAGATTATGGTAATGGCCTTCCTCATCAATAAGCATGCTTATACATGCGCCTTTTACCCTGGTCGGCTTCTGCCCGGCGCCAAACTCTGTATACAGCCTGGCCGGCATTACATGCTCATACAGCTCACACTGCGGCCCGATCAGCTCCTGCAGCTTCCGGTTCTGCTCCCTGTATGAGCCTTCCGGGAACTCGTGTATGGAAATCTCATTGTCCGTACTGATCCTGATTATATTCATGAACGTCTTCCTCCCTGCTGGTTTCTAAAAGCCTTCTGGCATTTAAAGCATAATGGCTGGCCCATTTTTTCATAAGAATAGTTCCATACATTTTTAGGTATTACACTGCCGCATTTGTCACAGCAGAAATCCTGTGCGCGATCCTTTTCCGTCATTTCCCGGCCATGCGATGATTCCTGCGGCTGGCCGTCTCCAGGGCTTCTTTTTTGTGTAGCCTGATTTTCGTCCGGATCCTGGCTGACGGAAGGTTCTTCATATACATCTGCAGGCAAAACTGCTTCATCATCTGCCGTCTGCGGGATGGAAATAGTCTGCACGACAGGACGTGTATTCCCAAAAAGGTTCCCTACACTCTGCATGGCCTGCTGTAACAGCATTTGTTTGATAACCGGATCGTTATAATCCGGTGAAAAAGACATCCTTGCCACAGCAAAAGGTTTTTTTAATTCCCCGATCGTATAAGCGCCTTTAATGCCCAAAAGATCCCTGATTACCCTCAAAATAGCCCCTGTTGCGGCTTTCTGCGGTGCATTTGCCCGAAGCTGCGTCATTGCATCCAAAAGACTGTTTTCTATGTATTTGTCCCTGTCATGCTCCGCAATCATATAAATTTTAACCGGATACCCCTGGTCATTTTTTGATTCCGTATCAACCCATTCGCCTGCATACTTCTTAGCCGCTTCCTTCGATGCCTTATAGTCAGAAATCCCCCTCTGTGCTTTTTCCTCATAGGACAGACGGTATTTTTTTTCTTCCGTCACAAGGTCTATCACCTTGAAATTATTACTGGTGCGCACGCTCCCGTCCGGTAGCCTGATAGCGCCAAACGCACTTGCCTTCCATGTGTTTTCATCCATTTTCACCACATCCCCGGAACCAGGCATAAACTGAATCCCGGCCTCTGTCGCCAGCCTATTTAAAAAAGGCTTTGTGAGGGAATATAAGTCTTCCCACTTCCCATTTCCGCAGCTGCGAGAACCAACTTTAAATACCTGTGACGCTCGTTCGCTTATATCCACATACAACAGCGATGCGCTCATCTTATAAAACGGGTTGACCTGCTGTGTCTCCACAAATGGAAGCGCAAGGTTATAGCTTTCCCTGTTTTTCATAACTGTCTGAATTGATAAGTTTTGCATTTTTGAAACCTCCATATTGATTTATTTGCATTTCCATGCTACAATATGAATGCTTATGTGAGTGTCCTGGCAATCTGCCAGACGCTCTTTTTCCATATTGCACATGTTTGCTGCCCTTAACAATGTGGCTTTTGAAAAAATACCAGCCCTAATATCCTCGCATACAAGCTGCGCCAGATAATCCGGCTCCCGCCTGCGGCCATCGGCATCCCCGTACCGCAGAATTATGGAAGCAAGTTTCTTTTGCGCATAATGTATAGATTCTTTCAACTGAATAGCCCCAACTTCAAAACCAAGCCGGCTTTCAATTTTTTTTTTGAATGTTTCCAAAATTTCCTCCTCAAAGTATGTCCATATTTTCATCCGGCAGGAATTTGCCAAGCGCCCAGTATACAGCCCTGAAAACCATAAGAATAAACAGGTATTCTCCACCATACGCCATATATCCTCTTTCAATGTATGCCGCTATGATGGCACATGACGCGGCAGGGACTGTCAATGCTGCAGACAGTATCATCTTTGCAGCTATTACCGCCGCTTTTTTCTGGAACAGCCTGGCTGCCGGGTTTCTGATTTTCTGCACCTGGGACAGATATAGCCTGCCTCTGGAATTTTCTGAAATATACTCACATTCCACAACAAGCAGCATTTTATGCACTTTGCATACATCCGTCTGCGCCACCTTTCTTTTTAACAATTCCCGCCTGACCCATCCTGCTTTCTGTCTCATACACCTGCCCTTTCCGAAGACCAGCGGAACGCAAGCTGGTTTGTGCCATTTTCCATTACCAGCATCTGTTCCCTCGCCTTCTTTTCTTTTTCTGCCGCATCTTCACAATCGCATTTTTCATTCGGGTCCAGATGTGCTCCGCATTTCTGGCAAACAGTATAAAACGCCATTTCACGCCTCCTGTCCTCTTGCAATCACTTTGTCCACATCTTCAATGGGAATTTCATAATACTCTGAAAACAAATATTTATTCGCTTTCCCTGATGGAAAAGTGTGTTTCCCTCTTTTCTTTGCATCATTATTTATTTTTTTAATCATTTCATATGCCATGCTTCTACGGCATCCCATAAGAGCTGATACATCTTCTGGTGTAACATATATCCTTGTTGCACTTTTAATTACACCTGGAGCTGTCATGATAGATTCCATTTATTTACTCCTTTCCTTATAATTAAGCATTCACTTCCTTTGATAAATCCTGTTTCACAAGCTGATCTAGTGTAACGCCAAAATAATCTGATAACTTTATTGATTGTTCTAATGTAAGCAAGGTAATACCCTTTTCGATCAAGCAACAACTGCTTTTATCACGAAAACCTAATAAATCAGAGATATCCTGCTGTGTCATATTGTACTTTTTTCTCAAAAAACGCAGATTTAACAAATAAAGCGGTTTAACATTTTTCATGTCTACTGTAAGCAGCTCATCAGTTGTCACATTAAAGTGCTCGGCCAATATAATCACTTTTTGCAGTTCAGGCTCGCATTCACCATTTTCATATCTGCTTACTGTCATTTCCGAATACCCATACCCAGCCACTGAAAGCAGCCTAGAAATATCTTTTTGCGTTTCTCCTTTTTTTTGGCGGAGATATTTTAAGTTTTCCGCTAAATACATTGGCACTCCTTCCTATAGATTTTTCTTAACCCAGACTTTCAAATTCTGAGCAATAGCTTCCAATTCTCCCAAATTCTCAAGCACCTTCTGCATGGCTGGTTTTTCGTCATCTGAAATAATGCCATCTTCTGTAATATCCAGTAAAATTTTTTCTGTCTGGTTGATTTTCTTAAATGATGACAACGCCCTGACTGTTATGCGGTCCAGATCGACTGCACCAACTTTTGGCATATCACATCCCAATGGACAGATTTCAGTGCAATAATAATTTCTAAGTTCTGGAGCGTTGTACAAATCGGCCATCAGATGGACTTCCTCCGGATATGGATTAACCACCCCACTCTCTATTCTATAAAGCCGGCCTCTATCAATGGACATTATATCTGCTGCCCCTTCCCTGCTCTTTAGCTGCTCATTGTGCGTTGATGCCGCGCAACGGGCTTTAAAAAAGATATTGGAGCTGGTTTTCGGTGTAATATTTGCCATTTTATTTTTCACCTCCTCTTGCTTATAATATTCTCATAGCAAATGGTTCTTATCAGGAACACTACCCACCGAAAAAAGATCATCGCCAGAATAACCAAGAACTTTCTTTATCCCTATAGCGACATCAAGGGAAGGCTTTTTATTTCCTGAATTGTTTTCAATTTGGGTATAATGAACCCGAGAAATACCAACTAAATTAGCAAGTGCTTGTTGAGTAAGCCCCTTTTTTATTCGTTCTTGTTTTAATATTTCTCTCAAATTTGCACCTCCTTTGTTTCTATTAGGAACTTTATATTTATAATAGTCCCTAATAAGAACATTGTCAAGCATTTTTTGTTCCAGTTTGGGATATTTAACTCTTTTAGTTGCTTTTAGGGACATTTAGGGATAATATATTTTTGAAGGAGGATCTTATGGGAATAGCACAACGATTAAAAGAACTTCGTGAATCTGCTCATTTAACACAACAAGAATTGGCTAAAAAGATATCAATATCACGTTCTACGCTTGCAGGCTATGAATCCGAAAACAAGCAGCCTTCTTATCAGGTATTAGCTCAAATAGCTACTTTTTTTAAAGTACCTACCGATTATATTTTAGGTGTTGGCATTTTTGAAGATTGGGATTTGCTATTACAAAATAAAGAATCTATCATTAAGCAAATTTCAATTATGACTTCAAGAATTTCATCAGATATCTTGAACGACCTGGATGACTTGACATTTGCCAGATTAACGTATGCATTTGATGTTCATGTCCGCAAACAAGATGATGGTGTTGGCATTATTGCGACAGATCCAATTCCTACTTATCCATCACCTATATCAGCTGAAATATCTAACCAGCTATCAGACGAAGAACGATTAATATCTATATTCAATTCATTATCACAAGATGATAAAACGATTCTTCTAGGAAAAGCTTTGGACTTAAAACGTTCATCTGTTGCAGCAGATGAAAAATACATTGACAGCCAGGGAAAATCCCAGCCTTCGAGTGGTACCGGAGGCGGCACAATAGCAGTTTAAAAAAAATAGCACGAATGTCGAATCTGGCAGTATAACGTCAGTTCCTTCTACCAGATGAAAATACAGATATGAAAAGGGGAGTCCATTATGGGGTTTGCAGAAGATATGAAAAAGCTGGCAGAACGCCTTGCCGGCATTGAAAACCAGATTACAACAGAAGAAGCAACAAAAATGTCCCTGATCCTGCCATTCTTCCAACTGCTGGGTTATGACGTTTTTAACCCTTCTGAGTTCTGCCCGGAATTCACAGCAGATGTAGGGATTAAAAAAGGCGAAAAAGTAGATTATGCCATCCTGCGCAGCGGGCAGCCAGTCATACTGATAGAAGCAAAGGCCGTCAGCAAAAAGCTGGACAGGCACAGTTCCCAGCTTTTCCGCTATTTTGTTACAACGCAGGCTAAATTTGCAATACTGACAAACGGCATCCATTATAAATTTTATACCGACCTTGACGAGCCGAACAAAATGGATAAAGACCCGTTTATGGAATTTCGCCTTTCAGAAATTAGGGACAGCCAGATACCGCAAATAGAAAAATTCCATAAAAAATATTTGGATGTTGAAGAAATACTGGACACAGCGTCTGTCCTCAAATACAACACTCTTTTCAAAAAATCAATCAGCCAGCAGATGGACAGCCCCTCCAATGACTTTGTAAAGCTGTTCCTCCAGCCTTTTTATAAAGGCGCGAAAACCCAGGCTGTTATTGAAAAATTCAGGCCTATCCTAAAAAGCGCCATAAAGGAATATATCAGTGAAACGGTGAATGACAGGATAAAGTTTGCCCTCGAAAGCGCTGCTGCCACCCCTGCAGATGATGCCCGCATTTCCACAGAAGAAGAATGGGAATCCGTTACACTGGTCAAGGACATACTCAGGCCGGCTGTCAGCCCGGAAGACATATACCACAAGCAGACAGGCTCCTACCTGGCAATCCTGTACAAAAACAATACGCGTAAATGGATCTGCCGCATTAACCTTTATTCTGCACAGAAAACGCTTATCTTGCCGGATGGAAATAAAAAAAGAGAGGCGGCACCCTATCGAAAACGTATCAGACATACAGAATTATGCCTCCGAAATTACAGCCGCTGCCAGGCGCTATACAGAACCGCAAAAGCCTAAAAACCAGGAGCGCCTGCTTACAAAATGGGGTGCATATGAAATGCCTGACCCATACAGAATACAATTAAAAAAGGGGCCTCGAACAGATTTGAAAAAAATTGAAATAGGAAGATAAAAAGGAGGGATAACAGCATGGCCGCAGGCAGACATGAATTATATGACAAAACCAGTTTAGATAGAATCAGCGGATATCTATTAGACGATATGCAAAAACCAGGGCCGCCTTTCTTAATGGAATGCGAAAAGAATATTATAAAAGAAATAAAAGCCTATACAGAATATATCATAAACCAGGGGCTTAGCAGCAGATGCGATACCGTGCCTATCGTTGAAAACCATGCCGGAGAACTGCTTGACAGCATATGTGAATCAAACCGCAGTTATTTTGAAAGCGGAATCAAAACAGGAGCCCTGCTCCTGATGCAGCTCCTTGATCTGTAAATCAAGCTGATAATGAAAAGAGAGAGGACTATGCCCGCTTACAAATACACCCTAAAAAACGGCAAAACCATGTGGTATGCCGCTTTCAACTACACCGACTGGACCGGCAAATACCGGCACACATGCAAGCGTGGCTTTAAGACGCAGCGTGAAGCAAAAGAATACGAGCGTTCTGTCCTGGACCAGCAGAACGCCACAAGCGACATACTCTTTTCTTCCCTTGTGGAAATTTATATGGAGGATATGTCGCACCGCCTAAAGCCTACTACTATGGACAACAAGCGGAATATCATAGACAGCAAACTGCTCCCTTACTTTTCCAGGCTCAAAGTGTGCGACATTGACACCATAAGAGTCCGGAAATGGCAGAACGAGCTGATATCTTTCCGAGATGAGAATGGAAAGCCATATTCCCAAACATATTTAAAGACCGTGAATAACCAGCTTTCCGCAATACTGAACTATGCCGTAACGCATTATAACCTTTCAGCAAATCCCTGCAGGGCAGCCGGAAGCATCGGAAAGAGCAAAGCAGGTGAAATGAAATACTGGACGCGGGAGCAGTATGAGGCATTCTCCAAAAACATCCGGAAATCCGCAACAAAGCTGGCTTTTGATATGCTGTTCTACACGGGAATGCGGTCCGGCGAGCTCCTGGCGCTTACGCCTGCTGACATACTGCCGGACAAGCGCATTTCCATTAATAAGAACTATGCCAAAGTAAAAGGCGAGGAGCTAATCCTGATCCCAAAAACAGCGAAAAGCAACCGGAGTATCGCCATACCAGATTTTCTTTATGATGATATTTTCGATTATATTTCAAAACTTGGAGGGATCGGAAAAGACGACCGGATCTTTTATTTTACAAAATCCGCACTGGAAAAGGAGATCAAACGGGTTGCTGAAAAAGCAGGCCTGCCAAACATACGTGTGCATGATCTCAGGCATTCGCACGCCAGCATGCTGATCGATATGGGTTTTGACATTTTGGAGATTTCAGAACGGCTTGGGCATGAATCTGCTAAAACCACGCTGGACACTTATTCGCATTTGTATCCGGAAAAAGACACAAAACTGGCTGGGGCATTGAATAAGCTGCGCAGGCCGGATATTATCGAATGACATTCTTTTTAAAATAATATTTTTAAGAAGGAGGCAGTTATAAAATGCTATGGAAAATTGTATAATAAAGTTACCTGCAATAACACATACTAAATATAATGACTACTCACAATTAATCAGTGCCATTCGCCCACTATTTGACTTTCCTGATGGCACACATTTTATATTAGATTTCTCACAAATAGAATGGCTAGACGCAAATTTACTTGCAATAATCGGTACTGCTATCGAACACAGAAAATTGAACTGCCGTATCAGTTATGTCCCAGACAGTATAAGTCAGAAACAAGCCGATCTATGGGGACGGAACGGTTTTGGAGCATATTTCAATTTGAAAACACAAAAAAGATATGATTCAACTGTTGATTATATGGTTTTCAAGTCAAATGAAGCAAAAAAATTCGGCAATTATATAGACAATAATTTACTAAACAAAAAAGGATTTCCTCATTTATCACCGGCTCTAAACAAAAAAATAAGCAATAACATGCAAGAAATTTTTGGTAACGCTCCTTTACACGGTAAATGTTGTAGTGTTATTTCATGTGGTCAATATTTTCATAAATCAAGAAAGCTAACCTTTACAATCGTTGACTGCGGGAATACAATAGCAGAGAATGTAGTAGAATTTTTTTTATATCTGCATCAACCAGCCCCTAAGCACAATATCCAATGGGCAACCATTGAAAATAATTCAACCAAAAAAATTGTAAATGGCAAATCTGGTGGTATGGGTCTTGCATTGTTAAAAGAATTTATTAATTTAAATCAAGGTCACATACAAATCTGTTCCGGAAATGAATTTTGGGAATATACTACAAAAAAAGAGAATTGTACATACATTGATTCAAATTTCCCAGGAACAATTGTAAGTATAAACATAAATATGAATGACCAAAAATCATATTTATTGAAAAATGAACTACAAGATATAGATGATTTATTTTGAAAGGAGAATATTATGAAAGAGATCAAAGTTTATGATATAACTGGTTCCAGAGCAATCCTGGATACTCCAGATGGAGACATATTATTTAAAAAATTGTTGAAAAATTTTAAGGACGGCCATATTGTAACGTTAGATTTTGAAAAAGTAGACACCATCTTATCTATGTTTTTGAATTCTGCCATCGCACCTTTGTATGAAGTTTATGATAGCGATTTTTTAAAGCAGCACCTGATCATAAAAAATATGTCTGATGAAGACAAGATCACATTAAAAAGGGTAAATTCCAGAGCTAAGCAATTTTATAAAGAGGCAAAAGAAAACGCTGACTTACTAATGGAGGATATATACGGTGAATAATATAATAGATGCAAATGCTGTTAAATTAAAGTCAACTGATAAACTCCTGTTCGATTGTAATGTACTAATGTATATATTTTACACATATGGCGGATATTCTCAAAACCAAATTAGCATTTATAAGTCATTATTTACGGATGCCATAAATAATGACTGTGAAATGTATATTCCTTCAATTGAAATTTCAGAATTTATTAACACTTATATAAAAAATGAATATAAAAGATATCTCAGAAGAAATCACCTTAGAATGCGATCTTTTAATTTCAAATATGATTATAGACCTACCACGGATTATGAAAATACTGTTAATGATATAAAAAGTATTATAAATAGACAAATATTTCCTTTCTTTAAAAAATTAGATGATGATTTTTCCCAACTGGATATATCAGATATTTATAATCTGCCAAATCTGTTCGATTTTAACGACAGATACTATTGTAAACTTGCTGAAAAACACTCATTAATAATAATTACAAATGATTCAGATTTTTCTTATACTAATGAAGATGTAAAAATAATAACAGCAAACCAACAATTATTATCTAATTCATCTGTTACATAATTCGGAATATGTGGAAAGAGCTTATTTTTCCATCTCACATCAATCTCACGGAGACAGAAAAAGGACTGAAAAACCCCATAAAATCAGGCTTTCCAGTCCAAATGTCCGCTATTCGAACTCAATCGTCCCCGGCGGCTTACTAGTCAGATCATACACCACCCGATTAACCCCTTTCACCTCATTCACAACCCGGTTCATCACCTTCTGCAACACCGCAAACGGAATCTCCGCACACTCCGCCGTCATAAAGTCTGTCGTCGTCACCGCGCGCAGCGCTACCGCATAATCATACGTCCTCTCATCGCCCATCACACCGACTGAGCGCATGTTGGTCAGGGCGGCGAAGTATTGGCTGATTGCTTTGTCGAGTCCTGCGTTTGCAATCTCTTGTCGATATATGGCATCTGCATCCTGTACAATCCTGACTTTGTCGGCTGTCACTTCTCCGATAATACGGATGCCGAGTCCCGGGCCTGGGAATGGCTGGCGGCTGACAAGATATTCCGGGATTCCGAGTTCTCTGCCTGCCTGTCTTACTTCGTCTTTAAATAGAAGGCGCAGCGGTTCTATGATTTCTCTGAAATCGACGCAGTCAGGAAGGCCGCCTACGTTGTGATGCGACTTGATCGTTGCGGATTTGCCGAGGCCAGATTCTATTACGTCTGGATAGATTGTGCCTTGTACCAGGTAGTCTACGGCACCGATTTTTTTTGCTTCTTCTTCAAATACACGGATAAATTCTTCGCCTATGATTTTGCGTTTTGCCTCTGGTTCCTCGATACCTTCAAGCTTTTTGTAAAAACGATCCTGGGCATTGATGCGGATAAAGTTCAGGTCGTATATGCCTTTTGTGCCGAATACCGCTTCTACTTCATCGCCTTCATTTTTGCGCAGTAAGCCGTGGTCTACGAATACGCAGGTAAGTTGTTTGCCTACGGCTTTTGCCAGCATGACAGCCGCGACAGAGGAGTCTACGCCGCCGGATAATGCGCAAAGCACTTTTCCGTCTCCGACTTTTTCGCGGATCTCTTGGATCGTTTTTTCGACAAAAGAATCCATCTTCCAGTCGCCTTTGCAGCCGCAGATCTTGTATACAAAATTTGACAGCATTTTCTGTCCTTCTGCCGTATGCAGGACTTCAGGGTGGAACTGTGTCGCATACAGACCGCGCTGCGGGCACTCCATCGCAGCGACCGGACAAACTGGTGTATGTCCGGTAATCTGAAATCCGTCGGGAGCTTTTTCAATATAGTCGGTATGGCTCATCCAGCAGACCGTGTCAGACGCAACTCCTGAAAACAGTGCTTTGTCCGTGTCTACAGTTACTTCTGTTTTTCCGTACTCGCTTGTAGGCGCCGTTTTCACGCTTCCTCCCAGTAAATATGCCATCACCTGGGCGCCATAGCAGATGCCCAAAACCGGGATGCCAAGCTTAAATATTTCTTTGCTGCATACCGGTGACTCTTCCAGATATACGCTGTTTGGGCCTCCTGTAAAAATAATTCCCTTTGGGTTCATTTCCCTGATCTTTTGTATGGGAATCTGATACGGATGCACTTCACAGTATACATTACATTCGCGCACTCGCCGCGCAATCAACTGATTGTACTGTCCGCCAAAGTCCAGCACAATAACTTTTTCCTGACTCATTGTTTTTCCTCTCTTATGCCTTTATTTGTCTGTCATTTCTTTTGCCATTAGACTGCCTGATCCATTTTTCAGCCCGCACTGGCTGTATGTACACGCACTATTCCGGCTTTACTTCCACCTCGATCTGCTCTTTTGGCTGCTCGCTTTGTGTTTCCTGAGCCTGTCCATCTTTGTCATGCGGGCTGTCGCTTTGTGCTGTTTTCTGCCTGTATCCTGCAAAAAAACTTTGAAGCGCGCGGGTGCGCCCGCTTTTTCGGATCAAGCGTTCCTGCTGCTTGTCCTCTTTTTTTAGCTGTTTGTGAAACTTTTTTTCTTCTTTTTCACGCGTTTTTTGGTTTTTGCGTACTTCTTTTTTTGCGATTTTTTCAATGTCCTGAATATGCCCTTTGGCTGCACGTACTTTTTTCTTTATGCCCTGGTATGGGTTGTACAAAAAATAAGAAAGCGTTGCAAAAATCAGTACCCCGATTCCCACAGCGACTGCGTATGGCATAAAAAAGCCGTATTCCGGATATTTCAGCTCGTAGCAGACAAACATCACCATCATTACTGGAAACATCAAAAGATACAGCATCCTGCACAGCAAGTCCGCAAGCTTTCGCCGCCTGTGCTTTTGCGTAAGCAATGCTCCTTCGATCCCGGTATATGCTAGCATAAATACACAGATTTCCGACGCAAACCCATGCAGCACCCCGCACAAAATAATAAGTGCTGCTGACAGCAGAAATAAAGAAAATGCGCAGCCCTGATAATAGGCATTTTTGTATTCCCTCATGCCTTCCAGTTTATCCTCGGAGATTCCGTGCAGGGCATAAATCTGTGCATTCATGCTTTCCTGAAACTCTTTGTTGTATTTGCTCGATTCCTCCGTCTGTTCCAGATTTTCATTGATTTTTTTCTGTAAGCCGTCTATGACCCTTTGCTCTTCCAAAAGCTGTGCCATCAGCGCGTCTTCGCTCTCCTGGCGCTTTCGCATTTGCTGGCGGATGTATTCTGTCTTCTGCACCCGCATACTTTCCCTGACACCCCTGGTCACTGGCAGATATTCCACATCATTAATGGAAATGCTCTGTTCTTCTTTTCGATTTTCATCCATATCCTGGTACTCCATCCAGACAGAAATTAACCATCAGCTCCATCGGCTGGATCGTTTATGTACCTGTCTGTTGGAAAACATTATAACACCAATTTCAAAAGCTGTCATCCATAAATCTGCTTTTATACATAATGATGGTGAAGATATTTTTCTTTTGTAGCAAGTCCGCCGCGGATATGGCGCTCGGATTTGTTTACATCCAGCACTTTCCTGACTTCTGCGGCAAGTGTCGGATTCACCTGTTCTAACCGTTCCGTGCAGTCTTTATGTACCGTGGACTTGCTGATGCCGTATTTTTTTGCTGCCTGACGCACTGTCGCATTGTATTGTATAATATAATTTGCGATCTCGACCGCTCGTTCTTCAATATAACTTTTCAAAAGAAACCCCTGCAATCCTTGTTGTTACATTGTATGCAGGGGTGTCGCGTTGTATGTCTTTTATCTTTCTAAATCAGGACTGCTGCCATCCTGTCCGCCAGGAAGCCCTTCTACCTGGATCTTCCGCTCGGTCTGTGCCTGGATCGTGTTTGCTTTCATTGCGTCTAGCATATCAAATCCGGTTGTCTCTTTAACCGTTTCCATCGTTTTTGCAAGCAGGGAAGGCACGTAGCTGCCCATCTGGGAAACGCCTGATTCTCCGCTTCCGCTGTCAATAATGGATATTTTATCAATCGCCGTCAGCGGCTGTGCAACGGCGCTTGCCATCTCTGGCAGCTTGTCGATTACCATCTGGATGACACCGGCGCTGTTTAGCTTCTGCATCGCTTCGGCTTTGCGTTCGAGACCTTCTGCTTCGGCAAGCAGGGAAGCCTTCTTCGCTTCTGCCTGCGCGTTTCCTTTGCGCGCGATTGCTTCGGCTTCTGCCTTTGCTTTTGCCTCGATTGCCTGTGCTTCGGCGACTGCCCTTGCCTTGATCGCTTCTGCTTCGGCAAGTGCATCGATTTTCTTTTTCTCAGCTTCGGCTTCCGCCTTTTTGATCTGTGCGTATTTATCCGCTTCTGATTCCTGCTCCAGCCGCTTTCTGCCTGCTTCCGCAGGCTTTACGACATCGGAAAGGAGCTGCTTTTCTTTTTCCAGCGCACGCTGCTGGGCAAGCTCGGTGTTTTTCTGTGCCTGCGTAATCTGTACCTGGATCTCGGCTTCCGCGATATCCTTCTGGCGCTGCTGGCGGATCAGCTCTGCGTCCATTTCTGCCTGGATCACTTCTTTTTGCGTCTTTTTGCGCTGGATATCGTGTGCCAGCTCGGCTTCTGCGTTTGCCGTACTGATCTCTTTTTGGTAGCGCGCTTCGGCGACCTGCTTTTCCTTCTCCGCCTGCTTGATCGCAGTTGCTGCTTCTAGCTTTGCCTGTTCACCGATCTTTATATTTTCCGAAGTGCGTTCATCCTGCTCCCGTTTCGCTTCGGACTTTTGAATTTCCGCATCTTTTTTGCGCTGCGCGATCATGCCTTCTCCGAGCGCTTCAATATATCCGTTTTCATCCGAAATATCGGTAATGGTAAAGTTTTTGACTTCCAGCCCCATATTGCCAAGCTCTGTGCCGACTACCTCCTGTACCTGGCTGGAAAATGCTTCTCTTTTCTGATACAGGTCTTCGACGGTCATCGTCGCTATAATTTCACGCAGCTTGCCTTCTAGTACCGCGGTCGCGGTGGACATAATATTTTTAATAATTTCCTGTTCGTTTTTTCCGGTAAACTGCTCAATCGCCGTCAGTATCGCGTCTGGAGAATTACGCACTTTAATGACTGCGGTGGTGCTGACAGAGATCGGCACACCTTGGGAAGACAGGCTTCCTCTTGTATCGACGCGCAGCGGCATATTTCCTAATGATATGTAGTCAATACGCTCTACGCCCGGAATGACCAGACCGCCTCCGCCGGTAATCACGCGGCGCTTCAGACCGGTAATCACCCCTGCTTTATCCTGCGGCACCTTTTTCCACATCGAAAAAACAGCGACCAGCACTAAGATAATTACAAGTGGAATGGCAATAATTGGTAATAATTCATTCAGCGTCATTTTGTCCTCCTTATCCGGTGCCCCGCGCATCATGCACTGCCTGCCGATACACACACCTGTCCAAACGCTACTGCTTCATCACGATTGCAACATGCTGCGCAATATTTACAATCTGTACTTTTGTCCCCGCCGCGATTTCACTGCCGTCCACGGATTTTGCAGGCAGGGTAATGACCGAACGGTTCTGCCCGATGCTTGCCACAGAGCCGTACCCCTGCTGCGGAATCGAGACATTGACGACAAAGCTGCGGCTGCATATGCTTTCAATCGTATCCGCCTCTGATTGGTGGTTTTTTAAAAATCCGGTAATATTCTGCACGATAAACGCACCGATATAAGCGCTCACACCTGCGATCACATGCCTAATCGCCGCCGGCTGATCGATCAGCAGCATACTGACACTTCCAAATACGGTTGCTGCCAGACAGAGCGATTTCATGGAAACCGGCAGAATGTCCAGATCAAACTCGCCCAGGTCAATACTGCATACATCAAATGCCGCAAGGTCAAAAAAATCATCAAAGGCACTGAACACAATCGACGACAATAACAGTAAAATTCCTCCTGCCATACAGGTTAGATAAACAGTCTGCATACTCATAGCCACTCCTCCTTCCATCCTGCGCTTTGCTGCATTGGGATTTCTTATATTTTACCGCCTTTTGCACGATACTGCAACAGATAATTACAGAAAATTCTTTCCACATATTTTATTTTGCCAGATATTTTTTCAAACGACACCAAGTTGCCAGACTTTATCCGCAGCAGGATCTTTAGCGGATCGCATGTGCCCCGCATACCTTTTTGCACTGTCCGCAGTGAATACATTCCGGGTGATTTGCTTCCTGCACCGGATCAATCTGCATCTTGCATACTTTGGCGCACGCCCCGCACCCGGTGCATTTTTCCTCGTCCACCCGATAGCGAAACACCGCGATCGGGTTAAATACAGAGTACACCGCGCCAAGCGGACAGATATATTTGCAGAACGGACGGTAAATAATAACGGAAAGCAGTATCGTAATAAGCAGCAGCACATTTTTCCACACATACAGCCATCCAAGCGCGCTGTGCATGGATGTATTTAGCAGTACAAGCGGGATGCCGCCTTCCAGTGTACCTGCCGGGCAGATCAGCTTGCAAAAATACGGCGTGCCCTGTCCGAGCACATCTACAAGGCACAGCGGCAGCAGCACGACAAACAGTGCGAACACCAGGTATTTTAACCTGCGCAAAAGCCTGTCGCCGCGAAATGTCCCTATTTTTACCGAAAACGGGATTTTATGCAGCAGATCCTGGATCAGCCCAAACGGGCACAGCCAGCCGCAGGCAAACCTGCCTGCCATTGCCCCGATAAACATAAGGAACCCTGCGACATAAAACGCAAATTTAAAATTCCAGCTTCCGATCACCGCCTGCATCGCCCCGATCGGGCAGGCGCCAAGCGCGCCCGGGCAGGAATAGCAGTTTAAGCCGGGAACACAAAGTTTTTTGAAACGCCCTTTATAGATCTTTCCCTGCACAAACCCGGCAAGATAACTGTTCGTAAGCAGCGCCCACAGCGCCTGTATTTTATGGCGGTGCCATTCATTTGCTTTTTTCTTCTTATCCAATTCCGATACACTCCATACATATATTGACAGCTTTTTCCAAAACAACCTTCATCTCGCCGCGGCAGATCCCATATGCCATCATCGCGATGCCGGCGGCTGCCGCACAGATCCCCCGCCAGTCAAGGCGGCTGTGCTTCACTGCTGCCCTCCTTTAATGCCAGCAAGCTCCTCCGTAACAATTTCCATCCATGCATCAAAGCTGCGGCTGCCGGAATACGTATCCCCCACGATGCTGCCGTTTTTATCCACAAAAAAGGTTTCCGGTACGGCATCAATTCCATACAGCCTTCCATTGAGCCCGCCGGCATCCGGGATCAGAAACGGATACGTAGCGCCTGTACGCTCCGCTAACAGCTTCGCTTTTTCTACAGTCTCCTCACTCTTGTTCCCCTTCTCGTCAATCGCATCCAATACAATCCCAACCACATTGACGCCGCTGTCTGCCATCTGCGTATGCAGCTTCTCCAGATCCGGGATCTCATTTACGCACGGCGTGCACCAGGTCGTAAATACGTTTACCATCGTCAACTCATATTCGCCGAACATTTCCTGTGTATATTGCTTTCCTGCAAGATCCTCCAAAGAAAACGCTCCCAGGCTGGTGATCTGCCCGGACGCGGCTTCGTTCTCTGTCTGCGTCCCACCTGTCTCTTCTGTATTCTCCGAGCCGTTTTGCGCGGCGTTCTGCTCAGAAGCTCCGCAGCCGTTTACGATCAGCATACCGCAGATACCCAAAAGTGCTGCTCCTGTTTTCCAAATCCGTATGTTCATTGTTCAAACCTCCGTTTTTCTTCTTATTTTCTTCTTAAATATATAAAAAAACCAGGCAGCAGAAAACTAAAATGCCCTGTTTCCTCTGCCCGGTTTCCTATTCGCATCCTTTTTGCAGCCAGACCATTAAACCGAAATCTGATAAGAAGCTTCAAAGCACTGCCCCGCAGACAGGCACTGTCCCCACTCCCGCTGCTGCCATGTTCCTGCAAAATCAACGGCGTCGCATCTGCCGTACCACGGTTCAATGCAGACAAACGGCGCTTTCTTTCCAGGCGGCGACCATACCCCAAACAGCGGCGCGTCAAAGCTTACGGTCAGATAGTGCGTCCCATCCGGTTTTACAAGCGCGACTTTATGCACCTGGCCGTGCTCGATCACAAGCGCATCGTGGTCAAACAAATGCTCTGTCACACGCAGGCACCCGTCCTCCAGCGGATAGGCTGCCTGTCCTGCTGTCATCAGCCCGTTTTCAATCACGCCGGTTATCACCTGCTCCTTTACATCAAACCAGATCCGATAGTCTTCCTGTTCCTCTCCTTTTTGCAGCGGACAGCAAAACGCCGGATGCCCGCCGATCGAAAAATACAGTTCCCCGTCCGCAGGGTTTGTTACTTTCCATTTGACGATTACCGTACTTTCTTGCAGCTCATACCCCAGTTCCAGCAAAAACGCGTACGGATATTTCTCTAACGTCTGTGCATCGGATTCCAGATAAAACCAGATCTCGTTTGCAGCTTCACTCTTTACCCGAAACTCCAGATCTCTGGCAAAACCATGCTGTCCCATCGGATACCGTTTTCCGTCCAGCAGAAAACTACCTTCTCGCAGGCTTCCTACCAGCGGAAACAGCACCGGCGATGTCCGTTTCCAATAAGCAGGATCGCCTTCCCACATATACTCGGTATCTGTATCTTTTTTCTTTAGTGATTTCAGCTCAGCCCCCATACTGTCTACCTGTATGGAAATCTGCTCATTGCTGATCTGATAGAATGCCATCGCACACCTCTCTTTCGCACTGCCGTAACGCTACATCCGACAGCACTTCTATTTTTTATTAAGAGTATACAAAATACTGCAAGAAGTGTCAACCGATTTACAGCAAAACAGCAAAATCCGGCACAGTATAGACAACGAAGGCTGCCCGCCTTTTGTCCAGACTGTGCCGGAAATTCAACTCTTATTTTTCAAGCTCTGCGATCATATCCTCGATCGACGGAATCGCTTCCAGCTCATCCATCATCCGGGTATAGCCTATCCGATCCAGTTCTTTTAAATAATCATCCCATGTATCGTCTACGTTCACCTGCCCTAATACAGCCTGTGTCCGGTAGCTTGCCACATACGCCTCCAGATCTCCGTTGATTTCCTGGGCGATCTGTTCATATTGCGTCTCATTTGCAAGATCCGCTTTATACGGCCTGTGCTGCCATTTCAGCCAGGTACCGTTATCGCCTTTTGACCAGTACTTTCCGCCTGCCTGAAACAGCTCTTCTTCACCGACCCATTTGGTCACTTCCTCTGTCTGTCCATACTGGGAAAAGCTCCATGTCCCCTTATCGCCGGAATTGAGAACGTTGATCTTTACCGGCGTCTCGCCTTTTTCATCCCATTTCCAGTCGATATCTTTTTCGCCGAAAAACAGCTTTGCCGTGATTTCCTTATCGCCGGCGCCAAAGATCGTATAGTTAAAAAACTCCAGGATCTTTGCCAGCTTCTCATCATCTACATTGGCATTGACATAAAATTTGCCGTAAGCCGGCGTCGGATGCACATACGCCTGCACTTCCCCGCCGTCAGGCCTGATGCCTGGCGTAGCCAGCAGCTTGGCATCTGGATCTCTGTCAAGAAGTACCAGCGGCGGCCGGTCGACTGCCCAACTGTTTAACGTGTTTGTAGTGCTGAGCCAGTAACCTGCGGCGCCTGTATTTACTTTGTCCCAGGCGATGGTTCTGTCGTTGCCGATGATCTCAGGATCAAGCAGGTTTTTTGCATACAGCTCCTGGAAGCCTTTTAAAAATTCTTTGTATTCATCCAATACGTAGTACTGTTCTGCTCTTCCGTTTCTCTCGTTAATATCTCTTGAAAATCCATAAGCGGAATAAAACTGTCCCAGTCCTCCAACGCCCCAGTCAGGCGCCGCTGCGCCAATGGTGTCTTTTTTTCCGTTCCCGTCAGGATCCTTGTTCACAAAAGCATCCATAATTTCGATAAACTTGCTTAATTCAATGCCGTCATCCGCCACGTACAGCCGGTCAGATACCTGCTCTACATTGACGCCCAGATCGATGCCCAGGTTTTCAATCCAGTCATACCGGTAAAAATCACCCGGAAGGTAATAATCTACAAACTGGAAGGTCAGCCCTGCAAGGCACGTAAATTCATCTTCATTGTCCGTGCTTGACACCATCTTGTAGATCAGCGGATTTTTTTCATAATATTCCAAAATCTTCGGACAGTACTTTTCTACCATAGACTTTGGAATCGTACGAATCAGCTCCTGCTCCTGCATCCACTTTGGCGTCTTTGTCTCCGTCCACATACAGTCCGGCATCTCCCCGGAAGCAAGCAGAAGGTCGATCGTATCCGTAGTTTCTGCCTTCTCCACCGTAATATTCAGGTTCAGCGCGTCTTCGATCATCTTTTCCGCAAAAGATCCGTCTTCATAATCGGAAAAGCACCAAAGTCCTGTATACGTAATATCATACGTTTTATCAGGATCCGGCTCAGCGCTGCTGTCCGATGATCCCGCTTTGGAATTGCCGGAACAGCCAGCCAGCAAAATCGCCGTACTTAACGTAACCGACAGCACCCGTTTCATCATCTTTCTATTCATATTTCACCCTCCTTAACAGCTATACGTTTTTAAAAATTCCAGCTCCTCCCAGCCGATTTTTCGGATTCTTAGCCTTGCAAGGCAGCTCCCGTCTTCAGGCCCGCCTGCATTGTATGCCAAAAGCATCCCGTCTTCCAGAAAATATATCGCGCAATAGCAGTACCCGCGGTCTTCCTCTGCTTCAAATGCCACGCCTTCGGTAAACGTCTGCCCGTTGTCCCTGCTTACCGCAAGGACATACGGGGTGCGTCCGCCCGTAAATATTTCCGTCTTTTTCTCGCGTCCGTTGTACTCTGGAATCGGATTCCATACTGCCCAGATCGCGCCTGTTTTATCCCGCTTCATGCTTAACGGGCTGTTTGGCGCGCTAAACCTGGACGGAGATACCGCGCTCCAGGTGTTTGCGTTATCGACCGAAAACATTTCATACTGTCTGCCTAAATCCGTCCTTGCATACCCCCATACAATTCCCTTTTCCAGCTCCAGCACCCCTGGCTCCTGAAGCCCTGACATACAGTTTTTACTATAAGGCATACAGCATTTTCCGTCTGCCGCCTGCCAGGTGGCGCCGTCATCATCCGAGTAAAAAAACACGACTTCTGAATGGCTGTCAAAAAACCGTCCGTTTTCCGCCGCTTCTTGCTGCCCTGTGCGGTGCGTTGCAGCCGGAATCAGTATCCTGCCGCTTGCAAGGCGAATCACTCTGTCGTTATTGACTACATAAAATCCTTCCTGCGGCGTACACAGCACTCTGTCTGACCATGTTTTCCCGCCGTCCCCTGACCGCCTTACATACATCTGTATCATCGTGTACGTATGGCGCACCAGATAAAACAGCCCGATATCTCCGTTTTGCATCTCAAGCAGGGAAAGCGACATAATGTTTTGCGCCTTTTCTCCTTCACAGCTAAAGAGCATCCGCTCATCGGCAAAGCTCCTTCCGCCGTCTTTTGACGTCACGGCATAAATATCGGCGGACACCCAGTCGTCACATGCTTCCCCTTTAAACCGGCTGTATACAAAAAGGATCGAACCGTCTTTTCTGCCAAGGAATGCCCCTTCGCTGTTGCGTGGATTTTTATTTTCCTTTGACGGAGCAAACTCCGCCACAACTGTTCCCAGACCTTTGTATTCCATCTTTTCACCGTTCCTCTTCTATTTACAAACTTAGCCTTTGACCGCGCCTACCATAATTCCTTTTACAAAATACTTCTGTAAAAACGGGTAAATTACTACGATCGGCAGCACTACCAGTATCGTTGTAGCCGCTTTGATCGTATCTGGATTCGTATCTACCAGGGAACCGATCGCTTCCGGCCCTGACGCCGTCGTCGTAGCCGCCGTCAGGCTGTCGAGCATTCTGCGCAGCAAATACTGCAAGGTTATCAGGTTTGAGCTTCTGCGGCAGTATACCATATTGTCAAACCATGAATTCCACTGTCCTACCATCTGCCATAGCGAAACGGTCGCAATGACCGGCTTGGACAGCGGCATAATAATGGAGGCAAAAATCCTTACCTGGGAGGCTCCGTCGATCGACGCCGCCTCTTCCATGCCTTTGTCAATCGAGAAGAAATAGTTGCGGATAATAATCGTATTGTAAATGGAAAATCCTGTAGGCAGTACATAGACGAGGAAATTGTTTAATAACCCCAGCCGTTTCATATTCAAATACATCGGAATCATACCAGCCGAGAAAAACATCGGGATCAAAAGCACCGCGGTAATAAACCTTCGAAACGGCATCTCTGTTCTGGTCAGGGAATATGCCGCCATACAGCACACAATAATATGTATCGCAGTACCGATCACCGTCCTTAACACGGACACAACAAACGCCGTAATAATCTCGTTGTCCTGAAAGACGTACTTATATGCGTCCAGCGTCCATACTTTTGGAAACAGGTTAATATGCATATAGGAAATATCCTGCGCCCTGGAAAACGACCGGACAACCACATCCCAAAAAGGCAGCAGTATCGTAATGCAGAATACGACCATAAACACGGTATTGCAAATATCAAAGATCCGGCTTCCTACAGACTGCTTCATCTTTATTTTTTTTGCTTCTTGTTCGCGCGCCATAAATTTCTCTCCTTTCCCCGTCATTAAATAATCTTATATTCTGGATTCGCCTTTCTTGCAAACCAGTTCGCAATCAAAACGAGTACAAGGCTGACTACATTCTGAAACAGGCCGATCGCCGTTGAAAAATCGTACCGGCTCTCAATCATACCCTTTCTGTACACATACGTAGAAATAACGTCTGCCGTCTGATACGTCGCATCGTTGTACAAGTTAAAGATCGGGTCAAATCCTACACTGACCAGGCTCCCGATATTTAAAATCAGCATCGTACACATTGTTGGAAACATCGCTGGCAGGGTAATATGCAAAATCCTGCGGAAACGGTTGGCGCCGTCGATCGAAGCCGCATCATACAACGCGGTATCAATGCCTGCAATCGTCGCCAGATAAATTACAATACTGTACCCTGTCGATTTCCACAGGTTCGCAATCAGGTAAATCGGCACAAACATATCTTTCTGCGCCATAAAATATAACGGTTTATCCAAAATCCCCAGTTGGATCAAAATAGCATTGATGACACCGCCTGTCGGAGACAAGATCTGATATACAAACGTACCTACCACTACCCAGGAAAGGAAATGCGGCATATAAGTAATTGTCTGTACAACACTTTTGAACTTGGTATTTAAGATCTCATTTACCAGAATCGTAAAAATAATCGTGATCGGAAATGTAGTCAGAAGTGTAAAAATACTGATCTTTAACGTATTCCCCAATACTCTGTAAAAATTCGGATCTGAAAACAGTGCCTGAAAATGTTTCAACCCTACCCATTCGCTTCCTTCGATGCCTCTTGCCATCTTATAATCTTTAAATGCGATCATAAGGCCTTCCATCGGCATATAGCAAAATAAAATAACCAGAATAATTGCCGGAAGCAGAAACATATAAAATGGGAAATATTTTTTCAGCTCCTTTTTCATACTGCCAGTTCTTAATGATTTTGTGTGTTCCATCGTATCCTCCTTTCTTTTTCGATACCCCACTTGTTGTCTGACATCACGTTTATTCCAATGCGCCCGGGCGCATCTTACGTTTATGATCTACAGGCGTCCTGCCAGATGCCTGCAAACCTTTTTATATTCAGTTCTGGGCGCGAACGCTGCGTATCCGGAGTCTGCGCTTGCAGCGTCCCGTTCCCGAAAGATCATCCTTTTTCTGAGATGATTATAGTGAATTCCAGGCAATCCGTCCATGAACTGTATTGGACAAACCATGCACAAAATGATACAATCATTTCATATCAGACTTTAAAAAGCACAGGAGGAACTGCCCATGTATATGAACGCCGGATACCTGCACAATTCCCTGATCGATTTTAAAGACAAGACAAGGCCCCTTGTAGTCGGAAGCTGCGGAACGTACCGTCTGTACAACAGGCCAAAGCTCCCCACTTACCGTCCAAGAGGCAGGCTGGACTTCCAGATTTTATATGTGACCGCCGGAAAAGCCCATTTTTTCCTGGATGAGGAATATGTGGAGGTCACCGCTGGACATATGGTGCTGTACCAGCCAAAGGAATTACAGCGTTACGTATATTATGGAACGGATCAGACCGAAGTGTTCTGGGTACATTTCACCGGAAGCAATGTAAAAAATATTTTAAGAGGATACGGCATCCCTCTGACCGGACATGTCTTTTACACCGGGCAGTTTCCAGAATACCAGAATCTGTTTCTGAAAATGATCCAAGAGCTTCAAACATGCAGCCTGCATTATGAAGAGCTGCTCGCCCTGCATCTTCGGCATCTTCTGATCCTGATCAGCCGGCATTTAAGCAGCGGGCACAAGCTCGCAGACTATGTGCAGAGCGAAATAGAAGCCGCGATCCGCTATTTCAGCGAACACTACAACACCGACATCGTGATCGATGCTTATGCGGCAAGCATTCACAGAAGCACGGCATGGTTTATCCGCGGCTTTAAAAAATATACCGGCATGACGCCCATGCAGTATATTATCTCTGTACGCATTGAAAACGCGCAGCGCCTGCTCTGTACCCAGGATTACAATGTGACGGAAGTCGCTGCCATTGTAGGATATGACAATCCCTTGTATTTCAGCAGGCTCTTTAAAAAACAGACTGGGATCTCACCTACTGATTACCGCAAGAATCTGTAACAGGTTATCTCTGTTGAAAACACGACATACTGCTGGCATGTTTTATGTGGTATCCTTATTATTACAGTGAACAAATTTGGATCGCTTTGGTAACTTTTTACAGGAAGGGACGCCGGGAAAGAGGATGTTTTTCGTAAATGATACTAAACAAATTTGATATAGTTTGTTTGCTGTAGTACTATATGCACATAATAAAAAGGAGGCAAAAAATGAAATACGCATGGATCGATAAATATTTGTTGGATAAGACAGGCGTCACAAAAGACCTGCAAGCAGACTGGAACTGGATTCGCTACCAGATCGGCGGCAAGATGTTTGCCGCCGTCTGTTTAGACGATGCGAATAAGCCTTATTATATTACTTTAAAGCTGGAACCATCCGAAGGTGATTTTTTAAGAACACAGTATCCCGATATCGTACCTGGTTACTACATGAACAAAATGCACTGGAACTCTGTCAAGCCGGACGGCAATGTGCCGGACGACTTGCTCAAAGACCTGTTGGACAAATCCTATGAACTCGTGCTGCATACGTTCAGTAAGAAAAAGCAGCAGGAGCTTTTGTCTGATAAAGGCTCCGCAGCGGCAGCAGACACCCCAGCAGAACATCCGAAAAAGAAAGCTTTTGATTTTAAAAAAGAATACAAAGAATTTTACCTGCCCAAAAACACGCCAGGTATCATCGAAGTACCGCCAATGAACTACCTCGCTGTCCGCGGCAAGGGCGACCCGAACCTGAAAGACGGCGAATACAAACAGTCTATTGAAATGCTTTACGCCGTCGCTTACACGATTAAAATGAGCAAAAAAGGAAACCGCCAGATCGAAGGCTATTTTGATTATGTCGTTCCGCCGCTCGAAGGCTTCTGGTGGCAGGAGGGCAGAAAAGGCATTGATTATGCCCACAAAGAAGATTTTGTATTTATCTCGCTGATCCGCCTGCCGGATTTTGTGACCAAAGATGACTTTGCCTGGGCTGTAGCAGAAGCTGCGGCAAAAAAGAAAATCGATGTATCCAAAGTAGAATATCTGTCTTACAATGAGGGCGTGTGCGTACAGTGTATGCATATCGGGCATTACGATGAAGAACCGCAGACAGTCGCTAAGATGCACGCATGGATGCACGAACAGGGATACGGGCTTGACCTTTCAAGCGAGCGGTTCCATCATGAGATTTATTTAAGCGACGCAAGAAAAACAAGCCCTGAAAAGATGAAAACGGTCATACGGCATCCGGTTAAAAAGCTGTAATGCTACATTGTTACAATTTCACAGGTGTGTTCCTTCCTGCCGGGATCATAACAAATCCCAACACCCAGAATCGAAGTGATATTTTCCTTTTTTAATTTTTCACAATACTCCTTCTTTCGGATCTGGGAAATTGCTTCCTGCGGCGTACTGCCCGCTTTCAGCTCAAGAATAATTCCCGGCAGGTTGTTCCGCTTTGACAAGACAGACTGTTTTCATCATTGTATTTCAGCACAGGCAGTTCGCTGTTATGAATATTGTGAAGGTACGACGCCACAACATCCCCTCTTTTATCTAACGTAGCATTCAGTACTTCATGAGAATTTCGGACGAGTTCTGCCACACAGCCAAACTCATCGTCCCGCAATGCTTTTTGAAACTCCAGCATCAGTTCTTTATTGGGTATGCGTAAGCAGCCGTCATGATACGACAGCAGTCCGTATACAATCATTGCTGCATAGATTTCCTCGCGGTTTTCCGGGCTTTTCTGTCCGGCGCAGTATTCTTCTTCAATCTCCATCCTGACAGGTATTTCATTTACCATCTTTACGACATCGTCCCGCACTTCTGCGATATTATATTTCAGGAAAAATAATACCTCGTCCATCTTCCCTGTTCTCGTCCAATAGCTCTGGCAGACGCCGTCTTCGAACGCGCACACGACAGATCTTGGATTGTACAGGCGTGCTCCGGTTTTCGTCTGATAGCCGTTATACCAATCACGGATGTCCTCCATTGTCAAAGCCGACTGCTTGCTGCACAGCATTTGCACCTCATGATCTGTAAATCCAAAATATGGTTCAAAAAACGGGTCTTTTAACATTGTATATTCTTTAAACATATTAAGCGCAGAACCTGTGCTGTACCTTTTTACCGGAAGCACGCCTGTCATATAGGCAAGCGCTACATAGGGCTGGTCTTTTAACAAATTTCGCAAAAATTCCAGAAAATCGCGTTGATGTTCCTCATACAGACCATGACTGAATATATAATCCCACTCATCAATCATAAAAATATACTGGTCTCCCGTTGCAGCCAGCAGCTCCGTGATACTGCGGTATTTTTTGTTTTGCAGCTTCGGATAAGCTTCTTTTATATCGCCTGCAATTGATTCTATGATAAAGCTGATATAATCCTCGTATGCACTGCTGCTGTCAGGCAGATGATTCAG
Organism: Eubacteriaceae bacterium; assembly: GCA_910574915.1. Classification (GTDB taxonomy): domain Bacteria; phylum Bacillota; class Clostridia; order Lachnospirales; family Lachnospiraceae; genus Eubacterium_J. The sequence goes on from CAJTCR010000024.1 coordinate 49,832, forward strand.
GCTTAAGCTGATGACGTGATATTGATTTAAGTGAATGCGGTAAGATGCACTGCTGCTGATCTTTAACCGGCAAAACAGCTCACCTGCATTGTATGCCCGCCCGTAGTATGCTCCCAGCATATTCAGCACAGAAGTTTTTCCAAAACGGCGCGGCTTTGTAATACAAATATAACGGTTCATCGCATTAATTCTTGTATTTATCATTTCAATCATGCCCGTTTTGTCTACAAAAAATTTATCATGTACCAGTATATCAAAAAATCGATATGCAGATACTGTATTCAGGCATACAGCCATAACCACCCTCCTTTTCCGCCTTTATCCCCTGCCCGCCCGCAGCCGCACATAATGCACCACGCACACCGCGATACTGAAAAACAGCAGAAAATAAAAGCTGATTCCCCTGGTTACACACATGGACGGCACCACATATTCCAGTGTAAAAATATCCCGAAACGCCCGCTTGTACATCAGCTCCGTAATCCCCTGCGCACCTGGCAGCGGGAGCATATCAACGGCAAGGTAAATCGACATCTGTATCATTAATACCGTCAGCGCGTCCGCCCCTTTAAGCCCAAAGCCGTGGTATACGATATAAGGCAGGATAAACACCAGGCAGCGCTGCCCGAACGTGGCAAGTATCACGACTGCCACCTGCTTTTTATTTTTCAGCAAAAACTGCACTGCATTTTGATAGCTTTGAATAAACCGATGGATATGGTCTGTGCGGTACGCGGATTTTTTCAGCAGCTTCCCCCTGACCAGCAGCTTTTCCACACCAAGAATCATCCCTTGCGCAAATGCAGGAAAGAGCATTACAATAAGCAGCACCACGACCAACGCCGTATTTAAAAACATGCCCAGGTAAAACAGTTGCAGATAGTTCCCCAGGTTTTCCTTTAACACTGAAAAGCCAAACAGCACCATCGCAATCCCCATCAGCACAAGCACCAGCTTATACACAAGCGCTATAGTCATCAGCACTACCGTACTGGCAGACAGGTCGTTGCCGTCACGCTTCATATGATAAAGCTGCATCGGCTGTCCGCCGGTAGCAGAAGGCGTAATGCCGGAATACAAAAAACCGACAAAGGAATAGCGGATACATCCTGCAAAATTCGCTTTCCCTTGGAGCGCCCGCAGCAAATACCAGATCATAACACCTTCCATCATCGTAAAGACAAGCGCTACCGCGGCACAGGCAAGCAGATATGGCAGCTTTATTTTTTTCAAAGACGCGGCAACCATCGCCATATCGTTATCCTGAAAGACTGTATAAAAAGCAAGTACCGCAAGCAGTATAAAAAAGAAATAACTGAGCTGGTTTTTCAAACGTGCGCTCATACCGGCAAAACCTCCTAATGATATGCTCCAATAAATAACCTTATCTCGATTTTACTCTGTTTTGGGAAAAATTCAACCTTTTCATATAAATTTAATATGTGGAGAACGCTCTTAAAGACCTTGCTTTTTAAACATTTCAGAGATTTCCTCCGCCGATTGCGCCTTACAATTATCCCCGTCAATATGGTATTCAGTAAATTCATCACAGAAAAACAGCCAATAAATACGATTGCCGCCATAAGAGAAAGCCAGCCGGGAGAGGAGCTTGGCGCAGACGCCGCCAGAGCGTGTCAAGCCCCTCTCCCAGCGTCCCACCTCCAAAAAACATCCACTCAATCAACTTCTACAACAACTTTCACCCCTGTCTCGCCGTAAGAATCTCCGCCAGCGCTCCATACAGCCCCGCATCCAGCTCCATCGCATGTAACTGCGCCAGCATAACCGGCACCCTGTCCTGTGCCTGCAGCATGCGGTATATTCTGTCTTTGCATACAAAGCTGATTTCTGCCTGGTTTAGAAAATCAAAACATCTTGACAGCACCTGATTCTGGGTACTTACATATTCCTTCGCAACGCTGACCTGGATTTTTTTCGTAAGCTCCGTTTCTGGAACCGTCACGATCACCGCCTGCTTTTTCTGATCGTAGGCTGTGCCAGCCGGGATACGGGTGCCGTCTGCTGTGACCTGCACGTGCTGCTCTGCCTGCGGCTGGTATCCGGTAAGCTCGATTGTATAGCTGCGTTTTTGCGCAAGCAGCTTTGTTTTGCCCTCCGGCGGCTCAATCGTAAACACTGCCTGGTCTGCCTGCGCATAGTACATCCTTGTCACCGCACAGTCGCCGTCCTCATAGGCACGCGTTTCGTTATCGTCCTCATACAGGGAAAAGCTGCCGTCTGCTCCTGCAAATACCCGGATACGGAAAGAGCCTGGATTTTTCCCTGCCTGTTCGCCGTTGATCTCGTCGGTAAACGGCAGAATCGCGCCTGCTTTCGCCAGAACCGGGACACTCGTAAGGTCTCTGTACATATCCAGCATTCTGCCGCCCTCATACATCATCCCTGTATGAATATCATACCATATGCCTGCCGGCAGCCAGACCGTTACGCACGCTACATTCAGCTTTTGTATCATCGGCGTCGTCACTGGTGCAACGATCATCTCGCTTCCGAAATAGTACTGGTTTTTTACCTCATAAGCTTCTGCTTCTTCCGGGTGCTCATAGTACATCGGCAGCATGAGCGGCAATCCGTTTTTATAGCTTCTGTAGTTCATCGTATACAGATACGGCATCATCCGGTGACGCTCCCTGAGCGCTTCCCCCATCGCAAGTTCCGCATCCTTTTTAAACCTCCACGGCTCCTTGCCGTTAAATTCGCTGGCAGAGCTGTGCAGCCGCAGAATCGGCGAATATGTCCCAAACTGCGTCCACCGCGCAGTCATCTCGTCGTCTTTATACCCAAGCATATGCCCGCCGATATCGTGGCTCCACCAGCCATATCCGATATTGGACGCGGTCGCTGTAAAGTACGGCTGAAAATCCAGCGAATCCCAGGTCACCAGCGTATCCCCGGAAAATCCAGTCGGATAGCGGTGGCTTCCTGGCCCTGCGTATCTGGAAAACGTCAGCGGGCGCTTTCCATCCCGCCCGTTGTCCAGATAGTGAAAATGGTTCAGTATCCACAGCGGGTCAAGCCCTTCGATCTTGCTGTTGCTGCCCTGCTGCCAGTCAATCCACCAAAAATCGACGCCTTCTTCTTCTCTTGGATGGTGCAGATATTTAAAATATGCTTCCAGATATTTCGGATCGGCAAGGTCGCAGAACACTGGATCTTCGTTTTCATAATCTACCCCCATCGCCTTTGCCATATCCTCATACATTTCCTCATATGCCTGCACGCCGTCCGCAGGATGGACATTCAGCGTCACGTGCATCCCCCGCTTATGCAGCCATGCCAAAAACCTCGCCGGATCTGGAAACAGCTCTTTGTTCCACGTATATCCCGTCCAGCCGCTGCCGTATTTCGGGTCAATATCTACAAGATGCCAGTCCATATCGATTACTGCTACCGTAAACGGCAGGTTTTCTTTGTCAAACCGCTGCATCAGCTCCATATATGTCTGCTCGGAATATTTATAGTAACGGCTCCACCAGTTTCCAAGCGCAAACCTTGGCAGCATCGGCGTCGATCCGCACAGCGCGTAAAAATCGTGCAGCGCCTGTTTGTAATCATGTCCGTATCCAAAGAAATACAAGTCCCAGATCCCTTTTTTCCGCGGCTCAATCCATCCGTTCTCCAGAAAGATCTGCGACTTGCTGTCGTCAATAACCGAATAACCAAAGCGGGATATCACGCCATGCTCTAGGCTGACCGCGCCATCCGCCTCGTCCAGCGTCCTAGCCGTCCCCGAAAGGTCATGAACCGGCTCTCCAAAATGCCAGAAGCTATGGTATGCACTGTAATTTCCAACGACCTGGATACTCAGCCCATAGCTTGCAAATGCTTTCTGATTGTACTGAAGCTGAATACGGGAAGTAAGAATACGGATACCGTCTTCCGTCTCCAAAACCTTATAAGAAGTCTTTGGAAAATCCCTGTGGAGCACCATCTGCGTCGCCCTGTCTTCAAAAACTCCATCCTCACTGTATTCCAGGCGCACAAGCCCTTCCGTCAGCATTGTAATTCTGTATTTTTCCCCTGCGACAATATTTTCAGACAGGGCCAGGGGACTGGTTTCCACCTGATATGTATCTTTCATAAATTGTATCTCCTTCCCTATTTTCTTCTTACTTTATCAATCTGTTTTCTGCAACCTGTCTCATGATCCTTTTACAGTTTATCCCTTTACAGCAGAAGAAGCAATACCTGCGATAAACTGTTTTTGGAAAAACAGATAAATAAGCAGTACCGGAAGTATGGATATCGCCGTCGCCGCAAACAACGCGCCGTAATCCGTAGAATACTGTCCGTTAAACATCTTAAGCCCTACGGCAAGAAGCTGCTTTTCCTGGTCGTTAATTACCAGATACGGCCAAAGGAAATCTTCCCATGTCCATAAAAACTGAAAAATCGCAATACTGGAAATGCCATTTTTTGCCATTGGCATAATAATCCGGTGGAAAATATAAAACTCGTTTGCCCCGTCAATTCTTGCCGCTTCCAAAATCTCATCCGGCAGCGACGCAATATGCTGCTTCATCATAAAGATCCCAAATCCGCTGAACATCGCCGGGATAATCAGTGCCTTATAAGAATTCATCCATCCAAAGGACTGAATCATCGAATATTTTGGAATAATTGTTACACACCAAGGAATCATCATTGTAGACAGCACAACGCTGAATAAAAACTCTCTGCCTTTAAATTTATATTTGCTCAGTACAAACCCGCACAGCGTACTTGTGTAGATCACAAGCAGCGTGACCACGACGGTGATAAAAAGGCTGTTTGCAAAAAAACGCAGGAAATTAAAATGGGCGTTCATGCTTTCATAGTTGCTCAGAATAAACTCCTGCGGCAGAAACTTCTGATGCAGCGCCATAATTTCTTTGTTCTGCTTAAACGAAGACGACAGCATCCAAAAGAACGGATATACCGTAACAATCCCCAGAATCAGGAGGATTCCGTTTAACAGTACACTGCTTACTTTTCTTTTCATACGTTCGACCTCCTATTCTTCCTTGCCGGATACGCGGAACGATAACCACGTAAATACCGCCGTAATGATAAACAATACAAACGAAAGCGCAGATGCGTAGCCAAAATTGTACTTTACAAAAGCCTCGTCATAGATAATATAAGACGCCAGGTAAGTTGCCGTACCAGGGCCGCCTTCTGTCATAATTAAAATCTGCACATACGCCTGAATATAGGAAATAATCGATGTAATCACTACAAACAGGGTCATTGGCTTTAATAACGGAAACGTAATATACCGAAACGTCTGCCATGCGCTTGCACCGTCTACGTTTGCAGCCTCAAGCGCATCGGACGGCAGAGAGTAAAGCCCAGCCATAAACATAACGACCGCATATCCAAAATCTTTCCAGATCGTCATAATAATGACAGCAATCAGCGCCGTCTTCGGATTCATCAGCCAGTTTACATCCAGGCCGAAGATCTGGTTGATCGTACCAATCTGCGGATTATACATAAACTTCCATACGAAGGCAACCGCCACCATAGGAGTCACGACCGGCATATAATAAACTGCCCTGAAAAAGCTCTTATATTTGACTAAAGAAGAGTAGATCGCGTAAGCAATCCCAAGTCCCAGGCCAACCCGGAAAATAATGACTACTACAGAAAAGATCAGTGTATTGAGCATCGATTTGCCAAACAATGCACTTGTAAATACTTCTTTATAATTTTCAAACCCAAGGAACCGGTAGGTTCCACTCAGCGGATTCCACTCATGAAAACTTCCTGCAAACGCGATTCCAATAGGAATAATAAGGAACAGCATAAAGAACACAACCATTGCAGCGACTACGATATTCCGCAGGATAATTTCGCTTTTGCTCTGAAGGGGACTCGATTTTTTAAACATAACATTCCTCCCTGACTTCTTCCAATATACAGGCGCAGGCTTTTTTCCAAAAATACTTTTCCTGCGCCTGATATGCTACACTGCTGCTTTATTTTTCAGCAAATTCGTACAGGTTTTCCACCGATACAAACGCGCTGCTCTTCATATCACGGATAATCTCTTCCTGTGCAGCGTTCAGTGCTGTGTCAATGTCCACGCCGTTAAAGAAGATATCCTGTCCAGCCTTTTTCAGAGATGTTTCTACTGTAGAAGGCATTGGGCCCGGCCAGATATAATGATCGATATGCTCAGACAATACTGCAAGTGAAGGATTTTCCAGAATCTTCGGATCGTCCGCCAGCGATTTCTTTGCCGGGAATGTACTCATCGCAAGGTTAAACGCGATCTGTGCATCGTCATTTGCCAGGAAATATTTTACAAAATCCTGTGCAACTGCCTGCTGGTCTGCCGGAGCGTTTTTGTTAATGCCAAACGTGGATTCGCCGTTGTAGCGGTTGTATGCATATGGGTTTTCATCAAACGTCGGAATTTCAAATACGCCAAAGTTAATATCACTCCAGGTCGTATTTAACGTATTATAATAATGTCCCCACTGGATTACCATTGCAGACTGCCCCTGCCCAAAGCTGTCGGAGCCTTTTTCGCCAAAGTCCTTAGAACCTACGCCGTCTGTTTCATACATATCTACAAGCATCTGCATTACTTTTTTCATCGATTCAGAGTTTACATTCGGCGTCTTGCCGTCTTCCTGGAACAGGTTTTCGCCAAGCTGGTAGTTTAACCCAAGCAGATAGTTCTGATGGAAGTCGTCATTAAAGTTCAAGCCTGCCTGCACAAGTGAATCTCCCTCGCGGATCGTCAGCTTCTTTGCCACTTCACGCATCTGATCCCAGGTCTTTGGAATATCCGCGTCTGTCAGCCCTGCTGTTTCCCACATATCCTTATTATAATAAACCGTACCGGTCATCATGCCGTAATCAATGTAATAGACCTTATCATCAATCAAATGTGCAGCCACGCCGGTAAAGTCAGCTTCTAAGTCTTCCACCGGAATCTCTAACGGCGCCAGGTAGTTAATCAGATTTTCATGATAGCTGTTATGTACGTTAAACAGCGCCGGGCCGTTCGCGCCGTCTAATGCCAGCGGCAGCTTCGTCCAGTAATCTTCCCAAGGATTATTTACAAGCTTGATCGTTACATTCGGATGCATTGCCGTATATCCGTCAATAATCTGCTGAAACAGGTCGTCGCTGCCCCACTCCCACAATTCTACGGTAATATCTTTTCCTTCGTTAATTTCCACGCTTGGATCGTATTTTACCGTATCGCCAAACGGTTCCGTAGGAGCTTCTACTTTCGGGCTGTCTTCGCTGTTTCCGCCTTGCCCTCCCCCATTGCTGTCCTTACTGCCGCAGCCCGCCAGTCCTGTAAAGGCAATAGCAGCCGCCATCATTGCTGCAATCCATTTTTTCTTCATATTTTTCTCTCCTTTTTTGATGGTAGCAGATCATATTGTCTGAACTGCTTCGGTATTACGAATTTTTCTTTTTACTTAATTTCTTTCCATTATTCTTTTTTTACTTTTCAAATTTCTTTCCGTCTTAGGTTTAGCGCTAAATCTATAATAAAAATAGCATGTTTTGGCAAATCCGTCAATATGCTTTTAGAAATTTGTTATATATTCACATTTTTATCAGCATATTTTTATGCATATGTTATATATTTTACGTTTTGATTTTTATAAGTTGATTTTAAAGGTATACTAATATATAATGTTGATAATTGCTAAACCTTTTTCACGCGTTTAAACAACAAGATCCGGTATATTCAGCAACTATACTGCTGCCGTGTGTTCGTGCCGGATCGCTGCCTTTTTACCGGAATGCCGTGCTTTTTAGTTTATAAACTATTTTAAAGGTTTAGTTTAAACTTAACAGGAGGTGCAGCTATGACCTTAAAAGATGTCGCTGACAAAGCAGGCGTCAGCATGATGACAGTATCGAATGTCGTTCACGGCAAAAACAACCGGGTATCGGCAAAAACGATTGAAAAAGTAAACGCTATTATAGAAGAATGCGGCTATGTGCCAAATTTAAGCGCACGCAGCCTGTCCAATAAAACATCCAATATTATCGGGATTATTTTGTCTATTTTTGAATCAAAACCGACGGAAAACTTTCTGGAAAACCCTTATATCAGCACGATGATCGGCACTATCGAGCAGGAGCTGCGCAGCAGCGGATATTATACGATGGTGCGTTCCATCTCACACGAAAGCGATATTACGCAGCTTTTAAAAAACTGGAATGTGGACGGCATTATTTTTTTATACCCTGATTTTGAAAATTATATGGAGCCGTTTTTAAATACCGCCTCGATTCCAGTCGCCATATTTGACAGCAGCCTGGCTTCGCCTGCGCTGATTAATATTTGTTCGGACGACCAAAAAGGCTTGTACCTTTCCACAAAATACATGATCAATCACGGTCACACGCACATCGCGTTTATCGCCGATTATGAAGGCAACCATATTTTGACCGGGCGTCTGAACGGCTACCGCAAGGCACTGGATGAAAGCGGCATCCCGTTCCGCCCGGAATATGTGCTCCCCTATCCGCCTTCTTATGAAGGAGGCATTGCGGCAGGCAAAAAAATAGCGTCCATGAACAGCCTGACCGCCGCCGTCACAACCGCGGATATCTGCGCCATCGGCATTATGGAAGGCGCAAGGCTTGGCGGCTTAAGAGTCCCTGCCGACCTGTCTGTGATCGGCTATGACAACCTGAACCTCTGTCAGTACACCATGCCGAAGCTGACCTCGATCTCGCAGGATATCCCGCAGAAAGCGCGCCTTGCCACAAGGCTTTTGCTGGAAAAAATCTGCACCGGCAAGACACGTACCCCCTGCCAGATTACGATGGATGTGGATATTGTGGAAAGACAGTCTGTCGTATCGCTGTTCTAAAACAAAACTTTATGCAGCACATCCAAACAGGAGACGTCCTATAAAGACGTCTCCTGCTCTTAATCAAATTTCAGTTTTGCTGCATTTTTGCATCCATCCGCGATCGCAAACGTATAGATCTTCCTTTCATTGACAAGATACAGCATATCACCGACATACAGGCTTCGCCAGCGGCTGTCTGGATATGCGTCTGTTCCTGAATGCAGCGTGTATTTGACCCTGCGCTCAAACGCTCCGTCCACAAACGAAAATACACGGTAATGCTCTTTAAACAATTCCTGATTCTTTTTTGTAGTAAATGCAATAAGGTTCTTTTTCGGACTGACAAGCACGGTCTTATAGTCATACAGCGCGTCGCTTTCTGACACTCCGTTTAGCACCAGCTTTGCCTCCTCCTTTACTTTTCTGGGATTGGAAATATCAAACATCGACAGCTTGATCCCTATCGTCATTCCGCTGTCCGGGTCGGTCTCGTGTCCGATGCCGAGCAGCCTGTCATCGCTCCAAAAATGCAGATATTCTGAAAATCCGGTTACTTTCAGTTCGCCGATCACTTTTGGCTGCGCCGGATCAGAAAAGTCTACGGTAAACAGCGGATCTGTATTCCGATAGGTTACAAAATATCCAATGTCCCCTGCAAACCTTGCCGCATAGATCTGCTCTCCCTCGGCAAGCCCGGTCAGCCTGCCCGCAACCTGCATATTTTCGTCCAGTACATACACCCGGTTTTCCCACGGCTCTGTGCTTGTAACGGAAGTCAGCACCTGCAAATAGCCTTCCCTTTCATGAATCGCAAACGTATCCTGAATGCTGCCTTTTACTGATTTTGCCGCCTTTGCCTGGATCGTGCCGCCTGGTTCCAGCGCAAACCGTGCGATCCGCGTCTTTACCGCATCGTCTGCATATTCCTCATAATACACATAAACAGAACGGCTGCTCACATACAGCTTTGCATACTGGTTTATCAGCAGCTTCTTATCCCGCACCTTCATGCTGTCTGCCAAATCGATCGAGGACATCAAAAGTCCCTGGTTTCCTGCTTTCGGCAAATAAATGCAGTCCGCGGGAACGAGTTTTTCGTCTACGCGCGGAAGCCAAAGCTCCGGCTCCTTACGCTGCACCCCTTCTGCAATGTGCAGCGTCTGTCCCGTAAACAGATACAGGCGGTTTGCGACCTTGCGCGAGGTTATAAACTGCCCGTCCTGTGTAACGGTGTCCTGATACACCGGCTTTTCGGGATCTGCGATATTATAAGTCACTGCCTTTGTCAACGATTCTGTTACGATCTGCTGTATATCTTCTTCATATCGTACTACCTGATCGTAACCTGCTTTTTTCATTGCTTCCGCTGTTTGTCTATCCTGCTTAAGCTCCGTCTGCTCTGTCTGAATAATAACGGTCAGCAGTCCGTCCGCTACATAGATCTCACAGATCCGGTCGGTATCCTCATCCATCTCCGGCTGAATCACCCCCGCCTTCTCTGGAATCCTGTTACGCACGTCAAGCACCTGGATCTGCGCATCCTGCACGACATATATAAACTTTCCGTCCGTTTTTACACAGTCGCTTTCATCGACTCCTTCGACCTGCAAATTCGTATTGGAAAAATCAGCGCCGTCTTTTTGTGCCGCAATATCCTTAATTCCAGAGCTGCTCTGTGCTGTCGTTGCATCTAAATCTACGCTGTCTGCTACAGACGTCCCGCCTACAGCCTCAATCTCTTTGCGTTCCACAGTTCCGCCCGACATTTGCGCCCTTTTCCTCTGGGAATCCTTTTTTAATACACGATAGACTTCCTGATAGCCGGATGCTAACTTATACATCTTTCCCAGTTTTTTTACAGGCGCCGGTGCTTCTGTCTCCTTACCTGGCATACTTTCCAAATCTGTCTGCGCTGCTGCCCCGTCGTCTGTTTCCCCCGATATCCCTGCTGTCTGGCTGTACTTCACCTGCTTTTGCTCGTTGAAATACGCTGCGCTGCCTGCCCCAAAGCAAAGGCACAGGCAGGCTGCGGCAGCCACCGCCCGGTAGCGGCTGCGTTTTTTCTTACACCGCTTTTTTATCTGTTCTGGCTTTAATGCTTCCGGTATGTCCAGCTCCTGCGCCGACTGCGCAATTTTTTCCAGCATTTCCCGATCTTCCATTCTGATTCCCTCCTGTCTGTTTTGTGCAACTGTTTTAAAACTTACTTTAATTTTTCCTTCATTTTTTTCAGTGCGCGGCTCTCCCTGGAACGAACGGTATTTTCGTTCATATGTAGCTGCCTGGCGATTTCTTTGCTCGTATATCCCGCAAACAGATGCATTGCGATAATCATGCGGTCTTCTGCCGCAAGCTCCCAAAACAGCAGCCGCACCGCAAGCTGCTCTGCGGTGTCCCCGGACGAGCCAGGTGCCGCAAGCTGCTCGGACAGCTCCTTTGACAACTGTGCGTCTGCGTTTGCATAGTCCCGCAGCTTCCGTCTGCATTTTACAGACAAGATCTGAAAGATCCAGCCTTTAAACGCGTCCGCCCTGCGGAGCTTGCGCACAGACGCAAACGCATCCGTCACTGCCTCGCTGACTGCGTCCTGTGCGTCCACAGGATCTTTTAAAGTATAAACTGCAAACCGGTATAAATCTTCATAAACTTCCTGATACAGGCAGGCAAACGCATCCGCATCTCCCTGTTTTGCCTGCTGCACCAGCTCCAAATAATGCTCCATTACATGCCTCCCGGATATCCTTTGCGGCCGTTGCATAAAAACGGTCATAATTTGCATATATATATGTGTGTTCCGTATATAAATATAGTGTTCTTTTTTGATGATTTTGTTGCACAAAAAATTGCAGAATATACTTTCAAAGTATATCCTGCAACATACAGCATGTCCGTTTCATTTTCGCCTGAGCACAACCGATGAAAATTTCGGCAGCATAATTTTCAGCCGCCCTTCTGTAACCGTATAGTGTACTGGTACGACGGAGTATCCGTTTTCATTTGTAAAAATCAACTGTTCTAACTCCGCAGACAGCGGGATTCCGGCCGACCATACCGACACGTCAATGTCTCTGCTGCCTTCCGCGTTGTTGACAAGGATAATAAGCTGCTCTTTGCGGTTAAAGCGCGCATAGCAGAGCAAATTGTGTTCTCCCTGCAAAAACTTTACCGATCCGGTACGCAGCGCTGGATGCTCTTTGTGAATCCGAATGATTTCCCTGTGGAACGCAATCAGGTCTCTGTCCTCCTTGCCCCAAGGATACGTACGGCGGTTATCTGGGTCTGTAAAGCCGCACACGCCTGCTTCGTCTCCGTAATAGATCGTCGGCGCCCCCGGCCACGTCATCTGAACTACGACCGCCTCACGGAACACGCCTTTATTGATCCCCTCAGAAGCAGCCTGCGCGCCGAGTGTGTCAATGCGTCCCGGCCTGTGGTTGGTCCTGGTCAGAAAACGCGAATGGTCATGATTGGACAACTGGTTCATCGAGCAGTACAAAGACGGCGTTAAAAAGCTTGTCATATAGTGATTCATCGAGCCTTTAAAATTATCGATGTTCCCAAGCGTACAGCTCTGAAAGCTATCGCTGTGCTTCTCCATCCCGGTCAGAAACCAGGTGACAGGCTCCATAAACGCGTCATAGTTCATAATCGTATCCCACTGGTCGCCAGCCAGCCAGTTTTTCGGGTCTCCGTAATGCTCGGCAAGAATAATTGCATCCGGGTTTGCGGATTTTACTGCTTTGCGGAAATCCCGCCAGAACTGGTGGTTAAACTCCTCGCTGTAGCCTAAGTCCGCGGCAACGTCCAGCCGCCAGCCGTCGGCGTTGTACGGCGGAGATACCCATTTTTTTCCAATGTCCAATATATACTGGTACAGCTCCTTGGACTCTTCATAATTCAGCTTGGGCAGCGTATCGTGCTCCCACCAGCCGTCATACGACTTATTGTACGGCCATTCATTCTGATTGCGGAACTTAAAATATTCCCGGTACGGGCTTTCCCTGGACACATACGCGCCAGGCTCGTACCCTTCCTGCCCGTTGTATAGCTCTTCCCTGTCCATCCACTTGTTAAACGAACCGCAGTGGTTAAACACGCCGTCCAAAATCACGCGCATCCCGCGGCTGTGGATCTCTTCGACTAACTGTGCAAAAAACTGGTTGCTCGCTTCTAAGTTGCGCTTGTCTGTGACCCGCTTAATATAACGCTCCGCCATACGGTTGTCCACAGAACCATGCGGCAGCAGCGCGCCTCCGTCTGCCACGATCTTTCCGTAATGCGGGTCTATATAGTCATAATCCTGAATATCATATTTATGGTTGGACGGCGATACAAACAGCGGATTAAAATAGATGACCTCTATTCCAAGGGTTTGCAAATAATCCAGCTTTTTGCGCACACCTTCTAAGTCGCCGCCGTAAAACTCCGCTACACTAAAGCTCTCCGGCACTTTGTCCCAATTTTCCACATGCTGGCTGGTCGTGCGGATATAAAAATATTCGTTTGTCTCTACGTCATTGCCAATATCCCCGTTGTAAAAGCGGTCTACCAAAATCTGGTACATAACCGCGCCCTTTGCCCACTCAGGCGTTGAAAATCCAGGCACGATCCGAAAGTTATACTGCGGACGCATTTCTTTTGTCGGTCCGTAATTGTCATAATATAAGGTAAGCATACCATCTGCCACCTGGAAATAATAGTCAAACGGCTGATCCGTCATCGTAACGGTATATGCATAATAATCAAATTCTTCACAGGATTCTACTTTTTGCATTAAATATTCCTGCCCATTGCCGCACAAAAACACAGCATCCACATTATCCTTCTTTGTACGGAAACGAATCGATACCTCTTCCCCCGGGTTCGGTTCCGGCGGCTGTCTGTAATCGGCAGTTCCGTCTGAGAAGAGCACCTGCTTATAGAGCACCGGACGCATCTGCATCATGTAGCGCTGTATTTTATTTAATTCATATACTGATTTACTTTCCATCTCCACAAGCTCCATTTTCCTTTTTTTGTTAAGTATAGCCTATATTTTCAAAATAATCTATGGTACAACTTAACAAAAATATGGAAAAAAAGATACCATTCAAAGACAAAGTAAAAAAGACAGCTTACGCTGTCTTTTTTAGGAGAAGGTATTTTTACTATGGGGTATAGCAAAAACTATATAATGTATTGGGGGGTTTTTACGTTAATTATAATACCACCATTCCACAAATAAGTGTGCACAAACTTCGCAAAATTTCTTATTTTTTTTTGTGCATTTTATGCATTAAGTTGAATTTGTATGCAAACCGCCAATGCAATATTGCACAGAAAGCTGTCAAAACAGCGCGCTATCCTTGCATTAACGGAATCTCTTTCTGGTCAGAAAACAAGGCTTCAAACTCCTCCCTGCTGATCTTCTCCTTTTCTAACAGCAGGTCCGCACACTGGTGCAGCACCGCTTCGTACTGGTGGATAATCTCCTTTGCCTTCAGATAGCATTCGTCGATAATCCGCTTTACTTCCTGGTCAATCATTGTCGCTACATTTTCACCGTAGCCCTTTGTATGCGCTAAGTCTCTGCCGATAAATACCTCATTGTCTTCTTCGTCATAGCAGATCAGCCCCAGTTGATCCGACATGCCGTATTTGGTCACCATCGCCTTCGCCATTGCGGTCGCCTGCTTGATATCCTGAGAAGCCCCGGTTGTAATATCATCAAAAATCAGCTCTTCTGCCACTCTTCCTCCCAGGTCTACGACAATCTCCTGTAACATCTGCCCTTTGGTATTAAACATTTCATCCTTCTCCGGCAGCGGCATCGTATACCCTGCCGCGCCTGCCCCGGTAGGAATAATTGATACCGAATAGACAGGCCCCACATCCGGCAGCACATGAAACAAAATCGCGTGCCCGGCTTCATGAAACGCGGTAATCCGTTTTTCCTTTTCGCTGATAATCCGGCTCTTTTTCTCCGCCCCGATGCCGACTTTTACAAAAGAACTGCGGATATCCTCGATCCGAATAAAACCACGGTCTGCCTTCGCTGCACGAATTGCCGCTTCGTTTAACAGGTTTTCCAAATCAGCCCCGGTAAACCCTGCGGTCGTCTGCGCAATCTGCTTTAGATCCACATCATCGCCTAACGGCTTGTTTTTGGCATGTACATGCAGGATTTCTTCACGTCCTCCCACATCCGGCCTGCCGACATGCACCTTACGGTCAAAACGCCCCGGACGCATAATCGCGGGGTCGAGAATGTCCACACGGTTTGTCGCCGCCATTACGATAATGCCTTCGTTGACGCCAAAACCGTCCATCTCTACAAGCATCTGGTTTAGCGTCTGCTCCCTTTCATCATGGCCGCCGCCCATGCCGGTCCCGCGCCGTCTTGCCACAGCGTCAATCTCGTCGATAAATACAATACACGGTGCGTTTTTTTTCGCGTCTTCAAACAGGTCGCGCACACGGGACGCGCCGACACCGACAAACATCTCTACGAAATCCGAACCGGAAATGCTGAAAAACGGCACGCCCGCTTCTCCCGCCACTGCCTTTGCAAGCAGCGTCTTACCGGTTCCCGGAGGGCCGACTAACAGCACGCCTTTTGGGATTCTCGCGCCAAGCTTTGTATACTTGCCAGGCTCCCGCAGAAAATCCACGATTTCTTCCAACTCTTCCTTTTCCTCCCGTAGTCCGGCAACCTTGGTAAAATTGACAGATTTATTTTCATCGGTATACATTCTGGCACGGCTCTTGCCGAAATTCATCATCTTCGGCCCGCCGCCTCCGCCTGCGGACTGGTTGATATTGTTCATAATAATAAACAAAATGAACATTGCCCCAAAAATAATCAGGTACGGCAGCCAGGTCGACAGCCAGCTTGCACGCGGAATATTTTTTACAAGGTAATTATAAAAACGGTTCTGTTTTAAATATTCCTGCTCTGCATTGACGTCCGAAACGATAATCTCGTGGCGGTCAGAGCCGTCACTCATCGTAACGACAAGCGTACCCGTCGGCGTCTCCGCATTTTGCTCTATAATCACAGAAGCGACTTTTCCTTCTTCCAAATCTGCCTGATACTGATGATACGTATACGTATCCGATGTAATATCTGTCTCACTCAAAAAATACCATATGCCGACCACTCCTAATACGAGGATGGCATACAAGACAAACCCTCGATAACCTTTTTTCAAGTTATAACCTCCTTCTACTCACCCTCTACTACTCCGATATAAGGAAGATTCCTGTATTTTTGCGCATAATCCATCCCATACCCGATGACAAACTTATTCGGTATGACAAACCCATTATAGTCTACCTGTACTTCCACGACACGCCGCTGCGGTTTATCCAGCAGTGTACACAGCTTCAAGCTCTTCGGCCCCCGTGCCTTTAAGTTTTCCAGCAGCAGGCGAAGCGTCCTGCCGGTATCTACAATGTCTTCCACCACGATTACATGTTTTCCTGCAATGTCTTCAATCAGGTCTTTTGTAATATGCACCTGCCCGCTTGACTCCGTGCCCGCCCCATAGCTGGACGCTTCCATAAAGTCCAAAATTACCGGCACCGTAATCTTCTTTGTCAGCTCGGTACAAAAATAAACGCCGCCGCGCAGAATGCCGATCACAAGGATCTCTTCCCCTTTGAAATCTTCACTGATCTGGGCTGCGATCTCACTGATGCGTGCATTTACTTCTTCCTCTGAAATCATTACCTGAATCTGTTCCTTCATCTTCTTTTCCTCCGTAAAAAGTAACCTCCAATATTTTTCTGGTGTGCTTTTCTACTTTATAATAGCTGCTTATACGGTAACCGACGATCCACATAATATGCGCCCCGTCCGCTAACAGCAGCAGCCGGTCCCGTTCCTTCGCCGGAACCTTTTCGTTGACCAGATATTTTTTCAGCTTCTGGCGGCTGCCAAAAGCATCCACTACCAGATAATCCCCTGGCTGCCTGTGTCTTACACAGAATCCATTTTTTATCTTATCATAATCAAAGCATTTCGTATACTTTTTTTTAGAAATTTGTGACATCTGATCAGAATTTGCCTCTATCAGGCGGAAAGTAAACGGATTTTTGCCAATACCGCCTGTAGTTTGCAGCTTTTGTGACGCTCTTTCTAAAAAAAGCTGTACGCCTTCATATACCCGTACGGCACGGATTCCATATGGAAGCTGCACCTGCCTGCCGGTTTGTTTTTCAAACAGCTCCAGCACGTCTTTTATATGCACGCCTGCAATGTCCCTGCTGCTGTGGGCAAGCGTACAAAGCAGCCGGTGCAGCAGCTCTTTTTGAATCACCGGATGCTCCTGCAAAAACCGCTCTTTTTGAATCTGCGCGCCCTGCTTCGTCACCGTCAGGCAGCTACGGCACGCCTCGTCTGTCTGCGTTTCCAAATAGTCGCAGATCTCCCGCAGCCTGCCCGCGGTCTTATACATATGCTCTGCCGCACGGCTGTTTACCTCGTGCAGCACCGGCAGCACCTGGTGGCGAAGCCGGTTTCTGCTGTAAAGGTCAAGCCCGTTTGTCGCATCTTCGCAATACGGCTGCCCAAGCGCCGCAAGATACGCTTCGATCTCGCTTCTGTCAATCCCAAGAAGCGGGCGGATCAGATCCCCGTTCACCGGAGCGATTGCTGCAAGCCCCCGGATGCCCGTCCCCCGCGCCAGATGAAACAGCATCGTCTCCGCATTGTCTCCCAGATGATGCGCGATAGCGATTTTCACCTTTTGCTCCGAATACGCTTCTTTTTCGGCACGGAAAGCCGCATAGCGCAGCTCTCTGCCAGCCTCTTCCTCGCTCATATGGTGTGCGCGCGCATATTCCGGCACGTTACAATGCCGGATATGACACTCTATGCCGCGCTGCGTGCAAAAATGCCTGACAAACTCTGCATCGCGAAGCGCCTCCTCACCGCGGATCCCATGCTCCACATGCACAGCCAGCACTTCATATGCAAACACTCCCCGCAGCTTTAGCAAAAGCAGTAGCAGGCACATCGAATCCGCCCCGCCGGACACCCCGGCAATAATTAAATCGCCGGGGAGAATCATCTGATGCTTGCTGATAAAGTCTTTTACTTTTTGTTCTGTCTGCCGCAACTGCTTCTCGTTCAACTTGTGCACCCTTTCTTTCGTTATTTATAGCCGCTATTTACTCCACACCCCGCACACAAGCACGGTCATGTCGTCCGCCGCCGTCCCGTCCGTGCGTTCTAGCACCTCTTCCAGTATTTCCTGCGCCATCTGCTCTGGACGTTTGGACACCAGATTTCTCAAGATGCCGCACATCGCAAGGTCAGGGTCTTCTTCCTGCAAACATTCTAACACACCATCCGACATCATGACAAGGAAATCACCGCTTTCCAACTGCTTTTTCGTATGCGGCAGATCCATCCGGTGCGAAACGCCTACCGGCAGAGAAGAGGATTCGACACGTTCGATAAAGTCCCTGCGTATAAAAAAGGTCGTCGCCGCGCCGATTTTATACAGGTCGCAGCATCCGGTATACAAGTCCAGCGAGCAGATATCGACGGTCGAATACAAGTCGTCCTCGCCGCGTATCACCATTGCCGAGTTCATCATTTTAAGCGCGGTCTCTTCGCTGAACCCTGCTTCCAAAAACTTTTCCAAAAGCTCCAGCACCAGCTCGCTTTCCTTGCACGCACTGCTGCCCGAACCCATGCCGTCGGACAGCATCATCGCCATCTGCCCGTTGTCCATCTCCAAAAACGAATAATTGTCCCCTGACACACAGCCGCCGTCCTTTACGATCCGCGCTACCGCATGTGTCTCGCGAAAGCCCGGATCTTCCTCCAGCGTCACGACCGCTCCCTGGGGGCTGACCATTGCCCGCTCGTCCCTGTGCGGGCGCATTGCCCGCTCCAAACCGATGGACGCCGCTTTAGCCAGCTCCCGCATACTGATGCAGCTTCCGTTTTTTGCATAAGCGTCGCACGAAAGCTGCCAGCGCTTGTCCTTATTTTCATATAAATGCGGCTTCTGTACGATAATCCCTCGCTCCCTGGCGCGATATTTCAGCTCTGCGAGCAGGTGCCGGTTTTCATGTGTCACTTCCCGCAGCTCGTTTGCACAGTCTTCCATAATGTATGCCATTGCGTCAAGCTGCTGCGCAATAATCTCACGATTTTCCAGCAGCCTGTTATACCAGGCAAGATTCAGCCTCGCTTTTTCAAAAATTCGGGTGCTTTCTGAAACGACCGCCTCCGTATAAGGGCAGTATTCCTGCATCTGCACGACGATCTCATGGTCTGGCTCCCCCGTACGCTGCAACGATTGCAGCATATATGCAAGATACGAATACATCGGGCTTTCTTCCCGCTCCCAGCACAGCACGCACTGGTTGCAGCCAGCGCAGAGCGTCCCGGTCAGCTCCCTTTGAATCTTGCCCATCTGCTCCGATGACAGCCCTTTTTGCGCCTTGCTCATCCGCGAAAAGATCTTCGACAGCCCGCTGAACGAATCCGCGTAATTTACAAGCTTCGTTTCCTGATAATACACTTCCTCCTCCTGCTGCGGCAGAAGGCTTAACTGCATAAAAAAATCGATAAACCGCGTCCCAATCAGAATCGCCGAAAATACAAACACCGCTTCCACCAGATATACAACGATCCCCGACGTATCACGTACATTTAAAAGCGTACCGGACAGCGACATCAAAAACGTCGCTATCGAGGCGGCACAAGCCGCGCACAATACACTGCAACGCCCTTCTGCCCACTCAAACAATTTTATTGTAATACAGATCACAGCCATCGCCATCAAATACTTGACTGCCGCGGCAAGCGGCACAAACAATACGATCCCTGCAAACATCGCCGTACTGAGCGCAATGCGCGCTGCGTCTTCTAAGCATACTGCTGTAAAAAAAGCCGGTATCAGTGGAAAACAGCCCATCCACGACATCTGGCACATCAAGATTCCTCCTACGTACAAAATCACCTGTTTCACATTCAGCCTCTTCATCCCTGTATCCTCCAATCATCCAATTTCAACTGCCGCTTATTTGCTCCTGTGCCTGTTCCGCTTCGGCTGACAGCGGGCATGTGACAGCACAGCCAGGCGGCGCATGTGAGCAATTATAAAAAGAGGCTGGCGCAATGTTTGTCAAACTGTGGTTCAATTTTTAAAATTTATTCGTGCTTTTATCCGTTCAAAACAATTATCGAGTCGATTCTAAGGTGTTCATGCTTTTGAAGGCATTAAAAAAGACCCGGCGGCGCCAGATCTTTTTTGCTGTTTCTTCCTGTTTCTTACTTTTCCTTGAAGATAATCTCATCCTTATACACAAGCCCCAGTTTGCTTTTCGCAATTTCCTCAACATATTCCTGTGTCTTCGTATAAGCCTCGTACTCCTCAATCTCCTGCTGCCTTGACAGTTCTGTTTCCATCTGCTTTTGAAGAAGCTTCTCCTGTGCGATTAATTGCTGGTCCTTTTGGTAAAGGTTTACAATCTGCACAGACATTACCCCGATCAATGCAAGAACGATCAATGTAACACACATCTTTCCTGTTTGATTTGCCCTGCGGCTGCTATATCTGTGGCTCATGTTCACCTCTTAATCTTTCCGGCGGATATTGCTGCCGCCTATTTTTTGGATATCCCTATTCTAATCAATTTTCCGGCTCTTTTCAACCGTTTATTAAAATTTTTTTTAAATTTTCTTATTTTTCCCGCAAAAATCGAACATTTATTCGAAGCTTTTGACGCAGCCTTTCGAAAAGGCGCTGTCAGTATCCTCCATGTTTTGTGTATCAGACGAATCACTTTCTTTAAAGCGCGCGCAATGTACTTTACCGTATAACGGCTGATTAAGTGGTTGTACAGCAGCATACCAAGCAGGATTCCCCCAATGGAAAACCCGCGGATCAGCCCGTCGTTTTTCTGGTACAGCATTGCAAAAACTACAAACGCTGTAAAGATCCAATAACACAGATCCTCCAGCGAGATCCATACAACTCCATGCCGGACAAGCCGCCTGAAAATCCGCAGACAATCAT
This sequence comes from Eubacteriaceae bacterium, assembly GCA_910574915.1. Lineage (GTDB taxonomy): Bacteria > Bacillota > Clostridia > Lachnospirales > Lachnospiraceae > Eubacterium_J. Next base: position 70,692 of record CAJTCR010000024.1, read on the forward strand.
AGACGAGCACTAGCAGAATTCCAAGCGCAAAAGAAACCGCAAAAAAATCGAGTTCATGAAAAATATTTTCACTTACCGTCATCATCTGAAAATTCTTCCTAACAGGCTTTCTGCCGCTTTCTTGCCGCCGCCTGCATCCGAATAGGCAAGGCTGTCGATCCTTCCCTCTACGTCTACTTCACCCTTTTCCAATGTCAGGCGGTTAACATGCAGGTCATTGCCTTTGATTAACAGCATCCCCTGCTCCGTCTCCAGCAGTATTTCCGACACATCAAACGAAAGCACATCCAAAATCCCCGTAAAGGCTGCCGTCTTCCTGTTTGAGAGCAGGATTTTATGCGCTTTCGACTGATTTTTTTCCATTCTCTCATCCATTACTTTTCCTCCATTCTTGTCCAAACTGTAGTATAAAGATCCCCCGCTCTAAAAAACAGTTCCTAAGGGACATTTCCTTATAAAATATATGCATGGACACGGAAATATATGTCAAAGAGACAGAAATAAATTACAAATATTCAAACAGCTCTTTTGCCTGCTCCTTCTTTGTCGTATCCTGGATATCCAGCACACGTACCTTCACCGACTTTGTACCAAATAAAACCTCAATGATATCGCCGACCTTAACCTTAACCGACGCCTTTGCCGGCTTGCCGTTCACCATGACCCTGCCTGCGTCACATGCCTCATTGGCGATCGTACGGCGCTTAATCAGCCTTGACACTTTTAAAAACTTATCCAATCTCATACTGCCGCTTTCTTCCTTTCCTGTTTTTTCCAGCAGAAAAGGGCTGCAAATGCAGCCCTTTTCTGGAAGATTTATTCGTTCATTAAATCCTTTAATGCTTTTCCTGCTTTAAATTTCGGCGCTTTGGATGCAGGTATCGTCATCTCTTCACCTGTCTGTGGATTTCTGCCCGTTCTTGCCGCTCTTTCAGATACTTCGAAAGTTCCGAAGCCGACTAACTGGATCTTCTCACCTTTCTTAAGCTCTTCAGCTATAACATCTGTAAAAGCCTTTAATGCTGCTTCTGCATCTTTTTTAGATAATTCAGCCTTGTCAGCAATAGCTGAAACTAATTCTGCTTTGTTCATTTCTACTCCTCCTGTGGATTCATTATAGTATTGTTATTAAAATAAGACTCGGAACCATCTACTCCAAAATACTTACGAATATATTTATACTAACTTTTCCAGGGTTTGTCAAGCGGAAATGCCCATTTTTCTAGCATTTTAACACGTGTTTTTCAAACTAGATCATCTTCTGAATCAGATCCAGTACCTGCCTGCCCAGGGAAGCTGATTTTTCATCTGCATCTGCCAGGGAAGTGCCTTTTACGCCAATATAGAACTTCACTTTTGGTTCTGTTCCAGAAGGCCGTACGCATACCCATGCGTCGTCTTCCAGCTCATAATACAGCACGTTTGACTTTGGCAGACCAGTCGGCCTTGTCTGTCCTGTTACAAAGTCCTGAATCGTATCTTCCTTATAGTCTCTTGCCGCAAGCACCTTTAAGCCGCCGATTTCCTTTGGCGCATCCGCACGCAGCGTATTCATGATCTCCTGAATCTTTGCAAGCCCTTCGATTCCCTTTAACGTAATGGATTCTACATGATCCTTGTAGTAACCATAGCGCTCGTACATCTCAAGCATTGCATCCCAGAGCGTCATATTTTTTGTCATATAGTATGCGGCAGCTTCGCAAAGCGCCATAGAAGCAACGACTGCGTCTTTATCTCTTGCGTACGTTCCGGTCAGGCAGCCATAGCTTTCCTCCATACCGAACAAATAAGTGCCGTTTCCGGTCTTTTCAAACTCCAGCATCTTCTGTCCGATAAACTTAAATCCAGTTAAAACTTCAACAAGCTGAATGCCGTAATATTTTGCGATCGCATCCGCCATATTGGTCGAAACGATCGAACGGATAAACGCGCCGTCTGCCGGCAGGGAACCGTTGATTTCCTTGCGCTGGCCGATCACATAGTCGCCGATTAAGCAGCCTGACATATTTCCGGTCAGTGTGTGGTATTCCCCAGTCTTGGAATCTTTTACATAGACGCCAAGGCGGTCTGCATCCGGGTCTGTAGCCAATACCAAATCAGCATTTACTTTTTTCGCAAGCGCAAGCCCCAGCTCAAATGCTTCCGCCGCTTCTGGATTCGGATAGCTTACGGTCGGGAAGTCTCCGTCTGGAAGCTCCTGCTGCGGCACTACGTGCACATTTTGAAAGCCCAGCTCTTTTAATACACGGCGTACCGGAATATTCCCGGTTCCATGCAGCGGAGAATATACGATGGTGAGCTTGTCCCCAACCGCGTCAATGCTGTCCTGGTGAAGCACAAGGCTCTTTAACTCTTCGATATACGGATCGTCGATATCCGCACCGATCGTCTGGTAAAGCCCTGCCGCCTTTGCCTCGTCTAGCGGCATCGTCTTGCAGGATGCGTAATCTGTTACTTTTTTCACCTCATCCATAATGCCGCTGTCATGTGGCGGCGTAATCTGCGCGCCGTCCTCCCAGTATACCTTGTAGCCGTTGTATTCCGGCGGGTTGTGGCTTGCCGTAATATTAATACCAGCAATACAGCCCAGCCTGCGTACTGCATAAGACAATTCCGGCGTCGGCCTTAAGCTTTCAAACACATACGCCTTGATCCCGTTTGCCGCAAGGCACAATGCTGCCACATCCGCGAATTCCGGCGACATATGTCTGGAATCGTATGCAATCGCTACGCCTTTTGCTTCTCCTTTTACGGATAAGATATAATTTGCAAGCCCTTGTGTTGCTTTTCTGACTGTGTAAACGTTCATGCGGTTTGTCCCTGCACCGATCACGCCGCGCAGTCCTGCTGTACCAAACTCCAGATCCATATAAAAACGGTCTTCGATCTCTTTTTCATTTCCTGCGATCGATGTTAATTCCGCTTTTGTCTCCTCGTCAAAATAAGGGTTGTCCAGCCATTGTTGGTACATTTCTTTGTAATCCATGTTACGTCCTCCCATTCTTATTATTTAGTTTTTATGTATTATATCAGGTCTGCGGCACACCTTTGTCCGTATACCCCAATATCCTTAATTAATCCTCGCCGTCCTCCTCATTCTCATTCGAACGGTTGCTTTTAGAACCACTCAGCCTGTCGAGCGAATCCACCAGCCCTGACAGCGTGTCCAGGTAATCGGTAGAATCCCCTCCTGTTATAATGCTCGCAAGCGATGAGCTTAACGCCGCATTTGCAAGCGCGCTGCCCGCGCTTTGGTCTGTCGTACTGCCGGACGAACTTTCATTTACGATAGAGCCCGCTTTCGATCCCGCCCGGCTCCGGCTTTTGTTTGCTGTAACCTGCTCCCCGCTGCTCTTTGCTTTATTGGATTTTGTATTTGTCTCCGTAGAAGCAGCTTCTGTCTGGCTGCTAAGCAGGATTTCAATTTTTGCTTTTGGTGAATTGACGACCAACTGCTTTGTCCATGCATCATAGCCTTCCGCGTAGACGCCAAGCTGATAGACCCCGTAGCGAAGCTCCGTCGGCTTTTTATGGTTTACCTTTTTGCCGTTAATCGTTACGACCGCCCCGGATACGCTGACGTCAAACGTCACCTTGCACATCTTAGGGCCTTCCCCTTTATAATCGTTTAAGTCGATCGTCGTTACGAGATCCCGTCTGATACGCACCTGCCCGGAATCTCCGTACCCGTCGTTGGCAACCGAAAAATCATAGTCTCCCTCAGGCAGCTCCATCGTCATATCCTTTGTGATTTTCGCGTATACTTTCGTACCGAGGTTGACCCAGCCGCCCTCGAACAGCTCCGTATTTGTCAAAGCCAGCGTCCCGTGTCCGGTCTTTATCACAATGGCATATACCGTACGCCCGATCCCGTAGACGTTTAAAACATCACTGTCTCCTATCGAATACAGCTCCGCCTGCTCTCCATCCGAGAACACTCTTGCCTCTTCATCAATCCTGTAAGCCGTATCCGCAATGTCGATCCGGCTCTTTGCGGCGTCGATCGTATAGTTGCTGACATCCTCATAATCCCACGCTTCATCTGTAAACGCAATCGCACCCAGCGTATCATTGGCGTTCATGCGCGTAATCACAGCCAGCTTTCCTTCGCTGAAATCCTCACTCAGCGCATAATCCCCGTATTTGTCAAAAAATTCGGTGCCGTCCGTATATTCATAACAGATCGGCTCCCCGCCTGTCAAGGACATCAGGGTAATCTGGCGGTTATAAATATCGTGCTTTGTGATCATATAACAGGTTTGTTCTGTACTCACAGCATCTGCCGTACTTTGCGCTTCTTCCTGTCCTTCCTGATTTGCCGCTGTAAATGAATCCCTGCTTTTTTGAGCCGTAACGCTTTTCGTACGCTCGCTCCCGCAGGCACTGCACGACAGCACTGCCGCTATCAGAAAAACGGTAATCGTAACGTTTCTTTTTGTCCTGGCCTTCATTCTGTCTTCTCTTTTCCATGTAAATCCATTTACTGTTTTTTTGCAGTTCCATGCCTGTTTATTATATCATGTACGATTGCCAAGCGCAAGCTTTCTATCCTTGTACCAGAGATTTCGCTTTTAGTATTTATATTTATTCAATTATAGATTTTTAAAGAATAGGGATAAAAAGAAGAATGCCTTTTGAGTCAATCGTACAAAAAATATATTTTCTGTATCATAGAATCAAAAAAACA
>CAJTCR010000025.1 GCA_910574915.1 Eubacteriaceae bacterium
CCACTCTTTTAAACGGTATTGTACAGCCACTGCTGTTGTTGCTGAGTTCATAGACTTACCTCCGTATAACGGTATCAAAAGTTAAGGCTTAACTTTTAATACTTATGATAGAAATATAGCCTATTGTCACACACTTTGCCCTCATAGTCGAGGTACGTACTATCTACCGTTTACTAATCATCTTTTTCAATGACAAATACTCATTTATTGTCATTTCTGCATTATATTTATTATTGTTCTTTTCTTCCATAATTTCACTCTCTTTTACTAACAATCTTGTGTATTGATTTTAGCTGAAATAAATAAAAACTACAACAAAAATAAGTAGGTACAACGTAATCTGTCATACCTACCTATATGCACCCTGTTTGTCAGCGTTGATGATAAGTTGTTGTAAATACTTCCTTATCACCGTAAACCTAAACTTTTACAAGTTTGTTAGCTTTTTATTCTAACATTTCAACGCTTATCTATGATTTTATCAATTAACCCAAAATCCATTGCCTCAGTTGCTGACATATAGTTATCGCGTTCTGTTGCAAGGGCAATTTCCTCAATGCTTTTTCCAGTATTCACTGCTAAAATAGAGTTTAGGCGTTCTTTACTTTTTTGTATATGGTCGGATGTTATTTTTATATCTGTTGCCTGTCCTTGAATACCATTTCCATGAATTGCTGGCTGGTGTATCATTATTTCTGCGTTTGGCAAAGCGATACGTTTTCCTTTCGTTCCACCAGCTAATAAAAAAGCTCCAAAGCTGGCGGCAAGACCAATACAAATAGTTGAAACATCACATTTTATATATTGCATTGTATCATAAATAGCAAAACCGGCTGATACAGAACCTCCGGGACTGTTTATATATAACTGTATATCTTTTTCGGGGTCTTGTGCTTCTAAAAACAACATTTGAGCAATAATCAGACTGGCTGACATATCGCTTACTTCTTCCCCCAAAAAAACAATTCTATCGGATAGTAACCGTGAGAAAATATCATAACTTCTTTCTCCGTGGCTTGTCTGTTCAATTACATAAGGTATCGTACTCATGCAGCAATCTCCTTAATTCGTGTAATAAATTTGTAACTAAAGATATAAGAAAAACACATAGAAATTCTGTTTTGTTTTGGCATAAAGATTCCAATATCCCTATAAATTTTAGGTGGATATAAATACATTTGTTTAAAAGCAAACGAAAAGGACTGTTGTGTATCATATCCAGCTTCATACGCAATTTGCATTATTGGCTTATCTGTTTTTACCAGCTTTTCAGTAGCAGTGAGTCTGCGGTTTTGTAAATATTTATACATGGTAATTCCTGTATACTCTGTAAAAATGCGATTAAGATAGAATTTGGAATAACCAATATTTTTTGATATATTATCTAAGTTGATTTCTTTCTCTAAATTCTTCTCGATATAATCTATTACTTTTTTTACAACTTCTTTTTGGTCTTTCATCATATCCTCCTTGCGCGCTTATCCATTATAGCAAATTTAATTATACGTGTCTTAATAAAAAATGCGATTTTGGTACAGTTATGCGGATGCCCCATATCATGGGGAGATGAAGAACAAACCAGTTATTTTTATGAGCGTATGCTGAGTTACTATAGAGATCTAACTAATACAACAATTCCAGTTATGCATTGATATCTGTGCGTGTTACAATGGTTTCAACACGAGGGAGGAATATTATGGAAGTACTGGAAACCGCACTGGATGAAAATGGCAATCAGGTTGGTATTCTGCCGGACATTATTTTTTCAGGCAAACAGAATATTTACTGGAATGAGGTGGAGAAGTATTTGGAACGTTTTGTCGGGAAATTGGTGGAAATAGCGGAGACCGGCGAAATTATTTATTTGATTTGTGGTTGAGCAAAGCAATCGGTCGTTTAAGACGGAATATGTAATTCCGCAACTTATTATGCTTGCTGCTAATGAATTGAATCTTGATGGGATTTCATATTATTCTAAAAGAGTGAAGGATGACAGGCTGGCATCAATGAATACTGTCAATTTTGCACTTTTTGCAAAGTATAATGGAGAAAAAAATATTCTAAAATATGTAAAGATATTTTATTGACTCCTTCTGTTAATTTTTCGATGTATAAACAGCTCAATTATGACGCAACATATAGAGCTGATGACATTAGCCCTCATATAGAAAAATTGGAGTTTACTCAGGAACCGGCTGATAAGGCGGTTTAAGATACCCTTCAGATTTCAATTTTTCAAGCAGTCTTTCGGCAATAGGGGTAAAGATTTGGTATTTTTTCCAAATTAAATATATCTTTGTTTCAAGCTTCGGCGTGAGGGGACGAAAAACAAGTCCGCTTTCAGGGTTTGTGTCAATCAAATGTTCAAAGGTCAAAAGATAGCCGAGTCCTTCTTTCACAAAAAGCGATCCGTTATATGATAGCCGAAACGACCCTTCAAGGTGTAATTTATCCATGCTGCTGCCGCACCATTTGGAAATATCATTGCTCCATCCCTGTTCGGAACAAAAAAGAGGGAGTCCAAATAAGTCATCCACGCAGATGGCTTCTTTTTCCGCCAATGGACAGTCCTTTGGCATGACAACACCCCAAAGATCAGCATGGGGAAAGGTCAAATAATGATATTTTGCAGTATTGGGTTCCTGCGCCAGTACGGCAAAGTCAATGATACCTTTATCCAGTTTTTCTGTAACCTGTTCCGTGTCGCCGCTGGTAATATGATAACGCAGATCAGGGTAAGACTCTTTGAATCTTCTGATTGTGGCGGCGAGGCATCTAATCTGGTAAGATTCCGCCAAACCGAAGTAAACATCCCCTCCCAGAACATCATCCAAAGCAAGAAATTCTGTTGTAATTTTGTCAGCCATTTTTATCAAGTCTTCCGCCCGTTTTCGAAGCAAAACACCTTCTTCAGTCAGCTGTATGCTAAAACTATGGCGCGTGAACAGCTTTTTCCCAAGCTCATCTTCAAGCGCTTTTAACTGCTTGGAGAGTGTGGGCTGGGTAACGTGAAGCAGATGCGCCGCACGGGTCATGTTTTCTTCTCTTGCCACGGCGAGAAAATATCTCATTGTCCGCAGTTCCATATTGCCCTCCTATGATATTCTCAAAATTTATATCATGGTAAAAATTATAGCCATTAGCAAAATAAAAGTCAAGGGGATATAATACAGGCATAGCAGGAAGGGAGACGGTCATACGGATGCGCCTTTCTTTATGCAGATTATCATGATTATTATAAGACGGAACGCGGCTGCCTGTATCTGTATGAGCAGGGAACGAAGGACTGCGTGGCGCTGCTGAAGAAGCTGGGTGTGCTGTAACAGGAAGGAGCAGTACACTGCTTGCTTTACGATAATGATAAAGATTAAAATACACGGAATGACTTTTCAGGGGTTTCATGGTAGAATAGAATAAAAGACGGAGGCATGCGACGCGTTAATTTAAGGTTTATCTGGACACCTCAGTGGTCAGCTACCTGTATCAGATGGACACACCGGAAAAATGAAAGATACGCTGGAATTGTGGAAGCTGTTTAGACAGGGATGCTATGAAGTGTACATCTCTGATATCGTGCTAAATGAGATTAGCGGCTGCGGCCAGGAAAAGCTGGATATCCTCCTTGGCTATCTGAAACAGGTTCAGTATCATCTGGTCTATACGGATGAGGATACGGTGGAGCTGGCGGAGAAATTCATTGATTTTGGTATCCTGAAGAAAAAGAGTTTGGACGACTGCCAGCATATCGCGACAGCGATCCTGGCAGGATGTGATATCATTACATCCGGGAACTTTAAACATATCGTAAATGTAAAGACAGTGCGGGGAGTCAAGATCATCACGACATTGGAAGGCTATAAGGATTTGTTGATTTATCCGCCCTCTGTACTTCTGGAAGGAGATGATGACGATGACGAAACTGATAGTCAGCAACGATTTTAATCTGGAGGACATCCAGAAGATCCGGGAATATAATTCTCTGCGCCATGTCCAGATGACTCCCAGAGAGATCATAGAGGATGCCCGGAAGGGTGCTGCAGTGATACTGGAGAGGTTGCGGCAGAGTGAAAAGGCAAGTGTATGACAGGATTTTGGAAAAGGCGGTCAGAGATGGCTGCATTAAGCAGATTCCTGCTAAACCCGCTATATTAGCTGGTTTCAGAACGCGGGATTCACATTCCTGCTTTATAAACCGATCACTACGGCGCTGCGCAGGACGGGGTATCTGTCGGAGTCTGCCGAGGTAATATACTTACATGGCAGTTTGCGTTTGTGCCGCTTCTATATCGGACGAATGGCGAAAAACTTTAGACCTGTTTTTGGATTTCCCGTACTAGATTTATGCCTTTCGCTCCATTTTATATGCCTTTCGTTCTCTGCATCCCAAAATAACAGAAAATCTGCCGATAAATTAAGTGACGGCAGAAACGGAAGTGATACTGTCTGTTTCCCTAAAAAGCATTGTAAGGAGTTTCAGGGAAAAGGATTATGCCATCCGCCAGATGGAATTTGGCAGTTATGGTGCCGGCTGTCCTTTTGCTGTCTTTTCTTTCTATTCTGTTCGGAGTAAAACTTTTTCAGGACATGATTTATTGGAACAGGGAAAAAAGCAGCCGGATTATTTTGGAGAAACAGGTCAGCAGCCCGCAGGAGCATATGGGGAGGGGAGATGGAGCGCGTTTATTCCGGGATATGTGGGATGAGGCATGATATGAAGAATACAATCTCTGTCATCATGCAGCTTGCGGCAGGGAAGGAGGACGGACTGTAGGTATATCTGGAGGAGGAAGGAATGGTTTTTCCTGAAAGTGGAGAACAGCCTTGGCGGGAGGGTTGTGAGGAAAGCGCAGAATGAGTTCCCCGTGACGGATAAGGCGGACAGGGGGAATCATGGGATAGGGATGGTCAACATCAAAAGCACGGCACAGAAATATCAGGGGACAATGGATTTTAAGGTAAACGGCAGGGTGTTCATCCTGTCGGTGATGATGAAAAATGAGAGGAGAGAGGAAGATGGATTACGCAGTGACAGGTAAATTGGGAGGATGCTATCTGGCGGAGCAGTATCGGAAGAATGCATCGCCTGATAAGAATGGAGGCGTGAGCTTTGCGGAGCTTGCGGCGGCAAAGGCGGTAGGGCGGTCAGATGTATCGGGAATGAGTTTTAAGGATATGTGGCAGGCGAGGTTTCCCGGAGCCTACTACAACGTGATGGATACATCCAAGATTGATGGTTCCTTATGGGGGAGGAATGATTATCCGTGGGATAAGTATTTCAGCAGTCATGCGGATGATTCTGTTCTGGACTGGAAACCATCGGGTGCGGAGCCTGCCATGCTTGACCCTAAAGTGCAGGCAAAGATCAATTCCACCATAGGCAAGAAGGCTATTGTTGTACCGCCGGAATTGGAAGAAAAGATGAAGAATGACCCGGAACTGGCAAAGCGTGTCATGGCAAAGGTTGAAGGATTTATTGCAGAGCAGGATATAATGAATCCAAATCCCCGGAAGGGTTATTTGATTGCATTAGATGGGAATGGAGATATCGCGCACGCCTGCGTGACAAGTGAAAAGATGTCAGTGTCATCGGCAGAATTCATAGAAGCCCGCAAAGCAAGGGAAGCAAAACACGCAGAATATGAGAAAATGGCGGAGCAAGCTGCCCTAAAACGCAGGCTGATGGAGCAGGAAGCAGACGAGAGACATTATAAGGACAGTATAACCCAAAAGGCGGTTTCGATTGCCGCATATGAGGCGGCAGGCATTTTGAAGTAAGGAAATAGTTGCTCGGACTTATTGCAAGAGAGCAGATTCAGCCCTGAATGACAGAAGGACTGTGATACAAATATGTTTTGGAAGGAGCAGAATTATTTATGAGTATTTCAGGAGTAAACGGAGCTTTGGCGGGTGCATATCAGTACGCAAACCGAACGCAGAAAACAGGCACAAACAGGACGGGGTTTACGGAGCAGTTACAGAAAACGGGAGAAGCGGCAGACACATCAAAAGTGAATGCTTACACAGAATATCTACGGTCAAAGTATGGCAACGTAAGCATCCAGAGTATTGGGAAAGACCAGAAAAGCCTTGACAGGGCAGGAAAGAGCATGAGCGGCAGCGATGTCGTGATTGCCCCGAACATTCTGGAGCAGATGGCAAGTGACCCGGAAAAGGCGGCTTATTACGAGGGGAAGATAGATGACTTCTTTGAGGTCACGCCGAGATTGAAGGCATCCTTTGCGGCGCAGGGGCTTGATTACCAGCCGTGCGGGGTAGTCGTCCATGAGGATGGGAGCGTAACCTATATCGGCGGATGTGGAGATTCCCCGGAGCGTGTGGCGGAGGTGAATGCAATCAATAAGGCAAAGCGGGAGAAGGAAGCCGCACAGAGGAAAGCAAGTATGGAGCGCAGCCAGGAGACGGCGGAAGAACGGAAACAGCAGATGGAAATAGCTTACAGGAAACAGGCTGTGGCGGAGTTTTTTGCCAGCCGCACAGTAGATATGAGCAAAGTTACATATACGGAAACACTGGGAGTTATGGGTTCTGCGGTTGCGGCATATGAACAGAACATTATGGAAGCGGCGGGCATTATGAAGTAGGGAAGATTATCAAGGTATCTGATGAGATGAAGCAGCGCGTTTTTAACAGTGTGAAGGACGCATTTTATAAATACAATGGAATGTCCGGTGATAATGAGGCAGAGTGGGAAGAAATGGCTCAGGCAAAAAACAATTATTATAAAACATGGAAGAAGGAAAACCAGGTAGCCGCGGCATGGACTTTAGGGTAGTTGGAAATAAGCATTGGCGAGATGGGATTGCATGACAGGGCAGACTTTATGGATATGTTTCAAAAGCAGATCAGTGATATGAGGCTGTTAGGGCAGCAAAAACTGGCGGCATACTACAAGTACAGTATACAGGTGTATTGGAATTTCATGAACAAGAAGTAAATTCTATCGGCTGCATATCCCCGATAAGCCACAGAGGGCAGGAATCCCTAGCGTTTCGGCAGATTGGGGGGGGGGAATCGGGGGAGTAGGGAGAGGATGCATCTACGAAAGAATGTATAAAGAACCGGGTACATGAACGGTACTGGAATGATGATATAAATTGTGCGAGAACAGTAATCATCTGTTTGGGTGAATTATTTGAGATTGCTATTGAGCAGCAAACAATCTGGTCTGCGGTTGGAGTGCATGGTGCTGGCGGTTACAGAGCGCAGTGTGGCATAGTTGAAGGCACAATAAAGTATAACACAAAACATACGGAAAATGGTGAACTGATTGAAATGTTTTTTATACTCTACAGAAAAGACATAGGATCTTTCGGTTTGTTATGAATAAGAAGTCCGCCTTTATGCCCTATTTCATCAGTATAATCAACTTTTATGCAACTTATAGGTGCGAAGCCTAACGAAAAGGCACGTTGGAATATATAGACTAAAACAAAATCTCATATTCCAAACGCATATAAGGCTTTAATGACATATATGGCGATAAACGGAATCAAAGAAAAACATGATCCGGCAATCCTTTCCTGCTATGAACATGAGTATTTCAATAATCATGGCGTTAAGTTTATGGATATTTAATTTGCAGGTTCTTATTCGAGATGGAAGGCTGCTTGCGTCGGTGGTATACTTTTCTATAGCGATTCAATCATTTTATTTATGAAGTGGAGGAACTCAGATGGAACTGAAAATTTCAAAAGGGAAAATAATTGGGCATATTGTCGCCTATAATTTACTGTTTCTTGCAGGTGATCTGCTTAACAGCCTCGTATTTGATTTGCTTTTTTCAATAGTAGAATTGCCAATATGGGTGGTATATTCTGTTTTGCGGATGTTGGGGTGTTTAATATTTACTTATTTATTATTTTGGCTATACACGGTAAAGATTCTCCGCCTCCAAATGGAGAGTTTTCGAATTACCTTATCAATTAAAAAATGGGCCTTATTATATGCCGTTATCCTCCCGTTTTTTGTGGTTATTTGCTATTTCATAATAGGCGACTCGACAATGACAGCTTTAAATACAGGGGAGATAATTGCAGCGGTCATCTATTCTGCCATTGCAGCTTTGAAAGCAGGTGTTTTGGAAGAGATGCTGTTTCGTGGATATATTCTAAAATTTCTTGAACTAAAGTGGGGGAAAGTTGTTGCGGTTTTGCTTCCGTCCTTTTTGTTCAGCTTGATGCATATTCCCTCGATGGATGAGTTTAGCGTTGCAGGTATCTTGCTGCTAGTGATCAGTGGAACATTGGTAGGCATCATGTTTTCTCTTATCACATATAAGGGGAACTCCATAAGCAACAGCAGCTTGCTTCATGCAGTATGGAATTTTGTTTTTGTGACTGACATGATACATATCACAACTGCACAGGGCATTTATGGAGAGCCTGTTTTTTCAATTATCATTCCGTCAGATCATGTGTTGGTAACCGGAGCTGGATTTGGAGTAGAAGCTTCAATAATTGCCATTATCGGGTATTTATCTGTCTGCGGAGTCGTTATTCTACGGAAAAAGCGATGAGTATTACTTCCAGCTTATTTGGGAATTATTAAAAAATTGCGTCTTAAACCCCTCTGATAAAACTTTTGAGGATTTCAAGATGATGATACAGGAATCTTATGATTTTGCAAAAGAAAAGTTTATCAAAAGAAAAAGGTGGCTTAAACGACGCATTTTCGGAAGATACCGGAAATGTGTATGGAAGGAGAGAAAAAATCATGCTGGAATTTGCCCCCAATACTTATATGCTGGAATATCAGGACGGCGCCTACCTCTGTAACGGAACGAAACGAGTAGAAGCGCCGCTGAATTTGGAGACCCTTGAGGAGGCTGTCAGGCAATGCCCAAAACTACAGGTAGTCTCCCTGGATGATGCCCCTTTTGGGGATGAGTGCTTTCCCATTCTGGCACGGATTCCCAAGCTGAACATGCTGGCTCTGCTGCGGGGCAGGCAGATTGCCGGACATGGTCTGGAACGGTTAAAAGACCTTCCGCTCAAAGATTTGTTTTTGCAACGGACCGCCCTGGATGATGAGGGACTGGTCCAGGCTGCGCAGATTAAAAAACTGGAGCATATTTGCATAGCTGCTTGTCACCGGGTCACCTCTGAGGGACTGCTGGCAATTTCCTGGAGGGATAAGCTGCGGGTCAGCGATGGCGACATGCATGATAAAGAGGGGCTGGCAGGACTGTTTACAGAGGCGGAACGCAAGGCTTATGAGGATGCCCGTACCTACAAAACCATGAAAAACAGGATCTCGCTGGACAGTCCCGAACTACAGGCTCCTGTCCATGCGCTGCAGGAATTCTTTGACGGCATGAACCGCTGGGAGTGGATGGCAGAACAAAAAGGTTACGGCAGCCAGGCGGATATGGATGCGCTGTTTGACAGACAGGTGAGTTGGACTCCCCGTCCTGGCTGGCGTCCTGTCCATCTTTGCTGGAAACGCGGCGGGACTTATGCAGGTCAGCATCTGGTTGATGGCAAATGGATGGTTGATAACGCCCAGCAGTGCCGGGAGGGGCGCTGGTCTTTCTGCGGGCTGTAATTTGTATGGAACAAAAAGGATGGTGCAACCCATGAGCGTTTTGCAGACGACTGACCTCAAATTACAAATTCAAACTATGCGATTTATGTAATCCCATAGCAGCAAACAAATGTTTGGCTGGGAAGTATCTATTGGAGATAAACTTACACACCAAGTTGGGACGGGAGAGCGCAAAGAAGTCATCATTATGGGAATTGTGGATGAGCGGGCGGCAGCTTTCAAAGATGCTGTTGATGGAAGGCTCGGTCTATATTGTGTTTTGATTCGGATGATAAAATTCCCTCCCGCTGCAAGGCAATGCTTGATGCTTTTATATCATAAATTTTACGGATTTACAGCAACAAAGTTAGTGCATATGGGGATAAGCGCCTTTTTACCGGATTTGCTTGGAATTATGAAATACATAGGAGCTGCCTATATTTTATGGTTGGCAGTCCATATTGCGGCAAGCAAACCAACGACAGGCACTGTGGAAAAGTCAGCATCATTTCTAAAAGGATTTTTACTTGAGTTTGCCAATGTAAAAATCTATTTATTCGGAATTACGGCATTGACAGGATGCATGTGCTTATGACGGTGCTTTAGCCAGCCAGTGGAACAGTAACGATAGATGGCATACGCCGCACCAGGGAAAATTATGAAAAAATACAAAGAAAGATCGGATATCTGCCGTAGGAAATAGAATTGTATCCAAATCTGTCCGTGCAGGACTGCCTGGAATATATGGGGGATTTGTCCAGCATACCGAAACGGACATATAAGGGATGCATCGGGCGCTATCTGGAAAAGACCGGCCTGTGTATAATTTGCAGTAGAAATTTATCAGAAAATGAGTATAATAAAAGGGAAAAGAAAAACGATGCTTTCGATAGGGAGGAGCAAAGCAAAATGAGTAAGCAGTTAGATTTTCCTTTTGATTTAGCAGAATATGCCTGCTTTTCCATGTTGTGCTGGAAAAAAGTGTTTGGCCAAAATGGAACGGTAGCAGTATGAATGAGGTGTTTTTATGGATGCTTGCGGTTCATATCATGGATGTATTGATTTCTTACTCCATTTATGGATGGTATTTATTTGATATTACAGGAGAGCGGGTACAGTTTCAAAAGCTCGGCAAATTTATCTTGTTTTCGGGGCTTTCCTCAGGAAGTATAGGATTTGTGCTGCTTTATATGAGTACGCTGAATGATGTGGCTGCGTATATGATTTCATCGGTAATTACGCTCGTGTTTTCAGCGGCAGCGGTTACCTTTCTTTGGAGATACGATGCCTGGAGAGCATTTACGATTTCGTGTGTCGCAGGGATTTTTCAGGTTAGCTGCGGTGCGGTTATCGCCTCGGTGGTCGCGCATTTTTTGGCACAGACAGAAAGTCTTCTGCTTTTTTATGCGGTCTATTTTATCTGTTATCTGACAGTTGGCGCGGTGGTCAGCCTGATCCTAAAAAAAATGCACTTTTCCAGGCTGATCCGATATTTTCTTGAGAAAGAGCAGACGCTGTGGCTGAGAGCCGCGGGTGCGTTTGTGCTGGAGATGATGGTTGAGATTTTTTTTGTACTGCGCAGGCAGCTTCATAGTGAGACAATCATTACCTACAATGCGGGAGTGGTGCTGCTGACAGTGCTGCTTGTGATGATTCTGCTGTATATGTCCGGGAAAGAGGAAAGCAGGCGCAAGCTTGAGTACCAGGAATCTTTGTTTATGCAGCAGCAGATTTACGTAAAGCATTTGGAGCAGATGCAGAAAGAAATGAGGGTGTTCCGGCACGATTATAAAAATACGCTGACGGGCATGTATTTGTATGCAAAAGAAGGCGATGCGCAAAAGATTCAGGAAGTTTTGGAAAGGCTGGAAATCGATTTTGACCAAAAGATCGGGGAAAAGATACACGCAGCGACGCAGATTGGAAATATTTGTATGCCGGAGATGAAAAGCCTTGTGCTTTCCAAGCTGACGAAAATGAACAAAAATGAGATTGCGTGCAGGCTGGAAGTGCTGTATCCGATTCACAGCTTTGGCATGGATGTCTGGGACTATAACCAATGCCTGGGAATCCTGTTGGATAATGCGATCGAAGCCGCAATCACGCAGACGGAGCCTTATGTGGAATTGCAGCTTGTGTATGAGGGCGGATATTTTACGACACGGGTGGCAAATCCGTGGGAACAGGAGGCAGACCTTGCGCATATGTGGAAGGAAGGCTACTCCACAAAAGGCGAACAGCGCGGCGTGGGACTGTCGAATTACAAGCGCATTCTCAAACGCTATCCACAGGCAGTGTCTGTGACAAGCTGTGAAAACCAGGTGTTTGTACAGGAGCTGACGGTTCCCGTATAAAGCATGATACATATAAATCCAGGCAGTATGCATCGGATAGGAAAGATAACCGGAGACAGAAAATGATAAATATTTATTTATGCGATGATGAAGATAGGATCAGAGATCAGATCCAGTCGGAGATCGAAAAAAAGATATTGATAGAAGCTTATGATATGTGCGTGGCATTCAGCACGAACAGCCCGAAAGAACTGCTTGAAGCGTCATGCAGGGCGCAGCAGAAGCAAAATATTTATTTTTTGGATGTGGAGTTAAAAGACGCAGAATATGACGGATTTCTGCTCGGAAAGGAACTGCGCAGGATTGACCCGCATGGGACGCTTGTGTATATTACAAGCTTTCAAAATCTTGCGTTTCGTACGTTTCAGTACCATTTAGAAGCGTATGACTATATTATCAAAGACCCGAAAAAACAGAGGGATTCCATAGGCAAGTGCCTGGAATCCCTGCATGTGCGTCTGCGGCAGGAAACAAATGCACAGATCAGCGAGGTGTATACGGTAAAGATCGGGGATATGGTAAAATATGTACCGCTCAAAGATATTATCTGCTTCGAGACAACCGCAAAGTCGCATCATGTGATCCTGCATACGAAAAGCAGCCGGATGGAATTTGTCGGAAACCTCAATGAGATCAGCAGACAGGTGGGGGATGTGTTTATACGCACGCACCGGTCTTATCTGGTGGCGCTGGATAAGATTACGGATATAAATTTGAAAAATAATAGCCTGATAGCTGGAAATGTGGAATGCTTGGTTTCTAGGAGGATGAAGTCGGAGTTGTTAAAGAGGGTTGGGAGGAGGGGGACGCCGGAGGAAGGGGAGCGGGGCTGGCTTCCTGTTCCTTTTCCAAAATGTAAGGAGCCCTAAGTATCCTGCTGTGACGCTGTGGCTGCGGACGGTCGCGCCACCTTGTCCGCTCCCGGCTGATCGCCGGAAGCTATCGGTGGCGCTTGGCTGCGCCCCTGGTTTCTGTGCAGGATACTAAGGGCTCCTAAACATTTTTCCAACGTCACAGGAAAGCCAGCACCGCTCCCCTTCCTCCGGCTGTCTTTTCCAAGTTGGACGTAAAAGGACAGGCAGTGGACAGGGATTAGCGGCATAGCATTCCCGCAGAAAAACAGGCTACGATCAAGAACACATACGCTGCACCATGAATTTTCCGTGTAGCATGTGCGAAGAGCAGCCGGGAGAGAGGATGTGCCTCCCCTGGCGGCGGCTTTGGAAGAATGGTTAGAAGCCCTTGGTATCCTGCACAAAAAACCAGGGGCGTAGCCAAGCGGCACCTTTAGCTGCCAGCAGGCAGCGAACTAGGTGCCGCGACCGTCCACAGCCACAGTGTTACAGCAGGATACTTAGGGCTTCTTAGCATTCTGGAACGGACGCCGCCAGGGGAGGCACATCCTCTCTCCCGGCGTCCCCCCCCGCACATATAACAATTCAGGAACAAATTCAACCCTTTAAGAAAAAAATCTTCCCCCACTTGACACCTATGCTAAAATAAAACAGAACAAAAAAGTGCCAGACAGCGGTGCAGCGTGCTGTGCCTGAATACCGTCCGGCGGAAAGGATGAACTATGACTGAGGCGTACATTCGTGCGGAGCATATTACAAAGCAATACGACAAAGAACCGGTACTAAAGGATTTGAATGCGGTATTGCAAAAAGGGGAGATTTTGGGATTTTTAGGGCCAAGCGGAGCAGGGAAAACGACGACGATCAAGATCCTGACCGGGCAGCTAAAGCCGACATCCGGGGATGCCTACCTGTTGGGCATTCATGTGAAAAATATGGATGAGACAATCTATGAGCAGATCGGCATTGTAACCGATCAGTCGGGTGTGTATGAGCGGCTGAGCGTCTACGAAAATCTAAAATATTTTGCAAGGATTCTGCGTGTGGATGCAGGCGAAATCGACGGGCTGCTGCAAAGGGTAGGGCTTTTGGAGCATAAGAAAAAAGCCGCCGGCAAGCTTTCCAAAGGACAGATGCAAAGGCTTGTGCTTGCAAGGGCGGTGCTGCATAAACCGCGGATTCTGTTTCTGGATGAACCAACGAGCGGGCTTGACCCGTCTACGGCGCTGGAGATCCATCGGATGCTAACGGAACTGAAAAACGAAGGAATGGCGATCTTTTTGACGACGCACAATATGGAGGAAGCGGCAAAGCTGTGCGACCATGTCGCATTGTTAAATGACGGACAGATTGTGGAATATGGGACGCCTAAGGAACTGTGCCTGCGCTACAACCGGGACAAACGTTACCGGGTGCTTTTAGAAAGCGGCGAAGAGCTGGTGCTTGCGCAGACGCAGGAAAATGTAGACCGTCTTTCGGAGCTTATGAAAAGTAACCAGGTGGCAGCGCTGCATTCCTGCGAACCGACGCTGGAAAGTGTATTTTTGACAGTAACAGGGAGGAAATTACAATGAAAACCATTCATATGCATAAGCTGAGTGCCGTGATGGAGATGAAGCTAAAAACAATATTTTCCAAAAATTTTATTATTATGCCATTGTTTTCCATCGGCTTTACCTTTATAATGAAGCTGGTCTATGGCGCAGTGACAGAAGGCGGAATCAATGACGTGCTGTGCGGGCTTGCCTTATCGTACGGAGCGCTGATGAATATTACCGGGACAGGTATTTACTGCGTAAGTGCGGCATTGGCAGAGGAAAAGGAGAAGCACACGCTGCGTGTACTGATGACCTCGTCGGTCAATGGGCTGGAATTCTTTTTGGGCAGCCTGATCCCGTTTGTCGGCATGATGTTAGCGGTCAATGTTGTAGCTGCGCTGGTAGTAGGGCTTTCTATGACAGGCGTCCAGTGGGCGGCTTACCTTGGAGTGTCACTGCTTGCGGCGGTTACCTGTGCGGTAGTCGGCATGATTTTTGGTATTTTTTCGAAAAACCAGGTAACAGCCAGTACGGTAACGACACCTGCGATGCTTGTACTTATGATGGTACCAATGTTTGGAAACTTAAATAAGACGATGGAGACGATCTCAGGCTTCCTGTTTACAGGCGTATTGCAGCAGACGGTTGTGAATATTTCGCAAAGGAAAGACCAGCTTGTGAACGGGTTAAGCATTGCGGTGATTGCAGTAGAGATTGTGGCAGCGGTAGCTTGCTTCCTTGTGATCTATCGTCGCAACGGATACGATTCACAATAGCAGCAAAAGGAAGGAAAGGGAATGAATAAAAAATTTGATAAGATACATAAGCTGACGGACAATCCATTTTTAAACCTCTATCAGATGGATGCCCTGGACACAAAAGGGATGCCGTTTTCGTATTATTTTGCATCCAGGAACGATGCACAGCATATTAAAATCCGTACCAAGTCCGTACGGGCAGAAGGCATTGTAATCTATGCGGTGACAGAGGAAGCACAGCCAAGGCTGGTGCTGATCCGCCAGTACCGTTATCCGGTCGATGCGTTTATGTATGAGCTTCCTGCGGGGCTGATTGATGGAGACGAAACGCATGGAATGGCTGCCGCAAGGGAGATGAAGGAAGAAACCGGGCTTGATTTTATCGAATATACCGGCGGCAGGGAGTGCTACCGCAGGCCGTACTTTATGGGGCCGGGATTTACGGATGAAACAAGCGCGACGGTATTTGGAACGGTAAGCGGAACGGTTTCCGACGCGTTTGTGGAGGATACCGAGGAGATTCAGGTAATTCTTGCCGATAAGGAAAAGGTGCGGCACATTCTTGCCAACGAGCGCGTTTCTATACGCGGGGCGTATTTGATGATGCATTTTTTACATGCATCGGAGCCGTTTTCGTTTCTGGATGCATAAAACAAAAAAATGGCTGTGCTTGATTGCATAGCCATTTTTTGTCAGCATTTATCGTGTTGTTTTTTCAGGCACTACTTTATAATAAGCGGCAGAAAACGGTTTGAAAGAAAGGCTGCATGTACCGTCTTTTAGCGCCAGTACGGTTTGTGGGTGCTCCAGCGTACCGCCATAGCAGGCTGCCTCGCTGGATAAAAGCAGCTCCAGTTTTTGTGCGCCTGGCACTGTCAGCTTGTATGCTTCCTGCGCAGTGGCGGAGAAATGAAAGACCGCGACAATGCGTTCTTTTTTGCTGCGGCGTTCCAAAGCGTACGTGCAGTCTGTTTCTGCGTGGCAGTCCAGCCACTCAAAGCCTTCTGTCTCATAGTCCATTTCATAGAGTGCCGGGTGCTCCAGGTACAGGCAGTTTAAGTCCATAATAAACTGGTGAAAGCTCTGGTGCGCCGGATAGTCCAGCAGGTTCCAGTCCTGTTCCCGTTTTTCGTCCCATTCGCGGAAATGTCCGATTTCGTTTCCCATAAAGTTTAGCTTTTTGCCCGGATGCGCATACATATACATGTAAAAAGCGCGTGCCTGCGGGAATTTATCGTCATAGTCCCCGTGCATTTTCTGTAGGATCGTCGCTTTTCCGTGCACGACTTCATCGTGCGACAGCGGAAGCAGAAACTGGTCGTCATAGTAATACATCATGGAAAAGGTCAGCTTATGATAATCGGTGCTTCGGTACTGCGGGGCGGTGCGAAAATAATCCAGTGTGTCGTTCATCCAGCCCATATCCCATTTGTAGTCAAATCCAAGCCCGCCCGCGGAGACGTCTTTCGTAACGCCCGGATAGGAAGTCGAATCTTCTGCGGCAAGGATTGCGGTTGGGTGGAGCATTTTTAATCCTTCGTTCATATATTTCAGAAATTCCACGGCGTTCATATTGACACCCCTGCCTGGGTCGCCCTGCCAGTAAATGGCACGGCTGATCGCGTCCATGCGAATGCCGTCGATGTGGTATTCGCTCAGCCAGTAATTTGCGGCGGATTGGAGGAAAGAGCGCACCTCGCCGCGGGAATGCATAAAATTGCAGCTTCCCCATTCACTGACGCCGACGGCATTGTGCGGATATTCGTACAGTGCCGTTCCATCGTAATTGGACAGTCCATAGTCGTCTACGGCAAAATGTACGGGTACAAAGTCCATAATTACGCCGATCTCATTTTGGTGGCAGCGGTCAATCAATGCCATGAGCTGGTCAGCCGTCCCGTATCTGGAAGTCGGGCTGAAAAAGCCGGTGGACTGGTAGCCCCACGATTCATCACAGGGATATTCGTTTAACGGCATTACTTCCAGATAGTTGTAGCCGTTTTCTTTTAAATACGGAATCAGGATATCCGCCATTTCTTCATATGTATACCAGTCGTCCGCCTGGCAAGACGGTTTGCGGAAAGATCCCATATGGATCTCATAGATATTCAGCGGCTTTTTTTTGCAGTCGCTTCTGGACTGCATCCATTTGCGGTCTTGGAACTTGTAGGCATCCAGATCTCTAACAATGGAAGCAGCATTTGGGCGCAGCTCCATGCCGAAGCCATAAGGGTCGCAGTGGTCGACGCAGCGACCGTCTTTTCCGTAAATGCGGTATTTATACATCATGCCAACTTGCGCGTCCTGCGCATGGTATTCCCAGAAATGCCCGTCGTGGGCTTTTTCCATGTCGTATTCCTGCCAGCCGTTAAACTCGCCGATCAAAGCGATTCTGGATGCGCCCGGAGCAAAGGTGCGAAAGGTCACGCCATGCCCGTCAGGATGCGCGCCCAGATACTGATAAGCGTTAAATATTTTCCCGGTATAAAATCCGTAAAAGTCCATAAAAACCTCCTTGAAGATCGTAGACAATCGTTGTTTCGTCTGCTATGATTATCATAAAGGGAAATGCAGGTGATTTCCACCAACAATTTCCAACGTTTGTCGGATAAGCGACAAATTTGAAAAAATGACGTTTTTCAAAAAACTACCCGATAAGAAAGGAACCAGAAAAGCACAATGGATATCCGAATCCAAAAAACGGAAAAAGCGATTAAAAACGCGTTTATGGAGCTGCGGTCAAAAAAGCCGTTGGAAAAGATTACGGTAAAAGAACTGTGCAGCCTTGCCTGCATTAATAAATCGACTTTTTATGCGCACTATGAGGATCTTTACGCGCTGTCGGAAACGATGGAAACAGAGACGATGGTTTCGGTATTAAAAAGCATCCCCCATGCGCAGGAATATACGTTTGAAAATCTGGATGTTGTGGCAAAAGAGCTGTGCCTTGCGTTTGTGTCGCATTTTTCTCTGATCCAGGTACTGTTTTCCGGCAAAGGCCACAGCTATCTTGCCGATAAGCTGGAGACAGAGATTAAAAAGACTGTGTTTGAAAAATTTCCTGAGTATAAGGAGGATGAAAAGAAAAATATTATGCTGTCTTTCTGCATTCAGGGAGCGTATTATGCGTACTGGCATAACCAGGAGATCGGGATAGAGACATTGGCGCAGGAGATCGAGCATATGGTAAAGGTTGTGCAAAAAAGGCTATAACTAGAGCTACTTTGATATATTTTTACAAGAAGGGACGCCAGGAGAGAGGGTGGGTACACTCTGGCGGCGTCCGTTCCAGAATGTTAAGAATTGCTAGGTATCCTGCTGCTACGCCCTGGCTGTGTCCGGTCGCGCCACCTAGTTCGCTGCCTGCTGGCAGCTAAAGGTGCCGCTTGGCTGCGCCCCTAGTTGTTTTGCAGAATACCAAGCAATTCTAACCATTCTTCCAAAGCCGCCACCAGAGTGTACCCACCCTCTCTCCTGGCTGTTCTTCGCAAGTGCTGCCCAAACAAGCCAATATGGTTTGGTAGCTGTAGTACTAGAGCGAACTTTATCTGATTTGCGCTTCCAAGAGAATTATTTTGGATGGGTTTTCTATGTAAAATAACCTAGAATCTGTTATATCATATGGTTGATTTTGTTCATGGTAGACAAACCAAACCATATTGCGCTTGTTTCGCAGCATTTACGA
Source organism: Eubacteriaceae bacterium (assembly GCA_910574915.1). Taxonomy (GTDB): domain Bacteria; phylum Bacillota; class Clostridia; order Lachnospirales; family Lachnospiraceae; genus Eubacterium_J. The sequence goes on from CAJTCR010000025.1 coordinate 18,733, forward strand.
AAAGCAGCCGGGAGGCACATTCTCTCTCCCAGCGTCCCTTCCTGTAAAAATTTACCAAAGCAATCCAAATTAGTTCGCTCTAGGATAGCTACAGCCCTTTTCTAACATTTATTTATGATTTTTATGCGGATGGTGCAGCAGATGAGACGCGAGGTCTTTGCCCAGAAAGTAGACCCGTCTGTAATATGTAAACGTGGAAATCAGTACAAACCCGATGCTGATTCCAAGCAGAGTCAGCGCGCAGGCTCTGGCATATACCCACATTTCGTCTGTTTCCTGTAATAAAAAATGTACAGCGGTATTGTAAATCAGGCTTCCGGGTGTCAGCGGGATAATCGCCGGATACAAAAATACGGTTGAGGGCATTTTAAATTTCATTGCCATAATCTCAGCATACAAAGAAGCAAACATCGCTGCAAGCAGAGAATACACCAGCCTCGCGTCGATAAACTGCACGAGCAGCAGATAACAGAGCCTGGTCAGTGCGCCGCCAAGACCCGCCCATATAAGATAACGCCGCTGCATCTGGTATTTTAAGCCGAAGCCGATGGAAGCGAGAAAAGATAAGAAAATCAGTTTTATACTTTCTGCCATTGTATCATTTGTCCTCCAAACAGATAGATGCTCAAAACCAGGCCGAGTACAATCGCTACAGATTCCAGCACGACCTTTAAAAATTCCAGGATACCGTTCATTTCATTGCCGCACAAAATATTTCGCACAGCGTTTACAAGCGAGATGCTTGGTATCATCATCAGGCTGTTTGTAATAATAATAATAAAGAAGTTTTCTCCGATCCCAAGCTTTACAAACAAGAGCGTAAACGATCCGGCAGCCCACATGCAGACTGTATTCGCAACGATCTGGTTAATATTGCGCCTGTCAAAATATTCGGACAGGCAGTGCAGCAGAAATGTATTTATCATAACGGCAATAATATCCGCAAAGCTTCCGCCGTACATGGCACAAAGCGTAGACATGGAAAGCAGGTGCCCGAGTACGATCCAGCCAGCCGGAGCGTCTGCGACATCTTCTGCTTGGGCAAGCAGCCCGGCAAGCGATTCTGGTTCGGGCGTCTGTGCGCATACTTTGCGGGAAAGCTGGTTAAAGCGGTTGAGTTTTTCCAGATGCGTGCTCGAAGAATGGATACTGATCTGCCGCATTCCTGAAACATCATCTTCCGATTTTGCGCCGAGCATAATCAGGCTGTTGAGGGAAAAAATGCTGATAGAATTCAGGTGATAGCTGCGGCAGATCCGGTACATCGTGTCGTTCACGCGTTCCAGATTGGCTCCGACAGACAGCATTTTGCCGCCAAGGTTTGCGGCAAAGTCAAGAATGTATTCAATATCCGTCATAAAATGGTCACCTCCGTAAACATCTCACTCATTATATACCATTTAGTGAAGAGTCACAAGTGAAAAATTTATGTGCGCAGGTGAGCTTTTTTACTTTTTCATGCAGCAGTGTTTGTATTTTTTGCCGGAACCGCATGGACACGGATCGTTGCGGCTTATTTTTGGGGCAGTACGTATATAAGGCTCGTCCTGCCTTCCGTCGTTGAGCAGGATGCCGATAGCGCGTGTTTTTTCCTGGGGATACTGCTCGTAGTAATGTCCGCCGGAAAAGTATGGTTCCATACGGTGGTAGTTTTTCAGCAGGCTGTCTTTTAAATACCGCAGCTTGGAGCCGTTTTCCAGCTTTGTCATAAAGTCTGCGATCCTTGCGTATTCCTGCGGGTGTTCCTGCTTTAAAATTGCCGCCTGCTCCAGTATGCTTTCGCGCTGTTCGATCATGCAAAGCTGTGCGTCGGCGATTGCAAATTTTTTGTAGATCTCGTCCTCATCGTCATACGCGTCAACATTAAAATCGTGAAACAGCTCCAGATAAGAGAGCAGCGTTTCGTCGATTCTGGGATCGGAAAGGACACGCTGGTAATGGTAGAGCTCCACTGCTGTCTGGATGATTTTTTGCTCCATCTGCTGCGTGCATGTCCTTTGAATATAAGAAAAGATCTGTTCGACTTTTTTATATTCCTCGGTCTGATAGGCAACGCTCATACATGCGTTGGCAAGCAGCAGGGACACTTCCGGCATATATTCTTTTACATAAATATTGTATTGCTCCAAAAACTGATACAGGCTGTCCAATATGGAAACCAGGCAGTGTTTTTTTGCATACTGGTTCATGGCAAGCAGCCCGGTATAGGCTTCGATCAGCTTTGGCGTCTGCTCCCTGGACCAGCGGGTATCCTTGTGAATCACATCAAATAAAGCGGTCATGCCCTGGTCATACAGCAGGTTATCGTCGCAAAAAGAAGCGTACATAATTAAAAAGTCGATATCCCGGCAGCCAAGCGCATAAGCTTTTTCACAGGCAGTCAGTGCTTTTTGGTTAAAGCCGCGGTCTTTGTAGGAAAAAGCAAGCACCATCTGGAACCATTTATTTTCAGGGTCTTTGCTTACGAGCAGCTCTGCGTTTTTTACTGCTTTTCCGGTATTTCCGCAGCGCCGCTGCGCCATAATCAGCAGGTATAAAAACTGGATGTCCTGCGGAAAGCGATTCCAGGCTTGTTCGCAGGCATCCCGGTATAAGGTGATATTTTTTTCCTTGCGGTAAGCCTGGATCTGGCGCATCATCTGGACGGCAACCGGATTGCTGAGTGCAGGAAAAACAGGCGCATCCGGTTTGCTGCGTGCATTTTTCAAATGCTCATAAGCCTGGCGAATGACCTGAAACTGTTCAGGGTCAGATTCCGGCGAATGCAGGCGAACCAGTTTAAAATAAGCCTTTTTGATTTCTTCCGGCGAAGCGTCCTGCTCCAGCCCGAGTGTTTCGTAATCGGTATTCATGCAATCACTCCTCAGCTTCGTTTGCAATTATGGCGGCAGTCCCGTTCCTAGGACTCGTCAGATAATTCATCCAGCAAATATAATAAATCGGATTCACATACTTTTGCAAGATCCAGGTCTTCTAAAATCAGCGCTTCTTTTAAGTCATAGATGGCGCCTTCCAGATCGTCGGATAAAAACTTGTCCTTTTGAATCCGCGGGTCTTTTAACAGCCGTTCGGCACGTCTTATAATCGTGCGGAAATCCTTTGCGTGCGGGGCGTCTTTCCATTTGCTGACATCGATCATTTCTTCCTGTGCCGCCTGCTCCTGCATCATATTGATCTCTATCGAAGCGTCTGCGCCGGTACTTGCGATTGTGGCTTTTACGCTCAGCATTCCGTTTAAATTGTAGGAAAATTCTACATTGATCCGTTCCGCGCGGGCTTTTTTTGAAGGAATGCCGTGGATTTCAAAATCGCCTAAAAAATGGTTTCTGCTTGCCGAGCGGCTTTCGCCCTGATAGACTTCAATATGGGCAACGGTCTGGAAATCGCTGCTCGTAAAATAAGTTTCGCTGCGTGTGACAGGGATCGTGACATTGCGTGGAATCACAACCGCCATCCGGTCCATCGAAAAATCATCGACAACACGGATGCCAAGCGTATATGGGTTTACGTCGGTAATAATAATGCTGTCTTCCTGATGGATGCTGCCTTCGATAATGCCAGCCTGGATCGCGGCACCTTCTGCCACGGCATAGTCAGGATTGACTGCCTGCGCAGGCTCCATATGCAGGTAGTTTTCGATATCTTTTGCAACGAGCGGCATTCTCGTAGAGCCGCCGACTAAAATCACACGGTCGATATCCGCAGCAAGGATACCGCTGTCAGCAAGGACGACGTCAATCGGCGGGTGTGTGCGTTCGATCAGCTCTTTGGTCATTTCCTCAAACGCTTCCACGGTAATGGTTTCATCCAAAGCAAGCGGTTCGCCGGATTTTTCAGCGATCATCGGGATTACGATCTGGTAAGCAGGTTCGGTGCTCAGTGCTTTTTTGCAGTTTTCCGCGGCTTCTTTTAATTTGACCATCGCGAATTTATCTTTCGTCAGGTCGATGTCATGCTTGCTTTGAAATTCGCTGATGAGCCAGTGCATAATTTTTTCATCAAAATCTTTGCCGCCGAGCTGATTGTCGCCGCTGCTCGCCTTTACTTCCAAAACGCCGTCAAACATTTCCAGCAAAGTCACATCAAATGTACCGCCGCCCAAGTCATAAACGAGGATATGGCTTTCTTCCTCCATATGTTCCAAACCGTAGCTCAATGCGGCTGCCGTCGGTTCATTTAAAATACGCATCACTTCCAGCCCGGCTTTTGTCCCGGCTTCTACGGTTGCCTGGCGCTGTAAATCGTCAAAATATGCCGGCACAGAGATGACGGCACGGGTGACGTCGGTTTTTAAATAGTCGGATGCGTAAGCTTTGACATATTCTAACAGCTTGGCGGAAAGCTCTACCGGCGTATAAGGCTGTTTATTTAAAGTGATTTTTTCATTTGTGCCAATTTTACGTTTTACTTCAATGGCTGTATTTTCTGGTGATAATAAATATTGTGCACGTGCTTTTTCGCCGACGACAAAATCCCCGCTCTCGTTAATCCCTACAGCGGACGGGGTAATAATCTCATGCTCTAAGTTAAAGATCATAAGAGGTTTTCCGTTTTGTATTACGGCTGCTTCTGTCGTGGATGTGCCAAGATCGATACCTATAACTGTACTCATTTGCTCTCCTGTTTCCGGCAAAGTGCCCATATTGCGGCAGAATGCCTTTTTATGGATGTTTGTGGATTCTATTTTTTCGGCGGTTTTGCCTTTTTATCTTTTTTGGAAAAACGGTATGCGGATGCCTGCGCTTTTTTTCTGACCTTTCCTTTGTACAGATATCCGCAGCGATAGATTTCTGCAATCGTTTTATCCTGCGCAGGGTCTTCCGTCTCGACTGCTTCGATAATATCGTGCAGAGCATAGTCAACGCTGACACCGCAGTCCTGGATTATGCTGATCGCACAGGCACGGCGGTATTGTTCCAGATTTTTTTCCATAAGTGTAATTTGGGAAGTCCATGTATTATCTTTGGAGGCGGCATAGTGTTTTAAGCTCCAAAACTGTTCCTGATACGATTCAAACAGCGTTAACAGCAGCTTTTCTGTTTCGTCTGCTTCCCGCAGGCGCAGCTTTACACTTTCTTCGTCAGAGCTTTTTTCGTCCCACTCGTCGAGCAGGTCTTCGATCGCCATATCATGTTTATGAATTTCCGCATGAAGCTGCTGAAAACGCTCTTCCAACGGATAGAAATTCTGCTGCAACTGCTGATCAATCTGCTGCTTTAGTTCATGGTGGGTTTCATTCAGCGTTTCTTCCAGCCTGCCGATGGAATGCTCCGCACCGTCCTGAAACTGCCGGAAGCTTTCGGCGATACCGTTTAAAGTATCCAGTTTTTGATGGACATTGACAATATCCCGTGTCAGCACTGCAAGCTGGTCGTCAAGCTGATGATACATGCCGTCCTGCTTTTTGCGTCTAAAAAACATGGTTTTATCCTGCCTTTCTTTGCCGGAAATATTGAAAATCCGGTTTGGATATGGGCTGTTGTCAAGCGCAGAATACAATGGCAGCCTTACTGCATGATATTTTTCTCTGCCAGTTGACACAGACTGTAAAATAGAGGATAATAAGCAGTGAATTCAGGCTGACTTTACAGATTCTGCTATTCTATTAAAGAATAAAGGAAGAGGGTATGGCTGTCAAGGGAAAAATTAAGAAATTTTGCGGCGGATTTTTAGTATTGTGAGGTGAAATTATGGAGTACATTTACAAAACAAAAGGAACCTGTTCCAAACAGATCAAGTTAAACATTGAAGGCAATATTGTTACAGACGTGGTGTTTACCGGCGGCTGTGACGGAAACCTCAAGGCGATTCCTGCGCTTGTCAATGGGCTGACCGTAGAGGAGATCGAGAAAAAGCTGTCAGGGATCCAGTGCGGGTTTAAGCAGACGTCCTGCGGCGACCAGCTTGCAAAGGCTTGCAGGGAAGCGTATGAGTGCCAAATAAACGGGGCGCCGTCTTAAAAACATTCTCCGCTTTGCGGACTATTTACGCCAGATGCAGGGTACATAACCGTTAGGTACCCTGCATCTGGCGCAAATCTCTCGCAAAGTGGGAAATACCATACATTTTATTGCAGCGGAATCGTAATATGAAACCGTTCATCGTTGCTTTCAAGCGTAGATCCAGACACATCATACCAGTGATAAACAATTTCTCCGTTTTCATCTGCCCAGACTTCCGGGCAGTCTGTATCTTTCCAGTCCACAGGTATTTTATGGCATTCCTGTGCAGAAGCTTTGAGAAGAATCTGCCGCAGCTCTTCTTTTTCTGTATCATTTAAAAGCCCCGGCTTTGCCGATACAAATAACGGCGTACCGCTTTCTGCGATAACGTCTGCCCACTGGCGGTTTAACTGCCACGGGATATTGCCTGCAATGCCGACGCAGTCTGCATCTACATCGTAAAACGTCTTGTGCTGCGGCAGGCGGAAGGCAAGCGTATTGATGCCCATGCGCCTTGTGCGTTCCCAGTTTTTGCCGCTCGTATCGTCTCCGGTGCGGTTTGCGTGCATCAGCCCAGCGCCTAAGTGCCCGATGGTGTTGCAGCCGATAATAATGGCGTCGTATTGTTTCGTCACATCAAAAATCGTCTGGTACAGCGCTTTTACCACTTCTGCGCTTGTCATGCTCCGGTCGTGGAAATGCCATCCGCCGTGCGTTACGAACGGATTCATCTCAAATCCCCAGCGCCCAAACAGGTCAAAGGTGGAAAAGTCATGTTTAATCAGCTTATAGCCCCATTCACAAATCTGTCTGACATCCTGCCTGATATAGTCAAGCGCCTTAGGGTGGGAAGGGTCTAAACAGCCATTGTACGAGATCCGCCAGTCGTCCTTGACCGCTTCGTCTTCATTTAACAATAGACGGACCCAGATGCCGGGATGCACGCCCTTTTGCTTAAGCTTGTCCGCCAGCCCTTTCATATCCGGGAATTTGCTGTTGCCGCAGCGCCAAGGCCCGCCGTTGTATTCGTCCAGACGGTGGTGCTCCTGCCAGCAGTCGTCGATCACCATAAACGGCGGATGCTTGGCGCCCTTTGTCAGCTCCAGCACATAATCCGTATCGCTTAAGATCTCTGCTTCACTGCTGCTGCCGTACGCATAATACCAGTTGTTGCTGCCATATACCGGAACATCCGGGAAAACCGGGTCTGGGCACATCATCCGGCAAAATTCCTGCGCAAAGCCAAACGAATCCGTTCCCTCCTTTTCCATACATACCAGTTCCGCAGCTTTTAAGCGCCTGCCGTTTAGCAGGACACCCTCGCCGCCGCACCGTACGTCCAGTACAAGCGTAATGCCTCTTGTATCAGCCTGCCAGTAGCACATTGCATTCGGGCGCGTCTTTACGCCAAATCCATACTGCTGCCTCTGCGTGGACGCCAGAAAATACCACGGCAGAAAACGGTTTCCGCTGATGCCGCGCCATTCCAGGTCTCCATATCCGCGTTCCCATGCATCGCCTAAAATCCGCGCCTGCTTTGGCAGCGGCGTGTTCCAGCGCAGGCGAATCCATTCGACCGCGCTCGTATCTGCGGTCAGGGAAACAGCGCACGCCTGCCCATCGTTTTCAAATTCCAGGCAGATATCCGAAAAGCGGATCGTTTCACCACTGCGGGCAGTCTGGTGCGTATGTTCCGCGGTTTTTACAGTTACATAGTCAAATAAGCTAAAATCCAGTAGTTGTCGATTCTCAGACATGATAGATCACCTCTCCTTTTCAGTTTTGTTTCTATATAAATATGCGGCGGCTGGCTGGCGAAAACTGGGATGGGGGTTCTTTTTTAGAAAAAATATGGAAAACTAACAGTTGCGGGCGGCGGGGTTTTTGGGTACAATTTGTTTAATTAGAAAGAAACTGGAAATTTGCCAAGACATGGTCTATCCTGTATGGTATGGAGAAAAAAGATGAACAAGCGATTTAATGTGACAGGCACCTGTATTCCCGAAAAACACTATATGGCGGATATTTCAGGAAAAATAGATGAGATGATTCGATTGATAGAACAGGATCATTATTTTACAATCAGCCGCGCAAGACAATATGGAAAGACGACAGCACTGATGCTGCTGTGGAAGCGTCTGAAAGAGCGGTATGTTGTAATCAGCATGAGCTTTGAAGGGCTTGGAAGCGAGGCATTTCAGACAGAGGATACTTTTGTGCGCAGATTTTGTGCCAGGGCAGCGGGTGCGCTGCGCCGGTCAGGCTGCCCAGAGAAATGGAAAAAAATCTGGGATGTCTGTGATGCAAAGCAGGAAAATATGGATACGCTAAGAGAACGAATTGTCGTATTTTGTGAAAAGGCAGATCAGGAAGTGCTTCTTTTTATTGATGAAGTAGATAAAAGCTCTGATAATCAGATGTTTTTAAATTTTCTCGGCATTCTTCGTGAGCTGTATTTGGAGCGGGCAATGGGTACGATTACATTTAAGAGTGTAATATTGGCGAGCGTTTATGATATTAAAAACCTGAAATTAAAATTGCGTCCGAAAGAAGAGCGGAAATACAACTCACCCTGGAATATCGCAGCAGACTTTTTGGTAGATATGAGCCTTTCGGTGCGTGAAATCCAGTCTATGTTAGAGGAATATAAAGCAGACAGGGGCATTGTATTTACAGCAGAATCGCTTGCAAAAGAGATCTATAGCTATACTGGAGGCTATCCGTTTTTGGTCAGCCTGATCTGCCTTTGGGTGGATGAAAGGCTTCAAAGGACACAGGAACTGGCAGAATACTGGACGCCAGAGGGGATCCGCATTGCAGTACGCGAGATTTTAAAGAGCACAAACACCCTATTTGATGATGTGATAAAGAATATCGAAAACAATGCAAGGTTTTCGGAACTGGTCAAAAGCATTTTGCTTGAGGGCAGGCAGATCCCGTACAAATTAACGAATCCAGAAATTGGGCTCGGCGTGACATTTGGCATTCTTGCGCAGGAAGACGGAATCTGTAAAATATCCAATCTTATTTTTGAGACGTATATTTATGACCATCTGATAGCTGCGAAACTGATGGATTGGCGGATGCTGTCACAGCCGCGCAGCCAGTTTATAACGAAGGACGACGGGCTTAATTTGGATTTGGTTTTAGATAAATTTCAGGAATTTATGAAGGCAGAGTACAGAAACAAGGATCAGGCTTTTTTGGAACGGCAGGGCAGGCTTTTGTTTCTGGCATTTTTAAAGCCAATTATTAATGGAACAGGACATTATGTCGTAGAGCCGGAGACAAGGGACAGCACAAGGATGGATGTAATTGTTTTCTATGGAAAAAGGGAATACATTTTGGAATTCAAGATCTGGCATGGGGAAAAACGTTTTCTGGATGGTGTCAGCCAGCTTGCAGCATATATGGAGAGCCGGTCACAAAAGCAAGGCTGGTATTTGGTGTTTTGTTTCGGCAAGGGACGTGAAACGTTGTCAGAGGGGGACATACAGGAGATCAGACAGAAGGACGGAAAGCGGATCTATGCGGTAATAGTGTAGTTATAGGAAAGGAAGGGTTAAAAGTGGCAAAGTATTTACGTAACTGGTTTATGCATCCCGAGTAAACACTATATGGTAGGTTTGGATTTTCTGGCTCAGCTTCGCAGCTATTATCTGGAAAGGGACACCAGCCTTTCATTCTGTGGTGATGTAATACCAGCAAACCGTATTTTTGATACGTTTTTGTATGACTATTTCCTGTCCGCAGCAGGAGCGTATGTATCTGAGATCTACAAAGAGGATATCTGGATGATTATGAACAAAACGTAGGGTATTTGCTCAGTTTTAATTTTAATCAGAAAAAACAAATTGGTGTTTTTGATATTGAAGCAGTAGTATAAAAAGGAACAAACCAGGAGAAGTATTTCTCTTTGCTGGTTTGTTTCTTTTTTTCATATGCTATTGACAAATAAGCAAAATAGTGCTATGGTTAATTACACAAGTAATGAACCGCACAACCAATAAAGCAATGGACATAAAAGCGAGGTGACATATTTGAATGAAATCTTAAACCAGGAAAAGTCCATCTATCTACAGATCAGCGAAATGATTGAAAACGACATTCTGCGGGATGTCCTGCTGGAAGAAGAGAAGGTGCCAAGCACGAATGAACTGGCAAAGTTTTTTAAAATCAATCCGGCGACTGCGGCAAAAGGAATCAATCTGTTGGTGGATGAGGGGATTTTATATAAGAAAAGAGGGATCGGAATGTTTGTGGCACAGGGGGCAAAACAGGCAATAAAAAACAAACGCAAAGATGCGTTTTATGAAAACTTTGTCAAGTCTCTGCTGACAGAGGCGGCAAGGCTTGGCATCGGGGAGGAAGAGCTGATAAAAATGATCAGGCAGCACGGGCAGCAGGAATCGTAACTGGCAGTGGCAGGAGGTGCCAAAGGCATGGAACAGGAGGAGACTATGAGTCTAAAATGCGAAAATATTGTAAAAATATATCAAAAGAAAGAAGTATTAAAAAATATCGATCTGGAAATTGAGCACGGCAAGATCTATGGGCTGATTGGCAGGAACGGTGCCGGAAAGACAACGCTTTTGTCTATTCTGACCGCGCAGAATCCGGCGACACGGGGAAGCGTTACTTATGACGGGATGCCTGTCTGGGAAAACCAGCAGGCGCTGGATCATCTTTGCTTTTCCAGGGAGATCAACGCGGTATCGCCGTTTGGACAAAACACGATGCGGGTAAAGGAGTATTTAAGGATTGCTTCGGTATTTTATCCGAAGTGGGATAAGCAGATGGCGAAGCGGTTAACAAAACTGTTTCATCTGGATGTTCAAAAAAGGATTGCAAAGCTGTCTAAAGGAATGATGAGCATGGTAACGGTGATTGTGGCGCTGGCAAGCAAGGCGGATATTACGATGCTGGATGAGCCGGTGGCAGGGCTGGACGTGGTGGCAAGAGAGCAGTTTTATCGGCTGGTGGTCGATGAATATGCAAAGACGGGACGTACGTTTGTAATCTCTACACATATTATCGAGGAAGCAGCCGATGTATTTGAGGAAGTCGTGATTTTAAAAGACGGTATGGTGCTCTGCAAAGAAAACACGCAGGAGCTTTTGGAACGCAGTATGCATGTCAGTGGCAACGCGCACGATGTGGATGCGGTATGCGAGGGGCTTTGTGTATATCATGAGAAAAAAATGGGGCGCAGCAAAGGAGTGACGGTAGTACTGGAAAAAGGACAGAGCCTGCCGAAAGGTTATGATGTGACCGTGCAGCCGGTCAGCTTGCAGGATTTGTTTTTGGCGTTTTGCGGAGAGGAGGAGGCAATATGACAACAGCGGGGTTGAAACGTGCGCTGGGGTACTTTGTGCGCCAGGCGGAGATCTATGTTTTGTGCATTATCGGGGGAAGCTTTGCGCTGGCAGTTTATATGCAGATCATAAACGGAAACGGAATAGCACAGATGTTTCAAAGCGTACCGCTTGTAGATCTGTGGATATCCGGGGTAGCGGTGTTTACCATCGACGTGTCTTCCTACCAATACTGTTATAGTATGCCAGTGTCGTTTGGGTGCCTGCGGAAACATGCGTTTTTCGGAACGCTGGCGATGAATATTCTTGTAATTGCGCAGGGGCTGCTTTTCTACTTTCTCTCATCCGTATGGTTTGGAAGCAAGGAGCAGACTGCCGGAGAAAAAGTTACAGAAGGAGTACTTATTCTATCTTTGTTTTTGCTGTTGGAAAGCTTTGCAGAGCTGATTGGAATTGTGGCAATGAGATGGGGAAAAATCGCGTATTTTATTATGATTGGCGCGACTGTTTTGGCAAGTATGAGTTTTGGCGTATTTGTAAGTCTTTCAGGTACGTACGGTGTGATGGGGCTGCTTAAGGAAGTGCTTGGAGGAAGCTTTATGCAGACTGCAAGGTGGCTGCTGCTGGCAGTTGCCGTCAGTATTGCAATCCATGCAGGAAGCTGGCGTATATTAAAAAATTTTGAAGTTAAGATGTAACCACAGACTGGAGGAGAATTGTATGAAAGAAATAAAAGGCATTTTGTATATGCAGCGGGACGAGATCATTGTATATCTTATGCTGGAAACCGGTTTTTTCCTGTTTGGTGAGATTTTATTGTGGGTGATAGTATACGTGGCAGGGGAAAAGGAAAGTATTTTGCCGCTCGGTACGCTTGTAGCGCTGTGTATGAGTGGGTTTATACTGGCATTTGGTTCAGGCGCCAGCCTTCCGACGTGCTTTAATACGGCAGTCGGCATGGGAGCTGCCAGAAAGCGCAGTGTCCCGGTGATTTTTGGCGCGTATCTGGTTATGGATCTGATTGTTGCCTGGGCTGCCTGTCTGTTTTATCATCTGGAACGGTGGATTTTTCGGCTTGCTTACGCAGGAATGCCGCTGGAACAGGATTTTGGGTATATTTTCCGTTGGAAATATCTGCTGCCGGCATGTCTAGCGATGGTCGCATGGAATGCGCTTGTGGGCGCAATATTTTTGAAGATTGGAAAGGTTGTGTTTGTGTTCGTTTATATTTTGTGGATGGTTGTGTGTATCGGAGTGCCGAGACTAGAGGCGCTGATACAGAGTACGCAGGACAATGTGTTTTTACGGCTGTGCCGCGCCACGGTGGACTGGGTTGCAGGATGTTCGCAAGCAGGGATACTGGCAGCAGTAGTAGCCGCATCCGCAGTGTGCATGTTTTTCGCATGGATGCTGCTGCGCAGGCAGCAGGTAGTATCTTAAGACTTTTATAACCAGGCTAGAGCGAGCAAGTTTGAGTTGCTTTGGTTTCGAAAACCTGCCCGAAATATCTTGCAATATGTGCAAAACACCGTTAATATAGTAAGTAGTTCTCTCGCTTTGCATGGATATTTCAAAAAGCGGGAGTTTTAGAATGAAGGAGAGAAGGCGGCAGGAAATATTATGGAAATCATCAAAATACAAAAAGGAAAACGAATAGCAAAAAGAAAAGACAAAGTAAAGGAATGGTATCTGATTCAGTCAGGCTCCGTAATCCAGAAGTTTGGATTTGCTGAGATTGTGCTTGGACAGAATGCGATTATCGGCATAATCGAACGGGATTGGTTTATTTGTGATTATATTACAAAAGAAGATACGGCGCTGATACCGATTCCGTGCAAGAATGCAGATGATCTGAAAAATATACTGGCAGCAAACGAACGCTACCGCATTGTATTTTTAAAGACAGCGATTGAACAGCGGCATAAGGCATTTGTACTGTATACGCAGCTTCAAAAGCGGGTCGGACAGTTTCACGCGTTTGTGCAAACTGTGTACAATGATTACAAGACCTTTTGCAACAGCTACCAGTTGGATGAACAGGCATTTCCGCAAATCGATTATTTTAATATGCTGGAGATGAAGCATAAGGCAGAAGCATGGGAAGTCAATAACAGTATCAGCCTGATTCAAAATGTTTTAAAAGAATATATCCAGATGATGGTAAAGGACGACAGCCTGTGTGTCGGCGTGATTATGGAAGCGGCGGCGCAGATGCACCGTGTGATGCTTGGAATCGGAGAGATGGTCACTTATCTGACAGACCATAAGGAGATTTTATTGTCAGAATCTGAAAATGACATTTTTCATCTGTATTTTGACCTTGCTGTCCGCTGCGGAAAGCGGCATTTGGATATTGCCCCGGTGAAACAGGAGCTTTCGTTTTTATCCGAGTTTATCCGCAGGATACAGATTTATGAGCCGTCTTTAATTAAGAATCGTTTGAAGCAGTATGAAGAATACGATTTTGAAAATGCGGCTTCGGCGCAGCTTTCCAAAAAAGTCGATGTGCTTACGGAGGACTGCTTAAACCATATTATGGAATTTGGCCAGATCGGGAAGGAAGAAGCGGATAAGTTTAAGGAGCAGGTGGAAGCGTACCGCAGCCTGCCGGATATGACGTCTACCGATTCCTCTGCTTATAAAATAAGGAAGCAAATCGCACCGCTGTTTTATGAGATTTATTTTAAAGTCTTTATGCAGATGATTGAAAATGAGGACGGTGCCTCGCCGATTATCGAGATGTTTTTAAATTTCGGCTTTATGGATACCAAAATGGCGGGCGAGGAAAACGCCAAAGCGCTGTATGACCTGACCGGGCGTCTCAGACAGTTTAAGTCAGACCGTGTCTATACGGTTTATACGTGGCTGCGCAGCATTTATTTCGGGCGCAACGAACCGTCTAAAAATGAGTTTGAACTGGATTACCTTGGCTATTTGTTAGAGCAGCGCAAAAACGGCGACCTGACAGAAGCACAGGTAAAGACGATGCAGAACGACCAGAAGGAAAAGGTGCGTTTTGAGGTTATGAATATGTTCAGCTCTGCAAACCGGATCACATACGGAAAGATCACGACATTTTGTCCGATTCTTTGTGAATATGACCTGATTAACACACTGGATAAAATGGCGGTTACCGTAGAACGGCTCGAAGACGAGCTGAACAAAATACGCAAGATCGATTTTTCGGCATTTTACCGTGAAGTGAACTTTACCAATGCGGCAAATGATATCTTAAGCCATGAAATGCTGATGAAAGAAGTGCTGCCGGATGTGATCCTAATGCCGAATGCAGGAACGAGGGCGATGATGTGGCAGGAGACCGCAGATAAACGCCGCGACACACGTGCACGCTTTTTATTCCCGATCTTTACGGCGGCGAATCTGGAGGACATGATGGTTGAGACAGTCGCAAGATACCGCTGGGAGATGTGCCGCAAGATCCAAGGCGTACGTTGGAACGATATCCGCGAGAAATCGCTGACTTCAGAATATTGCGACTATTTGCAGTTCTACCGCAAAAACCGCGACCTGTCCGCGGATGCAAAAGATAAGTTAAAAACCGCGATCCAGCGTGCCAAAAATAATTACAGGGAAGTATTTGTCAAAGACTATCAGGGATGGATCAGCTATGAATCCAAGGGCAGCTTCCGCCTGAATAAAGTCGCGCGTGAAATACTGATCGTATACTGCCCGTTTGCAAAAGAAATCCGTACGGCATTAAAGATCAACCCGATGTACCAGATCTCTATTCCGAAGTTCGAGCGCGACGCGGCGAAGAAGGAACAGCGGTTAACCGCGCTGTATGATAAATACCAAAAGGCAGGCGGTGAGATTACCGAAGACCTGAAAGACAACCTGCTGTACTGTCAGTTGTAGGAGGGTGTTAAGCGGGGACGCCGGGAGAGGGGGTTGGCACGTCCCGGCTGGCTTTCGCAAATGCCTTCCCATAGGCAGTCATTATATTTCGAGCTTGGAAAAAACAGCCGGAGGAAGGGGTGCGGGGCTGGTTTTCTGAGACGTTGGAAAAATGTTAGGAGCCCTTAGCATCCTGCAAAATAACCAGGGGCGCAGCCAAGTGGCACCTTTAGCTGCCAGCAGGCAGCGAACTAGGTGCCGCGACCGTGCACAGCCACAGCGTTACAGCAGGATGCTTAGGGCTCCTTACATTTTGGAAAAGGAACAGGAAACCAGCCCCGCGCCCCTTCCTCCAGCGTTCCCCTCCAACTTCCCCACATATATAAACCTACACACTTCTACAACGCACGTTGCGCACGCTCAAACTCCGCCTCAATCGAAGCGTCCGGCTTTTCTGTCAGCAGCGATACAGCGATATTGACAGCCAGCGCGATAAGAAATGCCGGCAGCAGCTCATAAATATCCAAAGCCCCACCCATTGGGCGTACCAGATACTTCCATACAAAGATCATAATGCCGCCGGATAACATACTGGCAAACGCACCATATTTGTTGCTGCGTTTCCAAAACAGCGCACAGAGCATAACCGGTCCAAACGCCGCGCCAAAGCCTGCCCAGGCAAAGCTTACGATGCCAAACACGCTGCTGGATGGATCTCTGGCAAGAAATACAGCGATAATGCTGATAAATAACACGGTAATTCTTGCAGAGGCAAGCGATGCCTTTTCACTCATCTGAATGCCAAACGTATCACGCAGCAGGTTTTGCGAGACACTCGAGGAAGCCGCCAAAAGCTGGCTGTCCGCCGTAGACATTGTAGCAGCGAGGATGCCTGCGAGGATAATGCCGGCTAAAATTGCGGCAGCGATGCCGTGGGAGCTTAGCAGGTCTGCAATCTTTACGATAATCGTCTCAGAATCGCTGCCTGACAGTGTGCCGATGGCACCTGCTTTGCTGACTGCAAGCCCGCATACACCGATGAAAATGGCAACCGCCATAGAGATTACGACCCATACGGAAGCGATTCTGCGGGAAGTGGTCAGCTTGTTTTCATCCTCAATCGCCATAAAACGCAGCAGTACATGCGGCATACCAAAATACCCAAGCCCCCAGGCAAGCATCGAACAGATCGTAATGATTCCATAAGGCTTTGCAGCGCCTGCTGCGGTATCATATGTATTTGTAAAAGACAGGTAGCCCGGAAGCGCTTTGGCGTTTTCCATTACTGCGTCAAACCCGCCTGCCATATGCCCGCTGTAAAATACGACCGTTATAAGCGCGATCGTCATGACAATGCTTTGAATCAGGTCTGTCGTAGAAGCAGCCAGAAAGCCGCCCAGTGCCGTATATGCAACGATAATCACAGCACAGATCACCATAGCCGCCATATAATCCACGCCGAACAGGGTGGAAAAAAGCTTTCCGCAGGCTGCGAATCCGCTTGCCGTATACGGGATAAAAAAGATGACAATCACAACTGCCGCGATACAGTTGAGCATATTTTTATCATGGTATCGTTTGGAAAAAAAGTCCGGCACCGTAATGGCTCCGATCTGCTGGCTGTAGCGGCGGATTTTTTTGGATATAAAAAACCAGTTCAGCCAGGTTCCAAGCGCCAGTCCGATCGCCGTCCACGCTGCATCGCAGATCCCCGACAAATAGGCGACTCCAGGCAGCCCCATCAGCAGCCAGCTCGACATGTCGCTTGCTTCCGCGCTCATTGCGGTTACAAACGGGCCAAGCTTTCTGCCGCCCAGGTAAAAATCATCGGTGGAAGTGTTCGTCCTGGAAAAATAAAACCCAATGGCGAGCATAAGTCCGAGATAACAGACAATCGCTGTCATAATTAAAATAGAGGATAGATTCATAATACAACTCCAATCTGCCAGTTTCTGGCGTTTTCTATGTCATAAGGTTTTGTGCGCTTTAACCTGCTACATTGCTAAATAGGCACAATCGATAGTAGTATACCATGAAATATTTTAAAAGGGAACATAAAATTAAAATAAATTTGCTTTTGGGAAATGTGCGGGGAAAGTGCAACCGCAGATGAAATTCTTGATAAACAACTTATTGTGCAGTACAATATATTTATATTTTCTTACTTTAGGGAGGGATACCAGATCATGAACAACATGGATCTATTATTTCATGATTTTTTACAATATGTTTCAAAGTGGAAATCAGGTGAAACACCGGATAAAAACCTATATTTTACGCATAAGATCTATCATTGCTTATGGGTTCATTTCCTTGATTTATTTTCAGATGGTGTATGTCCATCTGTTATGTTGGCCGCTTTGGAATATGAAAAATCCAGGCTTATGAATCATGAATTAACGGATGACGAGATTCTGGAAGTTGTTTTATTAGAAAAAATATTATACAGCTTTCATACAGGTGATGATGCAACGATCGCAGAACTTGCTCAAAAATTTACTTCACAGCAGTTTCAAACAAAATATGCACTTTTACTGGCGGAATTTGCAAAAAAAGATTGTGAAGCAGATAACAGCGCTTCATCTGCAAAAGCAGATTTATTTTATCAGAACGATCTGGGTGCAAAGAATCTGAAGGAACATTATTTGTTAGAATGTTTTTTGGATATACGAATGGTAGTTCATACATTTCTTGAGCTGGAAAAAATTAGACTTGTGTGCCAGATGCTCAAAGACAATATGCCTTACAAAGCGATTAAAAAATATACAGATACAAATGATAAATATCTGGATATTGTCAGTCGTTCCATTGATGAAAATATTGGAATTATTTATCATGAATTAATCCAGAATGAATGTGTTTCATATCAGCGTGATCATAACGTAGATTACGAGCATTTAGATTTTAATGAAACCCAGATTTTACAGATTCTGAAACACTATTTTAAAGTTTAGAACTCAAACTTCGCATATAGATTTTAGCTATGCACTTTGATAATTCAATATCAATTCCTTTTACAACATGGCTCAGTTATAACAAACCAGATGGATTTCATGTTATTTTTATGCCAGTTACTGTTGAATTTTCAAGGTGTATAAGCACTTGTTCAAGTGCTATGTTTGAGTTTAAATATAAATATCTCATGATTGGCAGTGCTACTATATTGTACTTAAAACACATAAAAAATGAGAATAATGATATGTTAAAAATCATAAAAGGCACTTTTATTTTATTATGTATTTTATCTTTTTCAATATCTTTAAACACTACAACAACTTTCGCAAGTATAAACAATTTTTATGTTGATGAAAGTATTTATGGCCAAACATTTTCAGATTGGAATTTATCAACAGCCTATAAGCAAGGAGATTTAGTGCTGTTTTGTGATAAAGTATATTGTGCAACGGAAAAAATGACAGGAATAATTCCTGGCACAGATTCCAGATGGGTCTGCAAAGCTGATTTAGGCTATTTGAATACTTTGGACGTTTCTAATAAATGTGAACTTACAGCTAATACCACTGATAGTAACACAAAAATTACAGTACAAATACTAGTTTTAAGATATGAAGGAGTTGCTACAAGATCTAATTATACTTTTACAGTTTATTCAAAAATACCTTCATTTACCCCGTGGGATGCTGCTGTTTTATCATATATACATTATGATGATGGAGAACGGACAATTAATAAGATTGATACATTTGGTCATACTATTTTGAAGCCTGATGTCCTTCGGAAAGTGAGCTATTCTTTTCATCATATTAAAAAAGTGCAGGCAGTAATAACTGGCAGATATAATGGTCAGGAACTAACGCCGACAGGATGCTTTATGGAACCTCCAATAATGTAGAACTAAACTATTGGAGGTTATAACCACTAAGAAGAATTCGTATTGTATTATGCTTTATCATGAGATATTCATTGTTAAAAGGTGTTTGTCTGGAATCCAGACAAACGCCTTCTTAATTTATTTTTTAAAACGAGATTCCTCCTGTATTTTTGATTTTTTTATCGTTTTTGCATTTTTCAATCCCTTCGTTGATTCTTCAAGATCCCAAACAACTTATAAAAATATCCGATAAAGTACCTCAGATGATATAACTTCAAGGTTTTCAGCCAGTATTTGGAACAACATCAAAATTCTGGAATTGCTTGAAAAATATTTTAAGTGTTTGTTACCAAAATTGCTTGCGGGATACGACAAAATTTGTAATAATAGAGATACGAAAATGGAAAGAAGAAGGGAAAATAATCTGCATGGAAAAAACAGCAGTAGTAACAGACAGCAATTCCGGCATCTCTCAGGAAAAAGCCGGCAAATACGGGATCTATGTACTGCCGATGCCGTTTTATATTGATGATGAGCTATATTTGGAAGGACAGACAATTACACATGAAGAGTTTTACAAAAAGCAAAAAGGCGGCAGTGTGATTTACACGTCACAGCCAAACCCTTATGATGTCACGCAGTTATGGGAGCGTGTGCTTAAGGAGTATGAAGAGCTGATTTATATTCCGATGTCCAGCGGGTTGAGTGGCTCCTGCGATACAGCAGTCGCGCTTTCACAGCAGTATGAGGGCAAGGTTGTTGTGGCGGATCTTGGACGCGTATCGGTTACGCAAAAATATGCGGTAATGGAAGCACGCAGGCTGGCACAGCAGGGATGTTCCGCGCTGGAGATCAGCAGCAGGCTGCAATTTGTAAAAAACGAGTGCATTATTTATCTAACCGTAGATAATCTGAAATATTTAAAACAGGGCGGACGGATTTCCGCCGGCGCAGCCATGATCGGCAGCGTATTAAATATCAAGCCGCTGCTTTATGTACAGGGGGATAAAGTAGAAGCCGCTGAAAAAGCCCGCGGAGACAAAGCTGTGCGTAAAAAGATGATGCAGGCAGTCGAACGGGATATTACAGAGCGTTTTCATGCAGGCAGCATCGAAGAATTTTATCTGGCTGCGGCAGCGAGTATGCCTGTAGAAGATGCAAGAAAGTTAAAAGAAGGCTTTGAAACCTATTTTGGGGTATCATGCAGTATGAACGCGATTCCTCTGAGTCTGGCAACACATCTGGGATATGGCACTTACGGGCTGGCACTGATCCGAAAAATGGACCGGCAGCTTTTGTAATACAGAACAAAGAAATGAAAGAGGATTTGCTTATGGAAAATAAATTTTGCTATTTGAAAGGCATTGTAGACTGTGATTCAGGACGTATCCAGGACTGTAACAATAAACGGACAACAACCTGTCCGCTGGAACACGAACAGCCAAAGCCACAGAAAAAAAGCAGTAAAAAAAGAACGCAAAAGGAAGCCAGAAAGCAGCAGGGCTTTTGCTTTTTAAACGGGCTGGTAGACTGCAACGCGGGACGCATTCAGGACTGTAATGTCAAAAGGGTTATCAAATGTCCGCTGGATCAGTAATAGAAGAACAAATTAATGATTGAATCATCAGTAATAGAAAGACAAATCAATGATTGGATCAAGAAAATAGGATACAGGAATGAGATCATAGAAATGAGATCAAAGGAACAGGGTGGAGGAATCATGTCAAAAAAAAGAAAAAAGCTGTCTCTGGCAGCCGCTGTCTGCCTCTGGCTGTCTGCGGCATGTTCGTTGCAGGTATCCGCAGCATCACTTGGGCAGCCGCAGGTGGATACGGTACCAGAGTACGACGGGCAGGAGATGATGACTGAGGTTATCGAAAATGTCCGTACGAAAGAAGGCACGAGTCTGCCTGCGCCTGAGACGGTGACGCAGGAAAAGCTTTCGTATCATTCCGTAACGCTTGGCTGGACTGGGGTGGAAGGAGCCGCGGCATACCAGGTGGAATATTCGGTCGATGGGGCAAACTATACGCCGGCAGGAAAAACAGACGCTGACACGTTATCCTATGAATGCAAGGGACTGGTAACTGGAGTTCAGTACCAGTTCCGCGTCTGTGCGCTGGATGCAGGCGGAAATATGGGCGGCTATGCGGTTTTAGCTGTGCAGCCAGTACTGAAAAAGACCCAATTTACATATGCGGATGTGACGCAGGAGCAAAAGATCCGTCTGGAATGGAACAAAGTATCAGGAGCAACCAGCTATGAGCTGTATCGCAAAGACGCCCAGCAAAAGGAGTTTGAACTGCTGACAGTGACACCAGAGCCGTCCTATACGGACGAAGCGGTTGTTTCCGGCGGCAGCTATACGTATCAGGTGCGCGCGGTTCGCGGTGAGAATGGTGCGCAGGTTCAGTCGGATTTTTCAAAAGAAGCGAAGGTGTCGCTTACTTCGGCTGGAACCCGCCAGCTAAGCTGTCAGCCTGTCGATTACCAGTCGGTAAAGCTTACCTGGAATCAGGATGCGTCCGCGGCAGGATATTATATTTACCGAAGTGTAAAGGAAAACGGGACATACCGCAAGATTAAGACCATCACGAAAAACACAATTCTTACCTATACGGATACGAAGATCGTGCCGGGGAAAAAATTTTATTACAAAATAGCCACATATACAAAAGGGGCAGCCGGGGAGATGTCCCAGGCTGTGACAGGACAGACTAAGGCGCAGGCGCCGCAGCTTGTTGCAATACATCCAAATCTTACAAACCGCAGTGTTTCGCTGGAGTGGAAAAAGGCAGCTAATGCGTCAGGATACCGCATTTACCGCAGCGTATACAAAGACAAGGGATTTGCAAAAATCAAAGACCTAACAGGCGGGTCGTTTGTCGGGTACGAAGACCGTTCGGTGGTTCCAGGCGGCACTTATTATTATCGCCTGAAAGCGATTTATGTAAACGGCTCATATAAGGGGCTGAGCGCGGCGAGTGAAACTATGGAAGGCAATGTGGCGCCAAGCGCTCCGATTGGCCTTACGATTGCGCAAACCGAAGAAGATTCGCTGAAACTAAGCTGGAACCTCTCGATCGGCGCGCACAGCTACAATGTGTACCGGACGAATGCACCCGGCAAGGAATTTGAATGTATTGCGCAGGGCGTGACAGATACCGAATATACAGACGACGGCAGGGCAGAAGGCTCGACGTACTATTATCGTATCTCTGCGGTCGGCGCAGCGGGCGAAGGGTTAAAGTGCCACGCGCGGAGCTATTGCGTCGGCGGAGTTTCTTTGAATACGCGCACGCTTAAGTTGTGCGTAGGCGCAACCAAGCCGCTTACGGCATCGTCTTACCTGGAAGGCGAGACAGAATGGAGCTGCGCGGATACGGATATTGCCACGGTAGACGACGAAGGCAATGTAACGGGCGTCGCTTACGGGACAGTGAAAGTGACGGCATCTGTCGACGGACAGAGTGCGTCTGCTGTCGTATCGGTCACACCAGGCAGTAAAAACGGAATCGATGTATCCAGGTGGCAGGAGGACGTGGACTGGAACCGCGTAAAGGAATCCGGCGTGGAGTTTGCTTTTTTGCGCATCAGTAACCATAATCTGGCTGATTATACATTTGAAACCAAATATCAGAATGCGTTTTCCGTCGGGATGCCGATGGGTGTCTACTGCTACAGCCGTGCGACGACGGTAGAAGAGGCGCAGGAAGAAGCGCGCATTGTGCTGGAGATCTTAGACGGCAGAAAGCTGGACTATCCGATTGCACTGGATTTGGAAGATGCCGTGCACAAGGCAAAGACGATGAAAAAAGAAACGCTGCACCAGATGATACAGGCGTTTAAGCAGACAGTAGAGGATGCCGGATACCAGTTTGTATTGTACAGCTATGTGACCTTTTTAAATACATATCTTGACCGGACAAAATTAAGCGGCATCGACTTATGGGTGGCGCGCTACCGGAACGTATCGCTTGGTACTGGCTACAGCGGGGCAGGCAATATCAAATACTGGCAGTATAACAGCGGACAGTACAATGGGTCAAATTCGCAGGTAGACGGAATTACCAAAGAGACCGGTGAGCTTGTATCCGTAGATGTAAATGTAGAATATGAGTAAACGAACACATTCGGACATAGGGGATAAACAGATGGACAATCCAAAGCGTGCACAGCCCATCGGAGTATTTGATTCTGGTATGGGCGGGATCAGCGTATTAAAAGAACTGTATAAAATCATGCCGGGCGAGCATTATATTTATTTTGGCGATTCGAAAAACGCGCCTTATGGGACAAAGCCGCTGGAAGAAATACGCAGGCTCACAATCAGAAACGTAGAGTTTTTGCTGGAGCAGGGAGCAAAAGGAATCGTAGTGGCATGTAATACGGCTACGGCTGCGGCGGTGCGCATTCTGCGCACGCTGCATCCAGACATCCCGTTGGTCGGCATTGAGCCGGCAATCAAGCCGGCGGCATTGCAGCCTGGACATCCGACGATCCTTGTAATGGCGACGCCGATGACGATACAGGGAAAAAAATACAAGAACCTGATGGCAAATTACGAAGCACAGGCAGAGATTATCGGGCTGCCGTGCCCTGGGCTCGTAGAATTTGTCGAATCCGGCAATACAGACGGAGACGATCTGCGGGCGTTTTTAGAAAATCTGCTTGCTCCCTATGCCGGAACGATTGACTCCATCGTATTAGGGTGCACACACTATCCGTTTGTAAGAAGGCTGATCCAGGAGATTGCCGGAGAACATGTACAGATTTTTGACGGCGGGTTTGGTACGGCAAGAGAGATGCGCAGAAGGCTAGAAGAAGCGGGGCTTTTGTCAGAAAACACAAAAGACGGCATTGTAACGTTTGAAAACAGCCTGGCAAAAGAGGAAGAAATTGAATTAAGCAAAACCTTATTCCAAAAAAAAACGCATACCTTTCGTATTAATTACTGAGGAAAGAATTAGAGAAAGGGTATCGCAACATGAATACGAAACGATGCATTGCCGGCGGAATGGCGCTGCTGATGCTTGCCGGCGGTATTTTAGGAAATACCGTACACATCCCAGCGCAGACGCGGCAGGAGACAGATGCTTCGCCGGATAAATATCACTACAGGAAGCAGGAGACAGAATTTATACAGACAGACGATCTGCAAAGCCAAGCACCAAAGACCACGCTTCGACGGTTGCAGGTCAATCAGGACTATTCGCTGTCAGAGAGCATATGGGCGGACAGCGGGAGCGACTATTATTTCAGCCTGCTGCGTACAGAAGAAAAGAAGCTGTATTTGAATCTGAAAAAACATGCCGACCGATACATGACAGGAACGGAATCATTTCAGACGACGCAGGTAAACCGCAATGGAGAAAACGTTACGGTATCGATCCTCCCGCTTGTTTCCTACGAAGGGCTTAACACGGCGCAGATGAAAAAAGTGTTTTACTGTTTTATGTATGAAAATCCGCAGTATTATTTTATGAGAAACTCGGTAATCTATTCGGAAAATACGAATATGATGACCGTCGGCTTATATGAGATTTTTGCAGACGGGCAGACAAGGGCAGATTATACGAGCCAGTTCTTACAGCGCCTGCGCATCTGGGAGGAACAGATCGCGGCGGAAAAGACCGTTTTAGACAAAGAGCGGCTGATCCATAAACTGGTCTGCGATGAAGTCACTTACGACGAAACAATGGCTGCCGACGACCCAGACGACAGACAGATGACCCAGAGCTGTATCAGCGCGGTGCTGTTTGACCGAAAGACCGTCTGTGCAGGGTATGCCCAGATGTTTGCACTGTTATGCGGGCGAGCCGGAATTACCTGCGTAACGGTTACGAGCCCTGGACATGCATGGAACAAAGTCCGTATCGGCAATACGTGGTACAATGTAGACTGTACCTGGAACGACAGCCGCGGGGATCTTACCTTTTTCAATGTTACCGATGCGCAGCTTTTAGCGGCAGATACAGCCGTAAAAGAGCATGTCTCGTCAGAAGAATGGGCACAGGTAGCTCCAGAATGCACGACAGCGTTCGACCCGCAGGCAGAGCACTCATCAGAAGAAACACCCAATGTAACGGCACCGGAAAAGATGCCGGATACAGTAGTGCTTGGCAATACCGATCCTGGAAAGCTTTCGGTCACATTCGAGCCGCTTTCAGGCTGCGACGGCTATACCGTGCAGTACGCATCAAACGGCGCAATGCTCCCGGCAGACCTGGCGGACACAGAAGATGCATCTTTTGTGATCGACGGGCTGTCAGGCGGAAAACCATATTATGTGAGAGTACGCGGTTACCGTTTTAACAGTAAGGGAGAGAAAGTGTATGGGACGTTTTCTAAGAAAGTAAAAGAGACGGTGTTATAAATGGTGATGGCTGCGCGGGCGCGCCGCCTTGCCCGCTCCCGCCTGTCCGTTGGCAAAAGTTCGCTGTAGTATTAGCAACATGTAAGTTAGAACAAATAAGGAATATGATAATATGGCAATTTGCAGGTATATGCAGGTTGCTATATTTTTGTTGGAACATAGGCTTTTAAAGAAAAATACTTGCATTTCCAGCAGAATGCATATAAGATAAATACTGTAAACCGTCCGATGACAGTGAAAAGGTGATATAGCCCAGAAAGGATTTGTTTATGGCGAAAAGGAAGAAAAAACAGGAAGTCGTTTTGACGCCGGAGCAACAGCGGGAAGCGGACTATCAAAAGGCGATCCGGCGCATGGAAGGCGCGGAGAAGATGTTGCAGCCGGAAGACCGCGTTCATATGTATAAAGAAGCGCTCAGGATGTTTGAAGAGCTTGGGGACTATGAGGACAGTGAGGTGCGGAAAAAGCGCTGCAAAAAGCGCCTTCCTCTGGCACGCAGGGAATACCGGGAGGAAGTGTACCAGACAGGGATGCGGATGAAGGACGAGGCGAAAAGCTCGTCGGATTATGATGCGGCGATCGCGCAGTTTCGTCGGTTAAGGCGTGAATACAAAGATATCCCGCAGCAGATCGAAGCGTGCAGCCAGCAAAGGGAAAAGGCGCGCAAAAACGAACGCAGGAAAGCTGTCAGCAGAAAACTTGCTGCTGTGGGTATATTTGCAGCAATGATCGGCATAGTGGTGTTCCTCAGTTCGCCCGCCGCATTTTACCTGGAAGGCAGTTTTTTAATGCGGATACAGGACTATGAGCGGGCAAACACGATTTTTGCAAAAAGCAAAGGCTATAAGGATACGCAGCAGCGAGTGCGCGAATGCAATTATCAAAGATCGCTGCGCGCGGCGGCTGACGGCGATTACAAAAAGGCAGTCAAGCTGCTGCATGACAAAGTCGGCGATTATAAAGATGCACTGGAAAAAAAGGCACAGTACGAAATGGAGGTGCTTGCAGGCGCACAGATAGGAGATACAGTCACCTACGGAACAGACAAATGGCTTGTGGCAGATACCGCCGAGACAGGCAAAAAGCTGCTGATCCGCAAAAAGCCTGCAAAAGCAAAGTCCGTTTACCAGGCATCTGGCAAGGCTGCGGTCTGGGAATCATCCAGCCTGCGGGAATGGCTGAATCAAAAGTTTTATCAAACCTGCTTTTCGACTTATGAACAGGAAAAAGTACTGGAAACAAGTGTGGTCACAGCCGCAAACAGCGAATACGGCACGCATGGCGGAAGCACGACGAGTGACCGCGTATTTTTGCTGGATGAAACAGAAGCCGTCCGCTATCATAAAGTATTAAAAGATAAGGATAACCAGAAGGCATGGTGGCTGCGGACACCAGGCAAGGCAGCAGACAGTGCCGCGTTTGTTTCACCGGACGGCACGGTTATGCGGTATGGATATGCGGCAGATACTAAAGACTTAGCAGTACGCCCGGCGATTTGGGTCTCGGATGGAAAGGGACAGGGTGGCAGCATTGAGTGAGAAACAGCAGGGAGAGGGGATTGGCGCGACCGTGCACAGCCACAACGTACCAGCAGAATGCGTAGGGCTTCTTAACATTCTGGAACGGAGGCAGCCAGGGCGCGCCAATCCCCTCTCCCTGCGTCCCTTCCTATAAAATATAAAAAGCAACCAATAATCAAATCTCAACACAACATTTCAACCCTATTCGCTGTAGCTTCTAATTTTCAGCAGAAACCGTCTCCCATTGCACCTCATACACAGTACCAACCGCATCCCCAATATTCTTCACATAATTTAACAACAGAGTCTTTGCGCGTTCTTTTGCCTGAAACAGCAAAGTATCATCTTTTTGTGCTTCTTTTAACATATTTTCCTGCGCTTCTGCAAACGCCTGGCTTTGATCTTCGGCGGTGATTTTGCCAGCGCCGATACCTTTGCTCTCAGAGTAAAAGGTGTCTTTTGACAAAGAGGTCTCGTCAACCTTGCAGCTTAGGATTTTCGCATCCGGCAGAGCAATCGTAACGACATTTCCCTTGACATCCATAGAAAGTTTGCTGATATCAATTCCTATTTTAACGATTCCCGAATATTCGATCCACAGCTTTTTGCTCGTATTCCAGAACAGGATCGGTTTGGTGGAAGTAGATTTTGCAGTATTATGATAATAACATTCCAAGGTGGCGAGTTCGCATACGGACTGCATCTGGCCCAGATCCAATGCTTCCGATGCCTGCGGCTTTGAAGCCTCCTGTTTGCTGCCGCAGCCAGCGGCAGTAACGCAAATAAGCAGCAGTAATGTTGCAATACCTGGCAAGAGGTTCTTTTTCATAGTGTGACCTCCAGTTCATAATCTTTATTTTGTGTTAAAAACGGCCGCATCAGTGCTTCAACCGTGTTGACTGCGTTGTCCCGCGCAAGTTCAAACAGCATTTTATTTGACTGGCAGTCCGCTTGTGCATCTGCTTTACATGCCGGCAGTGACGTAATCGATACATCCGGTGTATTTGCGCTGGAATCGATAAAAATATAGTCGAGCGAACCGGGATCTACCTCTACATCTGCGATCTCCACCGGAGGCAGTGCGACGATAATTTTCTTCTTTTTGTCATTGACGCTGGCTTCTTTTACCGAAACGGTTATTTTCTCCATATCAAGCCCAATGCGCACTTTTGCTTTATATGCCACATGGTATAAAAGCTGGCTGTCATCCGCCGGGACATTCGCAACACCGTTAAAGGTTACCTGGTAAGTGGACAGTTCACTGATCTTTAGCACTTTTTCTAACTTGGAAGAAGTTTCTGTCAGCGTAAGCGCCTGCTTTTTTTTGCTGTCACTCCCAAAAGTACGCCAAAGCATGAAAATGACAAAAAATAAAATTATAATTAGAAAAATAGATTTTATAACGGCGGGAAGGTCTCTAAGATGAAAGCATTTGTGATTGCCGGGTTCTTCTGTGTGATTTTGTGTCAGCATTCAATTCCTCCTGTATGTAGTAAAGATGTGAGTGGTGCGGAAAGCTTTGGTATTGCTATTTTAACATAGATCAGAAATTCCTACAAGATGAAAGCACACAGGAGCAAATGCCAATTTTTAAAATAAACAGTATAAAACAGTTGACAACAGTTCAATACTGTTATATACTGTTTGTAACAAAGGGAGGGAGCAAATGAACCTGATTATTCATAATTCTTCGATGCAGCCTATTTATGAGCAGATTGTTTCACAGGTTAAGGCTAAAATTATGAACGGAGAATTAAAAGAAGAAGCGATGCTTCCGTCAGTTCGTACATTAGCGAAGGAATTAAAAGTCAGTGCACTGACAGTAAAAAAAGCATACGACGCGCTGGAAGCGGAAGGATTTATTATTACCGTTCATGGAAAAGGCAGCTTTGTAACACTGGCAAACCAGGCATTGATGCTGGAGGAGAAAAAGAAAGAGGTAGAAGCTGATTTTGAAATGGCAATCCGCAAGGGCAGAAGCTGCGGAATGACTGACGGAGAGCTTACACAGTTATTTCAGATTGTGATGGAGGATTAAAAGATGTTAAGACTGGAAAAAGTAAAAAAACATTACCAAGAATTTGATCTGGACTGTTCGATGGAAGTGCAAAAAGGGTGCGTAACAGGACTGATCGGAAAAAACGGCGCGGGCAAAAGTACGACATTTAAGCTGATTTTGGGGCTTGCCTACGCAGACAGCGGGCAGATCCGTGTGTTTGGAAAGCCTTTGAAGGAGCTTGACACCCGGGACAGAGAAAATATCGGTGTCGTACTGGCGGACTCTGGGTTTAGCGGATATCTGACCATCGACGACCTGGTGCCCATTCTTGCTGCGATGTATCGCAAGTTTGATCGGGAAGATTTTTTGAAAAAATGCAGAAGCTTTGATCTCCCTGTAAATAAAATCATAAAAGAATTTTCTACAGGAATGAAGCGAAAACTACAGGTAATCGCTGCAATTTCCCATAAGGCACAGCTTTTGATTTTGGATGAGCCTACAGCCGGGATGGATGTGATCGCCAGAGATGAGCTGCTTGGGATGCTGCGTGAATATATGGAGCAGGAAGGGCGTTCTATTTTAATCAGCTCGCATATATCGGGCGATTTGGAAAGCTTTTGCGACGATATTTATATGATTGATAATGGCAGTATCGTGCTGCATGAAGAAACAGATGTGCTGCTGGATAGCTATGCGCTGCTCAAAATGACCAATGAGCAGTATGAAAAGCTGGATAAAAAGTACCTGCTCCGCAAAAAAAGGGAAGCTTACGGGATAAGCTGCCTGACCAACCAAAAGCAGTTTTACATGGAAAATTATCCGCAGATCGCAGTAGAAAAAGGAAATATCGATGAATTAATGATGATGATGATACGAGGTGAAGAATAATGAAAGGATTATTAATTAAAGATTTAAAATTAATAAAAAAGCAGAATAGAATTTTGGCTATAACAGCGCTTCTGTGCGCCTGGTTTTTTATCACAGACCGTGATGCCTCTGCCATTAGCGCCTATATAGCAGCGATGGTTTCTATTATAGCGGTGGGTACGGTTAATTATGATGAATTTGATAACGGAATGGGATTTTTGTTTACGTTTCCAATCAGCCGCAGGAGTTATGTGCTGGAGAAATATGTATTTGGTATTTTGCTGATGGCGGTTGTCTGTATTGCAGGAAGTGCCCTGGTATTTGCACAAGCTATGCTTAAGCATAAGCCTTATGACGCAGCCACAGGATTTACGGCATTGTTAGTCCCGGTCATTACCATGTCGTTGATCCTGTCGGTATCGCTGCCTATCCAGCTAAAGTACGGTGCTGAAAATAGCAGGGCGGTACTGTTACTTGTGGGTGTCTGTGCAGCAGTTATCATATATGGCGCACAGCAGATGGCAAAAGTATTTGCCATAGACTTCTCAGGTGTAAAAGAGCGGATTGTCCAGGCAAGTATTACGGAAGTGGCTGTATGTATCTGCGTACTGTCAGTGGCGATGCTTGGGATTTCTTATTGGATCTCGGTGATGATTATGAAAGGAAAACAGTTTTAGCGGAAAACGGCAGAAACGAAATTATGCTGGAAAAATCATAAAAAACAGGGATGCATAAACATCCCTGTTTTTCGGATAAATACTTGCAAAAAAGCAAAGTATCGTTTATAATCAGTTTAAGACAACCAAAGGATTTCGCTTGTCCGATGGTTGCACCGGAAACAATTTAGTGTAATTGTATTTGGCTATCCCCTATTGGCTGTAGGAGATAGCCGTTTTATTTTTTATGGTGGTTGTCAAGGTACGAAAGTATCGTAAATATTACAAGGACGAACGTCAAAACTTCTAACGTATCCATAGGTACCTCCTTTCCGTTTCCGAAAAGTACAACCACCAGACTATCCCTACGTTGTCTGAAGCTGATTCCATTCAGTATAACATAATTAACAATATGCAGCAATCATGTTCCTGAATTTTATCATTATTTATTCACGATTATAAAATTCTGATTCCTACCTGGTACACGAGCAGCGTCACAACCCATGCTACTACAAGCTGAAACACCGTAACAAATCCTGTCCATGCCCAACTGTCTGACTCTTTGTGTATCGTAGCAAGCGTTGCTGCACATGGTACATACAGCAGGCAGAATACCATCAGGCAGAAAGCGTTCAGCGGGCCGAATCCAATCCCGTGCAGCACGTCTGAAAACGCAGACATGCCGGAGGCGGAGTTTGCGTTTACAATACCGAATAAAACGGCACAGCTTGATACGACAACTTCTTTTGCGGAGATCCCGGCGATCAGCGCGACGGTAATCTGCCAGAAGCCAAGCCCGACCGGTGCAAAAACAGGAACGAGCAGCCTGCCGATCATTGCGCCGAAGCCTTCGGACATATCAGCGGCGTAGCCGTGTGTGCCGAAATTCAGCAGCAGCCAGATCAGCAGCGTGGCGATAAAAATGGTCGAGCCGGCTTTGCCAAGATAGTCCTTGACTTTATCCCATACATAGATGCCGACTGTCCTTGCGTCAGGCAGCTTATACTCCGGCAGCTCGATCAGCAGGTAGTTGTCGCTTTTCTCACGGTCTAAAAGGTGCAGAACCAGCGAAACAAAAATAGCGACGGCAATGCCGATCAGATACATGGAATAGGCGGCAAGCAGTGCATAGTTTCCGAAAAACATCTCGGCAAACAAGATATAGATCGTCAGGCGGGCGTTGCAGCTCATAAACGGAGTGACCAGCATGACCTTGTATCGGTCGCGTTTGCTTTCCAGCGCACGCGATGCCATAATAGCCGGAACGGTGCAGCCAAAGCCGAGCAGCATCGGGATAAATGCTTTTCCAGAAAGCCCAAGGCGGCTCATCAGCCCTTCCATAATATAGGCGACGCGCGCCATATAGCCGCTGTCTTCCAAAAATGCGAGAGCCAAAAATAAAATAAAAATATTCGGCAAAAACGTAATAATCGTACCGACGCCGCCGATGATGCCGTCTACCACGAGCGATTCAAGTACCGTATGTGTGTGCATTGCGCGAAGCCCTTGTATCGTAACGCTGCACAGCCAGTCAATGGCTGTTTCAAAATAGCCTTTGATCCAGTCTCCGACAGCAAAAGTCAGGAAAAATACGACTGCCATAATTCCAAGGAAAATCGGGATGCCAAAGATCCGGTGCGTCAGGGCATGGTCAACCCGTTCGGTAAAAGCGTCCTGGCGTTTTTTATGTAACAGCACTTCGCCGATAATTTCTTCGATAAAATCATATTTTTCATTGATAATCTGTGATTCATAGTTATGTTCCAGCAGGTCAGGAAGATCCAGCGGGTATTTTTCACAAACTTCCTTATCATGCTCCAACATCTTGATCGCGTGCCAGCGGTAGTTGGTCAGATCTGGGTATTTTTCTTGCAGCACAGTGATGATCTGGTCGATCGCATCTTCGATTGCATCGGAATAGACCATAGCAAACTCTGCATGATGGTTGTGCGCATGGTGCCCGCTGCCTTTATGGTGGTGAATCAGGCTGTCAGGGTCGGTATTACCCTTATGGTGCGCAGCGGCATGGAGCAGCGAATCCAGCCCGGTGCGCTTTCTTGCGGATACCGGGATCACCGGAATGCCAAGCATTTCCGGCAGGCGGTGCATATCAATCTCCATCCCGCGTTTTTCCACAATATCCATCATATTCA
This sequence comes from Eubacteriaceae bacterium, assembly GCA_910574915.1. Taxonomy (GTDB): domain Bacteria; phylum Bacillota; class Clostridia; order Lachnospirales; family Lachnospiraceae; genus Eubacterium_J. The sequence goes on from CAJTCR010000025.1 coordinate 51,248, forward strand.
GCGCCAATACGACAGGCTTGCCAAGCTCTAGGATTTGCAGCGTCAGATAGAGGTTTCTTTCCAGAGAAGAAGCATCTGCCACATTAATGACCACATCCACCTCATCGCTTAAAATAAACTGCCGGGATACGGTCTCCTCCATCGTATACGAAGTCAGGCTGTAAGTACCCGGAAGGTCTACGAGCCGGATATTTAAGTCATGGTCACGGATGGCGCTTTCTACTTTTTCTACCGTTACGCCGGGCCAGTTGGCAACCTTTAGGTTCGCGCCGGTATAGGCATTAAATAAAGTCGTTTTTCCACAATTCGGATTTCCGATAAATCCAATAGTCAGATTTTCTTTCAAGGCGTTTCCCTCATTTCCCGTACCGTAATATTTTTGGTCATATGATATCCAAGCGCAAACCGTGTACCGCGCAGCTTAATAATCATAATTCCTTTCCCCTTGCGGTTTAAGACCGATATAACCGATTCTTTTGTCATGCCAAGCGCTTCCAGACGGCGTTCCATCTGAAAAGGCAGGTCGATTTTTTCTACGATGCAGCTTTTGCCGGTATCGATGTCTTTTAAAAGCATATATGGAGTCCTCCCTATTGTTGTGTTTCACTTTGCTGTATTGTTAACAGTATTCAATCTATAAGAAAATCACCCGAAAATGGTAGAAAGGCAGGCGACGGTATGATATGATGTAAATATTTATAATTATGATAAATATAGCATAGCTGGCGGCAGTTCGCAAGTGTAAAAACGCAGCAGCGCGCGGTAAATGCTTTTTGATTTAATAAGCAAGGGATATCTATGGAAAAGGTTCACCTTGTAGAAAATTCACAAAAAACCTTGTACAAAATTAGATACATGCCACAAATATGTGTTTAGGGGATAGACAGTGAAAAAAGAATATAGTAAAATCTTATTATAGAATACAGGAAAGCACATGCCAGGTTGTAACTTTAAGTAGGCAAAACTGGATTGTACTCACAGGAATGCAGTGGATGAATGGATTTGGTTGCTTTTTATGAGTATGATGCAGTTTTTTTATGTATTAATAAGGGGATTGACATGAGGTATGAATCAGTTTGCAGCTTTCGCCTGGCAAAGACCTTGTGCTTACAGTAAGCAGGATAAACTGCAAAATTAAAGGAGGACAAAATTTATGAAATCATTTAATTACGTGATCACTGATGAACAGGGCGTACATGCAAGACCGGCAGGGATTCTTGTGAAAGAAGCAAAGAAATATGCTTCTAAAATTACAATCAGCGCAGGCGGCAAAAATGCGGAAGCTACCAAGCTGATGGCGATTATGAGCATGGGCATCAAAAAAGGGACGGAAATTACCGTTTCTGTAGAAGGTGATGACGAAGAAGCCGCAGCAGCAGAGATGGAGAAATTTTTCCAGGACAATCTGTAAGAAAACGGCGCTGCGGTAACAGGCAGCGGTATACAAGACAGGCTTTAGGAATTTAAGACTGCCGCATTTGGGAATGGTGAAAGCTGTTCCCAGATGCGGCAGATTTATATGTAAAATTTTTGAAATGAGGGAAGAGTGTGGGTAAAGCATTATTTTTTGATGTAGACGGAACATTGGTAAATTTTCAGGGGAAGATGCCTGCGTCCGCCAGGACTGCCCTGAAAAAGGCGCAGCAAAACGGGCACCAGATCGTGCTGTGCAGCGGGAGGTCAAAAATACAGATCTATCCGTGGCTGCTGGAGCTTGGGTTTGACGGAATTATAGCTGCTACCGGGGCGTATGTGGAATGCGGCGGCAAGGTGCTGCACAGGCATTTTATGACAGGGGAAGAGCTGCGTACAATTACTGCATTGCTGAATGAAGCAGATGCCTGCTATTCCGCTCAGGCGGGCACCCGTATGATTACGTCTGCCAAGCACAGAGAACGTCAGATCGCCCGGTTTAAAAGGCTCAGTGATGATGAGATGATCGAACAGATCTGGCAGCATATTGAACTTGCAGATGATCTGGTGCAGTATGAGGATATCGAAAAGCTTGTCTATTACGAGTCCAAAATGTCTGTACAGCAGATACGGGAACGGCTGTCCGGCGTTTGTGATGTGACAGAGTCCAGTTTTGAAGAGGCGATCGACGATTCCGGCGAAATTACATGCAGCGGGATTCATAAGGCGTTTGGGATGCAAAAATATATTGCGTACGCAGGCATCTCTCAAAAGGATACGGTCGCGTTTGGCGACGGGCCAAATGATTTTGATATGATCGAATATGCAGGGATAGGCGTGGCAATGGGAAATGCCGTGGAAGCGCTGAAACGCAGGGCAGATTTTGTGACCAAAGGGATTGATGAGGACGGAGTTGCGTATGCAATGGAAGAGCTTGGGCTGATCTGAAAAAAGGCGCCCCATAAAAATGGCGTACACATAACGGGGCTGCCGTATATTTTTCCGGCAGCTCCCTTTTTGTCATGCAGCAGTTGTCAGGAGGGAATTTTTAATACCTGCCCGATGGACAGTGCGTCGCTTGTCAGTCCATTTAAGCTTTTAATCGCATTTACAGTCGTATTGTATTTCTGGGCGATCAGCCAGAGACTGTCTCCTGCCTTTACCGTATAGGAAAAATAAGAAGATGCCTGTGAAGCAGGGATTTTCAGCACCTGCCCGACGTTTATCAGGTTCCCTGTCAGCCCGTTGAGCTGTTTAATGTCATCTACGGTTGTATTGTATTTTTGTGCGATCAGCCAGAGAGAATCTCCTGGCTGTACGGTGTACGATATTGTGGATGTATTTTGTGACGCCGGAATTTGCAGTACCTGCCCGACTGACAGTATATCGCTCGTCAGCCCGTTTAGATTTTTAATCGCGTTTACGGTTGTATTGTACTTTTGCGCGATCAGCCAAAGGGAGTCGCCCGGCTGTACGACATAACGGATTGTGCCTGAACCGGAACCAGGGCCAGGGACATTTTGCTGGATACCGCGGTACGTTTTATAGAGGGCGTCCCAGGTGTTTTTTCCGACGACACCGTCGGAGGCAAGGTGCATAAGACGCTGAAACGCGATTACCGCCTGTGCTGTGCCGCTGCCGAATACGCCGTCTTGGTCAATGCGCGGGATGTCGGGGTAATATTCAGCGATCACATTCAGCAGATATTGCAGCGTTACGACGTCCTGCCCGCTGGAGCCCTGGCGGAGGACGGAGGACGGCGGTACGGTGCCAATCCCAAGCGTGCTGCCTTCGCTGTTTAAGTCTGCCAGCCTGCTTACGGCTGTATAGATGCTGGATATTTTGTACCAGGTACCTTTTCCGACAATGCCGTCAGGCGTCAGGTGAAAGACTTGCTGAAATTTTGTTACCGCAGCTTTCGTGCTGCTGCCAAAATCGCCGGAAGTATCTGTAATTACAGGGATTGCAGGATAATTACGCCGGATTCTGTTTAACCATGTCTGTAGGGTCTGAACGTCCAGTCCGGTGCTTCCAGTCTGCAGCGGTGTGCCAGGATAAGAGGACAGGGCGCCGGTAATCGTATTTGTCTCGGCGATTTCAATATCTTTTGGATAATAAGAACGCAGAATCCGTAAAGGGGTATAGCCTTTGTTTGCAAGGGTAACCGTTCCCCACTGGGACAGCCCGTTGCAGGTTACGGTCGTGCCGTTGCAAAAAGAAGTAAAATAGGGTGCGTTCTGTCCGCTGCGGCGCACATATTCATTGAAAATCTCGTCTACAATCTTACTGATCGATTCATAGATCGGCCGTCCGTATACAAAAGCCTGATCATATGCCGTGCTGTTTGTAATATCAAACTGGTATCCTCGGCTTCGGTACCATTCCGTGTAAATACGATTTAATGCAAATGTAATAATTGCATAAATGTTTGCTGTCAGCGCTGCCTTTGGCCAGGTTGGATAAATTTCACTGCTGGCTGCATTTTTCACGTAATCAGGAAATGAAAGCTGGACATTTTTGGCGGAAGTGTCAGGCGGTCCCAAATGTACGGTAATGGGATTTGGGATCACGACCTGGCGCAGGACATAAGGGGACGAAACCGGGCCTTCCTGTTCGCGCATTTTCGTCATCGCGACGGCTGGTTTGCCAATGGTGATTTCCGTCTGGGATGGTGTGCGCTGGTTTTCCTGCATCGGGACAAGCGAAAGAGGCAGGATGGCGTTTTCTCCTTCAAAAATCGGGATATCCGAGATGTACAAGGTGTTAAAGCCTAAGGCACGTGCCAGTACGTTATAGCTGATATACGGAGTTGCGGTAAAATATGCATTCTGAGAAAAACTCTTATCGAGCGTTTCCAGCGGAACCTCCTGTGCCTCTCCGTTCTCGTCAGTAACAAGCTGATAGACGGTATTTCCCTGATTGTTGGAGATCGTGATCGAAACGCCGCTTAGCGCAACGGCGTCATGGGCAGTGCGTGCCTGGATCGTTAAATAGCCGATAGCCATTTTTATTTTCTCCTTTTTCATTATTTTATGCAGGGATGGCGGGGAGAATTACTTGATTTCTTTTGCGTTCCTTTCAGTGACTTGGTACGGTCTTTGGAAATACGATCGTAACTACCGTTCCTTCCTCCGAAACACTATGCAGGTGGATCTGCGCATGATGAATCATCGCGGCGTGCTTTACAATCGAAAGCCCAAGCCCGGTGCCGCCTAATTGCTTGGAGTGGCTTTTGTCTACGCGGTAAAAGCGTTCAAAAATATGCTCCTGGTGCTCTGGTGGTATCCCGATGCCGGTGTCGCGTACGGTGAGGATCGCTTTGTCTGGCTGATCCTGGATGCTGACAAACACAGAGCCGCCGCTTCGGTTGTATTTTATGGCGTTGTCGCACAGGTTGCATACGATGCCGGATAACAACTGCGGGATGCCGTTGATCACAGCAGGATCGCCAAAAAGAGCTACCGTAACATCCGCTTCGTCAGCTTCCGGCGAAAGGCTGCGGACTGCCGACGTAGCGACGGCATAAAGGTCAAGCGGCTCAAACTGCATATCGCCTGCGCCTTCGTCAAGATGGGACAGGTTGATGATATCCTCGACCAGCTTTGCCATCCGCTGTGCTTCGGTGTAGATTTTATTTGCAAACGGGCAGATATCGGCATTTTTGACCATATTGTTTTTTAACAGCTCTGCATAGCCTAGGATGGCGTGCAGGGGCGTTTTTAGTTCATGGGAGACATTTGCGGTAAATTCTCTGCGCATCTGTTCCGCTTTTTCCTTTTCTGTAACATCTAATAAGAGCAGCGCCGCGCCTGAAACATTGCCTTCGGAAAGTACCGGGCTTGCCGTGATCTGGTAGTGGCGGCTTGCGAATGCGGCAGTTCTCTCCTGCGGAGTGCCTAAAAGGGCGCTGTCTGCAACTTGTAAGAGCATGTCGTTTTGACAGGACGCGGACAAGGGCTCTCCGGCAGTAAAATCCGTATTTTCCAGCAGTGCAGCCGCGGCGGGATTGATGCTGAGTATTTTTCCGTCTGCGGACAGCAGGATGATGCCTTCCTTCATATTTGAAATAACGGCGTGCAGCTCTTCCTGCGTTTGTTGCAGTTGGGCTTCTTTGCGTTTTAACTGGCTTTGCTGGCTGGCGATACGGCGCAGCAGCGGAGAAAGCTCTTCATAATGCTTCGTATCTAACGGGTTGTCTAAGTCAAGCGTATTAAACGGCTTTACGATCTTGCCGGAAAGCCGTGCCGCCAGTACGACGGAGAGGATAATCGCAATGGCGAATACGAGGAAAATCGGCTGCGACATCCCAAGCAAAAGAATAAATATCGTACCATGCGTCGTGCCCAGGCGCAGAATAGAGCCATCGTCCAGGCGCTTGGCAGAATAAAATGACCGCTCCATCAATGTCGCAGAGTAGCGGTCGCTTTCGCCGTAGCCTTCTGCGAGTGCCTGCCGGATTTCTTCACGTTCCAGATGATTTTCCATAGCCGCAGAATCAGACTGGCTGTCGTAAAGGATCTTGCCTGACGCGTCCATCCATGTAATGCGGTAATGTTCTTCATAAAGCCCGTCAAAATAGCGGATGCCTTCGTTTGACACGCCCTGCGAGATCAGGTTTGTCTGTACCTTTAGCTGGTGCAGCAGCACATCGGAAAAATAGTCGTACAGGACGCCCATAATCAGTACAAGCGAAGAGAAAAAGACGAGCAGTGCGACAAGGCAGATTGAGCGGAAGATTTTTTTTGTCATGGCATGTCCTCCATTTTATAACCAACGCCGCGTACCGTCTTAATCAGGTTTCCGTAATCGCCGAGCTTTGTCCTGAGGTTTCCGACATGGACGTCTACCGTCCTGGTTCCGCCCAGGTAATCAGAGTCCCAGATTTTAGAAAGCAGGACATCGCGCGTATAGACGATGCCAGGATGACGCATAAACAGGCGGAGCAGTTCAAATTCCTTTAATGTCAATTCAATTTCCAGATTCTGATTCAGATATACCGTATGTGTATCGATATTCAGTTCCAAGCTGCCGATGCGCAGCAGGCTGGCACCCTCCTTTGGAGCGGTGCGCCGCAAAACGGCTTTTACACGGGAGAGCATTTCCATCATGCCAAACGGCTTTGCCAGGTAGTCATCGGCGCCAAGATCCAGACCCATGACCTTGTCATATTCTGTTCCTTTTGCAGAGGCGATTATTACTGGTATATCGGATGTTGTTTTATTCTTTTTTAATTTTTTTAGTATAGAAATGCCGTCCTCGCCGGGCAGCATAAGATCCAGAAGGATAAGCTGCGCCTGCTGCTGTTGCAGGGCAGGAAATAAGCTGCTTGCGTCAGTATGCCCTTCTGCCTGGAAACCGGCACAGCGGAGGGTATAGAGCATTAGTTCACGAATTGATGGATCATCTTCTACGCAGAAAATCATAGGCAATATCCTTTCTTCAAGTTTTGTTTGGTACTATATCATAACATGCCTGTCAAGAAAAGTAAAATCCCGAATGCAGCTTACGGTATCAATTCTGCAACTTACCGAAATACGCTTGCATTGTGAAGTGGTTGGTATATGCTAGTACTACAGCGAACAAATTTGAGTTGCTTTGGTATATTTTTAGTAGAAAAGGAGGAGGGCATATCGTATGAATATGATAAAAGTAGAAAACCTGACAAAAAAATATGGGGATTTTTATGCAGTCGACCATATTTCTTTTACAGTGGAAAGAGGAACGATGCTTGGCTTTTTGGGCGTGAACGGCGCGGGAAAATCGACAACGATCCATATACTGTCGACACTGCTTGTGCCTGACGGAGGAGCTTTGGAGCTATGCGGCTATGAGGTCGGGAAGCAGAACAAGCAGATCCGCGGCAGCATCGGCATCGTGTATCAGCAAAATTGTCTGGATGACTTGCTGTCCGTAAAGGAAAACCTGCTGTGTGCGGGAGTGCTGCACGGCGTATCTAAAACGAATGCGGCAGTACAGTTGGAAAAATTGTGTGAAATGTTAAATCTGGAAAGTATTTTAAAAAAGAAATACAGAACGCTTTCCGGCGGGCTCAAACGCAGGTGTGAGATTGCAGCGGCACTGATGCACACGCCGCAGGTTCTGTTTCTGGATGAGCCGACAACAGGCTTAGACCCTGCGACTCGGCAGGATGTATGGGCGGCTGTTGCGGATTTGCAGAAAAAGGAAAAAATAACGGTATTTTTAACAACACACTATATGGAAGAAGCAGCAGGGGCGGACAAAATTGTGATCCTGGATCATGGAAAAATTATTGCATCAGGTACTTCATTTGAATTAAAAGAAAAATATGCGCAAGATAAGCTGCGATTATATTTTTTGGATGCAAATGACGCCGTAAAACAGGAGATGATTGTGCGTTTGGAAAAGAAAAAGAAAGTACAGGCGCTGAACAATGGCGGAATTGAGATTCGAATTCGATCTACAAAAGAAGCAATCCCGATTTTGGAGGCAGTCAGGGATCGGCTGGCTGGATTTGAGGTGATCCAGGGAAATATGGACGATGTCTTTTTAAATGCGGTGAAGGGAGGAAGATCCTGATGTTTGGACAATTAAAAATATTTACAATACGAAATCTCAAGCTGTATCTGCGGGATCAGGGCGCTGTATTTTTTTCAATGCTGTCCATGCTGATTGTAATTGGATTGATGGTGCTGTTTTTGGGAGATTTGCAGATAGAAAACGTAACGAACCTGCTGCGGCAATTTCCGGGGCGCGATGCGGCTGCCGATCAAAAAAATGCGGAACGGCTTATCTTTTTGTGGACGTGTGCCGGTATTTTATCGATCAATGCGGTTACAGTTACGCTGTCGGTTTTGTCCTCGATGATCAGGGACAAAGGAAGCGGCAGGCTGAATGCGGTTTATACGGCTTCGGTAAGCAGGCTTGTGATCGCGTCAGGATATGTGCTGGCAGCGTGGGCAGCCTCGGTGTTTCTTTGCCTGCTGACATTGGCAGTGACGGAAGGATACGGCGTTTTGGTACTCGGTTTGAAATGGTTTTCTGCGGCGGTGCATATCCGGCTGGCAGGCATGATTGCAGCAAATTCATTTGCTTATGCAGCATTTATGTATGTTGCCGCGATACTGATAAAATCCGAGGGCGCATGGAGCGGGCTTGGCACGGTCATTGGTACGCTGTCTGGTTTTTTGGGCGGCATTTATCTGCCGGTCGGACAGCTTTCAGCGGGAGTTGTCGGTTTTATGAAATGTACACCGATTCTGTATGGGGCAGCTTCCTTTCGAAAAGTAATGACAGAGACGCTGATAGATACGATGTTTTCGGATATCCCAAAGGAAGCGGCAGACACTTACCGGGAAATGATGGGCATTGACTTGTTTGTCTTTGAAAAAGAAGTAACGACAGGGATGAGCCTGGCATTGTTATTGACTTTTGGTATTGTTTTTCTTATGATTGGTGTGTGCGCCGTAACGTATGGGAAGAGGACAGACAGATAGATGGGAGAACTATGAAGATCACGATAGAAACGCCTGGACAGGGAGAAGAAGATGAGATTATTATCCGCTGTGCCACATTTGACGAAGAGCTTTTGCGGCTGATCTATAAGCTTAAGATAGTCAGGGAAAAGCTGGCTGTATTTTCCGGGCAGGGGATTTTTATGATGCCGTTAAAAGAGATCTATTATTTTGAATCGGTAGACAATAAAGTATTTGCTTACGGCAAAACGCAGGTCTATGAGGTGCGTAAAAAGCTGTATGAGCTGGAAAACGATTACGAAGTTTTGGATTTTCTCAGGATTTCTAAATCCACGATTGTACATCTGCCAAAGATCGCACATTTGGCACCGTTGTTTCACGGGCGTTTTGAAGCGGTATTAAAAAACGGGGAAAAGCTTGTGATTTCCAGGCAGTATGTGGCAATGATGAAGAAAAAGCTGGGCATATAGGGGGAATGTTATGGATAGAATCATAAATATAATAAAAATATTTGCAGAATGGTTTGTTGAGTGGTTTATATTCATTACTGCGGGCGTATTAATTATTTGTGCAGTTAACTTTTCCCTGTTTAACATCGGAGATCTTCCAAAGAATACGCTGCTGCATATTTTGTTGTCTGCGCTGCTGACCGCGGCGGTTACAACTGTGTTTTTTATGGTGGAGCCGTTAAGAAAAAACAGTCTGCGGCTTTGGTTTGTGCTGCACTTTGGCAGTCTGACAGTTACGATGGTTGTATGCGGGGTTTGGTTTGGATGGATTGATTTTGACTTGCCTGGTATATTTCATATGGCGATATCGGTTGCGGTTGTATATGCGTTTGCGATAACTGTATATTATATCCTGGATAAACATCGTGCAGAACAGATGAATCAAAGGCTAAGAGAAAAATATAAGGATGATGAAGAACGATGACCGACAATCGGCTGGCTTTGTTGCTTGACTGCATTGCTGTATATTTTTGTGAAATTGTATGGTAACATTTTCTGCTTATCTGTGTTATGATAGAGCTGTTCCAAAAACAGCAATCTGAATTTTGATTGTCAGCAAAATATCTGATGAATAATGTTTAAGAATATGGAGGGAATGCACAATGAGAAACATTCGAAAAGTTACATGCGGATGCCTGTCTGCCGCGATGCTGCTGACGGCACTGACAACGGCACCGGTTACAGTCCGGGCAGCTTCTGAAAAGATGAACAAAACGTCGGCAAAGATGACGGTAGGGGAAAAGATGACCCTGAAAGTACTGCATGTGAAAAAAGGCGCCGCAATAAAATGGTCTACGACGGACAAATCGGTTGCCTCCGTAAATGCAAAAGGGGTCGTAACGGCAAAGGAAGAAGGAAAAGCGACGATTAAAGCAGTTGTCAGCAAAAAAACGCTGAAATGTAAAGTAACGGTAAAAGAAGCCGCTGATACAGGTGCAGGCAATGGCGCGGATACGAATACAGATACAAATGAAAAAGACGTATCAGCACTTTTGGCTGGGAAAACTTACAAGGGAACGGCTGCTACCCCGATTGGAAATATTGACGTGATTCAGATTACTTTTGGCAGCGACGGTACTGCGGAAGGGACGCAGATGAATCAGGCAACGATGGTGCAGGAAAAGTTTACTGGTACATATAAAGCAGTGCTTTCCGGCAAAAAGCTGCTGCTTACTGTAGGGGCAGATGGAAAGTCTCTGACGCAGGAGCTTATAGCGGAAAACGAGGAGCTTACGAGGATGTCTGCAACGAAAGAAATTGCAGGGATGGAAGTGAAAATTATAATAGAAGAAATTTAATGAAGAGTTGTTTCTTTGTATAGAGGACGCCAGGGGCAGGGATTAACATGCTCCTGGCTGTTTTTCACGTATGTTACTAAAACAAGCTTGGTATGGGTTGGTTTGTATAAAAAATTCTCTCTCCCGGCGTTCCCTTTATTTCGGACAAATCAACACATGATTCAAACTTGTTCGCTGCAGCTAGGGAGCACTGGATTTGGGAGAGTGCTCCGATTTATTCTGCACAATTCAAAAATGAAATTTTGCAAACCTTCTCCTGCAATGTTAAACTATTAAGAACGAAAATTCGGATGGCGGGAGGGAGGAATGGTATGCGCAAAAAATATAATGTAACCGGAGTCTGTATCCCTGAAAAACATTATATGGTGGATATTTCACAGAAATTAGAATCGGCGGCAAGGTTCTGATGGAAGGGGTTGTATAATTGGCGAAAAGACGGTATAATAGACAAATGCACGATCAGAAAGGATAAGGAGGGAGAAACGAATGCAGACAGTTACGCTGGGCAAAACGGGGATTACGGTAAACAAAAATGGATTCGGCGCCCTGCCGATTCAGCGGATATCAAAAGACGACGCGGTCAGGCTGGTGCGAAAGGCGTATGATGCCGGGGTGACTTATTTTGACACGGCAAGATGGTATACCGACAGCGAGGAAAAGCTTGGAGAAGCTTTTGATGGAATCAGAGAGCATGTTTTTATTGCGACAAAGACAGGCGCAGACAATGCAGAGGCGTTTTGGAAAGATCTTGCAACGTCGCTACATAATCTGCGTACGGATTATATTGATATTTATCAGTTTCATAACCCGCCCGTCTGTCCAAAGCCAGGGGACGGCAGTGGATTGTACGAGGCGATGCTGGAAGCGAAGGCGCAGGGAAAGATCCGGCATATCGGCATTACAAATCACAGGCTGTCTGTAGCGAAAGAGGCGATTGCCTGCGGATTATATGAGACTTTGCAGTTCCCGTTTTGCTATTTAAGCGGAGAACAGGAATTGGAGCTGGTTAGAGAATGTGAAAAAGCGCAGATGGGCTTTATTGCGATGAAAGCGTTATCTGGCGGGCTGATTACCAATTCGGCAGCGGCTTATGCATTTTTGGCACAGTACGGCAATGTACTGCCGATCTGGGGTGTGCAGCGTGAAAAGGAACTGGATGAATTTCTTTCGTACATTGCAAATCCGCCTGTCATGACGCAAAGCCTGTCGGACGTGATTGCGCATGACAGAGAGGAATTAAGCGGGGAATTCTGCCGTGGATGCGGCTATTGTATGCCTTGTCCGGCGGGCATTGAGATCCATACATGTGCACGGATGTCATTGCTAATCCGCCGTTCGCCTTCTGAGGCACAGCTAACAAAAAAGGCACAGGAAATGATGAAAAAGGTCGAAGGCTGCCTGCACTGCAACCAGTGTAAGGGCAAGTGCCCATACGGGCTGGACACTCCGGCGCTGCTGGAAAAAAATTATGAGGATTATAAGCAGATACTGGCAGGAGAGGTATCGCTGTAATAAATAAAAAAGAGGAGTTTAGTATGAAACAGGAGAAAAAAAGAAATTCATTTTCAGGGTCGATCGGCTTTGTGCTTGCCGCAGCCGGCAGTGCGGTCGGCCTTGGAAACATCTGGCGGTTTCCGTATCTGGCGGCAAAAGACGGCGGCGGGCTGTTTTTGGTATTGTACCTGATCCTGGCGCTGACGTTTGGATTTACGCTGCTGACTACGGAAATTGCGATTGGACGGAAAACGAAACAAAGCCCGTTAACCGCATATGGCAGGATTCATCCGAAATGGAAAATGCTTGGCATCTTTGCCTGCCTTGTACCGGTCATTATTTTGCCGTATTATTGTGTCATCGGCGGCTGGGTTGTAAAATACCTGCTTGCCTATTTGACGGGTGAAGGCGCAAAAGCGGCAGAGGACGGCTATTTTACCGGATTTATTACGGCGGATGTGCAGCCGATGATTTTGTTGTATGTATTTTTGTTTGCGGTTGCGTTTATTGTATTCCGCGGGGTCAACAAAGGAATCGAAGCGTCATCCAAAGTGATTATGCCATTGCTTTTGATTCTTGTAGTTGGAATAGCGGTGTTTTCGCTGACGATCAGCCATACGGATGAGTCGGGCACTGTGCGCAGCGGTATGGAAGGATTTAAAATATATGTAATACCAGACCTTAAGGGACTGACGTTACAGGGATTTTTTACAGTGCTGCTGGATGCGATGAGCCAGTTGTTTTTCAGTTTAAGCGTTGCAATGGGAATTATGATTTCTTATGGTTCGTATGTGCAGGATGACGCAAATCTCGTCAAATCAATTAACCAGATTGAAATTTTTGATACGCTCGTAGCGTTTTTGGCAGGCGTTATGATTATTCCCGCGGTGTTTACTTTTATGGGAAGAGAAGGGATGCAGGCGTCAGGGCCAAGCCTGATGTTTGTTTCGCTGCCAAAAGTATTTTCCGCAATGGGAAAAGCGGGCACAATCGTTGGCGTGCTGTTTTTTGCAATGGTGCTTTTTGCGGCGCTTACAAGTGCGGTATCGGTAATGGAAGCGGTTGTATCCAGCTTTATGGACGAGTTTCACGTATCGAGGATCAAGGCAGCAGTGATAGAAACAGTGCTTGCGCTCGCCGGCGGGATTTTAGTATGCTTAGGCTACAACAAGCTGTATTTTGAGTATACGCTGCCAAACGGTGCGGTGGCGCAGATTCTGGATATTATGGATTATATCAGCAACAATGCGTTAATGCCGATTGTGGCAATAGGTACATGTATTTTAATCGGATGGGTGGTTAAACCAAAGGTCATTATTGATGAGGCGGAAAAGTCCGGCTGCAAGTTCGGCAGAAGGAGCCTGTATATTGTGATGATCCGGTTTATTGCACCAGTGCTATTGATTGTGCTGTTTTTAAAATCCGTCGGGCTGCTGAATATAATATAGGAAACACAGATGGGTCAGATGGCTGTAAATAACGATGGCGGGAGCATATTGCCGAATATATAAAGCTCAGCAGCGATTTTGCAACCGGTTCGGTAGAATTTGGAATCTGCGCAGAAGATGCAGATAAGGAGAACCCGCTGGTTTATGTATTGTTTGAAGATGAAGCACCTGACGTCTGGAAAATTTTCAGCGATACACTGTCTGGCTTTCTGATGTATGTCTTTGTGCCGTTCTTTGTTATGAACGCTATTATACAGGAAAAGATACTTTAGAAGGAGAGGGATGGGTATATGAAGAATGACGGAAACCGGAAGATGTTTCGGTGACCGATTCTTTTATTTCTAGGTTATCCGTGTGCTGCGGCTATGATTCAGATATGAATACACTGCTGGCGGTGTTGACAGATAGAGAATGTAAAGCATTTCGCATTTGCAGGGCGTTATCCACGTAAAAGGGTGACGCCCTTTTGCGTTGTCAAAATAGCGGCAGGCAGTTAGTGCTGTAGCAAATAAGTTCGAACTGCTTTGTGATAGTGTTAGAGCGTGTTTGAAAAATGCTTTAGTACTGTACAAACAACAAGCAAATGACAAAAAAGCTGAAAAAATTAGTCTTGATGAGCATCGAGAGAATTTTGAAGCCGCTATGTTGTTTTTCAATGCCAACGGAAAAAAGCTCGGGTTTATAAAAAAATTTTAAAACAAACAGTTTCGCCAAGCTACGTTGAGATCATTTTTGAGGCTGAAAATCGAATTGAAAATCCGACAATGGCGTTTCGCAGGTATTCGAAGTATTTGATGGATTCTTCTGACGTTTTAAAAAACTGTGTGACAACGTCGGGCAATTTTTTAAAGGGCATTGAATCGAAGGAACTATCTGAAACTGAAAGCGGGTGCTGTATTCACTGTTATTTCTGCAATGCTGTACTAGTTAAGGCAGTCGTAGATCTGTGTTTTGCGAATCATATTGAAAATTCTGAAGAGAGAAAGAAGCGTCATCGTGTAATTGTTAAGATGAAAAAGCTGTTGAAAGAAGTGCAAGCATAGGAGGGGATAAAGTTTAAACAGTTGTTGATTTTCATACAAAATTTGCCATCTGTGAGGAGTGATAAAATCTTTTTTCATTTTTTGAGAAAGGTTATAAAAACAACAAATTGCCGGTGTGATAGGGTGTGCTCGAAGCAGGGGTACTGCAAATTATAGGTGGGCGCGAAAGTACCAGAATCACCAGAGACATTCATGTCTATTGTGCGCAACCTGATCTTGATGTGGATTTTTCACACAAAGTTAGACAAAGCATAGCTAAATTGGTGAAGAAGATATAAAGAAGTGCAGAACAAAAGTTCGAGTTTGACCTGTACTTTTTTTGACTTATGTGTTATAATAAAATACTGTTTAATCTTTTTGCTGTTGAAAAGAGCGAAATAGTGTTTCGTATTTTTGAAGAAAAACCGTCCATTATAGTGTTTGGGAGAATGATGAGAATTGGAGAGCCAATGATAGAGACAAATTTAGCGCAGGCAGTCAATGCAACGAACGACTCTGGTTCTGCATATGATACAAATATAAAATATTTGCTTGCGGACAAGCAGATACTGTCAAGGATTTTGAAATATACTGTTGAAGAATTCCGGGAGATGGACATTGAAGATATCATTGTCTGTATTGGTGATGATATTGAAATCGGAACAAGGCCGGTTGATGCAGGACTTTCCAATCTCGGACGGGTGAAAGGAACAGTAACGGAAGATAATATTCCAGGAGAGGGTATTATTTATTATGATATCCGCTTCACTGCGTATCTCAAGGAAAAAGAGATAAAGATTCTTATCAATATTGAGGCGCAGAAGTCAACGGATTCTGGTAAGCTGGGATACCACTTGGAGAATAGGATCATATTCTATCTCGCAAGGATGATTTCAGCACAAAAACAGACAGAATTTTTCCATAGTGATTTTGATAATTTGAAAAAAGTCCGAAGTATCTGGATATGTATGGATAGTGAGGAAACAGAAGATTCTATTGAGGAAATTGGTTTTGATAGAAAAACAGTTTTTGGGAATAAGAAAAATTTATATCATACGGATCTGATGAAAGGCATTATTGTCAATATCAGGAGTGGATCGGATCATTCTTCTGGAAAAGTTATAAAAAAATCTAAGAACGTATTGATAGCTATGTTGGAAGAGTTAGTTTCCAGGAAAAATGCATCAGAGAAGAAACGCATATTGGCAGATGAATATGGAATGACAATGACTACTGAATTGGAAAGGAGAATCCAGATTATGTGTAATTGGTCAGAGAGTATTAGAGAACAGGCAAGAACAGAGGGAAGAATAGAGGGAAGAACAGAGGGAAGAATAGAGGGAAGAATAGAGGGAAGAATAGAGGGAAGAATAGAGGGAAGAATAGAGGCTATTGAGAGAATGATCAGAGTTAATATTACAAAAGAGCAGATATTATCTATGGGGTATACGGAAGAAGAATATGAAAAAGCAGAGAGTGCATTATATGCAAATGTTTAGACGCAGATGCTGGTGTTGAATTGGGAGAAGGTAGGAGTGAGGCGTTTTGGAAGGTTGGGGATATGCTTGGCAGTGGAGGAATTAATAGGAGAATGAATATGCCAGTAACCATGATTCGTCGAGAAGGCAGCGGTGAAAGTAACACAGTTCAGCGCGGGAAATGGTTACAGAAAACGATAGTGTAAATTGTTTGGTCGCCTGCTATAATAAAAGATAGGAAGATGAAACGAGTAGAGATAGCATGTCAGTAATTGTTACATTTTGTTTGTATGACGGTATTGTCATGGCAGCAGACAGGCGGACTACTCTAACAAAAACTTATCCAGATGGGCGGCAAGAAGTATCAATTCGCAACAGTGAAAAGCTAGACATAGGTGGAAAATGGTCGATGAATCAGAGGTCCCTCATTTTACACTGGATGAAGGTTATATGGTGTTTATTATGCAGACAGATATATTTGGTCACGGATTACCTATTTATACAGCAAGGATGATTTCAGCACAGAAACAGACAGAATTTTTTCACAGTGACTTTGATAATTTGAAAAAAGTCCGAAGTATCTGGATATGTATGGATAGCGAGGAAACAGAAGATTCTATCGAGGAAATCGGTTTTGACAGAAAAACAGTTTTTGGGAATAAGAGAAATTCATATCATACGGATCTGATGAAAGGCATTATTGTCAATATTAGGAGTGGGGCGGATAGTTCTTCTGGAAAAGCTGTGAAGAAGTTTCAGAATGTGCTGATAGCTATGCTGGAAGAGTTAGTTTCCAGGAAAGATGCATCAGAGAAGAAACGTATATTGGCAGATGAATATGGAATGACAATGACTGTTGAATTGGAAAGGAGAATCCAGATTATGTGTAATTGGTCAGAGAGTATTATAGAACGGGAAAGAATAGATGCTATTGGGAGAATGATCAGAGCTAATATTACAAGAGAGCAGATACTATCTATGGGATACACGGAAGCGGAATATGAAAAAGCAGAAAGTGCATTATATGCAAATGCTTAGACGCAGATGCTGGTGTTGTAATAGGGGCAAGTTAAAGGAATCCAGAAAAATCAAGGGATTGCATTAACTTGGCCTCTTGTTTTGGCTGGGCTTGGAGAAGGCTAGGAGGGATCTGTTTGGAAGCGGGGGAATTAGTAAGAGAATGAACGGAGCCATGAGCGAGTGCTTGTGGCTTTGTTCATTTTGGGGTATAATAGCATTAAATGCCAAAAAAGAAAAGTTTTTTGACCTTTTTAGCAATAATTACAATATTTATTTAAAAGGTGAATGAGCAATATGAAAACAAGACCAATCTTGACACCGGAAAAACCGAAGGATACATCCCGTATATTTGATACAACAGAGCCTTTATTGCGACTTAGAGACATGGGAGATGATGAATTTGAGCGTGTAGTTGGTGAATGGGCGTATGCTTGTCTAAAAAATTCAGAAAAGTATAGTAATGTGGCTTTAATGGGAGGTTCAGGGGATTCAGGGAGAGATTTGGTTGCTTACATAGATTCAGATATGAATAAATTTGATATTTATCAGTGCAAGCAGTATGATAAACCGCTCTCACCAGCGGCTTACATGGTTGAATTTGGGAAATTATGTTATTATACATTCATAGGAGAATATAATGTACCACAAAAATATTATATAGTAGCAAGTAATGGAATCGGAAAATCTTTAAGAAGTTTAATAGAGAATCCTTCGGAAATAAATACAAAATTGATTGAGGAATGGGATGATAAATGCGGAAAGAAAAGACAAATTATTTCAGAGGGAATAAAATTAACGGATGAATTGAAAAAATATATTGAGGAATTTGACTTTTCAATTGTTTCAGATGTATCTCCTATTACATTGATAGAGGATTTTAGTAGTTCAGTATGGTATAAATATCATTTTGGTGGAGGTTTAAAAAGACGTCCGAAATATGAAAGACCACCAGAAAAATTGCAACCAGATGAAAAAAGGTTACCATACGTCATGCAACTATTGCAGGTGTATTCAAAGGAAGGAAATCAGCAATATAAAACTCAGGATGAATTAAAACATGAGCAAAAATTCTATAAACATTTTTTGCGACAAAGAGAAGGATATTTTTCAGCGCAATCATTAAAAAGATTTGTAAGAGATGAGCTGGTTGATGAAGAAAGCTATGAAGAATTAAAAGACCAAGTAGAGTATGGAGTAATGGATATATACGAGCGTGAATATGATAGCGAATTACAACGGGTGAAAAGTACTACACAGCAAGCGAATACATTATCCATTAGTAATGACGAAATCAAAAATGTCACTGTACAAGATAAAACGGGCATGTGTCATGAACTTGTAATGAAAACAGATTAACATGGAGTGATATAAGTGAGAATATATAATACTAATCCAGAAATAGGATGCAGAATACTACTATTACTTGGAATTGTAAAAGAAGCATATTCAGCAGAAAGACTGGGATATTATGACTATTTTTCTTTACATCTTAATGATTTAAAAGATGGGTATGAAGGACTTCATCCATCTAATCCTAATCATTCATCGGAAATCATTATAAAAAGAAAAACAATCAAAAATGCGATAACGTATTTAATTAGTAAAGGGTTGCTTACGGTTGTTTATAGCGCTTCTGGATTCAAATACAAAAACACAGATTTGGCAGACCATCTGATAGAATTGTTGGATAATACGTATTCATTGGAGTATAAAAAATGCGTTATAGAAGTAGATAATTTTTTTCGAAATATGAAAGATGATGATATAACAAAATATGTGACAAACAATATCGGAAAATGGGTTGGACAATTTGAAGATGAAGGGGATTGAAATGCATAGCAGATTAATATTGAAGAAGCTAATATTGACAGGAAATGGAAAACGGGATGCTGTTATTAATTTTCATGAAGGATTAAATGTTATTGCAGGAGCCTCTGATACTGGAAAATCATTTGCGTTTGAGTGCATAAATTATATTTTGGGATCAAGTGAGGTTCCATCATGTCCGCCAGAAGCTAAAGGCTATCAGACTGTATATATGGAAATAAAGGATTCATGTCAACAAGAAATTTTTACATTAAAGCGGGATTTTTAAAAAGATGATAACAAATCAATTTTTATTTGTTATTCAGAATACAAAGATATTGGACAAAGCACTTTTGAAAAACTGTCAGCAATACATAGAGCGAAGAAAAGCCTGTCTAAAAAGCTGTTGGATATGTGTGATTGTCCATATGAAACAGTGATTGGTAACAAAACAAAAGGAACTTCACAGAGCTTTACATTTAGATCATTTCTTCCAATGATAATGATGGGGGAATTGCGGGTAACAGAAAAGCATTCAGCTATTTATAGAATGAATCCGAAAGGGAGTAATTTCTCTACGGCAGAATTGACATCATTTCAGACGGTTATTTCTGGCAATGATTATGAAAAGATAGATAAAAAAGACAATCCAGAAATTGTAAAAGCAAAACTTAGGGGACAGATTGAAGAACTAAGTCATATGATAGATGAGTTGAGGATTGAAAATGCAAATTTGGAGGCTAAAAATGAAATAAAAGATGGACAGTATCTTACGAAAAAAATAAAGGAAACTAATGAATTTATTGATAGTAAAAATGAAGAAGTAAAAAAATATGAAATCGAATTCGAGCAACTTCAAACGGAAAGTGATGTCATCAAAAGAAAGATTTATAGATTGAATGATAATATAGATAAATTTCATTTATTGAAGAAAAATTATTTATCTGATTTAGAAAGATTAGAATTTATTTTTGATGCACATGATCTAACACAACAATTGGTGGATGTTGAATGTCCAATATGCCATTCCCATATGCAGGTAGAAGAGGCTGAAAGTTCAAATGACTATTTTATTGCGCTTTCCAGTGAAAGGACTAAGATTGAAATTCAGCTTTCGGAGTTAGATGATACGATATCAGATATGCAAAGTGAAGTAGAGGAAGAGGAACAGATTCTTAAAGACATAGAGATAAAAAGCGAGTTGATATCGCAAGAGGTAAATACTATATTATTGCCGGTTATCTCAGAGAAATTTGCAGAGGTTCAAGCATTACTTGAAATTCAGGAGCAGGTAAATCTTATTCTAAGGAAAGATCATTTTAGTAGTCATTTAGTAAACGGTAGATAGTGCGTACTAAACTGTACCCTTTGTCAAGGACAACAGTCGTCTATCACTGCCTTTACTTCATCAAATGTCTGGCACTGTGAAATGTCGATTTCGTCTTTCATATGGCCGAAGAAGCTTTCCTGTGGGGCATTGTCCCAGCAGTTTCCTTTTCTTGGCATGGACTGCCGCAGGCTGTTGTCTTTCAGTATATCTATATAGCTGTAGCTTGTATAATGACATCCCTGGCCGCTGTGCAGCAGTGTTTTGGTTTTCAGCCCCGCTCCATGGCTGCTGATAAGGATACCTACAGTTTCCAGGACAAAACCAACTTCCAAAGAAGGGCTTGTGGCATAGGCCAGGGCCTGTTTCGTAAATGCATCTAATATAACTGGCAGATAGGCAAACGCCCCGTTATATGGAAGATATGTAATGTTCGTCAGCAAAACCGTCCGTGGCCCGTATTTTCGGAATTCCCTTTTCAGCAAGTTGCCCGCAACATTGCTTGTCCGCAGTGCTTTCGCCATCCTTCGGTATGGGTTTGCTTTCCGGATTGGGCAGGGCAGGCCATATTTATCCATGAGCCTCCTGGCTTTTTTCACATTCATCACCACTGGAGGGTTTCTATGCAGCAGGGACATATAGATGCTTCGTGCACCTTTTTGGTATCCCCTGTGGCGGTATGCCTCCAGGGCCAGTTCAAAATCTTTACGGCCCCTGGCTTCCCGCTTTTCCCTTGCCCCGGCTGCTGGCAGCCACCGGTAATAACCTGGCCTGGATACCCGGCAATTTCGCAGAGTTCGGAAACAGCCAGGATATTCCCATCACTGGAAAGGATGGAATGGATTGCTTCAAACCTCACAGATGGTTGTTCCAGTATCATTGCTTCTGCCCTCCTGTACTGTCCGTTTTTATAATTTTTTTATAAAGCCAAGCTCCTGGCGCAGGTACACAATCTCACGCTGCATGGCGGCCATGGCTTCTTCCGGGGCCATGCGGCTGTAGCCTGCATCCTCAGGACGTTTGCTATGTATATGGTGCCCTTCATGCAGGCCGCAGGGTGAAGATGCCTCTTTCGGGATGCGCTTTGAGAGTAAACGGTAGATAGTGCGTACCTATACAAAACTGGAGCAAACCTGTAAGATAGAAACAGATTTGCTCCAGTCTTATTTCAATTCATTCTTACCAGTCTTCCGGCAGTTCTCCGGCAGGCTTGGTGACCAGGGGAGCAGGTCATCC
>CAJTCR010000026.1 GCA_910574915.1 Eubacteriaceae bacterium
CTGTTTTTTTGATTCTATGATACAGAAAATATATTTTTTGTACGATTGACTCAAAAGGCATTCTTCTTTTTATCCCTATTCTTTAAAAATCTATAATTGAATAAATATAAATACTAAAAGCGAAATCTCTGTGACAGCATCCTTTTTCTTGCACAACCTGTAAATTTTTGCTATAATGCCCGAAAGACAGACTATATTGTGAAATGAAGGAGAATTGTCGTATGACAGTAAAGCAAACAAAAGCCCGCAACGGGGCAGTTGATTTCTGGAAATTTGTATTTTCGATTATGGTTGTGCAGTTTCATTCGTCGAATCTGACCAAGGTCAAAAATACCCCTTTTGTGGGCGCGGCGATTGCGGTGGAGTTTTTTTTCCTCGTTTCCGGCTATTTAATGGCAGCCTCGATTCTGCGCCGCAGGCAGGAGGACGTTGTAGTCGGCAGGGACAGCCGCAATTTTATGCTGCATAAGATCCAGGGGCTGTGCCCGGAGATTTTTATTGCCTGGGGCATCGGCTATGTCGTACAGCATATCGGAAAGAAAAATGTCACGCCTTCTACGCTTATAAAAGACTTAATGACCGGTGTATGGGACATGTTTTTTCTGCGCGAATCAGGGCTTGAGGGCTTTAAGGCGAATCCGGCGGCATGGTATATTTCCGCAATGCTGTTAGCAATGCTTGTATTAGTGCCGCTGTTTTATAAAAACCAGGATGTGTTTATGAATGTATGGGCGCCGATTCTTGCAATCGCAGCGCTTGGATATCTTTCGAAAAATGTCGGCGATCTGCGCGGGCCAACAGACTGGCTTGGGCTTTGCTATAAAGGCTGGCTGCGCGCCGTCGGGGAGCTGTGCATGGGCGTGATCTGCTATGGGATCTGCCAGAAGATCAAGGACATGCCATATACAAAGCTTGCAAGGTGCCTGCTTACCTTGCTCGAGCTGGGCTGCTATTTTGGCGTGATTGCATGGTCTTACAGCCATAAGGGTTCCCAGATGGATTTTGTAATGCTGCTGCTGTTTGCGGCGGGTGTCGTAGTGACGTTCAGCGGCCACAGCCTGCTTTCATCATTTTTTAATAAACCGCTGGTATACTTTCTTGGAAAAGTCAGTTTTCCGATTTATTTGTCGCATAATTACTGGAGCCATGCGCTTACGAGGATCTATCAGGGGCAGACATACGCACAGCTATATCCAAAATACGTGCTTGCGACGATCCTGACAACGGTCGTTATTTCTCTGACGGCAGCAGGGCTGCGAAAGATCGCTCCGGCATTTTTTGCAGGCTGCCGTACGTTGTTTTTAGAACCAGAATCATAAAGGCGCGCGGCAGGCGCTGCGAAACGGATCGGAAAATATGGGAATCATGTATAGAGGAACTGCGATATGAAAATACTGGTAGTAGAAGATGAAAAAGATTTGAACCATATTATTCGAAAAGAACTGGAGGCGGAAGGATATCTGGTCGATGTATGCTTTGACGGGGAAAGCGCGTATGATTATCTGCTGATGGAAGAGTATGACGGCGTCGTATTGGATGTTATGCTGCCAAAGATGAATGGCTTTGAGATCTTAAAAAAAGCGCGCAGCCGCGGGGTACAGACGCCGGTGCTGTTTTTGTCGGCAAAGAGCGGGATTGACGATATCGTAGAAGGGCTGGATATCGGCGCGGATGATTATATGGTCAAGCCGTTTGCGTTTCAGGAGCTTTCTGCGAGGGTGCGTGCCATGACGAGGAAAAAAGCAGGCGTTCGTGAAAATATTTACCGATGCAAAGACCTTGCCGTAGACTGCAAGGAGCATACGGTAAAGCGCGGCGGTAATTTGATTACGCTGTCCCCAAAGGAATTTTCTGTCCTGCTGTATTTGATCCGCAATCAGAATATCGTTGTGTCGAGAGAACAGATCGAAGCAAATATTTGGGATATTGACCATGACAGCTATTCGAATGTGATCGACGTATATATCCGCTACCTGCGCAAAAAAATCGACGATCCGTACGAGGTTAAGCTGATTCAGACAATCAGAGGGGTGGGATACGTATTAAGGGCAGACGAGTAGCGCAGATAACCATCGGGCATCAAATTCTAAAGCTTTTGATTGCGGCGCTTGCGGTTATGGCATTGGAAATGCTTGTTTTTGTGCAGATTCTGGCGAATGAGGCAGTAGAGTATGATATACGCCAGAGCCTGGAGCGCGAAGCATTCAAAAACCTGGAAGAAATCACATCCAATCAGGCGGGAAATATCATATATAAGAAAGATTTTGTGCAGGAGGAAGGAGACATTCACTTTCTGGTTCTGGATGAACAAGGGAATGTGCTGCGCGGGCAGTATCCAAAAGGATTTCCAGAGGATATTAAAATTAATAGGAAAAGAATGCACCAGGTTCCGAATGGAATAGAAATTTACTATATCAGAGATATAAGAAAGCATCTGGGAAATGGGAAACGCGTTTATCTGCGTGCGGTTATCTGCAAGTCTGATACGTACAGCCGTTATCTGACGCTGGAATATCTTGCCTATATCAGTATTTTTGCCGTATGCTGTTTTTCGATATTCTGCGGCGTGCTGCTGGCAAGGCGGATTTCCAGCTCGCTGAAAAAGATGTGCCAGTCTGCGGAAGCAATCGGGCGCAGCAAAAATATGTCTACCCGGATGGAATATGACGGCAAGTATTATGAGCTTGCGGTGCTGGCACAGGCAAATAACCGGATGCTTGACCGCCTGGAAGAAACGTTTCGCCAGCAGGAGCAGTTTACGTCGGATGTGGCGCATGAACTGCGCACGCCGGTTGCGGTTATGAGGGCGCAGTGCCAGTATGCGCTTGGAAAATCCGTCAGCAAGGAAGAGTATCAGGAAGCGTTTGAAGTAATCGACCGGCAGTCGATGAAGATCGGAGAAATTATATCCAGGCTGCTGGAACTGTCCAGGCTAGACCATGACCGCAGGCAGATTGACAAAGAGGATGTCGACCTGCCGGAGCTTGTGCAGGCTGTCTGCGAAGACCTCCAGCAAAAAGCAGGGGACAGCTTAAACCTGTGTTTAAGGCTGACTCAGGCGCAGACAGTCGGTGACATCAGCCTGGTGATGATCGCGATACAAAACCTGCTGACAAATGCCATACGCTACAGCGAAGCAGGCAGCAGGATCGAAGTGGAGACGGGAAAACGGGACGGGCACGTATTTGTATGTGTCAAAGACAACGGGGCAGGCATCGGTGAAGAAGACCTGCCGTATATTTTTAAACGTTTTTATAAAACAGATAAGTCCAGAAATTCCCAGGGGTTTGGGCTGGGACTGCCGCTGGCGATGAAAATCGCGCAAAAGCACGGCGGTACGATCCTAGCGGAAAGCAGGCTGGGGGAAGGGAGCAGGTTTACGCTGCTGCTGCCGGATGTACAGGCAGATGCCATACCAGCGCTGCCGGGTGCAAATGCGGAGAAAAAGGAGAAGAAAAATGGAAAATCAGGCAAAGGATAAGCAGGAGGCTGAACGTCAGATTACATGGCACAGCATGGATATCACAAGAGAGCGCCGGGAAGAGATGCTGCGGCAAAAGGCAGTGACCGTCTGGCTGACCGGACTGTCCGGCTCTGGAAAATCTACGCTTGCAAATGCGCTGGAGCGCCAGCTTGCGGCAAGCGGCAGGCATACGATGCTGCTGGACGGAGATAATGTACGGTTTGGGCTGAATAAGGATCTTGGATTTTCCAAAGAAGACCGGGTGGAGAATATCCGCCGGATAGCTGAAGTGGCAAAGCTTATGAACGATGCGGGACTTGTAGTGTTAACCTCGTTTATTTCCCCATACCGAAGAGACAGGGAAGAGGCGCGTGCAATTATTGGGGACGCATTTATGGAAGTCTATGTAAGTACGCCGCTGAAAGAGTGCGAAAGACGGGACGTTAAGGGGCTGTATGAAAAGGCAAGAAAAGGAGAGATTGCTGAGTTTACCGGCGTTACCAGCGTTTATGAACAGCCAAAGCATCCAGATGCCGCGATTGATACGAGCGGCCGCAGCATTGCGGAATGCGCGAAGGAGCTGTGGGAGCTGGTAGAACGAAGAATGACAGAAAAAGAAGGGAATGAGAGGGGTACGCGATGAAAAAAACACTTTATGTACATGTCGGTACGACAAAAACAGGAACAACGGCGATTCAGAGTTTTTGTATTGATAATGATGAAGTCCTGCACCGGAAAGGCTACTGCTATCCATTGTTTCCATATCGATATAAAGATGTATCGGAAAGACGCAACGCCCGTTTTCTGCTGGAAGAAGCATCGAACAGGCAGGAGGGCGTTTACAGAGAGGGCATGGATAAGATTCATGCGCTGTTTAAAGAATATGACAACATCATCGTCTCTGACGAAGGCATCTGGTCTGCGCCATATGAGCAGCGGATTGCGATGTGGCGCGCCTTAAAAGCAGAGGCAAAGGAAGGCGGATTTAAAATAAAGATTATCGTATATTTGCGAAGGCAGGATACGTACCTGATCTCCGGCTGGAATCAGATGGTCAAAAGCGGGCTTGGCGCGGGAGCAGGCACTTCATGGAAGGACTATGTAGAAGACCTTGTCAACATCAATAAAATGAAATACGCGACCCATCTGAAAAAGCTGGTTACTTTTTTTGGAAAGAATAATATAATCGTGCGCCGCTTTGAACCGAAGCGGTTTGCAGGCGGTACGATCTATGCTGATTTTTTGCAGGCAGTCGGGCTGGAGCTGACAGACGAATACAATATCGAGCAGCCAATGCTCAACACAAGGCTTGCCGGCAATACGCATGAGATCCAGCGCGTATTAAACGCGATGCCGGGCATGGACGGAACGTACCACAGCTTTTTCAGACAGGCGCTGCTGTCGTATGCCGACCAGTCGGGAGAAGCCTATCCGTGCGAGATGTTTTCCAAGGCGGAAGCAGAAGCGTTTATGGACAGGTATCGGGAAGAAAACAGGCAGGTAGCGGAGGAATTTTTTGAAGGCGGGGAGCTGTTCGACTTAAGCTGGAAAGATATTCCAAAGTGGGAAAAGGACAATCCGTACATGCAGGATGATATGATCCGGTTTGTCGGGGCGTGCTGCATAAAACTGATTGAGGAAAACCGTGCCCTGCGCACACGTGTGGACAATCTGGAAAAGGCAAACGGCATTGTCAGGCATCCGGTTTATACGATTATCAAAAGAACGGCGGCAAAAGCAAAAGGGAAATAAAGATTTATTTTACAACAGAGAAATATTTTGATATAATAATGCAAACACAGCGGGGAAATCCAACTCTTTCAACGGAGGTTTGCATGAATTTCAGTAAAGAAGGGACGCGTAAAAAACGCAGGGAGATTATAGCAAAAAGAGGAAAGATTGCGAGGAAATGTTCTACGTTATTTTATGAACTGGTCATTGTGGCGGCATTTGCGCTGGTAATCTGTGCCGGAAGTATTGGATACGGAGCTTACCAGGGCATTTTAGCTGCTTCGCCAAGCATTCAGGATATTGACGCGACACCGACGGGATACTTGTCGACGATTTTGGATACCAAAGGCAATACGACAGCGACGCTTGTAGCATCCGGTTCCAACCGTGTCTATGTTACGATCGATGAGATCCCGAAAAATTTGCAGAATGCGTTTATTGCCATTGAGGATGCCAGGTTCTTAGAACACAACGGCATTGATATCAAGGGCATTATTCGTGCGGGAATTAACGGCATCGCCGCGGGCTTTCGCTTTAGGGAGGGCGCGAGCACGATCACGCAGCAGCTTTTAAAAAACAACGTATTTACGACTTGGACGGCGGAAAAGTCACAGGCAGACCGTTTCAAGCGCAAGATCCAGGAGCAGTATCTTGCCTTGCAGCTCGAAAAAGAAGAGTCCAAAGACTGGATACTTGAAAATTACCTGAATACGGTCAATCTGGGGCAGAATACGCTTGGGGTGCAGTCTGCATCGCAGCGTTATTTTGGCAAAGACGTATCAGAGCTTACGCTGTCTGAGTGCGCGGTGATTGCCGGCATTACGAAAAATCCGAGCGGCTACAATCCGATCAGCCATCCTGAGGCGAATGCAAAGCGCAGGCAAAAAGTGCTGGACGATATGCTGGAACAGGAGCTGATTACGAAAAAGCAGTATAAAAAAGCACTGAAGGATTCGGTGTACAGCAGGATTCAGAAGGTGAACGCAAAGCAGCTAGATAAGTCCAGCGTGCATTCTTACTTTGTCGACGCGCTGACAGAGCAGGTGATCGAGGATCTGATGGAGGTGCTTGGATGCTCGCAGACAGAAGCGTATAAACGGCTTTATAATACCGGGCTTACGATTTACTCTACGCAAGACCCTGACATTCAAAAGATCTGCGACGAGCAGGTAAACAACCTGGAAAATTACCCGATGGCGCCAAAGACGTCTTTTTCCATGACGCTGACGGTGCAAAAGGCAGACGGGGAATTTGCCTATTATGATGAGCAGACGATGCTGTCTTATTACCAGTCGTCGAATAAAGCATATACGATTAACTTTGCCTCGCAGGAAGAAGCGCTTGCCGCAGTGGAAAAATATAAGGCGGACATTATGGAAAAAGGCGACACTATCCCGGAAAACGGGCAGACGGTTACGTATACGCTCCAGCCGCAGGTCGCGCTTACGGTGATCGACCAGAAAACCGGAGAGGTAAAGGCGCTCGTAGGCGGACGCGGGGAGAAAACGGCGAACCGTACGCTGAACCGTGCGACGGACTCCGTGCGCCAGCCTGGTTCCACGTTTAAGGTATTGGCGGCGTTTGCCCCTGCGCTTGATACGCGGCAGATGACGCTTGCTTCAGTAGAAGACGACGCGCCGTATACGTATACCAACGGAACGCCGCTGCGCAACTATAATAACAAGTACGGAGGATTTACATCGATTCGCGAAGCGATTACACAGTCGATCAACGTCGTTACCGTAAAAGTGCTGACCGATATCGGAATCGATACCGGATACGAATATCTGACCGAACGTTTTGGCTTTACAACGCTGACCGATCAAGACCGCAATGAGGCGCTTGCCCTCGGCGGCATTACACGCGGCGTGACGAATCTGGAGCTGACCGCGGCTTATGCGGCGATTGCCAATGGAGGGACGTATATTAAGCCGCGCTTGTATACAAAGATTATCGACCATGACGGCAATGTGCTGATCGATAACCAGCCGCAGGAAAAAGAAGCGTTGCAGAAGACGACCGCGTGGCTGTTAACGAACGCGATGCAGGACGTTATGACGATAGGCACCGGAAAGCTGGCAAACTTTGAAGGCATGACGCTTGCCGGGAAATCCGGCACTACGACCAAAAATAAAGACGCGCTGTTCGCGGGATTTTCACCGTATTACAGCCTTGTTGTCTGGGGCGGCTTTGATGATAATACTGAGCAGGACAACGGGACAACCTCTTATCCGAAGCTGATCTGGCGTTCCGTTATGAGCCAGATCCATGAAGGGCTCAAAAATAAGAAGTTTAAAAAACCGTCCGGCATACTGACCGCGGAAGTATGTAAAAAATCCGGTATGCCGGCACAGGAGGGCATCTGTAACAATGATCCGCGCGGGAGCATGATTACGACAGAATATTTTGCCAAGGGAACGATACCAAAGGAGCCGTGTGTGCATCACGCGGCAGTCCGGGTCTGTGCGTCCTCCGGTATGCTGGCTGGCCCATACTGTCCGGGCAGGTCATATGCTTCCTCGGTACGGATTATCGGCGGATCGGCGAATTCCGCGGACGGGCCGTATTTATACACGGGCAATCTAAGGAAGTGTACCGTGCATACGAGCGCACCTCCGGTTGTACCGGAACCGCCAGTCACACAGGAACCAGATACACCGCCTGAAGATCCAGATGCGGGCACAAATGCAAATCCAGGTGAAGGCACGAACACAGATCCGCCGCAGGCACCGGACGCAGGAGCGGATGCAGATCCAGACGCCGGCACGGGTACGAATCCGCCGCAGGCACCAGATGCCGGCACGGACACGAATCCAGACGAAGGCGCAGGCACGAGTCCGCCGGATACAGGCGGTGATGAGCCGCAGCCGAATGAAGTGGTGCAGGATTTTTAGGTGGAGGAGCAGCGGTTATGAAAAGCTATAAGGTAGTCTATGCAGGCGGCGAAGGAGAAATTATAGAAAAAAAGTCCAGATTTATCGCAACGGTACGCCCAGTGGAATGCGAAGAGGAAGCCGCCGCATTCATAGGCGCGATCAAGAAACAATACTGGGATGCCACACACAACTGTTCCGCGTTCACCATCGGCAGAAACCATGAGCTGACCCGCTGCTCGGACGACGGGGAACCGTCCGGTACAGCGGGCAGGCCGATGCTGGACGTGCTGCTGCGGGAAGACATTCACAATGCAGCAGTCGTCGTTACGCGGTATTTTGGCGGCACGCTGCTTGGAACCGGAGGGCTTGTGCGTGCTTATCAAAAGAGTACGCAGGCAGGGCTTGCGCAGGCAGTCGTGATCGAAAAAAAGCAGGGGCATTTGCTGGATATTGGCACGGATTATAACGGTCTTGGAAAGATCCAGTACTTGCTGGCACAGCAAAACATCCCGGTGCTGGATACAGAATACACAGATCAGGTGCGGATGCAAGTGATGGTGCCGTTAGAAGAAAAGGATAGGATTGTAAAAGCCATTACCGAGGGCACTAGCGGGACGGCTGCGCTGGATTGGGGAACGCAGGCGGAGTTTGCGGTGATTGCGGGACGGGTGGAGGTTTTTGAGAAATAAAAATTTTGGGAGGGACGCTAGGAGAGGGGATTGGCACACCCTGGCGGCGTCCGTTCCAGAATGCTAAGAAGCCCTAAGTATTCTGCTGGTACGCTGTGGCTGTGTCCGGTCGCGGCACCTAGTACAGCATTGCAGAAATAACGATGAATACAGCACCCGCTATTTCCGCCATCGCCGCGTTGTCGTCAGTCAACGATGCACCCGGCATCGCCTCCTTCCTCCGCCTTGCGCTGACACAAATAACGTGTACTGTATTCACCGTTATTTCTGCAACGCTGTACTAGTTCGCTGCCAGCAGGCAGCTAAAGGTGCCGCTTGGCTGCGCCCCTGGTTTTTCAGCAGAATACTAAGGGCTTCTAACCATTCTTCCAAAGCCGCCGCCAGGGTGTGCCAATTCCCTCTCCTGGCTGTTCTTCCTAAATGTTGCTAAAAAAAATAAGATCGATATTGTTTGTTTATTTTTGGGAGGGAGGGGTTGTTTTTTTCTCAATAGAATATATGTTGGATAAATTTAATGAGCGACATATCGCCGTCGAACTTTAGCACTGATACGAATCAAACAATCCATAAAAAAGTCGCTGTAGCACCACAGCGACCAAAACAATCCATATCGAGTTTGTTTTCGTAACATTTACGAAGAACAGCCGGGAGAAGGGATGGGCAGGCTCTGGCGGCGGCTTTGGAAGAATGTTTAGAATTTCTTGGTATTCTGCAAAATAACTAGGGGCGCAGCCAAGCGGCACCTTTAGCTGCCAGCAGGCAGCGAACTAGGTGCCGCGACCGGACACAGCCACAACGTACCAGCAGAATACCTAGAAAATCTTAACATTCTGGAACTGATGCCGCCAGAGCCTGCCCATCCCCTCTCCCGGCGTCCCTCCCTGAAAAGTTAAAAAAGCACTTCAAACTCGCTCACTACTAAGATCCTCTGCAAAATCACCCGCAAAATTCCCGAATCTGCTTTTCCATACATGCAGTAATATCTCCCTGCCTAAAATAGACATCAGACCATTCTACCACTTTTTCAATCGCTGTCTTAGCATCCCACCGCGGAGACCAGCCCAATGTCTTTTTCAGCCTGGAGCAGTCCAGTTTTAAAAAGTTTGCTTCGTGCGGGCCGCCGTCGTATCGGTTGATCCATTGTACGCAGCTTCCGGTCAGCTTGTTCCATTTTTCGCAAAACAACGTTACGAGCTCGCCGGTTGTCAGGCAGTCCGTTTCATCCGGCCCGACGTTGTAGCTTCCTGCATACGACTTGTCTTCGTACTGTGCCTGCGCGATTTTAAGGTATGCTGTTACAGGTTCTAACACATGCTCATATGGCCTGGTGGAATAAGGGTTTCTTACCACAATGTCTGTTCCTGCCTGTGCCGCGCGGATGCAGTCTGGGATAATGCGGTCAGCCGCAAAATCACCGCCGCCGATCACGTTGCCTGCGCGTGCCGTAGAGATTGCTGTGTCAGAATCTGCAAAGAACGAGTTTTGGTAGCTGCTTGTTACAAGCTCAGAGCAGGATTTGGAGTTGGAGTAAGGATCATAGCCGTTCAGCTCTTCGTTTTCGCGGTAGCCCCATTCCCATTCCTTGTTTTTGTATACTTTGTCCGTCGTGACATTTAAAAAAGAGCGGATGCCAGGCGTGCTGCGCACACATTCCAGCACGTTGACAGTGCCCATTACATTTGTCTCATAAGTGTAGACCGGATTTTGATACGATTCGCGCACCAAAGGCTGCGCAGCCATATGGATCACGATTTCAGGCTGGCAGGAGGCAAAGACTTCCTGCATATGCGCAAGGTCGCGGACATCTCCGGTGACAGAACGAATGTTGTCAGCCAAGCCGCACAGTGCAAAGAGGTTTGGATCAGTCGGTGCTTGCAGGGCGTATCCGGTCACGTCCGCGCCAGCCATATGCAGAAGCTGGCACATCCAGGAGCCTTTAAAGCCGGTATGCCCGGTGATAAGTATTTTTTTATTTGTGTAAAATGACAGATCAAACATGTTTTTTTCAAAATTCCTTTCCAGTGAAAGTGTTTAACAGTTCCGTTTCTTCCGATATTTTATCTTATTTTCCGCGCTTTTGCAAGGCTTGTATTTTAAGAACCTTTCATTGTATAATAGTCAGGAAGTACCGGATCGGAGGAAGAACATTATGCGAGGCAGTAAGCTTAAAATATATGCAAAAGCATCGTTTGATTCAGCGGAAATCCGTGAAAAAATAAGGTGCGGCTGCGATGGGCTGGAATATAATTTGCAGGAGGATTTTTTGCACAGGGGGAGCTGCTTTGAAACATGCTATTTGCAGGAATACTTTACGATGTACAATGTGGAGGCGGTGCATGTGCCGTTTTATGCGAATGGTCTGGTGATGAATATGGAGCATGTGTTTCAGCATGAGGATGTAAGCCCGGTTCGCAACGTGTTCCGCCTGGCACAGTACTGTGCCGAACTTTGGAAGCACAAGGTGCTTGTCGTGATCCATTCGTCGCTGTCGTACTATGATTATATGGAGTTTGAGCTGTTTCGCAGGCGGCTTAAGGAAGTGCTTGGGCAGTTTTTTGCGGATTACCCGATGGTAGATCTGGCAGTTGAAAATGTGATCCCGATGGAATATAAGCAAAACGGCGCGGAAAGCCCGAGGCTGTGCAATGGGACATTTACGGATCTTACGAGCATCGTCTGTGACCTGCGGGAGCAGTTTGGCGAACGGGTGGGGACGGTGCTGGATCTCTGCCATGCGGCAATGACCGAAAAGTATATGAAGGTACTGCTGGAAGCGGCGGATTTTTTGCCGCATAAAAACCTGCCGGAGCATCTTGACTACAGCATGGAGCATTATTTCAGGATACATCAGGGGATATGCAGGCTGATTCATTTTAATGATTTTACCGGGAACGGATATGCGCAAAATCACGGGACGCCGTTAGAGAATGAGGAAAAGGCAGCCGCATGGATGCGTTTCTATGATAAATACGCATACGACTGCCCGCTGACATTGGAAATCCGGGAAGCGGATTATAAAAATTGTGTAAACTACAGGAATACGCTGGCGCTGTTAGACCGCTGCTACAGCTCCATTACGGCATAGATCAGATCGTTTCCTCTGATCTGAGAGCCGATATAGCTCTCGGCAAACGTAAAGTAGCCGTTTGAGCCAAGCTTTTTTTCCCACGTATCGACAGATTCTTTCAGCCGCACAAGGCAGACGATCGGCTCGGTATAGTAATCATAGAGCAGTGACTTGTCTGTCAAGTCCATATGCAGTTCGCCGGTAAGGGTGGCGCGCAGCTCTTCGTTTGTAAATGGGTCAAACGCCATTAACAATGCAAATTCCAGCCTTGCGTTATCCTTGTCCCGAATATTGTCCAAATCATATTGTTCGCCTGTATATCTGGACTTTATGTCATAGAACACAAGCCCGATTGCTTCTCTGAGCCGGCGGCTGTTGGACGACGGGTACTGGCGGTGCGTTTTTAACAGGTTGCTTTCTAATGGATAGAACATCATTGTATGGAGGTCTTCGTCGCCTCTTTCGATTGTTCCAAATTCTTTTTCCATTTGAGAATATATTTTTTCAAATTGGTATTGCTGCATGTTGGTTCCTCCTCAATAGTTTCAGCTTGCAATAAGCAGCTATCAGTATTTTTCTCTGTAAATAGTATCTTATAGCTGTATGGCGGAAAAGTCAAGGAGGTTCGTATGCCTGTTTGATGCCTTTTGCGAACCGAATATGAAATCGATTTCACTGTTTTGCACAAAAATGAAATTAGAAAATTGTGGAAAATGCGGATTTACAAAGTTAATAAACAGGAGTATCATAGCATCATAAATGAAATCGATATCATTTTTGTGGGCTTTTAACAAAAAGAATCAAACAGGCAAAAAGAAGGCAAGGAGGATGCAGATGAAGCGCAAAATAATTTTTTTGGATATTGATGGAACATTGACGCAGCCAGGAAGCAATGAACCGCCGGAGTCTGCGGTCTGGGCGATTGCGCAGGCAAGAAAAGCAGGGCATTATGTATTTTTATGTACAGGCAGAAATTATGGAATGCTTTCGCCGCTGCTGCAATATGGATTTGACGGAGTCGTTGCAAGCTCCGGCGGATATATTGAATGGCAGGGCAGGTGCATTTACGACTGCCCGATGACGCCGCAGCAGAAGCAGGCGGCAATGGATGTGCTTGCGAAAAACGGCGTGTTCAGGACGATTGAATGCAGGGAAGGTTCTTATACCGACGAGGGACTCAAGGAGTTCTTAAGAAGCCATGAAAAAGAAGGCAGCAACAGCGAGCTTTTGCGCTGGCGGGAACAAATCGAAAAGTCGCTGAATATCCTGCCGATGAAACAATACGGCGGGCAGCCAGTGTATAAAATCGTAATTGTAAGCCGCTCAAGCGAACACTTAAAAGAGCCGCGGCAGGTGCTGTCAGAGGATTTTTCATTTTGCATCCAGGAAGAAAATATGGGCGGAATGATCAACGGTGAGGTCGTAAATAAAAAATTTGACAAAGGCAGGGCAATCGAACGGGTCAGCAGGGAGCTGCACATACCGCTTTGCGATACGGTCGCGTTTGGAGACAGCATGAATGATAAGGAAATGATAGAAACGGCGGGACTTGGCATTTGTATGGAAAACGGCAGTGAGGCTGTAAAAAAGCTGGCAGATGCCATGTGTCCGTCGGTAGCAGATCATGGAATACGGCAAGCGTTTATAAAATACAAGCTGATCTCGTAATATGCAAAAAATAAATGAATCATAGAAAAGGGGAGAGAAAAATGGCAGTGGATTATGCAAAATGTGCCAGAGAGATTTTTGAAATTCTGGGCGGCAGGAGCAACCTGGTAAGCGCTGCGCATTGTGCAACCAGGCTTCGGCTAGTAACGGTAGACAACAGCAAAATCGATATGAAAAAGCTGGAAAATATTGACGGGGTAAAAGGCGTGTTCAGCAACAACGGGCAGCTTCAGTTGATTATCGGTACGGGAACCGTAAATAAAGTGTATGAGGAGTTTTTAAAAGTAAGCGGCATGACGGCGGCTACCAAGGAGGATGTAAAAGCGGCTGCGGCAGCACAGCAGCCGATCTGGAAGCGGATGATCAAAGCGCTGGGCGACGTGTTTGTGCCGATCCTGCCTGCGATTGTAGCTTCTGGGCTGATGATGGGGCTGGTAGAGGCGCTTGGAAAAGCGATACCGTCGTTTGCGGAAAGCGACTGGTACGGTATTTTGGACTTGATGGCAAATACGGCATTTACCTTTTTGCCAATTTTAATCGCAGTATCGGCGACACGGGTATTTGGCGGGAATATATTCCTTGGCGCTGTTGTCGGGATGGTTATGATTCATCCAAACCTGTTAAACGCTTGGTCCGTCGGTTCGATGGAAGCGTCCGAGATTCCGGTATGGCAGTTGTTTGGATTTTTTAAGATCCGTCAGGTCGGCTACCAGGGGCACGTGATTCCGGTCGTGATCGCGATCTGGCTGATGTGTAAGATTGAAAAATGGCTGCATAAGCATGTGCCGGAAATGATCGACTTGTTTGTAACACCTTTATGTACCGTGTTAGCGACTTCTTTTATTACGCTTGGGATCATTGGGCCGATTTTTTCCACAGCAGAGAGCTATGTGCTGGAATTTGCCGGATGGATCATTACCGTTGGATACGGGGTCGGCGCTATGATTATGGGAGCGTTGTATCCGCTTACCGTTGTATGCGGCATTCACCATATGTATAACGTGATCGAAGCGGGAATGCTGTCTGCGGCAGACGGGATCAATATCTGGATGCCGGTCGCATCGGCGGCAAACTTTGCACAGGGAGCGGCTTGTCTTGCCGTAGGGTTAAAGGCGAGAAATATGAAAACCAAATCGGTGGCAATTCCATCCTCCCTGTCTGCGGCGCTTGGAATTACAGAGCCGGCTATCTTTGGCGTCAACTTAAGATTTACAAAGCCGCTTGTATGCGGGATGGCAGGCGGAGCGGCAGGCTCACTGCTGGCGTCCATCTTCCATATCGGAGCGACTTCTTACGGAGTCACAGGACTGCCTGGATTTTTAATTACCTTGGATTATACCGTGCAGTATGCGGTTGTGCTTGCCGTATCGGCCGGGATTGCGTTTGCGCTTACCTGGGTATTGTGGAAAGAAGAATCAGAAGAATCAGAGAAATCAGAAGAAAAACAAGAAACAAAACAGCCGGAAAAAACAAAGACGCAGGACAGCGCGGGACAGACGTTAGCAGAAGGCGTATTGTTTGCTCCGGTGACGGGGAATGTGATCCGCAGGGAAGAGATTCCTGACGAAACGTTTGCTTCCGGCGTCCTTGGGGACGGCGTAGGCATTGAACCGGAGATCGGAGAAGTAGTCGCTCCCTTTGACGGGGAGATATCTTCTGTAACAGATACCTGCCACGCCGTCGGGATTACCGGGCCTTTCGAGATGGAAGTGCTGATTCATGTCGGTGTCGATACGGTCAATATGAAAGGAGACGGCTTTCATCTGCTTGTCAAAGAAGGTGAGAAGGTAAAAGCAGGGCAGAAGCTGCTGGCCTTTGATCTGGATAAAATAAAAGCGGCAGGCTACAGCACGACGACGGCAGTGCTTTTAACGAACAGCGACGACTTTTCCGCGTATAAAATTGTGAAAACAGGAAAAACAAACAAGATGGAGAAACTGTTAACCGTAGAACAGTAAGCCGGAGGCACAAGAAAATACGTCTCGAAAAAAATTTAAAAAAAATAAAAAAAGTACTTGCATTTTTTTGAAAGGCGTTATATAATACATCATGTCGGGAGCGAACAGAGCAAACGATATGATAATGGCCCATCGCCAAATGGTAAGGCAACGGACTCTGACTCCGTCATTTCAAGGTTCGAATCCTTGTGGGCCAGTTAGTTGGGAAAACCTCAGTGAGAAATTCATTGAGGTTTTTTATTGTTGAGAGTTTTGAGTTATTATGAAGGGACGCCAGGAGAGGGGGTTGGCACGCCCTGTCTGCGTCAGTTCCAGAATGGTAAGAAGCTCTAGGTATTCTGCTGGTACGTTGTGGCTGTGGACGGTCGCGGCACCTAGTTCGCTGCCTGCTGGCAGCTAAAGGTGCCGCTTGGCTGCGCCCCTGGTTTTTCCGCAGAATACCAAGAGCTTCTAACCATTCTTCCAAAGCCGCCGCCAGGGCGTGCCAACCCCCTCTCCTGGCTGTTCCTCGTATGTGTGACTGAAAAAAGTTCTAAGTTTTTCTGTATGGCAGGCGCCTCCTCTCTCCCAGCGTCCCTCCCTGTATTCCATTTCATTTCATCAAAATAAAATTCAATAAGACTGCATAACCTCCAACACATCCTGATACCCCAGGTGATCTGCCAGCATTTTCAGTCCTTCCAGCACCTCTTCCATAGAATAATTGTATTTCTTTAAAAATTCATCACCCTTTATACCCGCGTATTCGTAAAAAAAGATCAATTCTGCCACAGATGTTTTCTCGCCGTAGTCAATCTGATCCAGCAGAATATTTTCCGCCTCG
This sequence comes from Eubacteriaceae bacterium, assembly GCA_910574915.1. GTDB lineage: Bacteria > Bacillota > Clostridia > Lachnospirales > Lachnospiraceae > Eubacterium_J. The sequence continues at coordinate 16,276 of CAJTCR010000026.1, forward strand.
TTGACTTCTCCGCGGTCGACCATATTTTTGATGTATGCGAAGCGGTCGTCGGATAAGCCGTAGCGGGATTGTACAGACAGGTCTTCCTGTTCGTACTTTTTGCCGAGCGCGAGACTTGACAGTGTCCTGGCGATTTCTTTGATCAGTCTTAGGATATAGTCTTTTTCTGTTTCGTAATTCATGAAAACCTCCTTATAATACAGATGTTAAATAATAGTAGGACGTACAAACGTCAGCTCAAACGGCGCATCCGGGTGCTGCGTGCGGAACAATAGCTGCAAGGCAAGGCGTTTTCCAAGCAGTGCCGTGCGTACATTTGCCGTTGTGATATTTCCGGCAACGTTTGTATATTCCTCGGAATTGTCAAATCCGGTCAGTACGACCGGATGCGGTACGTGCTGCGGGTTTTCGTCGATGTATTGTTTTACGAAATGTGCCATAAAGTCGCTGACGCATACAAAAGCAGTCGGCCAGTCGGTCAGCCCGTTTAAAAAATCATAGACTTCTTTTCCGTAGGAAAAAATGCCGATACTTCCGGTCAGGCAGTATTTTGAAAGGATCTCCATCCGGTGCGCCTGCATACAGGCACAGTAGCCGCGGTAGCGTTCCAGGTTGGTCTGGGCATAATAGATATCGCCGAGGAAGCCGATTTTTGTGTGGCCGTCTCGAATCAGGGATTCGGTGATGTCGTATTCTGTCCGGTAGCCTTCGATTAACAGCAGGTCTCCGTTTAGCTGCTTCCGGTACAGGGAAGGAACGGTGTCTAAAAAGACTTTCGGGAGGGAAAGCTCATTGACCATGCCAAGGATCGTAGGATCGTATACGTTTAAAATAATACAGCCGTCGAGCAGGCTGCTTTCGCTTTTTAATATCAGCGGCAGTTGAAAAGCCGGGGTGTAGACAGACGGAACATAAGTATACATCAGGTTTATGTTGTAGCTGGCAAGTTCTTGTGCCATACGGTGGATAATGCTCGTCCAGAACATGGCGGAATCCGGCCTTGATACGATTAAGGATACCGTGCTGACCGGCTGGCTGTGATGCTGTGCCTGCGGCTGTATTTTTTCCAGTTTTTCGAGTTCGGTATATGGAACTTTTGCATAGCCAAGCTCACGGGCTTTTTCAAAGATCGTATCACGCAGAGTATCGGATACGCCGGACTGGTTATTGAAGGCTTTGCTGACGGTGACCCTTGAGATTCCAAGAGCATCTGCGATGTCCTGCATTGTGATTTTTTCCATGTGGTGCTCCTATCGTTACAGTCAATGTTGCATGTGACAGAGTATCCGTACAGCATTGCAGAAATAACAGTGCATACAGCGCCCGCTATTTCTGCAACGCTGTACCAGTACGCCATCCACTCTACTAATATAACATATTTTCGTTTAATTTACAATATTTTAGTTTACAAATGTTAAAAAGATTCAAATGTAATGTGACGCAAGCGCGGCAGGCATAAAATGTAAGTCTGGACATGTCGTGAAGCGGCTATAATGTTAATATTATGCTAATTTTTGTAAGCGTTGATTTAACACGCTGCCTTACTAAAAATATAAAATTTTAGCGAAATTATACTAAAAATATGATTATAATTAGCTATAGTGATGAATTTGACATGCATAGTTGACATTTGTTTAGGTAGGTGTTAATGTAAACTTAACATAAATAAACAAGGAGGTTAAACGAAATGAAGACAGACAAAATGCTTCATGGGAAGGGAAAAGGGCCGAGAAAACGCTGGACCAGAGACGACACGGAATTGTTCCTGCTGTCGCTGCCTACGCTGCTTTGGTATGCAATTTTTGCTTATTTGCCAATGTTTGGTATTATTATCGCATTTAAAGTATACAAATTGCAGCCAGGCGGGCACGGGTTTATTTACAATCTGCTGCACAGCGATTGGGCGGGATTCAGCAACTTTTCATTTTTCTTCTCATCCAATGCGTTTACGATGCTGCTGAAAAACACGGTACTTTACAATATCGCGTTTATTATTATCAGTGCCACGGTAGCGGTAGGCGGCGCGTTAATGCTTAGCAACATGCGCAATAAAGGCGCCTCTAAGGTCTATCAGACGATGATGTTCCTGCCGTACTTTATGTCATGGGTAGTAATTGCCTATTTCGTATACGCGATCCTGACGCCGGAAAGAGGTTATTTAAACGGTATTTTAAAATCGTTCGGCGTAGACCCGATTATGTGGTTCCAGGAGGCAAAGTATTGGCCGTTTATCCTTGTACTGCTGAATACCTGGAAAGGTATGGGATACGGCATGGTGCTTTATCTTGCGAGCATTACAGGCATCGACCAGTCGATGTATGAAGCGGCAGTTATGGATGGGGCGACGAAGTGGCAGCAGACGGTACATATTACTCTGCCTTCCATTAAGCCAGTGTTTATCATGATGCTGATCTTAGACTGCGGCAAGATCTTCAACTCAGACTTCGGTCTGTTCTATCAGGTAACCGGCGGGATTCCACGGTCACTGTATACGACGGTATCGACGTTTGATACGTTTATCTATCAGGCGATTCGGACACCGGGAACGCCGATCGGCAGGACTGCGGCAGCATCGTTCTTCCAGGCGATCTGTAGCTGTACTACGATTTTGATAGCAAACTGGGTTGTCAGAAAGATTGATAATGAAAACAGCCTGATTTAATCTGAGGGAGGGAAACGACGTGAGAAAAAAGAATAAAGATCTGGAAAGCTCAGCACAGATTAATCAGATCAAGCCGTCAACCAATATCCTGTTTAACGTGATATTTTTGGTTTTGGGACTGACTTGTATCTTCCCGCTGCTGTTCGTGTTTTCCATATCGATTACAAGTGAAGAGGCGCTGCGTTCGGGCGGGTACCAGATTATTCCTGCGGAGTTATCGGCGGCCGCGTATCAGTTTTTATGGAATGAGCGTGCCATGATTTTCCGTGCGGTATTTATGTCGATTGTAGTAACTGTGATTGGTACGGTAATTACGATAGCGCTGGTAACGACGATGGGATATGTTGTTTCCAGAAGGAGCTTTAAGCTCAAAGGCATCTATACATGGATTATCTTTATTCCGATGATCTTTAATGGCGGTATGCTTTCGAGTTATGTAGTAGTAAACAATATTTTGGGGCTGCGCGATACGATCTGGGCGCTGATTTTCCCGCTGGCGTGTTCTTCGTTCAGTGTTACGATATGCAGGACGTTTTTCCGTACGACCGTACCGGATGCGATTGTAGAATCCGCAAAAATCGACGGCGCGGGACAGCTTCGCATCTGGGCGCAGATCGTCCTGCCGATCTCAAAGCCGGTAATGGCGACGATCGGGATGTTTGCCGCATTTGGATATTGGAACGACTGGTTCCAGGCTTCCATGTATTTGGATGACAAACGCCTGCAAACGTTGCAGTCGCTGTTAAACAATGTACAAAAGGGCATTGAATATATGGCAAACAACCCTTACGGCGGCTTGTCTATGCAGGAATACAAGGCAGCCATGCCGACAGAAAGCGTGCGTATGGCGATCGCAATCGTTATTATCGTGCCGATCGCGCTGACGTATCCGTTTTTCCAGAAATACTTTATCTCCGGCTTAACGATCGGTTCGGTAAAAGAGTAGCAAAAAAACAGCACATAATATCAGGAGGAAATGAGAATGAAATTAAGAAGACTTATAGCGGCAGGGCTTGCGTCGGTAATGACGGTTGCGGCACTGGCTGGATGCGGAAACAGCTCCAATGGGGGAGATAAACAGACGTCATCAGACGGAGGCGGCGCACAGACTGAAGGCTCCGATGCGGGCAACGGAGAAATGGTGGACTTAAAATGGGTATTGATCGGCAACGGAATGCCGACAAACTACGATACCTGGATGGCAAAGGTCAATGAACAGATCGCAGATATCGGCGTTAACCTGGAGGTCGAGGTAGTAAGCTGGTCAGACTGGGACAGCCGCAGAAACGTTATTATCAGTACGAATGAACCGTACGACATTATTTTCGGGCATGGCGGCAACTATATCTCGGATATTAATTTGGGCGCATACTGTGATATTACAGACCTGATCGAGGCGAATATGCCGGAATTAAACGAGATGATGCCGGAAGAATGCTGGACGGCGATGCGGGTCAACGACAGGATCTATGGTGTGCCGACGTATAAGGATATCGCAATCTCCAATTATGCGATCTGGGACAAAGAGCTTGTAGAAGAATACAATCTGGATCTTGCCAGCCTGACAGAGCTAGAATCGCTGACGCCTGTATTTGAACAGTTAAAGGCAGATAAAAATGATTATCCGTTCTATTCTAAAAACGACGGCATCTATTTTATATTTGACGCGTATGACCAGCTTGGCGCAGGTACGCAGGTGCTTGGCGTAAGATATGACGACAAGGATGCAAAGGTGTGCTTTACACTTGAGCAGCCGGACGTTTTCAAAGCATTGCAGACCGTATATGAATGGAACCAGAAAGGGCTGATTAACCCGGATGCTGCGACATTGTCAGAGGCACGTGTTTACAATATGTGGAGAATCGGCCAGGGCTGGGCGTCGGCAGCGTTTACTTCCTGGGGCCCGCAGATGGGCAAGGACGTTGCTGTAGAAAAGGTAGGAGATACGATCCTGTCCAATGATACCGTACGCGGCTCGATCAACATGATTTCTACAAACAGCAAATACCCGGAAAAATGCTTACAGCTTTTGAACAAGGTCAACACAGATACCAAGCTGCGCGACATGTTCTATTACGGAGAAGAAGGCGTGAACTTTGAATATAACGAAGACGGCAAAGTGCACAAGCTGGATAAGCAGTGGGATATTCCTGGATATACCAACGGCACCTATTTTACGGTTACACAGGAAGACAAAGACGAATACAATCAGTTTGAGGAAATCAAGGAACTGATGGATGAAGCGGTTAGCTCTGTCATGCTTGGCTTTACCTTTGATACTACAAACGTATACGACCAGATTGCAAATTGCAGCGAAATCTGGCTGCGCTATAAGAGCGAGGTCATGACTGGCGTGCAGGATCCAACAGTCTATGTGCCGCAGATTAAAGAAGAGCTGATGGCGGCAGGCTTCCAGGATATTCTGGACGAAGCGCAGGCACAGGTGGATGAATTTATGGCAGCAAAATAAGAGAAAAGACAGGTGATCAAAATATGGCGAAAATAATAGGGGCAGATCTGCCGAATATGCCGTGGCAGGAGCCAAAAGGCACGGAAAAATTACCAGTATGGCGCTATGACAAAAATCCGATTATCCAAAGGTTTGCAACAAAAAATTCGAACAGCGTGTTTAACAGTGCGGTTGTCCCATATAAAGACGGTTTTGCGGGAGTGTTCCGCTGTGACAGCAAATCGATCAGCATGGATATTTTTACCGGATTTAGTAAAGACGGCGTTCACTGGGACATTGAGGACGATGCGATTGTATTCCAGGGAGCAGACCCGGAGATCGCAAAACGGGATTTCCGCTATGATCCAAGAGTGTGCTGGATCGAAGATAGGTATTATGTAACCTGGTGCAACGGCTATCACGAATATCCGACGATCGGCATTGGCTACACATATGATTTTAAGACGTATTACCAGATGGAAAACGCGTTTTTGCCGTTTAACCGAAACGGTGTGCTGTTTCCAAGAAAGATAAACGGCAATTATTATATGCTCAGCCGTCCAAGCGACAACGGCCACACACCGTTTGGCGATATTTTTGTAAGCGAAAGCCCGGATTTAAAATACTGGGGCTGCCATCGGTTTGTGATGGGTACGATAAAAGGCGATTTTTCAGCATGGCAGAGCCTAAAGGTCGGGGCAGGAAGCGTTCCGATCGAGACGGACGAAGGCTGGCTGCTTATTTATCACGGTGTAATTAATACGTGCAACGGCTATGTATACCGGATGGGCTGTGCGCTTTTGGATCTTGAGCAGCCTTGGAAGGTGATAAAGCGGACGAGAAATTATATTTTAGGCCCGCATGAGCTGTATGAGTGCGTCGGAGACGTACCAAATGTTGTATTTCCATGCGCAGCGCTTGTGGACGCAGCGACTGGCAGGATCGCGGTTTATTACGGATGTGCAGACACCGTAACAGGGCTGGCGTTTACGACGGTTGACCGCCTGCTGGATGCGATGGAGGAGGTCACATGCTGCTAAGCAGGACAGATCACAGGCCGTATATCAATGTAATATTCGGTAACTTTTACAGCCCGGCTTACGACGATGAAGCATTTGTCGATGAGACAATGAAGCTGATAAAAGAGCTGGGATTTAACAGTGTGATGTTCGATACAAAAGCATGGGAAGATTTTAAAGAGCGATATGATACAGGCGCATACAGCCAGTATGTCAGGATGCAGGAATATATGGGAAAATCCGCGCGGGCGCACGGGCTTGGCTACAATTTCCTGCTGCTGTACCTAAACGGAGACAACCTGTATCCGCATATCCGCTTTAGCCCGCCGATCTTTGGAGAAGAGACGGTGCATTATGACGGTACGCCGGGCAGATGGTATAAATACTGGTCGCCAAAGGCAAAGCTGTCGATGAAGGAGCATGTGGAGCGGATTATGGAGCTGTATGGCGATGGATGTGAGCGGTGCGTAATTACGGCACCGCCGTCTCCATCCACAGAGACCGGCGAGGTCATCCCGGTGTGCAGCATGTGGGATCCGGTCGTGGCGCCCAGCTTTGACGCCGAGGGGATCAGCCGCTACCAGGAGTTTTTGCGGGAGCTGTACGGCGGCGATATTATAAGGCTCAATCAGGCTTACGCAGTATCCGTCGCAGATTTTTGCGAGCTTGCACCCGAAAAATATTGGTATTCGTTAGTATACGGCGAAGCGTTTTTAACAGAAGAAGATGTGAAAAAAAAGACGCCAAAATTTTTCCGCTGGAGAGACCAGGCTTTTTGGAAAGCGCAGGAACTAAAGCTGTATTTTCAGGATATGAAAAAGATGCTCAAGGAAAAGCATCCAGAGCTGTTTTTGTGCCCGGATTTGTCCCAGTGGGGGTATTTTCTGAACATTTACGGGCGTGCGCAGGCGGATGCGGACAATGCGTTCAGCGACTTGTGGGATACGGCAGTGCGCGGCATAGATCCGTATGTGCTCGCTCCGTATCTGGACAGTTGTCATTTTATTACGGTTCCGGTGACGCCGGACGGATATCCAAATGCATATGTCGTGTCATGCCAGCACAGTATGATGCGGGTGATGAACGAAGGAAAACAGTTGGTTGGCGGCATTTATTGGGGTAGATTTATATATAACGACCTGTATGCGTTTCTGACTCCGGCGGAAATGATCGGCACAATGACGGCGTGCGGGATGGACGGCTATACATGCTACGGCATGAACGGGCTGGATGACGGCGGCGTATTAAACCGGATGGATCCGAGCTTTTTAGATTCGCTGGCACTTGGAAACCGCTGGTGCGCAGAGGTGATACCGCAGCGTACAGGTGCGCGCAAAAAGGAAATCGCGCTGCTGTTTCCGTCAGAGATGGCGCTTTTAGAGCCGTTTGAGACAGGAAATAATAAAATAAGGCGCCTGGACTTGCTCGGCTGGTACGAATTGTGCTGTGACCTTGGATACCAGGTGGATGTCATCAGCGCACAGCAGATTACAAACGGCGCGCTGTCAGAGTACCGGATTCTGATCGTGCCGGCAAACGACTGCTATGAAGCGGCAGAGCACAAGCAGTCTGAGACATGTATCAGAGAGTGGGTGCGCAGCGGCGGGATACTGCTGCACGGTCCTGGTGATGCGCTTGCAAAGTCGTGTTTTGGCATTGCAGGGGAAGCGTGCGGGAAGACGCCGTACCGGTATGGAAATGTGATTATCCCGCAGGGAGAGTCATTTTGCAGGTATTACGGCGGGAAATCCGTCGCAGACTATATTGACGGCAAAGGCTGCTGTGTGGCAGAATATGCAAAAGACATACTTGCAAAACGCCTCGCGCGGCAGACAGAAACAGAAAAGACGGGATGGGAATGCCGCGGGGCAGTCTATGCGTTCGGCGTACAGATCGGAGCGTCCTATGCGGCAAAAAACATCCCACATGTACCATATGGACAGGGCAACCGGGAAATGTATCCGCTGATCCAGTCCAAAACAACGCTTGTAAAGGCTCTTTTAAGAAAATATCTTACACCAGCCAGTGGAATTTGTGAACGAGGCATAGAAACAGGGGTATTTGAAAACGGCATGGTGATTGTAAACCACCGCAGTGAACCTTATGTGCTTTTAGAACAATATCATTCATATTGTTATCAGTATCCGCCTTGCCGGCAAGACGGACAGCAGGTGCTTGCAGGACATTCCGCAGTATGGGTAAGCAGCACAGTATAATTTAGCAGGAATGCCCCCACGAAGGGCGGAATAAGGAGGTTTTATGCATTTTTTAGACAAAAGGGTAAAGGTCATTTGTGAAGAACTTAAAAAACGGAAAGTAAAACAAAAGTTTCCGGTAGAAAACTGGAAATACAAAGAAGGAACTTATATTCGCCCTGAGGAAGCGCAGGCAGACCAAAAACCGTGGGAGGATTACGACTGCAAGACGATGCACTGGTACGGCAAAGACCGCCATTACTGTTTTAAAACTTCCTACCAAGTACCAAAGGAGCTGGACGGCAAGCCGATGTGGATGCACGTATGCACACAGATCGACGAATGGGACGACGCCAGAAACCCGCAGTTTTTACTGTATGTAAACGGCGAAGTGGTACAGGGTATAGATATGAACCACAGGGATGTCTATTTGCGTCCGCAGGCAGTACAGGGAGAAGAGCTGGAGCTTGTATTAATCGCGTATACGGGGACGCTGCATACCGAGTTTAACCTGATCGTTGAGATGCAGGAGGTCGATGCGGCAGTTGAAAAGCTGTATTATGACCTGTGGGTGCCGTTAGAGGCGTTTACAAGGATGGAAGAGGATGATAAAAACCGCAGGGATATCGAGGAAATCTTAAATACGACGGTGAATTTTCTGGATCTGCGCACACCGTATTCGAAAGCATTTTACGAGACGTTAGAGCAGGCGTCCGCGTATATCGACAAAGCGCTCTATACCGATCATGCGGGATGGCAGGATGTGGTTGCGACCTGTATCGGGCATACGCATATTGACGTGGCGTGGTGGTGGACGGTCGCGCAGACACGCGAAAAAGTCGGACGCAGCTTTGCTACGGTATTAAAGCTGATGGAAGAATATCCGAACTATAAGTTTATGTCCAGCCAGCCGCAGCTCTATGCGTTTTTTAAAGAACGCTACCCGCAAATGTATGAAAAAATCAAAGCGCGGATTAAAGAAAAACGCTGGGAGCCGGAAGGCGGCATGTGGGTGGAAGCCGACTGCAACTTAACGAGCGGTGAATCGCTCGTGCGCCAGTTTGTGCATGGCAAACGCTTCTTCAAAGAAGAGTTTGGCGTGGACAACCGGATTTTGTGGCTGCCGGACGTGTTCGGCTATTCGGGAGCGCTGCCGCAGATTATGAAAAAGTGCGGTATTGATTATTTTATGACGACGAAGCTGGCATGGAACCAGTTTAACAAAGTGCCGTACGATACGATGATGTGGCGCGGCATCGACGGCTCAGAAGTGCTGACGCACCTGATTACGACGCTTGGCGTGCACCAGCCGATCAAAGACTTTTTTACGACTTATAACGGAATGCTTCATCCAGATGCAATTATGGGCGGATGGACGCGCTACCAGAACAAAGATATCAACAACGACATTTTGATCTCCTACGGCTACGGTGACGGAGGCGGAGGACCGACCAGGGAGATGCTTGAGACTTCGATTCGTATGGAAAAAGGGGTCAAGGGCATACCAAAAGTACGTCAGGAATTTGCCCGTACGTACTTTGACGAGCTAAAGGAACGTGTACAGGATCATAAGCGGCTTCCGGTCTGGGAAGGAGAGCTGTATTTTGAATACCACAGGGGCACGCTTACCTCGATGGCGAGAAATAAACGCTCCAACCGCAAATCGGAGCTGGGGTTAATGGATCTGGAGCTGCTTAGTGTACTGACGGCAGAGGCATTGGGCTATCCGGTCAAAGAGCTGGATGAGATGTGGAAGCTTGTGCTGCTGAACCAGTTCCATGATATTCTGCCAGGCTCTTCGATCGAAGAAGTCTACAAGGTGACCAAGGAAGAATACGAACAGCTCGCTGCACGCCTTGCAGAGCTTACCGCACAGCGCATAAAAGCAATCGCAGGCACCGGAGAAGCAGTGGCCGTATTTAACACAACCGGAAAGGTAAGAGACGATATTGTCAATCTGGGTACACTGGACGCGGCAGCAGTTGCAGACGGGGAAGGGAATGTGTACCCGGTACAAAAAACAGCCGACGGAAGCATTGCTTATGTGAAACACCTGCCGTCAAAGGGCTTTAAGTCCTTCCATTTGGCAGAACTTGCAGACGGGGACGAACAGCCGGCATTTGTACTGCACAGCGACTATGAGCTGGAAACACCGTTTTATAACATCAAGCTGGACGAACAGGGCATGTTTACGAGCATCTATGATAAAGAAAACGACAGGGAAACGGTACAGGAGGGCGGGCGCGCCAACCTGCTGCGGATGTATGAAGACAAGCCGATTTATTTTGACAACTGGGATATCGATATTTTCTATACCGAAAAATTCTGGGATGTGGACAATGTAGAGCGGATGGAGTGGACAGAGCTTGGTTCGGTACGCGCAGCGCTTGAGATCACAAGAAAAGCGTCCAACTCTACAATCACCCAGAAGATCCTGTTTTATGCAGACAGCCGCAGGATCGAGTTTGTTACACACGTAGACTGGAAAGAGCACCAGACATTGTTAAAGGTACATTTCCCGGTAGCCGTGCATACGGACGAAGCGACGTTTGATATCCAGTTCGGTAATCTGACCAGAAAGACACATCAGAATACAAGCTGGGATGTAGCGCGCTTTGAAAGCTGCGGACAAAAATGGATGGACTTGTCCGAAGGGCATTATGGCGTATCGCTGCTAAATGACTGCAAATACGGACATTCGGTAAAAGATTCCAATATGGCGCTGACCCTGATTAAGTCCGGCATTGAGCCAAATCCGGTCACAGACCAGGAGGAGCATACCTTTACGTACGCGCTGTATCCGCACGCGGAAGGCTGGCGTGCGGCAGGCACTGTAGAGGAAGCATATAAGTTAAACCAGCCGCTGCTTGTACAGACAGGCGCACAGGCAGTCGGCGAATATTCGTTCGCATCGACAGACAGTGCCAATGTCGTGATCGAGACGATCAAGCAGGCAGAGGACGGCAGCGGCGTTGTCATTCGTATGTACGAATCGGAAAATGCCTATACAAAAGCAAAATTAACAGTGAACCATGAGTTTGGCAAAGCACAGATCTGTAACCTGTTGGAAGAGCCGGAATATACAGCGCAGACAGCAGGCAATACGATCGACGTCGTGTTCAAGCCATATGAAGTCGTTACTGTAAAGCTTTCCTAACATACAGTTATCCAAGATCAAGGCACGGAGAGGTATTTACCTCTCCGAGTCATTCTATCAGAATTTATTCAATCATTCAGGAACATTGAAGAATAGAGAGGATCAACAATGAGAAGAACATATCATACGAAAGCATTGGCGGGCATACTTGTAGCCGCGGCGATGCTGTCCACACTCACTGCGTGCGGCGACAAGCCAAAAGAGCAGGAAAACACCGAAGCCACCACATCAGAAGGTACAGACGAAGGTACGAGTCAGCAGGCATCTGCAACCTATTCCCAGACCGAAGAAAATGAAAATAAAGAACTGGTGATGAACCGTCAGCCGGAAGCGTCCTACTGGTTCCCGGCACAGCTTTTGGAATGGAGCCCGGATACGGACGAAGACCTGATATTCAATCTTAGCACCGTACCGCTTGCGGAGCGTGTACCCGTAGAAGAGCTGGAAGCTGTGAATCAGACGCAGAATAAAGATACCAAGGTAATGGCGGTTTCGATTATGAACGCCAGCACAAGCGGCAATTCTCCGCATGGCTTAAACAAAATGAATGCCAATACCTTTTCTTACTGGCAGTATGTAGACACGCTTGTCTATTGGGGCGGGTCGTCAGGCGAAGGGCTGATTGTCGCGCCAAGCCCGGATGTTGTAGACGCCGGACATAAGCATGGGGTGCAGGTAATCGGTACCGTCTTTATGCCGCAGGCAGGGCACGGCGGCAAAATGGAATGGTTAGATGACCTGCTGCAGGAAAAAGACGGCAGCTTTCCAGTTGCGGACAAATTGATCGAAGTGGCGCAAACTTACGGATTTGACGGCTGGTTTATGAACCAGGAGACCGAAGGCACGGACGAAGAACCGCTGACAAAAGAACATGCGGACAAGATGCAGCGGTTCCTTGCTTATTATAAAGAAAAAGCGCCAGAATTGCAGCTTGTATACTACGATTCTATGACCGTAGACGGCAAAATGGACTGGCAGAACGCCCTCACTAAGAAAAATGCGGCTTATTTAACGGGCAGGCAGAGCAAGGGCGCTGACGAAATGTTCTTAAACTTCTGGTGGACAGAAGATAAGCTGGCAAAAAAAGAGCTGTTAAAAGCTTCTGCAAAGCTGGCAAAAAAACAGGGAATCAACCCATACGACTTATACGCGGGCGTGGACGTACAAAGCAGCGGCTACGATACGCCGATCAAGTGGAACCTGTTTGAAAATCCAAATGGCGGCACCTATACGTCTCTCGGCTTGTACTGTCCGAGCTGGGCTTATTTTTCGGCAGGAACGGTACAGGACTTCTGGAAACAGGAAAACAGGATGTGGGTCAATGCCGCAGGCGATCCTTCGGCAGAGGCAAAGGTTACGGACGATACAAAATGGAAAGGCGTATCGACGTATGTGACAGAACGTACAGCCATTACGAAGCTGCCGTTTGTTACGAATTTTTCAGTCGGAAACGGTTATGGATTTTATAAAAACGGCGAGCAGATCAGCCTGCTTGACTGGAATAACCGCAGTATTGCAGACGTGCTGCCGACCTACCGGTATATTTTGGAAAACGGGGAAGGCAATAAGCTCAACGCAGACCTGGATGTAGGCGATGCTTATTACGGCGGCAACAGCCTGATTGTGCGCGGTTCGATGAAAAAAGACGTGCCTTCTGTTATGAAGCTGTACAGCGCAAAGCTCCCGGCAGAAGAACAGATGGTATTTACGACGACAGCAAAAGCAAAAGGGGCAAAAATCGCGCTGGATGCCGTGCTCACACTGGATGACGGTACAGAGCTTGCACTCGAAGGCGACCAGAAGGTAGGAGAAGAATGGACAAAAGTTACTTATGATGCGTCTGCGCTTGCAGGAAAGACGATTCGTACGATTTCTTACCGTTTAAGCGCCGCATCGGATGTAAACGGCTTGCAATTCCGCTTTGGAAATATTACAATAGCTAAGCCGGATGCCGTGTCAAAATCTACGGTAAGCGATGTCCAGGTGCTCGACAGTGAGTTTGACGAGGACGCAATGTATGCAGGCGTGCGCCTTTCATGGAAATCCGATGCAAAGGCGGATTATTATGAGGTATACCGGATCAACCAGAATCAGACCATGTCGCTGCTCGGGGTATCCAATACCGAAAGCTTCTATATAAATACACTGCCGCGTACCGATGATACAAACAAGTCCACGTTCCGCGTCGTTCCGGTAAATATCCTGCTCGAAGAAGGCACAGGCAGCGACGTGACGATGGAATGGCCGGATAACAGCCTGCCAAAAGCAGCGTTTGCGGCAGACGTGACGCTTGCAAAACCAGGCGAAAAGATTACCTTTACAAGCCTCTGCTCTCCAAATACCGAGAAGGTGACATGGACACTGCAAGGCTCTGATACCGAAAGCGCGCAAGGCGATACCGTATCCGTCACCTACGCACAGGAAGGCGTTTATCCGGTTGCGGTAAAAGCAGAAAACAGCTCCGGCAGCGCCGATGCTTTGATCGAAAACTATATTGTGATTAGTAACAAAGCTTCCGACGGGCTGCAACTTCTTTCACAGGGAGCAGCGACAGAAGCAGATACGTTTGTAAATGAAAACGAAGCGCCGGAATTTGCGGTAGACGGCGACAAGACGAAAAAATGGTGCGCAACCGGAAGTGCGCCTCATGAGATCACGATTGACTTAGGCTCTGTTCAGGCAGTCAGTGCCGTCGACGTGTACCATGCCGAAGCAGGCGGGGAAAGCCCGGATATGAATACAAAAGCGTACGCAATTTTTGTGAGCGAGGACGGCACCGAATTTGAAGAGGTAAAAAGCGTAACGAAAAACGCGGCTGGACAGACACACGATGCATTTGCTCCGGTAAATGCGCAATATGTAAAATATGTGATTCACAAACCGACACAGGGAACAGACAGTGCAGCACGAATCTATGAAGTAGAAGTCTATGGACTGAAAGAAACGATAGAATCATAAATTACAAGGGGGCACCAAATGTCAGAAAAAAATGAAAAAGTAATGATCGGGATTGACCTTGGCGGTACAGGCATTAAGATCGGGATCGTGGATTCGGCTTTTGCTATCATTGCGCAGACGACGATCCCTACACGCGGCGAGCGTCCTTATCAGCAGTTGATTGCGGATATGGGACATGCGGCGCTGGCACTGTTAGAAGAAAACGGCTACAAGACACAGGACTGTCTTGGCACCGGGGTCGGAAGCCCTGGTACGATCGACGGCAAAAGCGGCACGGTACTGTATTCCAACAACATCCGCTGGGATCATGTACCTCTGGCAGCGGAGCTTTCGAAATATCTTCCGATGCCTGTTTATATCAATAACGATGCCAACTGCGCGGCGCTTGGAGAGACGATCAGGGGAGCGGCAAAGGGCTGCAAAAACGCAATTTTTTTGACGCTTGGCACAGGCGTCGGCGGCGGGATCGTGGTCGATGGAAAGATCTTTGAAGGCGGGCATCCAGGCGGTGCGGAGCTTGGGCACATCCGCATTGCTTCAGAAGGAAGAAAGTGCACATGCGGCAGAGAAGACTGCCTGGAAGCTTACGCGTCGGCATCGGCATTGATCGCGGATGCCAAACGCATGGCAGAACGCTTTCCAAGCTCCATGCTCTGGGAGCTTTGCGGGCATGACCTGGAGCGGATGAATGCCAAGATGCCGTTTGACGCGGCACAAGCAGGCGATACGTGCGGGCAGGCGCTTGTAGGGCTTTATATCCGCTATCTGGCGGACGGCATTACAGACCTTGTCAATATTTTCCGGCCGGATATGATCGTGCTTGGCGGCGGCATCTGCGGACAGGGCGAAAAGCTGACAGATCCGCTGAACCGCTATTTACAGGAACACTGCTTTGGCGCCTCCGGGGCTTATATCCCTCCGGTTGTAATTGCGCAAAACGGCAACGATGCCGGCATTATCGGCGCAGCCAGCCTGGTCTTTACAAACATGCAGCAGCAGCCGCAAACAAAAGAAATCCTGTTTTTAGAGCCTGTATGCAAAGAAAATATCTGGGGCGGCAGCCGCTTGCAGCAGGAATTTCATTATGCGACAGCCGGTGAGCAGACCGGGGAATGCTGGGGGATCTCTGCGCACCCAAACGGTGACGGAACGATAAAAAACGGAACATTTGCAGGAGCGCACCTGTCCGAGCTATGGAGCAAGCATCCGCAGTTGTTTGGAAACCCGCATACCGAGCAGTTCCCGCTGCTGGCAAAAATTATCGACGCCAGAGAAGATCTGAGCATTCAGGTGCACCCTGACGACAGCTATGCGAAGCTATACGAAAACGGTGCAAACGGAAAGACCGAATGCTGGTATATTATGGACTGCGCGCAGCCTGCTACGTTAATTATCGGCCATCAGGCAAAGACAAAAGAAGAATTGATACAGATGATTGAACAGGGAAAATGGAGCGACCTGCTGCGGGAAGTGCCGATTAAAAAGGGCGACTTTATTATGATCGACCCAGGCACAGTTCATGCCATCAAAGGCGGATGCCTGATTTTCGAAACACAGCAAAACAGCGACGTAACCTACCGACTGTACGATTACAACCGCCTCAGCGACGGCAAGCCGCGTGAGCTGCATTTGAAAAAAAGCATCGACGTCATACAAACACCCGCAAAAGAAATGGCAGACTGCATCTTTTCCGCAAACGGACTGCCGGAAAATCAAATGAACCTGCTGCTTGACTGTCCGTACTTCCAAGTATTTAAAATCGATACCAAAGGAACCGCACAGCTTGAACAAAAATATCCGTTTTTGGCAATATCTGTGCTGGAAGGAAGCGGTTCTATCGATGGAAACCCGATTCAAAAAGGAGATCATTTTATTCTTCCGTTTGGATACGGCAGCTTTTGCCTGGAAGGTGAGATGTCTTTGATGGCATCTACTGGGGCGGTTTAACAAGAATGAAAGGCTGAATATCCGGCACATGGAAAGTGCCGGATATACAGTCTTTTTTTGCTGCGAAAATGGGCTTGCCTTGTGAAGTCGTTCCATGACGTATTTGTAATGGATTTTGCCAGATGATGAATGCCAGAACTGGTGCAACAAAATAAACCGGGTAAAAAATATCGCAGGCTTTCCGGCTGACTGTCTGGAAAAAATACAGGCTGCCTTTACTGATTTTAAGAAAGTTTCAATATAGTCTTTTCCATCGTTAGTCAGCAAATTAACGTCTACAATAATACCAAGAACATCACGAACTTTATTCGGAATATCTTCCAATAATTTTTTACTGTCTTGGACGCCAATTACCGTACCATCATCATTTGTGCCAATATAAATCTTGCCGCCTTGAGCATTGGCAAAACCGCATATCCACTTAAGATACTCATCTCGCCAAGACTCTTTCCATTCTACATTGTGACTTTCTGCCACGCAATCACCCCTCTTTGCCTTTTTAGCATTTTAATGGTATTGAAGATTTTTATCATAAAGATATGTAACCTTATCCGGTTCTTTTGAAGCCTCTGGGCTAACCAATCCAAAGTATTTTTCAAAGAACCCTTTCAGTTTTTCAATAACTGTCCGCTTCTTCTTATCACGAGAACCACCTCCTCCGAAACGGGAAACGGGCGGCATCAGTCGGTCAACATCCGTGCCAGTAGTTTTGAGTACGCCATCACGGAAAGCATTCTCGACAAACTTTCTTGTTTCTTCCGGCTTCAATTTTTCTTCAGTAATCAAAGTCTGGATGTCGGTTTCTCTCTTCTCTCTGACAAAATGCTGCCAGTCAGTATTGACATTGGTGCTTGTGTTGATGGTAGCAATAAAGTTTTCGATTAGCTCCTTTTTAGACCTAAGCTGTAAGCTGGACTTGATTGCTTTATCAATCGCAACAAGAATTTCCTTATCCTCACAGTTCCCATCGTGATACTTCCCAACCAGCATCAGGATATAGTCAATGTTGACTTCCACCTGTTTGACAAGCTCCATTTCAAAAACAACATCATCCATAATGCTGTCCTTACTTCCCGGTTTCGGTTTGATTTCCTCGTACACATCATGGTATGTGCCTGTGTAGTCTTGGAAATCAATCGGGGATAGGATTTCATTTCCGGCAAAGCGGTCAAAGGCAGCAAGGATATTTCTGCAACAATTCTGCAATTCGTTCCTCATAACCTTTCTGCTCACGACCTTTATCATCGACACAACCGTAGTAATAATCCTCATAAGATTTCAAGAGGACAATGCCGTTTGCTTCCTTGTCTCCGAACAATGCCGTCCTCACGGGTCAAGTTCTGCACATAATCTTCCTGAATTTTTCGGGTCTTTTCCACGATGCCCTCGTTGGTATTGGCAATCTTGCTTTTGAAAAAGCTGTCCCATTCCTTATCCGTAAAATGATAGTTGTTTAACAATTCTAACTGTCTGCGGAGATTGGCAATAAGTGCATCGGAATTATGAATGGTCACATACTCATAGCCCTGTTCGCCCAACATTTTGATAAATTCCGCTTCCAGAGCTGCTTCACTCTGGTAAGCATCAGAGCGTTTGGTCTGTGACTCATATTCGGTTACAACCGTACTTTCATTGGTTGAAAGTACGATATGGTAGGTACTCATAATATCACCTCAATTCTTCATCTTTTCCGTTTTCTCTAACTAACGATTCATAAACAAATTTTAGAATATGCGCAAACGCAAACAAGAAGACAGGATTTGCCGACATTGCTTTTGCTTCGCACATGTATCTATACTCAGGAAATGCTTGATCTTGTTCTTTTAGGCATAAGTAATATTGCTTAGTCCTCGCTTCATTCTCTGCTAGAGCGTGTTTGAAAATGCTTGCTGCCAGATGTATTTCACAATTTGTGGGAGATTTGCGCCAAATGAAGGGCGCATAGCGGGCGATGTAACCTGAATTTGGCACAAATATCACGCAAAGTGGGGAATGCAGATGGTAGGAATGATTTTTCAAACACGCTCTAGTAAGCCAAAAGAAATGTCATTGCAGAGGGCATCGAAGCGATCAAGTATGCCTACGATATGCTCCTATTCCTTGATAGCAGGAAGCGGAATAGGCATTGTGTTAAGGTTCTTCTGGTTCAGCTTCGGTTGTGCTTCACCAGAAATAAATTATGAAAGGTCGATAGAGTTCAAGTAGAACTCGACATATCTCCTCGTTGCATAACAATCAAACTTCAAAACATGAGCATGGTTATTTACCCAATTCTTGCCCGATATAGAGAACGCAATCGGTGTGCTTTGTGCCACCAGATTGTTGCCATCCTCGGAAACAAGCAGATAATCTCCATCAAAGATATAACCACTCACATAATCTACAATGCCGGATGCCCCATAGTAAGGGTACTCGCCAGCTTCACGGTTGCCGCTTGTGATAGGCTTTCTCTTACTGTCATGGTTTTCAGAAATCATATTCAGCGTAACAGAAACAAAACCAAAAACATATTGACAAAGGACAATCAAGCCATTAACTCGTCTGTCGTCAAGATTGTCTTACCAGTTGCGGCATAGGTCAAGAGGGCATCACGATAATACTTGTATTGCTTTTGTCTTGCTTCAATCTCGGCAGGGAGACCAATGCTGAAGTCAGAACAGATCGCATCGAAATTATCAAGTACATAAATAATCTTATCTTGGACATCTAAGGGCGGTACAGGCACTTTTACTCTGCTAACGGCATTAGTGTTAAACTGCTGTTGTCCGCCTTTAGAAACATATCTTTCCGCCTGTTCCCAATATAACGATGATTTTGAAAGGAAAATCCACCCACTTAAATGTTCCAGTGAAGTCATCAAAAATGATAACAGGGTTTTCTTTTGATGCATCATAGATGCCATCTGTTTCGTTGGTATATCCTAAAACAAAAGACTGTCCTGCTGTGAGTACAGGAACACAATGCAAACTATGATGCCAGTCGGGATTAAGACAAAATACACGGCACTGTGAAATGTGTCAAATAAAAAACCGTACACGATTTGTCCTATAGGCTGAACACACAAAGTAATCGTTGATGTATAAGCCATAATTTTTCCTATGAAATGATTTGGTGTCCTCTGTTGTATGAGAGAAACAGCAAAAATAGAAAATATACTGATAACAGCCTGCATACCGCAAAATGATACAACCGTAACGATATACTTTATCATGGAATTCACTGGCAAAAGGAAAACAATGCCGGCAGGGATCATTAAAATACCAAGAGCTGCAAGCAGGACAGATAATTTATGTATTTTCAATTTCTCTGCCAAAACCCCTGCGGCAATGCTCCATAAGATTGTAGCGACTGCTAACGCGCTCTCCGCAGCCCCATAATACGTTGCATTCAATCCGAGGACAGTCCGCACAAGAAAAGGAAGCCTGTAAGCAGAGCTGGACACAGTATGGCTATAAGAAAACAAGTGTCGATGACCTTTGCAAACAGGTAGGAATCTCAAAAGGGGCGTTTTATCTATTCTTTGAATCGAAAGAGGCTCTCTTTTGCGAGGTGCTGTGTTTCGTGCAAGAGCAAATCTGCAACGCGGCGTTGGAGGTAATCGAAAAATACAAAGAAAAGCATGGTGTTGCTGAAGCCTTAAAGCTCATTTATCGGGAATATGATAAAAACAATTTTTTGTACCATTCGGACAGTACGGATTTTACAATTTTGATGAACAAGTTATCAGAGGAACAGGCAAAAAAAATCGAGGAATCCAATTATATGAGCCAGCGGCTTTTTTTAAGCCAGCCGTATTTGAAATTCAAGGTGGATGCGGATTTAGCGATGTCCGTTATTTATTCTTTAATTATGAATATCAAAAATAAAGATATTCTTCCACGCGATCACATGGAAACTTTTGATTTTATGGTTGACCATTTGATTGACAGTCTGTATGAATAGGTAGCGTCAAGTGATTTATGAATCAACTTTATTACAGATATATAATAAGCAATGACGAATCGGGATTTATAAAAAGAAAGGACAAGATGGATATGTGTACTGAAAAAGAAAATGAGGAATTAATGGAAGTTCTTATAACCGCTGCCAGAGCGGCGTTTCTGTCTCTGAAAGAAACAACCAAAGAACATTTTTATTTTTATGTATTTGTATTTGATGAGGGAATGCATCCCTATATTTCAGCATGGTCTTACGAAGCCTTAGAAAAATCCATAAAATTATCCGATGATGAACTATATGAGACTGAGTGGAAAGTGCGGATTGAACTTATGGAGGAGGCTATGAAAAGACTCGATGCTTCCGGTTTGTTTGGAACTAGGAAAGAGCGGGAATGTGTGGTCATCAATGCAGAACAGGCTCCGCCTGATGGCGATGGTGCAGAATACGACCGGGCATTGCGATTGAATCCATCTTCGGCTCTGTTGTCGGAATATTTGGAAACCTGCGAGACCCCAGAAAGCGATTAGCTCGTAACAGTAAATTCTGATTTGTAGAATTGCAGGCAGCTAAAAATTGAATAATCGCTGCTACATAGGATGACACACGTTCTAACGGGTGAAAGTCCCCAATCTGCCCGGTAATGGGAAGGATACAGCCGAAACTATAAGTAAGAAAGTGCCGCCTTTCTTTTATTGTACCCTGCAATCCTCCTTATATGCCCAATCCCACTAACTATGCGGCTGCTGTATTATATATGCCATTGAAACGTTAGTTATTTCCGGTTGGTTCGCTGCTATGCAATATTTAGTGATTCTTAATCATCGAAATAACTTTTTTTCGTTATCATGATCTTGACTTTTATAGGATGATATTTTACTATATAACAAAATAGGATAAAAGGAGTGGGACAAAGTTGATAAAATTTAAGTTTGATGTTTCCGGTGCGTTAAAAACTGCGGGAATGACAGCATACAAAGCACAGAAAACGGGCGTATTATCACAAGATACATGGAGAAAAATAAAAAATAATAATGCAAGTATCAGCATGGAATCACTTAATAGGATATGTGCTATTTTGAAAATGCAACCCGAACACCTTATTTATTATGAAAGCGTAGAGGAAGAAGAAAAAGAAATTCTTGATAAATTTGGAAGACAGTATTGATAAAATAACTAAAATGAGTTATTATTGTGTTATCAGATAGGGCAAGATGTTTGGTATACAATAGAAAGAGAGGCTGGCATGGAAGATATGGGAATGACAAACGAGCAGTACAAAGGGATGTTGCTTGACGAACTGGAAGATTGGCAGGAAGTTCTTGAACTTGCGAAAGAGGAACACAATGAAAAGATTATCAAAAAAGCTGAAAAGCAGATAGCCAAAATTAATGAAAAACTGAAATTCTAACAGAATAAGGAACAACAGAAAGGGCGGGCTTGTCACCGCCCCAACTGTAAAAATATTATAACATATAAGCCGCCTGTTGTACAAGGGTGGTTTTTATTGTATTTTTGCAAAGTGCACTAAATTGTGCCCTTCATTCGTGTTATAGAATGAAAGGAGTCAAATATGCGATCCATAAAAGACCAAGAGGAGTACACAAAAATTGTAGAACGGTACGCAGATATGATTTTTCGCATTGCGTATCAGAACCTGTTTCACACCAGCGACGCGCAGGATGTGGTGCAGGATGTATTTTTAAAGCTGTTAAGGTGTGAAAATCCGTGTTTTCAGGATGAGGAGCATCTGAAAGCCTGGCTGATCCGGGTAACGGTGAACCAGTGCCTGGACTACAGAAGATCGTTTTTCCGCAGGCATACGGTTCCGTTTGGAGATCTTGAGATCCCGTATGAGCCAAAGGAACAGGCAGTGATGGAGGAACTGTATGAGCTGCCAAGCGATTACCGCAACATTCTTTATCTGTATTATTACGAGGAATATACGATTAAAGAAATCGCGGAGATTCTAGGGAAGAAGCAGAATACGGTAAATTCCAAGCTGACAAGAGGGCGCAGGCGCCTGAAAAAGCTGATGGAGGTGAAACATGGAGAACTGTTATAAAAGTGCACTGGAAAAAATAAAATTGGATCAATCCGAAAAAGACAAAGCAAAAGAACTGTTTTTTTCGGATCAGGAAACAGGACGAAAAAGCGGCAGAAAGAAATATTGTATGTTAAAGCCGGCGGCTGTATTTGCGGCGATGGCTGCGCTGATTTTGGCGGCAAATGCGCTGCGGGGATATTTTGGCAGCGAGGTATTAGATGCCGGGGAGAGCGGCGAGTTTGTGATTACCGCATATGCGCAGGAGCTGACGAAGACCGGGCAGGTATATACGAAACAGTTAGAAGCAGGATCGGGAGGAATGGCAGGAAACAGCGAAGAGATCAGCTTTGCCTTTTGGTTTCCGCTTGAATGCAGAGGGAAAAATATTGACATGGTTACCTATACGATTCAAAACGGTGCGTTTCAGATTACCGCACCAGCAGGCAGAAGCCCTGTTGTGGCGGGAGAAGAACCTGACGTGCCAATAGAAGCTTCCTCCTCGTTTTTGCTGGCGGGCGATCAGAATGAGACGAGGCAGTATCGTTCCTTTACGGTAGATTATAAGAAACAGAGCAATGCAGAGACGTCGATCGAAGTCGTGGATGCGTCTGCGCGGTGGGAACCGGAAAAACGCAGGCAGTACCAGGCATTTGGTTTTGAATTTTCTGATCAAAAAAATGTCGAACTGGAAAAAGAAGTCTGTGATTTTCTGACAAAAGATCTGGGCATATCCTGTACGGTGACGTTTTTAGACGGCACAACGAAGACCAAAGAAATTGCCGTTTCCAATAAGATCGTGATGATGTCACAGATACATGATCTTCCCGAAGAAGAGGACTTTGGCATAGTGGTCAGATGCTTTAGCCTGCAATAACACAGTGCCGTCTGTACAGCTTGTAACAGCACGCTGCGAGTACTACAGCGAACAAACCATACTGCGCTTGTTTCGTAGCATTTACGAAGAGCAGCCGGGAGAGAGGATGTGCCTCCCCTGGCGGCGGCTTTGGAAGAATGGTTAGAAGCCCTTGGTATTCTGCGGGGTAACCAGGGGCGCAGCCAAGCGGCACCTTTAGCTGCCAGAAGGCAGCGAACTAGGTGGCGCGACCGGACACAGTCACAACGTAACAGCAGGATACTTAGGGCTTCTTAGCATTCTGGAACGGACGCAGCCAGGGGAGGCACATCCTCTTTCCCGGCGTCCCTTCCTGTAAAAATTTACCAAAGCAATCCAAATTTGTTCGCTCTAGGCTGTACGGACGGCGGCAAAAACAGCAGAAATCACAGATACACTGTGATTTTCCATAAATAATTGACACAAACTATAACGAAAGGCTTGCATTTTCACCTTATGCGGGATACAATAAGAAAAAGACAAAGGGATGTTTTGAGCAGCAGGCGGGATTTATACTATGAGAGAAGAATATGTACGAAAGAAAGTAGACCAGCTTCTGGAAGAATACAACTGGACATTGTACCAGCTATCCAAAGAAGCTGATATCAGTTATGCGACGTTAAGCAATACATTTAACCGGAACAAGGTGCCTTCTGTACCAATCATACTGCGGATTTGTGAGGGGTTTCATATTACAGTCGCAGAATTTTTTAATGAAGGCGGCACGCTTTTGCAGCAGCTTACAGCTTCAGATCAGCGGCTGATCGCAGATTTTCACCGATTATCAGGAAATGACAAAAAACTGGTTACTGCATTTTTGCAGGGGCTTTTACAGAAAAGCAACACAGTACATAGGGAGTGTCAATGAAATGCGAAAGGACATGTGCGTATGACATGTGCCTTTTTTGCTTTATACAATATGTGCCGCATTGTTTTACATAAAAAGATAAATAAAAATATGGTAGCAGCAGTTTTATAACACTGCGTATGTTTCATCTGCGACTTGTAAATACAACCCTTATTTAAGTCTTTTGGGATAGCCCGGCATTGATTACAATTAAATATATTACACTTTTGAGGAGATGGAATGATACCATGAGAGAAGAGTATGTACTGAAAAGAGTAACACAGCTTTTAAAAGAACGGAACTGGACACTTTACCGACTGGCGAAGGAAGGCGAGATCAGCTATTCTACTTTGAGTAATTCTTTCCAGCGTAATAACGTACCTTCAGTATCTACACTGATACGAATCTGTGATGGTTTTGGCATTACGATGGCAGAGTTTTTTGATGAAGGCGGCACGATGCCAAAGCAGCTTACGATCTCAGACCAGCAGTTGATAACGGATTTTCACAGGCTTCCGAGAAATGATAAAAATCTTGTCTCTGCATATATGCAGGGTCTTTTAAAAGTGGCGTCTGCGCTTGAAGAAGAAAGCGGGCAGCAGGAGGTTCAAGGCGACGAGCAGGTACAAAGCGAGGAGCAGGTTCAGGGGCAAGAGTTAGATGAAGAGCAGGCTCAAGATGAAGAAAAAGAATTGGAGCAAGAGATAGAGTAAGCACAAGGGGTGTGTTTTTTGTGGATGCAGGAACGCCAGGAGAGGTGCCTGGCACCTCTCCCGGCTGGTTTTTGCAAGTGCTACAAGAAATAGAGGCACATGTTGTTGTTTTTTTGAGCTTTGAAAGTGGGCGGAGTAAGGAACTGGCTTTCCAAAATGCAGTGTTCAGAACTTGCTGTCTAGCACTACAACAAACAAAACAACGATAATGGTGGAACATAACCCCATCTATTTTCATACAATAAAGCCACACTAAGTGTGCTTTAGTAACACTTATGAAAACCAGCCGGGAGAGAGGATGTGCCTCCCCTTGGCGGCGGCTTTGGAAGAATGCTTAGAAGCCCTTAGTATTCTGCGGGGCAACCAGGGGCGCAGCCAAGCGGCACCTTTAGCTGCCAGGCAGCGAACTAGGTGCCGCGACCGTCCACAGCCACAACGCAGCAGCAGGATACTTAGGGATTCTTAGCATTCTGGAACGGACGCCGCCAGGGGAGGCACATCCTCTTTCCCGGCGTCCTTTCCTGTAAAAAAGCACCCCAAAATACAAACCAAAATCAGGCAAAAAATCATCCATAAGACATGTGCCGGAATGGTACATGTTTTTTTAGAAAAGGACGGAGAATCAAAACAATGGAAACAGCACGTAAACGAACGAATCACGCCAGTGCAGGCACGGGTATATATACGATGCGTACGACAGTCCGTTACAGCGAGTGCGGCACCAAACGGCAGGTAGGGCTGTCTGGCATTCTGGATTATTTGCAGGATGTGTGTACGTTTCAGGCTGAAGGGCTTGGCGTTGGGCTTGACTATATGCAGACATACCATACGGCTTGGGTGTTAAATAGCTGGCAGGCAGATATTGTGCGTTATCCGGTATTTGGAGAGACGATTCAGGTTACGACCTGGCCTTATGATTTTCATGGGTTTTTCGGATTTCGCAGCTTTCAGATCGAAGACGAAGCAAAGCAGCAGATTGTGCGTGCCAATTCGGTGTGGGTGTTTATGGATATACAAAAGCAGCGCCCCGTGCGGATTGCGCCTGAAATCGCTGCTGCTTATCAGACAAGCCCGCGCCTGGAAATGGAATCTATGGAACGCAAGATTCCTGATTTTGAAGCGGAACGGGTAAAAGATGCCATACAGATTCCCCGCTATTTTATAGATACGAACCAGCATGTGAATAATGCAAAATATATCCTTATGGCAGAAGAGCTGCTGCCGCCTGCGTTCCGCGCGGCGCGTATCCGTGCAGAATATAAAAAGCCTGCGGTATACGGCGAAGTACTCTATCCTTATTTGGCGCAGTATGCAGACAGGTGGGCAGTGAAGCTGTGCGGTTCTGAGGGAAAGCCGTATGCGGTTATGGAGTTTTACGGGGATACGCAGCTTGCTGCCCGGTAATGATAACGTTGTAAATGAAAGGAGCCTTGTTATGAATTTAGGCGAGTTCCAAACTCTTCAAGTAGTCAAATGTGTAGATTTTGGCGTGTATCTGGCACGGAATGCAAATGACGACAGACGCGTCCTGCTTCCGAAAAAACAGGTGCCGCCGGATCTTGAGATCGGTGATGAAATAAAAGTGTTTTTATATAAAGATTCCAAAGACCGGCTGATTGCAACGACGAATCAGCCAAAGCTGACGATCGGTGCCTGCGCTGCGCTTAAGGTATTGTCTGTCGGAAATATCGGGGCGTTTTTGGACTGGGGCCTGGAAAAAGACCTGTTTCTTCCATATAAAGAGATGACCAGAGAAGTACGTGCAGATGACGTCGTGCTTGTAACGCTTTATATCGATAAGAGCAGCAGGCTTTGTGCGAGTATGCGTGATTTATACGGACTGCTTTCCAGATCGTCCCCGTACCAGAAAGGGGACATTGTGACCGGGCGCGTTTATGAGCTCAGCGATAATTTTGGCACGTTTGTAGCAGTCGATGACCAGTATTCGGCAATGCTGCCGCTCCATGAGGACTGTTCGGCGCTCAAGATCGGAGATATCATAGAAGCGAAGGTTACGAATGTCAAGCCGGACGGAAAGCTGGATCTGACACGCAGGGAAAAAGCGTATATCCAGATCGAGGCAGATGCACAGCAGGTAATGCAGGTGATCGAAGCTTATGCAGGCGTGCTTCCGTTTAATGATAAGGCATCCCCGGAAGTGATTAAGCGTGAGATGAAAATGAGCAAAGGCGCGTTTAAGCGTGCCGTAGGACATTTATATAAGGAACGAAAAATTGAAATTACACAAAATGCGATTCGAAAAATCGAGTGAGCGATAGCAGGCTGCCCATCCAGAAGCAATGCTTTGGATGGGCAGCCTGCTGCGTTACGGCTTATGCATAGACGTCAATATTTCCGCCAACAGCCGGATTCACAGAATTTTCCATAGCCTTAATCATGTCTGCGCCCATTTCCTGCGTCAGGTCAAGCTGTTTGCTTAACATAGCGACAGAAATATCACTTGGAACAGAAGTAGTTGCAGGCATTTGTGCAAGGGCGATATCCGCCAAAGATCCGATTCCCATAAGAACCTCCTTCATAATAAAAAGCAGCCTTTCGCTGTGCCGGTATAGTTACAATCTCATTATACGCGCATCTCGCAAAAAAATAAACAT
The DNA here is from genome assembly GCA_910574915.1 of Eubacteriaceae bacterium. Lineage (GTDB taxonomy): Bacteria > Bacillota > Clostridia > Lachnospirales > Lachnospiraceae > Eubacterium_J. The sequence goes on from CAJTCR010000026.1 coordinate 43,713, forward strand.
AAAAAACAGAAATCGAAATCTTATTTTGTAGAAATAACACATTTATTACAGATATATTGCGCGTTTTCATTTCCGGCAGCACTGAAATTTGTTTCTTTTTGTAAAAATGCATAAAAATTTTTTGAAAAAACCTTATATATCGGCTATCTGAGAGTTGACATCTTCGGACAAGCCTGCTATAATCAGTGATGTAATAAATCTGTAATATATAATAATGAGATAGAGATATAATGAAAATTGGGTGAAAACTAGGAGGAAAGTATGAAGAATAAACCACTTAAAATAGCAACTTGCTGTCTGGCAGGTACTTTGCTTACAACCGTACCAGCATATAACGTAATGGCAGCGCCAGCGAGTGCTATTGTAGAAAGCGAGTTAAATACTTCATCGACATCTGCGGGGGTATCAAAAACAGTCATAGGGTATCTGGAAAGAAACCTGGCGTCGAGAATGCAGGAAGCAGCTACACAGGATGCCGGCAAAGATAAGGCTGCGGATACAAAGGATAGCGGGGTAGTAAAAACAGCAGATAAAAGCAAGACAAATAAAAAAGATAAAACAAATTATGCAAATATGGCAGTCGCACAGGTTAACGACTATGTCAACATCCGTAAAAAACCGGATGAAAATGCGCAGCTTCTCGGAAAGCTGTACAGCGATTCGGTGGCAGAGGTGATTCGCAAAAAAGGCGACTGGTACAAGATCCGTTCCGGGTCTGTGACAGGATATGTAAAAGGCGATTATATTGTGATCGGTGATGAAGACCTTGTAAAATCTGTCGGCGTGCAGATCGCAAAGGTAAATACGACGACATTAAAAGTCAGAAGCAAGGCTTCGAAAAAATCTGAAGTACTGACACTGGTACCAGACGGTGAAGAGCTGACAGTAGCAAGTATGAAGGCTTATAAAGACGGCTGGGTGAAGGTTGCAGTAGAAGGCGGCAAAGGATTTGTATCCACAGATTATGTGGATATCTCACGTGAATATACATATGCGGAATCAAAAGCGGAGGAAGAAGCAAGACTGGCAATCGAGCAGTCAAGGCTGGAAGCAGAAGAGGCAGCACGCAGGGCGCAGGAAGAGGCAGATGTAGCAGCATCCACAGGCAGCAGCTCGTCTAATGGAGCAGAAGCAGGATCGCAGTCTGTAAGCAGCACCGGGCAGTCCGTTGTCAACTATGCCAGCCAGTTTTTGGGCAATCCGTATGTATATGGCGGTTCTAGCCTGACAAATGGGACAGACTGTTCTGGTTTTGTTATGAGCGTGTATGCACACTTTGGCATATCGCTGCCGCATTCTTCAGGCGCGCTCAGAGGCTCTGGCTACAGCGTAAGCTACAGCAGTATGCAGCCAGGCGATATCGTATGCTATGACGGGCATGTAGCCATCTATGCAGGCGGAAATACAGTTATCCATGCAAGCAATCCGGCAGACGGCATTAAATACACTTCTCCGGCAAATTATCGTCCGGTTGTTGCCGTACGCAGAATATTCTAATAGATAAAGAATGGGAGCTACTTTTATTCGATGAATAGAAGTAGTTTCTTTTTTGTTTAGGCGATATTTTCCATTGGAAATTGTTTCGGAATTTTGTATATGGATCATTGGAATCTTCTCAGGACATTAAACCATCTGCATAGAAAGATCGGATGTACAAAATGCCCAAATCGCAAAATAATTTCCACAAAAATCCGTAGAAGACAGTTTCCCGAAAAAAAGTTATCCACATCGAAAAAAGTCGAAAAAGTGTAAAAATGAAGTTATACACAAAGTTATGCACGTTATCCACAATTTTAGATGTGGAAAAGTCTGTGGATAGATCCGTAAAGACGGAACGTATGTTTTGTATAGTGTTCATAAAGTTCTGGTCTTTTGCAAATAGATTGAAAAAGCTATTGACTTTTGAATCATCACGCCAATAGAGAAAAACGTCGAAATCTGTCAAAATTTTCAAACAATTTGCCGGACTTGCAAAAGTAGAAAAGATTTGCTATACTACTGATTTATCGTACAGACGGTAAGGAACGGTTACAGTTCCAGAGAAAGAGGTAATTTATGGTAAAGAAGATTCGGCTGATCGGAATGGAAATGGATAATTTTACATTACAGGAAGAGATGACGCAGAGTGAGACATTTTATGACAGGCAGGAGCTTAATATTATCCGTACCGTATCGATAAAAGTGTTAAGTCAGGCAGCAGAAAGCCAGGCTGTGCGCGATGGGATCAGGCAGGCAGACCTGCTTGTCGTCGGTGACAGGGAAATTTTGACAGAAGCAGGAATCTATTCTTCCAGGCGCCTTAGAGAAGCCAGCGAGCACGGATTTATGCGTGAATTTTTAAGCCGCATGATTTACAGGCAGAGCAGTTTTTTCCTGACAGCACAAAATCAGGAAGAATTGGATGATTTCAGGGAATTTATAAGCGCAGAGTATGAAAATATGAAGATCGTGGGAGAATATGTACTGGATGTATGCGAAGGCGACCATGATATTATCGTAAATGAGATCAACGCAGCGGCGCCGGATGTGGTGCTGTCAGTGCTGCCGTCTCCACAGGAAGATGCATTTTTACTACAAGAAAAAGAAAAGATTCGTGCAAGAGTCTGGTATTCCCTGACTACAGATTATAGAAATATGAAGAAAAAGCCGTCGTTTATCTTCTGGTTTCAGCAGCTTATCCATAAAGGACGGTTTAAAAACGCAGTACATCATTATGAGGACAGATATGAATAAACAAAACAAAGCGATACGTTCGTATCTGCTGATCGCGGCAGGTACAGGAATTATGGCATTTGCAATTAAAAGCGCATACGATCCGATCGGACTGGTTACCGGGGGGTTTACCGGTATCGGGATTATGGCGCGCAGGCTGACGACGGATCTTATAGACGGAGGTATCCCGATCTGGATGACCAATTTGGCGCTGGATCTGCCGCTGTTTCTCATAGCGTTAAAATTAAAAGGAAGGCGTTTTCTTGGACGCACAGTCGTTGCGTCCTTGCTGCTGTCTTTCTGGCTTGGCGTTATTCCGTCTTACGATTTGGCGGGAGGAGATTATTTGCTTGCTTCTGTCTATGGCGGGGTTATGATGGGGGCAGGCATCGGACTGGTACTGAGCGCGCAGGTAGCGACTGGCGGGACAGACCTGATCGCGACGCTTTTGCATATCAGGCTCCGGTCGTATTCCATTGCGCAGATTTTGCAGGTTATAGACGGCGCGATTATTCTGGCAGGTATTTATGTATGCGGAGTCCGCGCTTCGCTCTATGCGGTATTTGCGGTCTTTATTACGTCGCAGGTTTCCGACCTTGTGACAGAAGGCGGCAAGTTTTCCAAGGCAGTTTATATTATATCTGACCAGTACGAGCAGATTGCAGACGCGGTGATGCACCAGATGAACCGTGGCACGACGCTGCTTCCCGCGGTAGGCATGTACCGCAATGAGGAGCGCAGTATGCTGTTTTGCGTCGTATCAAAAAAGGAGGTTGTAACACTTAAAGAATTTATAAAAAGTATAGATGTCCACGCGTTTGTGATTGTTACAGATGTCAGAGAAGTACTCGGCGAGGGGTTTTTGGAATATTAGCACAAAAAAATGTGACTTTGCACTTTATTTTTTCTACGTTTTGTATTATGATAATAAAAAACGAGTTCTGAACTGCCAAAAAGAGGAATGTTTTTTGTGGAAGTTGTATATATTTAACGAGAACGGCAGCAGGACGGAAAGTCACAGCAAGAAGGTTACAGGAAGAGAAGGAGAAAAAATATGATATCAAACCAAATACTTCAGAATACAATAGACGGGTTAAAGGGGATAACTCGTACTGATTTATGTGTGATTGATACCGAGGGTAAAGTTTTGGCGTCGACATTTACAGATAGTGAACGATATAAGGACTGTGCACTGCTCTTTGTAGAGTCTCCGGCGGACAGCCAGGTCATGCAGGGATGCCAGTTTTTTAAAGTATTTGACGAGCACCAGTTAGAATATGTGCTGCTCGCCTATGGGGAAAGCGATGATGTCTATATGATCGGCAAGATTGCAAGCTTTCAGATCCAAAATCTGCTGATCGCATACAAGGAACGTTTCGATAAAGATAATTTTATTAAAAATCTGCTGCTGGACAATTTGCTGCTGGTAGATATTTACAACCGCGCAAAAAAACTGCATATCGAGGCAGACGTCCGCAGGGCTGTCTACATTATTGAGACGAACCGCGAAAAGGACGGCAATGAGCTGGAGCGTGTCAGAAGCCTGTTTGGCGGCAAGTCCAAGGACTTTGTGACCGCGGTAGACGAGAAAAACATTATTGTCGTAAAAGAGCTTGCGGAAAATGAAGGCTATGATGAGCTGGCAAAGACCGCAGAGGTGATCTGGAACCTGTTTTCGTCTGATCCAAACGGGCAGGAGCATATTGCATACGGCACGATTGTCAATGAGATTAAGGAAGTGTCCCGGTCTTATAAGGAAGCGCGCATGGCGCTGGATGTGGGCAAGATCTTCTTTGAAGAAAAGGATATTATTGCATATTCCCAGCTTGGTATCGGCAGGCTGATTTACCAGCTCCCGATTCCGCTTTGCAAAATGTTTATCAAAGAGATTTTTGACGGAAAATCACCGGATGAATTTGATGAAGAGACGTTGACAACAATCAACAAATTCTTTGAAAACAGCCTGAACGTGTCAGAGACGTCCAGACAGCTTTATATCCATCGTAATACGCTTGTGTACCGTCTGGATAAGCTGCAAAAGAGTACGGGCCTGGATCTTCGGGTTTTTGAGGACGCAATTACGTTTAAAATTGCGCTTATGGTTGTAAAATATATGAAGTATATGGAAACACTGGACTATTAGGAGGAAGGTCAGATTTATGATTCGGCTTGAAAATGTGAGTAAATCATACTCAGAAGGAATTCCCGCGCTGAACGACGTGTCGCTTCAGATCGGGGAAGGAGAGTTTGTGTTTGTTATGGGAGACAGCGGGTCTGGGAAATCGACCCTGATTAAGCTGTTATTAAAGGAATTGGAGCCGACAGAAGGAAAAATTTACATAAATAATCAGGATATCAGCGCAATCGGGCGCCGCCAGATCCCGGTGTTCCGCCGTCAGATCGGCGTGGTATTTCAGGATTTCCGTCTGTTAAAGGACAGGAATGTCTATGACAATGTAAGCTTTGCCATGCATGTTATCGGTACATCCGGCAGGACGATCCGAAAAAAGGTGCCGCAGATGCTGTCTATGGTAGGGCTTGCCGCAAAATACCGCTCTTATCCGAAGCAGCTCTCAGGCGGGGAGCAGCAGCGTGTGGCGATTGCGCGTGCGCTTGTCAACCAGCCAAAGATCCTGCTTGCCGACGAGCCGACGGGTAACCTGGACAACAATAACGCATGGGAGATTATGAACCTGCTGGAGGAAATTAATGCCAGAGGTACGACGGTTGTCGTTGTTACGCACAACTTAGAGATCGTGCGCATTATGAAAAAACGCGTGATCGCGATTGAACAGGGCGTCGTGGTTAACGACGTCGGCGCGGAAAATACACAATGGGAAGATGCGGTAAGCGACAAGGCGCAGGACATTTATCTTTCGGGTGATAAGGAAGCGGGGGGATTCTTCGATGAGGATTAGCGGATTTTTGTATTCTCTCAAGCAGGGAATGATTAATATTTGGAGAAATAAACTGTTTTCCAGCGCATCGATTGCGACGATGACAGCATGTATTTTTCTGTTTGGAATCTTTTTTTCGATTGTAGCAAACTTTCAGTCTATGGTTAGAAACGTAGAGGAAGGCGTGGCGATCACCGTATTTTTTGAAGAAGATATTTCCGAAGAGCAGCTTCAGGCGATCGGTAAGGCGATTGAGATGGCGCCGGGAGTTTTGGATCAGCGCTATATTTCCGCTGATGAAGCATGGGAAGAGTATAAAAAGATCTATTACGAAGGCGATGAGGAAGCGGCAGAGACGTATGGCGACGACAACCCGCTCGAAACGATGTCCAGCTACCAGGTATACCTGCGCGATGTGTCGCAGCAGCAGGATCTGGTAAAATATTTAGAAGCGTTAGCAGGCGTGCGTCAGGTCAGGCAGTCAGAGTCTCTGGCAAATATGCTGATGGACTTTAACCGGCTGATCGGCTATGTGTCTATGGGAATTATTACGATCTTGTTTGCTGTTGCGATTTTTTTGATCAGCAATACGGTATCCGTCGGTATTGCGGTGCGCAAGGAAGAGATTGCGATTATGAAGCTGATCGGGGCTGCGGATTATTTTGTAAAAGCGCCGTTTTATGTAGAGGGCATTATGATCGGGCTGATTGGCTCGATTCTGCCGATGGTTATTTTATACAGCATTTATGAAAGGCTGACAGACTTTGTTGCCGAAAAGTTCAGCTTTTTAGAGAATCTTATGACGTTTTTATCCGTAGACGAAGTATTTCAGACGCTTGCGCCGGTGGCGGTCATACTAGGCATCGGTATCGGTTTTGCGGGCAGCGGGCTGACGATACGCAAGCATCTTAAGGTGTAAAAAACAGAAATAAAGGATTGGTGTATGGAACAGGAAGAAAGAGATCCGATCAGGGAGACAGAGGTAGTAGTACTAAAAGCAGACCATCGATTTTCAAAAGGAGTGATTACAGGCGTGCTGTCTACGCTTGGCGTGGCGGCGCTGCTTGCGGCAGCGGCGGTCTTCTGGCTCCAGGGACGTTTCAGTACGGGCGGCACTTACGAAGGTGTTTCCGCAAATATTGTGGACAGCTCTGTGCGGTCAAAGATTAATGACCTGACAGCGGTTATTAAAGCGTATTATTATGAAGAGGCTGATGAAGAGGATCTCACAGAAGGGCTGTACAAAGGACTGTTTGCAAGCCTTGGAGATCCTTATTCCGCCTATTATACCCAGGAAGAGTATGAAGAGATGATGATTTCGGCAAGTGCGCAGTACAGCGGGATCGGTGCGGTATTGCAGCAGGAGCGGGATACGATGCAGGTAAAGATTGTCAAAGTATACGAAGATACGCCAGCGCACAAGGCAGGGCTGAAAGCAGGAGACCTGGTTATGCAGGTAGGAAAGATCGACGCCCGTTCTATGGAGCTGACGGAGCTGGTAACGCATATCCGCGGAGAAGAGAACAGCAAAGTACGCCTTGTCGTTACCAGAGAAGGTGAATTTGAAAATAAAACGTTCAAGGTAAAGCGTGCGAAGGTAGACGTGCCGACTGTCGAAGGCATGATGATCGCAGATGAGATCGGGCTTGTTGTAATCAACGAATTTGGCAAGGCAACCGCAAAAGATTTTGAACGTACCGTCGAAGAACTGCAAAAAGAAGGAATGGAAAAAATCATTATAGACCTGCGCGATAATCCGGGAGGTATGTATGACAGCGTGATTGAAGTGCTCGACTACATTCTGCCGGAAGGGCTGATTGTCTATACAGAAGATAAATACGGCAACCGCCAGGAAGAAACGTCGGATGCAGAACGCTATCTGGATCTGCCGATGGCGGTGCTTATTAACGGCAACAGTGCAAGCTGCTCGGAGATCTTTGCGGGTGCGATCCGTGATTATGATTACGGGGTATTGATCGGCACAACGACGTATGGAAAAGGTGTCGTGCAGACAGTACGGCCGCTGTCCGATCACAGCGCGATCAAGCTGACTACGGCAAAATATTTTACGCCAAAGGGAGAAAACATACATGGCACGGGCATTGAACCAGATATTACATTAAAATATAAATATTCTGGAAAAATAGAAGCCGGAGCGGTTTATAATTATAAAAAGGATAATCAGGTGCAGCGCGCCATCCGGGAATTAAAAGCGAAATGACAGTTGCCATCGGGCTGTTTTTCTGGTACAATCCTTCTGGTATATAAAAATTATCGAAAAAAAATAGAAAGCTGGTGAAAAAATGGTAGAATTTGATCAGTACCGCTACACACTGTATTCATTTGAAAAACCATTACAGGAATTGAGGGATTCACTTTGACCTCGCGAATAAGAGCAAAAAGGTCGAAGAATTAGAGCGCGAAATGGAAGCGCCGGACTTTTGGAACGACGCACAGGCGTCCCAAAAGAAAATGAAACAGTTAAAAAGCTTAAAAGATGATATGCTTACGTTTACAGAGCTGAAAAGCCGGTATGAGGATATTGAAACGCTGCTGGAAATGGGAGAAGAAGAAAGCGATTTGTCGCTGCTTTCTGAGATCGAAGAATCGATCCAGGCTTACGAGCAGCAGTTTGAAGCGATCCGCATAAAAACGCTGCTCTTTGGCGAATATGATGCAGACAACGCGATCGTTTCCTTAAATGCCGGTGCCGGCGGCACCGAGTCATGCGACTGGGCGTCTATGCTGTATCGGATGTATACAAGATGGGCGGCGGACAAAGGCTTTGAGCTGGAAGTGCTGGATTATCATGAAGGAGACGAAGCAGGCATTAAGTCCGTTACGTTCCAGGTAAACGGGACAAATGCGTACGGCTATTTAAAATCCGAAAAGGGCGTGCACCGGCTGGTACGGATTTCGCCGTTTAACGCAGCCGGAAAGCGCCAGACTTCTTTTGTATCCTGCGATGTGATGCCGGACATTGAAGAAGAGGTAGACATTGAGATTAAAGACGAGGATATCCGTATCGATACGTATCGTTCCAGCGGAGCCGGCGGGCAGCATATTAACAAGACATCGTCTGCGATCCGCATTACGCATTTTCCGACAGGCATTGTTGTAACGTGCCAGAATGAGCGTTCGCAGCATATGAATAAGGATAAGGCGATGCAGATGTTAAAATCCAAGCTGTATCTGCTTAAACAGGAGGAGCAGGCGCAGAAGGAAGCAGGTATCCGCGGCGAGGTGACAGAGATCGGATGGGGCAACCAGATCCGTTCGTATGTGATGCAGCCGTATACAATGGTAAAAGACCATCGCACAAATGCGGAAAGCGGCAACGTAGGCGCGGTGATGGATGGAGACCTGGACTTGTTTATCAATGCTTATTTAAAATGGATTTCTCTTTCAAAGGGAAATGCGCAGCACGATCTGTCAGAATAAGAGTAAGGAGTAAAAGTTATCATGATAAAAATTGCAGTAATGGGATACGGAACGATCGGTTCCGGCGTGGTTCAGGTCATCGATACAAATCAGGACAGCATCTGCAAAAAAATCGGGCAGGGCATTGAAGTAAAATACGTCCTTGACCTGCGTGATTTTGGAGATGACCCGATCCAGAGCAAGGTGGTGCATGACTATCAGACGATTGCAGAGGATAAAGAGGTGGCGATTGTCGTAGAGAGCATGGGCGGCGTAGAGCCTGCGTATACGTTTGTAAAAGCAATGCTGTTAGCCGGCAAGAGCGTAACGACATCCAATAAAGCGCTGGTAGCTGCACGCGGTGCGGAGCTGATTGCGGTTGCAAAGGAAAAAAACGTCAATTTTATGTTTGAGGCAAGCGTCGGCGGCGGTATTCCGATTATCCGTGCTTTAAATTCGTGTCTGACTGCCGACCGGATCGAAGAGATCAGCGGCATTGTCAATGGGACGACAAACTATATGATGACGAAGATGGCAGACGAAGGCTGTGATTTTGACGAAGTATTAAAAGAAGCGCAGGATAAAGGGTATGCAGAAAAAGACCCGACCGCAGATATCGAAGGACATGACGCGGGCAGAAAGATTGCGATTTTAACTTCCTTGATCGCCGGACAGCAGGTGGATTTTGAAGACGTCCATACAGAAGGCATCAGCAAGATTACGGCAGCCGATATGTTATACGCAAAAAAAATGGGGCGTGTGATTAAGCTTCTGGCAACAAGCAAGGAGGCTGGCGATACGTATACTGTTATGGTAGCGCCGTTCTTATTGCCGAAGGAGCATCCGCTCTATACGGTCAACGGCGTATTCAACGCTGTTTTTGTACGCGGGAATATGCTTGGAGACGCTATGTTTTACGGCAGCGGCGCAGGCAGCCTTCCAACGGCAAGCGCAGTAGTGGCGGATGTTGTAGAACTGGCAAAGCATATCGGCAGGCATATAGAGCTGGAATGGCGCCCGGAAAAACTGCCGATTGCAGATTATAAACAGCAGTCTATGCGGTTTTTTGTGCGTACCAGTGCAGACAAAGCCACTGTGGAAAAAGTCTTTGGCACCGTCGAATACATAGACGTACCAGAGGTCACCGGGGAGACCGGATTTTTAACAGCGGTCATGAAAGAAAAAGACTATGAGCAAAAAGCAGCGGAGCTTGGAAATGTGCTCCAGATGATTCGGTTTCATTAATTAAGACAGCAGCAGAACGCAGGGGAATATTTTCCGCACGTTCTGCTGCTGTTTTTAAATTCCTTTCATAGTAAGCTGTATCCGCTTTCTTGCAAGATCCACGCTCATAACCTTGACGTCTACGATATCTCCGACATGCACCGCTTCGAGCGGATGCTTGATAAATCGGTCGCAGATCTGGGAAATATGTACCAGTCCGTCCTGGTGTACGCCGATATCTACAAATACGCCAAAATCAATGACATTGCGTACGGTTCCTTTTAAAATCATCCCTTCTGTCAGGTCTTTCATTTCCAGTACGTCGCTGCGCAGAATTGGCTTTGGCATATCCTCACGCGGGTCTCTGGCTGGTTTTTCCAGCTCCTTTACGATGTCGTTAAGGGTAATTTCCCCTACATCCAGTTCGGCGGCGAGCTTTTTCACATCTGAGATTTTTTTGGAGATCCCTTTCAAGCTGCCGGTTGTAATATCCTGTGCCTGATAGCCGAGTTTTGCCAGAAGCTTCGTTGCGGCATCGTAGCTTTCTGGGTGTACGGCTGTCGTATCCAGCGGGTTATTCCCGTTGATAATACGTGTAAAGCCCGCGCACTGTTCATATGCTTTTGGGCCAAGCTTGGCTACTTTTAAAAGCTGCGAGCGGGATGTAAATTGCCCGTGCTCTTCCCGATATGCGACGATATTTTTTGCCACAGCCTTGCTGATCCCTGAGATATATTCCAGCAGGGAAGCAGATGCTGTATTTAAGTCTACGCCTACTTTATTTACGCAGTCTTCTACAACGCCGGATAACGCTTCGCTTAGTTTTTTCTGGTTCATGTCATGCTGGTACTGCCCGACGCCGATGGATTTCGGATCGATCTTGACAAGCTCTGCCAGCGGGTCTTGCAGGCGCCTTGCCATAGAAGTGGCGCTGCGCTGCCCGACGTCAAATTCTGGAAATTCTTCAGTGGCAAGCTTGCTTGCCGAATAGACCGAAGCCCCGGCTTCGTTTACGATTACATATTGGACGGGTCTTGACAGCTCTTTTAGCAAATCTACAATTACCATTTCGGATTCCCTGGAGGCAGTTCCGTTTCCGAGAGAAATTAATGTAACATTATATTTTTCAATCAGCTTTTTCACCGTAGCTTTTGACTGCTCGATTTTATTTTGCGGTGCGGTCGGGTAGATGACGGTCGTATCGAGTACTTTGCCGGTCGGATCTACGACGGCGATTTTACAGCCGGTACGAAATGCCGGGTCCCATCCTAATACGACTTTTCCTACGATCGGCGGCTGCATTAACAGTTGTTCCAGGTTTTTGCCGAATACGCGGATTGCGCCGTCTTCTGCCGCTTCTGTCAGGCTGCTGCGGATCTCGCGCTCGATGGCTGGCGCGATCAGGCGCTGATAGCTGTCTGCAATGACTGCTTGCAGTACGGGTGTCGTATACGGATTGTTTTTTGTAATCACCTGCTTTTCGAGATAGCGCAGAATATCATCTTGCGGAGCTTCAATTTTTACTGACAGGATTTTTTCTGCCTCGCCGCGGTTCAGTGCAAGAATGCGGTGTCCCGCAATTTTGGAGACGCTTTCTGTAAATTCATAGTACATTTCATATACAGATTCTGCCTGCGGATCTTTTGCCGCAGATACGACCATTCCTTTGTTTGCCGTCAATTCTCGGATGCGGATACGGTAATCCGCTTCGTCGGAAACTGCTTCGGCGATAATATCACAAGCGCCGTTAATCGCATCCTGTACGGTATGGACTTCTTTTTCAGGGTCAAGGAATGGCTGCGCTTCTTCTTCCAGCGGCAGCTTTGTCAGTTGCAGGCGGATCAGGTTCGCAAGCGGCTCCAGCCCTTTTTCCTTTGCGATAGTAGCACGTGTTCTGCGTTTTGGGCGGAACGGGCGGTACAGATCGTCTACTACGACAAGTGTCTGTGCCGCTTCGATCTGTGCCTTTAATTCTTCGGTCAGCTTGCCCTGCTCTTCGATGCTTGCAATGACCTGCTGCTTTTTGTCCTCCAGGTTTCTAAGATAGCTCAGCCGTTCAGAAAGCTGGCGCAGTATTTCATCGTTTAACGAACCGGTTGCCTCCTTGCGGTAACGGGCGATAAAAGGGATCGTATTTCCCTCATCGATCAGCTTGGCAGCGGCTTGTGCTTGTCCTGGCTTGATCTGTAGTTCCTGTGCAAGAGTTTTGATAATATCCATTAGTTGTTTGACGCGCCTTTCTATAGATTTTTGATTGTTTGTCCATGAATGATTATACTGAAAAGCAGGGGCAGTGTAAACCCAACAATAGCATTGTTTTTTTAAAAACTTCGTGTTATACTAAAGCTGCCCGGAGGTGCTTTATGTTTGGAAATGAGAATGGCAAGCCGGCAGACAAACGTTCCATACCGATGACAACCGCGGCAGTTGTGCTGAGCGTAATTGCGGTTTCGACCATCTGCTGTATTTATGTATCGTTTCTCTGCGGCATCCTTGGAATTATATTTGCGCTGCTGTCCAAAGGCGGGGAATCTACGATGTCGCCAAATGCAAGGACAGCGCTGATCGTCAGCGTATTTGCGGTCGTTATGACCGTGCTGCTTTTGGCGGCATCTGTTTTTACGCTGATTTTACAGTACGGCAGCCTGGAAGCGTTTTGGAACGTCTATATGGAGATGGTGAAAGCTTACAGTGCCGGGATGCCATAACAGCGCAGGATATTTTTTATAAGAAAATTTCCAATAATCAGGAAGACGGCAATCCAGACGATGCAGTTGCGGTAACGCAGCCCGATGCGGAGCTTTCCGCGGCTTACGCGTTCTATCGTCTGTGTAATCATAAAAAACAGATACACAAACGCTGCATACGGTACAAATGGGTGCAGGCAGGCAGCCCGCACAAGCTTGCCGCTAAGGAGCGCCCGCATTGCCCGTGTTCCGCCGCAGCCCGGACAATAGTAGCCGCTGATTTGGTAAAACAGGCAGGGAGGCAGCAGTCTGCTAATGGACGGCAGCGCTGCGGCAGCCGCGGCAGCCAGCCAGCCGAGCAGGTACAGGTAGTCTTCGATCGTTGGGGATGATTTTTTTTTCATAGTTTTCCTTTTTTATTTGATCGCTTAATGGTATAATAAACACATAAATTATCTGGAAGTACAGATTATAACATAATTTCAATCGTTTGTGGAGGTGTATTTTATGATGATCGGAGGAATTTCAGGTTCGTATGATCCGTATGCGTACTCTGCCGGATATGCGTCGGCGGGACAAAGACAGCCTGGCATTGCAGGGGCGCAGGCAGGCGCGGATGAAAACAATACGAAAGCACAGGGCGTGCAAAAAGGCGCAGGCAATGACCAGAAAGTAAAAGAAGGATATAAATCTTCGCCTTCGGACTGCCAGACGTGCAAAGAGCGCAAGTACCAGGACGGCTCCAATGAGTCGGATGTATCCTTTAAAGCGCCGGGGCATATATCGCCGGAAGCATCGGCGGCAACCGTAATGGCACATGAGCAGCAGCATGTTGCAAATGCTTATGAGAAGGCGGCAAAAGACGACGGCAAGGTTGTTTCATGCAGCGTATCCCTGCACACTGCCGTATGCCCGGAGTGTGGGACAGCATATGTCTCAGGCGGCACAACAAGTACGTCGATTGCGTATTCCAATGAGTCGAATCCATACCAGAAAAACAAAAAAGCACAAGATGCAATCCGGCTGACCGGAGCAAATATTGATTACGCAGCATAAGAAAACGAGGAGCGCTTACGTATGACCAATTATTCCAGAAGTGAATTAAAACGGCTTGCCCGAGAAGCACTGCTCGGCAACTATACCGTGCTTATTTTAGCGCTGCTGACAGCTTCCGCGGTGCCGACGATGCTGCTGACGCCGTTTTCGATCGGGCTGACGGCGGAGTTTAATTTTGCGATGGTTACGTATCTGCTTGCGGCGATTCTTGTAAAAGTGCTGTGCGGGCTTTTTTCCGTCGGCGTGGAGCGGATGCAGCTTCTTTTGGCACAGGAGCAGCAGATTTCCTATATGGATCTGTTTTGGGCGGTTCGCAACAAGCCAGACCGGTTTTTAATGGCGGCGCTCCTGCTGGCAGCTGTCTTGTGTATCCCGGCGGTTCCTGCTGCGGCAGGCGTTGTTTGGCTGGTAAATACAGGCGAAACGGCGGGATATTGGATATCGGCGGCTGTGCTGCTGCTGTTTTTCCTTTTGGAACTGTATATTTTATATTTCTTTGACCTTGTCTATTTATACTTTATCGAACAGGAAGAGATTACAGTAATACAAGGGGTACGCGCGGTGATTGCGCTGCTGCGCGGAAATGAAAAAAGGCTGTTTGCCTTGCAGCTTGGCTTTCTAGGCTGGCAGATGCTTGGCGTTTTATCATTTGGGATAGGAATGCTTTGGATACAACCATATATTACACAGACAACAGTGAACTTTTATCTGGATTTAACCGGAGGGCTAGAGCGTGTTTGAAAAATGCTTTCTCAAACACGCTCTAGGTAAAAAGGGACTCCGTGTAGACACGTCTGTGGAAGGGCCGGTATTTTTGTAAAATGGCAGGGGAAACGTTCCTCTGCCATTGTTTTTTTTTTGAAAAAATGCTATACTGTAAAAGTTCCTGTTGCGAAAACCTTGATATCGCAGCATTGTGAGAAAAGAGCTACAGAAAGGAATTTGCATGAAGACAGAATTTGATATCCAGCTTCAACCGCTTGATATGTACCGGTATAACCTCTATCATACATACACGACAGCCAGCGGCTACCTTACGATCCTGATTGCTGCGATCGCCATTGCTGCGACCGTCAGAAAATGGGGAGAAGTCAGCTTGTCACAGTCTGTGATGTATGCTGGTTTTGCCGTGATCCTTTTGCTGTATACGCCGCTGACGCTGTATGTGCGTTCCAGGCAGCAGGTGCTTGGCTCGCCGGTACTGAAAAATGTCCTGCATTATACCATCGATGATACAGGCATTACGACTTCCCAGGGGGAGATGAGCTCTACACTGGAATGGCGCGCGGTCTATCGTGTGGTTGCAACAAAACATAATATTTTAGTCTGTATCAATCCAAGCAATGCGTTTATTATTCCAAGAGCGCAGGTGATACAGGAGTATGCGGCGATCCGTACGCTCGCAAAGCAGCATCTTCAAAAACATCGCTTTAAAATGAAAGAGAGTTAATTGGTATACAGAATCTTATATGCTTATAGATAGAAGGGGAAAACACATGGTCTATGAAACCTATTCTGCAAAAGAGACAGAGCAGCTTGGCATAGCGTTTGCACAGCAGCTACAGCCTGGCAGTATTTGTGCGTTAAATGGTGATCTTGGCACAGGCAAGACGGTATTTACGCAGGGAGTTGCTAAGGGGCTTGGCATTACGGAGCCGGTTTGCAGCCCGACATTTACGATTTTGCAGGTTTATGAAGAGGGCAGGATGCCGTTTTATCATTTTGACGTCTATCGGATCGCAGACCCGGAGGAAATGGAAGAGATCGGTTATGAGGAATATTTTTACGGCGACGGGTTTACTATGGTCGAGTGGGCAGAGCGGATTGCGGATTTGATGCCTTTTCACTACCAGAAGATTACGATTTGCAAAGATCTTGAAAAAGGATTTGATTACCGCCGTATTACTGTGGAAACGGCTGGATCAATTTGTGGAGGTGCGTTATGAAAATACTGGCAATCGACAGCTCCGGCATTGTCGCAAGCGCTGCGGTAGCGCAGGATGACAATCTGCTTGGAGAATATACAATCAATCATAAAAAGACGCATTCGCAGACACTGCTTCCGATGATTGATGAAGTCGTCCGAATGCTGGAGCTTGACCTGCATACGATTGATGCGATCGCAGTTGCCGCGGGCCCGGGGTCTTTTACAGGGCTGCGCATTGGCTGTGCGACTGCAAAGGGCATGGGGCTGGCATTAGAAAAGCCTTTGATCCAGATACCGACAGTAGACGGGCTTGCCTACAACCTTGCAGGCAGCGGCGTGTCTGTCTGCCCGCTGATGGATGCCAGGAGAAGCCAGGTATATACAGGGCTGTATACGTTTCAAGGATACCAGATGCAGACGGTAATCGCACAGTGCGCGGTCAGCATCGAAGAGATGATTGAAAAAATCAATAAAATCGGACAGGCGGTTACATTTCTAGGAGACGGGGTGTGTGTAGCGGCTCCTTCTATTAAGGAGCACTGTCAGGTGCCGTATACGTTTGCGCCTGCGCATTTGAACAGGCAGCGTGCCGGTGCAGTCGCGGTGCTGGCGATGGAATACTATCGTGCCGGAAAGATGCAGACAGCGGCAGAACACCGGCCGGAATATTTGCGTATGTCTCAGGCGGAACGCGAACGTCTGGAGGCACAGAATGGAAAATGAAAAATTAAATTTTAATATAGTAAAAATGACAGAAAGCCAGGTAGAAGCAGTTGCTCGGCTGGAAGCACAGGTGTTTTCTACGCCGTGGTCAAGACAGGCGCTGATGGATACGCTTTTGGAGGAACATATATTGTTTTATACAGCGCTTGCGGACGAAGATGTCGCAGGATATTGCGGGATCTATCTGGCAGCGGATGAAGGGGAGATTACAAATGTGGCAGTAGCGCCGCCCTTCCGCCGGCATAAAGTAGCACAGGAACTGCTGGAAAAGACGATGGCAAAAGCTTATGAAAAAGGCGCACGGAAGATTTTTTTGGAAGTCCGCAGCCAGAATGAGCCAGCGATCAGGCTGTATCAAAAGGCTGGTTTTTATCAAATCGGCGTCAGAAAAAATTATTATCAAAAGCCGCAGGATGATGCACTGGTGATGATGTTCCAATATGCCGATAAATAATATAAGATAGCCAGCAGTTAACTGAATAGCCAGTGATTCCCGCTATATTCTTTCCGCATATTCGATTATACTGGATTAAGAAATGCGAAATCAGGCACACCAGTGTCTTTGACAGCCGGGAGGTAAAAGATGAAAGTATATTGTAATTGCTGTGGAAAAGAAATTCGGATGGAAGAAAACATGCGGTATGCGTTAGAAGATTATATTGTAATTGAAAAAATCTGGGGGTATTTTTCAAAAAAAGACGGAACCAGACAAAAAATGAAGATCTGTGAATCCTGCTTTGATGCCTGGGTCGGCACATTTGCAAGGCATCCAGAGGAAGTGGATGAATATGAATGGTTATAGAATGAAGGTGTAAGAATGTTAGATGTATGTTTGCTTGGTACGGCTGGTATGATGCCTCTGCCGTACCGGTATTTGACTTCCCTGATGACGAGGTATAACGGCAGCAGCCTGATGGTTGACTGCGGGGAAGGCACGCAGGTTGCAGTAAAAAAAGCAGGATGGAGCTTTCATCCGGTTGATGTTATTTGCTTTACCCATTATCATGCAGACCATATCAGCGGTTTGCCGGGAATGCTGCTGACGATGGGAAATGCGGAGCGCAGAGAGCCTTTGACGCTGATTGGGCCAAAAGGACTGCAACGGGTCGTATCGGCGCTTCGTGTCATTGCGCCGGAGCTGCCTTTTGAAGTCCGGTGCATGGAGATAGGAGAGCCAGAGCAGGTATTCCGTCTGCATGGTTATAAGATTACAGCATTTATGGTCAGGCACAACGTGCCTTGCTATGGGTATACGTTAGAGATTGAACGCCAGGGACGCTTCTGTGTGGAGCAGGCACAGCGGCATGGAATCCCAAAAAATTACTGGGGTATCCTTCAAAAGGGGGATACCGTACAGTATGACGGGCAGCTATTTACACCGGATCTCGTTATGGGACCGCCGCGAAAGGGTATTAAGCTGACTTACTGTACAGACACCCGCCCTACGGAAGCGCTGGTAAAAAATGCCAGCGGCGCGGATCTTCTGATCTGTGAAGGCATGTATGCAGAACCGGAAAAGCTTGCCAAAGCAAAGCAGTATAAACATATGACCTTTTACGAAGCGGCACAGACGGCAAAGGCGGCAAAAGTAAAAGAGCTGTGGCTGACACATTTTTCCCCGTCACTGGTTCATGCTGAAGATTATATGCCAAAGGTGCATGAGATCTTTGCGAATGCGCATTTGGGCAAGGACGGCAAAAGGATCGAATTGAACTTTGAGGAGGAGTGACAGAGGCAAAAAGGCTTTCGGTAAAGGAGGGATTTTTATGAAGAAATATGTAAAAATGGGAATTTCAACCGTATTCGTCATTGTGCTGATCGTCGGATGTTATTATTATATGACGCATCGGGAAACGAAGACGGCGGATGATGATGTGGAGGTAACGCAGTTGCACCAGGTATTAGATAAGCAGCTTGACAATTCCTATCCGCCGACGCCAAGAGAGGTTATCAAATTTTATAACCGGATTATTGAATGCGCTTATGGGGATGAATATAATGACGAACAGTTTCAGAGGCTGGCATCGCAGGCAAGAAAGCTGATGGACGAAGAGCTTTTGGCAAACAATCCTGAGGAGGCTTACAAAACAAAGCTTCAGACAGAAGTGCAGTCTTATCAGGAAGAATCCAGAAAGATTTTAAAGACCAGGGTCTGCAATACGGACGAGGTCGTTTACCGGGAGATCGAAGGGAAAAAATGCGCCTATGTGCAGGCGACCTATTTTATGAAGCAGGGGAAAAAGGATTTTTTTAAAACCTATCAAAGCTATCTGCTTCGCCAGGATCAGGACAAAAACTGGAAAATACTGGCATTTCATCTGACAGACGCAGTAGATGAAGACGAATAACAAAATACCGGAGGGCAGTACGATTGAACAGCGGGCAGGAAGTAAAGATCTTAGCAATAGAGAGTTCTTGTGACGAAACAGCAGCGGCAGTTGTTGTCAATGGGAGAGATGTCAGGTCAAATGTGATCTCGTCTCAGATCGATATACATACATTATATGGAGGCGTAGTCCCAGAGATTGCTTCACGCAAGCATATCGAACGGATCAACCAGGTGATTGAGCAGGCACTTGAAGAAGCGGAAATAACGCTGGATGACCTAGACGCGGTTGCTGTTACTTATGGGCCGGGTTTGGTAGGCGCACTGTTGGTAGGCGTTGCAGAGGCAAAAGCGATTGCGTATGCAAAAAAGCTGCCTCTGCTTGGCGTCCACCATATTGAAGGGCATATCAGCGCGAATTATATAGAAAATAAAGAGCTAAAGCCGCCATTTTTATGCCTGGTTGTTTCCGGCGGGCATACGCATCTTGTAAACGTAAGTGATTACGGCGTCTATGAGGTGATCGGTGCAACGCGCGATGACGCGGCAGGAGAAGCGTTTGATAAAGCGGCAAGAGCAATCGGGCTGGGCTATCCAGGAGGCCCAAAGATCGAAAAGGCTGCGCGTCTGGGAAATGCGCAGGCAATTCATTTTCCGCGGGCAAAAGTCGGCGGCAGTGACTACGATTTTTCTTTCAGCGGATTGAAATCAGCCGTTTTGAATTATCTGAACGGATGCAGAATGAAAAATATTCCAATTATACAGGAAGATGTGGCGGCTTCGTTTCAAAAAGCAGTCGTGGATGTGCTGGTCAGCCATGCAGCCCATGCCATCGAACAGTATCAGGTAAAAAAGTTTGCGATAGCGGGCGGAGTGGCATCGAATACAATGCTTCGAAACAGCATAAAAGAAGCCTGTGAGCAGCGTGGTGTGCAGTTTTATCATCCGTCTGCGGTTTTATGCACGGATAACGCGGCTATGATCGGGACGGCGGCTTATTATGATTATATCGCGGGCAGGAGGGACGGCTGGAATCTGAATGCAGTGCCAAATTTAAAACTGGGCAGCCGCAGATAATCAGGATATCTATACAGATAAAGGAAGGATATTTATGAGATGTACAGCGATCGTTCTGGCGGCAGGGAAGGGCAGCCGTATGAACAGCAGCGTATCAAAACAATATATGGAACTGGATGGATTTCCGCTTATTTATTATGCCCTGCGCGCGTTTGAGAAGAGTGCTGTAGATGATGTGATCTTAGTGACCGGACAGCAGGATATTGAATACTGCCACAAAGAGGTCGTGGAAAAATACCGCTTCCAAAAAGTGCGAAGTATTACAGCAGGCGGCAGCGAACGCTATCAGTCTGTATATTATGGGCTTTGTGCAGTGCAGAATGCCGATATTGTATTGATACACGATGGGGCAAGGCCGTTTGTGACGTCCGAGCTGATCGAGCGGACGATTCATGCCGCCGTACGTTATGGATCAGGCATTGCTGCTGTTCGCGCAAAGGATACGGTAAAAATAGTAAACGAGCAGCAGTTTGCTGTGCAGACGCCGCCGCGCGACAGTGTCTGGATGATGCAGACACCACAGACGTTTCGCTATGAGAAGATCCGGCAGGCATATGAAACGGTAATGAAACAGCAGATCTCTAATATTACAGACGACGCGATGGTTTTGGAAACAGTGTTTCAGGAACCGGTAAAGATCGTTGAGGGCAGCTATCGCAATATTAAGGTGACGACGCCGGAGGATATGGAGGTTGCGGAGGTGTTTTGTGGGGCTGTATTAGAGTGAGGAAGGGTGGATTGAATTGAATTGTTACATTTTTACGGGGAGGGACGCTGGGAGATGGGATGGGCGCACCCTGGCTGCGTCCGTTCCAGAATGGTAAGAAGCCCTAAGTATTCTGCTGTTACGCTGTGTCAGTGTCCGGTCGCGGCACCTAGTTCGCTGCCTGATGGCAGCTAAAGGTGCCGCTTGGCTGCGCCCCTGGGTTTTTTGCAGAATACTAAGGGCTTCTAACCATTCTTCCAAAGCCGCCGCCAGGGTGTGTCCATCCCATCTCCCGGCTGTTTTTCGTAAATGCTGCAAAAATAAGCTCGATAGGGTTTGATTTGATCGCTATGGTGCTCCAACTGGGCAGAAATCGAACTTATCAAATTTGTTTGTTTACTATGAACAAAATCAACCATATGATATAACAGATTCTAGTACAGCTACGAAACTATATTGGGCTTGTTTTGGTAGCACTTATGAAGAACAGCCGGGAGAGAGGATAGGTACACTCTGGCGGCGGCTTTGGAAGAATGGTTAGAATTGTTTGGTATTCTGCAAAACAACTAGGGGCGCAGCCAAGCGGCACCTTTAGCTGCCACTAAGCAGCGAACTAGGTGCCGCGACCGGACACAGCCACAATGTAGCAGCAGGATACCTAGCAATTCTTAACATTCTGGAACGGACGCCGCCAGAGTGTACCTATCCTCTCTCCTGGCGTCCCTTCTTGCAAAAATGTACCAAAGCAACCTAGATTAAGAAGCTGTAAAAAAAGAATGAAAAAATTTTTAAAATTAGTATTGACAGATTAAGAAATTGGTGATATCATCTGTTTTGTTCCGGTTCGACTGGGACATACATGTGGAGAGGTATCGAAGTGGTCATAACGAGGCGGTCTTGAAAACCGTTTGTCCGCAAGGGCACATGGGTTCGAATCCCATCCTCTCCGCTCGGTGGAGACACCAGGAAACAGGCAAAAAGAATTCGCAAGAATTCTTTTTCTAATGTATAACCAAATATTGCTCGTGTTCGAGCAGCTATGGAGAAGTACCCAAGCTGGCCGAAGGGACACCCCTGGAAAGGGTGCAGGTCGTTAATAGCGGCGCGAGGGTTCAAATCCCTCCTTCTCCGTTTTATTTTTTGCCAATTATGAAGGAAAAAAAGTAAAAAAAGTAGTTGACAAGAAATAACAAAAGTGATAATATGTAGCAGTTGCAAAAAGTCAGCACAGCATACTTTGGAAAATAAAAAAGTAAAAAAAGTAGTTGACAAGGATTGCAAAGAATGGTAAGATATAAAAGTTCGAGTCAGCAAAAAGGATTACAAAATAAGTAAAAGTTTTGAAATAAAAAACTTTGAAAAAAGTAAAAAAAGTTGTTGACAAACAAAAAAAGAACTGCTATAATAACAAAGCTTTCAGCAAGCACTACAGACAAGCAA
>CAJTCR010000027.1 GCA_910574915.1 Eubacteriaceae bacterium
GCCTAATCCTTTCTTCAGATTCCACCTCACGATGGACACCCTTGGCTTCGGCTGTATCCTTCCCACTGCCGGGCGGATTGGGGACTTTCACCCGTTAGAACGTGTGCCCACCGGGCACACCAATAAAGAATACAGAGTGGAAATCCCACTCTGTATTCTTATTTGAATATTACACTATATCTTATCAATTATTAATGTTTCTTACTTCTATCACTCGTAACAGGATAAGCTGTCTCGATTATATTGAGATCAAAGTTATACCAGAATTGAATGATCAAGTCATATTTTGAAGAATATCCTTCATATAATATTTTACCTTTGATTGGAGCACTTTTCTCATTTGAGCCGTCGTTTGGTTGGATTCTCCTGCTCCTAATCTTTCTTGCATTAGAATATGCTTCTTTTATTGCGCCCATAATTTGCAGGTTGGTCATATCTAAAGGATAAATATCTTTTTTATCAAACTTATTTATTTCAGATATAAATTGGTATTCCAGTGTAGTAAATTTTCTATTCTTTGAATCTAAATCTGTATCATTCAGATTTCGTGCGTTTATTTTACGTCTCACTGATAATTCAAGGTACCTTAAATCATTTACACTGATCTTGAGATTCTCTGCTATTACCTTCTTTTTCCCTGCATTTCTAATTACATCATTGATTCTGTCATATGCAGAATGATCATGTAATATATGCTGCATACGTTCAGGTGGAATTGTATCATTATTATATTCTTCTATTAGTTTTTCATCTAATCCGTCATATGGATGTGACTGCTGGTCAACATATAAAGTGTATACATTATACAATTCACCTCTCCATGCAGGCAGACCATTCCCTACAGATTCAGTATAATAAAACTCATAATTAGGATCATGATACTGAAATTCTATGGAAGATTCTTCAAATCTATAAGTCAGATCTTCATCATCTATTGGGACAGTATCATACTGGAATTGCCCGTTAGTAAATTCAATTATTTCTTTGACAGATTGAAGATCTTTATATCCACAAACATTAACAACATCGCCTATTCTGAATTTTGGTTTATTATCTGATAAACCTTCATCTATTTCAGAGTGATGTAAATATTCCATGAATAAATTTATCTCCGGGGTTGTATCTGATTTTCTTTCTTGAATAATCTCAAGGTCTTCTTCATTAAACATTCCTTTTAATAGCCCATTTGATGATTCATCTATGTTTCTGAGTTTATATTGATATTCATGATCATTCCAGGCTTTTTCTCTCTCTATAATTCCTCCAATAATATAAGATTTCCCATCAGAATCTTTATTTGAGATTTTTACTTTGTCTCCTATTTTAAACAAATTATTGTATAGCATAATATTTTCCTTTCTTTCTATTCCATATCTGGCAATCTGGCTAACAGATCTTCGATATCATCATCCATTAATTGTTCTAAATCCCAAGGGCATTCTGGACATTCCTTTGATATAAGCCTTGATATATCTATCAGATCTGAATATTTTTGGGCATCTTTCTTGTATTCTTTAATACCATCTTCATATACGTCTTGAATATTATTCTCTAAATATTTTTTGAGGTTTGTATCCTGTTTTTTAGTTCCCCATAAAATATAATCTGAAACTCTATTTCTATGATTTTCTACTTCTCCACACCAATGATCATAATTTCTATTATTAGTGCAGTATTTAATCTTTAGGAGATGTTCAATCATCCGCATTAAAGCAGCATAGGATTGTTTTTGTTCCTGCTTTGCTTCTAAATATACTTCTTCATTAAATGCTTCTGTAAATGCCTCTCCGTTTATGGAAGCATATACGGCACGTTTTACCCTGCACATTTCCTCATACAGCATTTCAACTCGTTCTAATAATTCTTCATTATCCATATTATTTATCCTCTCTTTCTTGTATTATTTTACTATTATAATATATAATTAATAATAATCAGAATACTATAAAAAATAATCGGGGATTAAACACCCCCGATTATTTTTTATAAATGCATTACTCTGTCTTTAATTTTAATTTATAGCGTATCATGTTCAATATATCATAGTCAACCCCATATTATTAATGTAAATACCTCATATAGTTACTCAATAACTATATTCATCCTCTAATATATTTTTTAAATAATCAAAGCAAATAATTTGTACTTGAAATATCAAAAAAATAATCTGTCCATCCATAGCAGCAAATATTTCTGCTGCTATGGCATGACAGTTAGCAGAATCTAACATGTTTAACGTTTTAGCCCAGTAATAAATTTGTTATAGTACTATGCTTACTCATAACGTAATGTACCATCCAGAAATAAAGATATCGCATAGCGAAATCCATACAAAAAGCCCTGTCTTTCATATTCTGAATTTAAAGTAGAAATATCCTGTTCTATTTCTATAATGTCAATACCCTTTTCTTCCATATGTTTGAAAATATTATTTCTTTCCTTCTGTGTTTCAGGCATATCCATATAGTTTTCATACAATATTTCAAAATTGTCAAAAATTTTATCAATCATACCATATCATCCCTTTTATTTTCCTGCATTTTTGCAATGATCTATCCATCATCTATTATCATATCCTTCTTTATATCATCTCAAATATGAAAACAGGAAAACCAGTCCTTATATCCAGATTTCCTGTTTTCCTAACAAATATCATGCTGCTATTTCTACTAATTCTTTGCTTCTATTATAAACATACACATGGTCAGATAAATATTCCTCTGCACTGACTTCTGTAGCATTAATCTCTCTTACCATATCTGCCAGTCCACCATATTCTATTTTACGGTCAGAAGCCAATATAATAACTTCATGCACGGAACTTGGCAATAGAATATAATCACCCTTGATTTTATCAGAAATTTTCTTTAAGGTATTTTTATCAAGAATCTGGGATGCTCCGTAGTACTTACGGCAGTTTGTCAGAACATATGCACCCAAATCAAATAATAATCCTCTGCCTTCCCGAAGACCAGGTTCTTCTGGAACAAAACTTTTGAGAATATTTTGTATGTTTTCAAATACCATGCTGTGACACAAACGCATATTTATCAAAGCTGTCTGATAAAGCTTCCTTTCATTCTGTCCCCATACGGACATATGATGATCATTAATAAGAATCATACCCGTTTCCTGATTTTCAGAATTATTTACTTCAATATAATAAACAACAGCTAAATCTAAAAACAATCTGTATGGAATCATAGAAAGCTGTTCTCTGTTTCTGTCTGCATTAATTAACTTTGCATAAACATGGTTCTTAATAATATCCCAGTTCATAAAATCCATGATATTTATATCCAGAAAACCATTTTGATATTCCATAATCTTCCTGTAAATTTCATCCACTATGTTATGCAGTCCGATACGTTTATTCTTATATTCTTGATAATAGCCATCCAAATATATACATGGGCCGCAGTGACTCCCTTTTGCCATAGCGGACATGCCTGTACATTTGATGCCGTTGTTTTTCATGTTAGTGACTGTCGAAATATCAAATATTCCATCTGTCATTTTTTGTACTTCCTTTAATATCATTTCTGTAAATTCTTTAAAATACATCATATCGTTATTTCCTCCTATGCTACGTGGACTGATTTTGTTCTTGACAGTGCAAGCATTACCTTCCCATATAATTCTTCATTCATATCTCCAAGATTCTGTATCTTATACCTGTCCTTCACGTTTTCTATTGTTACACCGGTCCTGACAAGCTCAGCCTGCAGGGAATCCATCTGGTTCTTTGAAATAGAAACTTCTACAAGCTCTTTTTTATCTGCCGCTTTTCCAGTATTTCCATTCCTTTCAACTGATTGGGCCGATTTCCATTCAAACACAGGCTGAGCCATATTATCTATAATTACAAGTGACTGAATCTCTTTTTCATCATTATATTGAATCGAATAAACAGAAAAATGGTCATTACAATAATACCGTTTCTCCCTGTTCTGGCCTTCTTTCATCTGGATAGATGTTTTATCTGCCGGAATCCATATAAACGGCGCAGAATATAATTCTCTTCCGATTCCCCAGTTGAAACACGCCCTTTTAAAACTATCCGAAGCCTGAGATTTTTCTTTTTCTGTATATCCAGTCGTGCCGACATCCTGTTTTGATACCCATTCACCAGATTCCCTATTATAAATTTCCACTGTACAGTAGAGATTCCCATCTATACACTGATGGCTTCTTTTCCAACCAAAAGCTCCAAAAGTTTCATCAAGAATACGTTGGTCTACCCTTGCATCTTTATAGAGCAGTAAACTTAGGCCTTTTGCATTGATGGTTGCTGTCCTGCATTCAATTTCATTTGGTTTAAGTAACCTAATAAAATCTTTTTTCATCTTTTTTCATCTTTTTCCTTTCTGCTATGTGGATTTTTGTTTGTAGTTATATTTGTATACTTTGGCAGAAATTAAGTATGATCTTTTTTATGCTATTTTTACCTCGAATCTCCTTGAATGAAATATTTTTCCGTAGTTTTCATATAATTCCGGCATTTCTGATTTGATACGTTTCGTATCAAGCTTTGTCGAATCAACATTTTTCCATGAAACACGGAAATTCTCACTGTCAGCATACTCATAATCTTTCATAAACAGTTTTACCTCCTGTTCAATCTGTTTTTGTTCCTCCTGCAATTCTGAAATATAATTGAGTATTTCTTCACGTCTTTTCAATTTGTCATCAAATCCTACAAGTTCAACCGTACTGGATTTTTTTGCTGTATGGTAATACTGTCCGATTACTTCATCACAAATCCGACTCCCATCCGGCGGCGGTATAATACCTTTCATCACATAGTTATTCCAGAAATCTTTTTCAATGGAAACGAGCTGTTGAATCAGTGCATCATCCCATTCCAATTTACGATATGTAAATTCTTTTCCTAAAATAATGGCTGCAATATACCATGTACGTCTCCCTGTGATTACCATATAATGATAACATTGCATAATATAATGAAGGGGAATGTTTCCATTTGCCCACTGATCAGCCTGATAGGCACTGGCTGTTTTACATTCAAGCCCTGCATCTTGGCCAATTACAAGACGATCAACATCAGCAATCATAAATGGATATTCTACACTCCGGTACATGAAATTTGATTTTCTTACCTTTAATCCAGAAGCCTCCATAAAACGCCTTGCAACATAATCTTCTAAGTCATTACCGATACGGATAGCTTCATTATCCAATTCCTCTGTTTCATCACTGACTTTATCTTTATATACTTTCATGACATTGCTGTATGGATTTACGCCACAGACAGCCCCTGCATCGGAACCTCCAATACCCGATTTTCTTAAACGCAGCCACTCTGTATGGCTCATTTCTGATAATGCTATTTTTTCAAACATGTTTATTCCCCCTTCTTTCGCTGTTATAGAATAAATAAAATATTCAAATCTATTCCCACAATAAAGAAAACAGCCAGAATGAAATAACATTGTAATGATACAGAGCATCATAGTTATTGACCCCGGCTGTCCCTGATGGATTGATCATTAAGCTGACTTCACAAGTTGATATGCCTTATCAATGACAGGATTTCCATCAACAGTACGTGAAAACAGATTTTCTTTGTAATTTGCAGTTTTTCGGAGCGGGCTGCCATGTGTGGCAAAATCTGATACCGCATTGATAAAACGGTATGCATTGTTTCCCAATTTTTTCAGGTCCGGCGCATCATAATATCGTTTCATCATATCTTCACGAAGACGAATGATATTCTTGCTCTGTACTGCCGTAGGTTCTTTTTCCATTGGTAAAAGAATTTCTATATATTCTTTTATCTGTTGATCAGTTATTTTCTGTCTGCGGAGCTGTTCAAATTCCACACCCAGGCAGTCCATGTATTCTTCTGCCATGAAAAGTGTATCCTTTGCCTCCTGTATCTTGTCCTGTATATTTCCTGTATGGATTATGCTGAAACTTCTTCTTGCCGTATTCAGAGCCAGGTTCAGTGTATTATTGCATACAACCCTCACAGGCGTAACTGCAACCTTTACGGAACCCGAACCATCATGTGTATTTGAAAATACCAGGTACGGGCTGATACGTTCCCCGGCAATGATGTATTCCCTCGGAAGCCTTGCCAGCAGCCACACCTTTCTGCCATCTTGTAATGACCCGGCAGTTTCATAACGTACGCCTTTTCCAAGAAGTTCATCCGTAAAGCTGAAAGCGTCCACATTCTGTACCACTTTGTAACGGTCTGATACCACGCCAAGGACTTTTCTGTCTGTATCCCTTACATTTGCTTTGTATCCCTCAACTTGTTCTTTGAAGCCTGTATAAATCGGTTCCTGTACTACATTCCAGTCAAGCCCGGCAAGGCGGAGGGCTTCTGCTGATGCCGGGGCTTCCATAACAATTGTACCAAGCCCGTGCCACGGTTTTTCCCTTACGGAAAACATTGTTTCAATTAAAGCTGCCATCTTAAATATCTCCTTTTGTTATTCTGCGTTTGATTAAATTCGCGGGAAACAAATAAAGGGTTCCCCATCACAGGAACCCTTTATTTAGACTTGCTATTTCGTTTCGTTATCCAGTTCTAATATATTCATGTTATCATTTATAGTCTTCGCCGCTATAAGAAGTGCCGATAATAAGATCAGAACTGTGTCAAACACTTTTTTATTAGACATTTTTTATCACCCCATTTCCTATAATATTATAACTTTATAATATATCATTGAAATAAGGTGAAATTCGATAGTCACAGAATTCGCTGGCTGCCCTGTGACATTTTTTGATACCGCTCAAATGCCTGATAATTTGTTTCCCGACACTGTGGGCAAGGATTTCTGAATGTATATATCAGGTTAAGTGTATATGGACATTTGGCACATGGTGGTTTTAAACGATATAGCGCTTTTTTTAATTTCATTTACATCACCTCACAACATAAAGCAAATCATATTGCATCTGATTTTTCGCATCTGGACTAAAAATATAATTTTCAACTATGTAGATTATGGCATATGATTTTATACAGTTTCGAGTTTTTTCATTCCTCATACTCCTTTTGGTATTTACGCCCTGTGTGGAACAATCCTTGAAAGTTGTTATCTTTCCATTTATCTACCCGCTGAACCATAAATGAAAAATAAGAACCGGGCTATGTACATCTCAAGTGATACAAGAGAAATTGTAATTGCAAGCGAAAATATCCATACGGAAAGCCCGCCCAGTATTAAGGAGATGAAAAAAGTGAGCACTGAAATTCTGAACCAAGGAATCCCGTAAAATAAATCATCAAGCCAATAAGTATTACCGCTAATACTTTGACCAGGTTCAAACAATGAAGATGGACAAAACAATGTTATAGCAAGCCATAGGAGGAAACATATAGCTGCAGCAAGTTGTGAAAAAGATATAATAAAATGGTAGACCATAATAAAAAGAGGTAATTTTAGAAAAGGCTCACATAATCCAAATAAAAAAGATGTTATTAAAGCAAATAACATGAGCCGGCCAAATGGAATTTTCATTGCTTGATACCGTTACCTTTCTGATTTGATCAAATTAAACAATGAAGTGTTGCTTACGCTCGAATATCCTTCTATAACTTGTTTCTGTAATAATTCTGCATCCTTTTTTCAACTATACCTATCTGATTGAATTTTTCAGGGATTTCAACGCCTTATACATCCCATTTTTTGTTCCCCATGCACGTCGTATATCGTCAGGATCTACTAAGCGGCAATGTTTTGTAAACTCATTTTGCTGTAAACGCCAGCCTTTACATTCTTCAAGTGTATCCCATAATTTTCTATCCCAATTAGAAATTTTCAATGGAATATTACTTATCGAGATTTCAGAATCCAAAATGCGGTTTATAAGAGCAGGCGTATCAGCAATTGCTTCCATAATTGTTCCAAGTCCCCCTCCATCATTTCCATTATAATTACTTTTAAAATCACCCATATATTTATCTCCTTTATTGTATTAAAATTATTTATTTTCTTTGCAGTTTTATATGGTATTTACCTTTTCCAATAATTTTATATCTATCTCAATGTATTTAAAGTTCCAATACCTCCTGCTGCCTTTAATGATACAGCATATACCCCGCGCATTTTTCCAGTAACTTTAATACGAATAACTTTATTTTTCAAATATCCCTCTATTGTAATTGTTTCCTGCTCGAAGAAATTCAATATACCATTCAACATCTTTTATATATTTCAAACAATATGACGAAATCATCACATTATCGTCAGCATCTTTAATTGTCTACATCTCGATTTGAATATATGGCTCTAAATCATATGGAATTCTTTTCAGCTTCTTATACATGGACTTCTCCCACTTACTGATAAAATTTCTAAAAAACAGTTATATAGCATCTGCCATAATATAGTAAATTAGCGAGATATCATTGAAATAACAGATGATAGAAAAACGATGAGCATGATGCAAATAAAAAACGATAGCAACTTATGTGCCCGTATCCATTCTGCTATTTTCGTTGCCTTATAAATTTTACTGATATCATTGATTACAGCCACAATCATTAATATTTCGTCTATAACTGGAATGGGGTCTGGAAAAAAGGAATTGATAGCAAAAACAATTAATTTTGCCCACAAAGGAAGTGCTGCATAAACAATAGCAAAAATTATTAATATAATAAATATTATCACTTTAATCACTCTTTCTTAAAAGAGGGAAGGCTATATAAACCTTCCCTGCAGCCATTAACTTCCTTTAGTATTTCAAAAGCATTATCAAACAGAAATTTTGATATTTTTATTCAAAGAAGCTAATGCCATTCAACTAATATATTGCCACAATCCCGGCACCTTGCTCCTCCATTGTAAATTCTGCGGCATCTGGTACAATACATTTTTTTATGTTCATTTGCATCACTAATTTCATTATCCGGATCAAGACCAAATTTTTCATATTCTCGCTTTAAATAATCGGGAACCCCGCCTTTCCCTGATGAAGACGAAAATAACGCATCTAAAAAACCCATTTCAATTATTTCCTTTCTATTATACAAATTTTTTCTTACGTTCCAAATACATTTTATCATATTTACCACTTTTAGTCAATATAAAAACCACATACAGATATTTCGATTTTTATACCATAATATATAAAATAAAAATGGGGTGATAACATGGACTATAAAAAATTAGGAAGAAAAATACGTGAAGAACGTCTGAAACTAAATCTGACTCAGGCCCAGCTTGCAGAATCCATTGACATTTCTGATACTTACATGGGAGCCATTGAACGAGGGGAACGAAGCCTCACGTTAGATACCCTTGTGAGGCTTGCCAACAGACTTGGAGTAACCATTGATTATATGCTGGCTGATTCTGTATCCGACAATGACTCCAATATCATAGAACAGTTCCGGCAGATCACAGATTGCCAGCCGCTGGAACGTAAACAAATGGCAATTAACGTATTACGTACTATATTTTCTTATTTTGATAATGAAAAAGAATAGTCTTTATTCCAAATTTATTTCACCAGAACGAATGCCTCTTACAAAATCTACATCATCAACAAGACGTTTTATAGCCACATTGACCAACAGCTCAATTGATACAGAATATTCAACTGAAAGCGTATGTAATCTGTCATACAACATAGGATTCGTTAGCTGGACTTGAAATTTCTCCTTTGAGCTGTTGCTATCATTTTTACTACCAGTATATTTATCTTCATTAGTCATTCTGATTACCTCCTAAATAAATGATAAATTCCTATACTACCATGACGTAGAAAGGGTTATTTTGGTATATATACTGTTCCTTTACACTACTTTACAATTTTTTATCACAATAAATTTAAAACACACATCTGAAAAATGTTTTGAAATATAGCCAGTGAAAAACACCACAAAATTTCCATATGACACTCAGAAGCTCATTACAGTGATTTTTATTATAAACTATAAATTTTCGAAAAGAATGTCGATAAATGACGATTAATGTCGAATTTTAATAAATTTTTTCTAATTTTTTTAATATATCAAAACTGTGTAAGACCACAGAACGTTATCATTCTCCATAGAATTATAGTAACTAAAATCAATGCTCTGCATAGACTAGTGTACTGTATCACTGATACTCAGCCAAACCTCCCTGCTCAGGCTTCCATCGGACTGCGTTGCCTTCACTCAGCGATGCCACCGCATCGCCTCGTTCAGGCGCCTTGCCGCTGAAACCCTGTTCAGCGGAGTTTTGACAGATATCAACGATACAATACACTAGTCGTCATAACTCCGGCAGATATACTTCATCCTTAATCTTTATCAGGAATTCTGAAATCTGTTCTTCTATCTCTTTACTTCCATCTGCAGGTTCATTTTCAGTCAGATAACTTTCTGGCGGCAGTACATCCACTTTTACATCCAGTGGATAATCATTTCCAAAAACATCATTGATTACAGAGACAGACAGCTACCTGTGCTTCATTTTGATTGTTTTGGAAACGTTATTGCAGTCCGGTGTCTTTCCAGGCATATCTTTATACTCTGATAGTATTTCTTTAGATATATTTGAAAATTCCGGGAATTGCTCTAACGTTTTTTTATATATAAAATAAAAAAGGGGTAGTTGCATGGACTATAAGAGGTTAGGAAAAAGAATCCGAGAAGAACGCCTGAAACTAAATCTAACACAGGTTCAGTTTGCAGAAACTGTTGACATATCTGACACATACATCCTGGATTCTCGGATTTACGTGACGAGGTGCCCATAAATGCCTGAAACAAGCCATTCCTCGTCATGTTTATGAAATATTCGATTGTGACGAGGATTTATACTGAAATCCTTATAAATCAAGCTGTTGACAATTTTACCTCGTCACGTTTCCGAGAATCCAGGATACATGGAAGCTATTGAACGTGGCGAACAGAGTCTTACATTAAATCACTCATGAGGCTTGTTAACAGGCTTGGAATCACGGTTGATTATCTTCTTTCTGATTCTGTATCAGACAGCGATTCCAATATCATAGAACAGTTCAGACAGATCGTTGACTATCAGCCAATGGAACGGAAACAGATGGCAGTTAACGTACTGCGTACTATTTTTTCTTACTTTGAAACAGATGAAAAGTAGCTGGCTACTCTAAATCTATTGTCCCAGTACGAAGACTTCTCACAAAATCAATATCTCCAATGAAACGTTCTACAGCTGCATTGACAAGCAGCTCAACAGATACCGAATATTCAGCTGAAAGTGTATGTAATCTGTCATACAACATGGGATTTGTAATCTGAACCATAAAACTTTCCTTTGATCTGCTGCTGTTTTCACTTTCGATATATTCATTTTCATTAATCATTCTAATTACCTCCTGAATAAATGATAACTCCCTATACCACCATGACATAGGGAGAATTATTTTGTCCTGAATATTGTTATTTTTACTAATCCTTCTATATGGTACTATACATATTACGTTTTCACATTTCTATAAATCCACTGAACACCATCATTCCCTATAAAATAAAGCAGATTAAAATCCATTCTCTCTCTGTATAAGTTATAAAAATTTCTGCTTAATACAGAAAAAGAGGAATGCCTTACCCATTAGCAAAACATTCCTCTTTTACTCGTATACAATTTCCATTCTGCTTCCGCCAGACTTATAAATCTACACAGGCTGTTTACCATATTCTTCTATATATGCTTCTGCCTTTTCATATGACACACCAGTTTTTTTCTCTATTCTTTCAATAATAGCAGCGTCTGAAAGTCCATCTTCCTGTCCTAGTTCAATGATCATTCTGATTTTTGTTTCATTTTTGACTTGATTTTTGATTTTATCAATTTCCGGTTCCATGATTTCAAGTAATGCCTGACACATATTCTCATTCCTCCTCAATTCTTTTATTATTTCCCAGTTTGCCCTGATACTTACTTCAAGTACAGAATCTGCAAGCTCCTTATCTAATTTTAGTTTCAGCTTCTCAATTTTTTCAAGCAGCTCTTTCATTTCCTGTTCCTGCATCTGGTCTGACAAAGCTCTAAGCCAAACATGAGATTTTTTATCCAGCTCCCTGCCCACAATGATCTGTGTTGGAAATAAAATAGAATCCATCACATAATATATTCCACTATATGGATTTGTTATCTTAATATTATGGCTTTTGAAATACGTAAAAAGGCCTACAGGTTTCATTTCCCGAAATATTGACACTGTAATATCATCCGCTTTCCGTTCATCCACAGTCTTACCATAAGATTTGTACAGACTAGCATATGCGCCTACTTTATAGAACATATCAATATCCAGGGAATCTTCCGGCGATTTGTACTCTATAATATTATTCCCTCGAAATAATTTCCCTATTTCATTAACAATCTGGCTTTTCTTATTCTTCTTAATAACCAAAAGGTCAACTTCTAACGGTTTTGTATTCAGATTATATTCTTTATTATATTCCAGATCCTTTCTGTTTTCATTCAGTTCCAAATCCATCGCTGCTACAAATGCTGGATGCCATTGAATTATTTTATCATTCATCAGCAAAACCCTTTCCCTTTTTCTATTGCTTCATTGTAACATTTATCAATCAATACTACCATATCTCTCCGCCGAGCTTTCACTAACTCCTTTTTCAGATCAAGGTTATCTGGAAAATATTGTTTCATATCCCCTGACAGTATCCAATCTCTGAAAAGCCTGCAGCCTGATACTTTCATTATCCTCGGTACACTTACTTCATGAAATAGATAATTTTTTGCGACACATCTTTCATCCATATTTCCGTCTGAGTTTCAATGATACTTCCACCTATAACATTTACTAGCCTTTCTTCATTTATACAAGCTGCTTTCCATACTTATACAAATATTCTTTTGCCCTTTCAGGTGATATTCCAATTTTTTTCTGGAGTCTGTTAAGAATAACTTCATCACTAAGTCCATCCTCCTGACCTAGTTCAATAATCATCTGAACTTTTCCTTGTTTCAGAAGTTTTTCTGATTCCGTTTCAATTATTACTCCACCCATGATATTTACCAGCCTTTCTTCATTTTTGTTTCCATTTGTAATATGTGTGATTATCGTTTTTATAAAACCTATAAGATCTGTCATTTCCAAATCTGACAATCCACTTTCATTATGAAGCCGGATAATTTCATTTTTAAAATATACCAGATCATCTACAGCTGCATCTATATCATCTCCTGTTACAATATCCTTTTCATACCTTGCGATATAAAATGGAATATATGGAAACAGCTTCTTTTCAATAATATACTCTCTCGTTAATTCTTCCAGAATCACATTGTCGGACTTATAATCTACACTCTGTCCATCTGGGAATGCAAATGTAATCGTTGTTACCTTTGGTGTCTTTTCGGTACGTTTCACATAAATAACCGTAAATCTGGGCATTGGTATTGTTGCCTTACCAATATCCCATACTGCAAACTGCCTCGCAGCAATAAAAGCATACTCCGCAATCCTGATAGCCATAGAACCGTCATCATAGCTCTGGCATTCCAACAAATATACTTCATCCCTGATCTTTATCAGGAAATCCGAAATCTGCTCTTCAATTTCCTTACTCCCGTCTGCTGTTTCATTTTCTGTCAGATAACCCTCGGATGGCAGTACATCTACTTTAACGTCCAATGGATAATCTTTTCCAAAAACGTCATTGATCACAGAAACAAACAGCCGCTTGTGCTTCATTTTCATTGTCTTGAAAACGTTATCGTAGTCCGGTGTCTTTTTTGGCATATCGTCCTGCCTTTCTTTTTCTGTTTTCTATATCGCAAAGCTGCACTTTTTCTATGTATTATATCACATAGCTGCAAAACCTGATATAAGTTTTTAATTCCTATTATATTTTTAGAAGCTTCATCAAACCATGCATTTTTACAATAAATGCACGAAAAGGGAATATCCTGCAGTTGTGTAGGATATTCCCCTTTTCTTAACTCTTTTTAGTTTCTATAAGCTGCCTTTTACCAACAACTCTGCATAACCCTGTATATTTCTGTTTCCAGATGGTACAAGATTGGTACAAAACCTAAATATTTGGTACAAAAATCATTCTGAAACCCGCATAAATACAGGCTTTTACTTATCCAATGACTTCATCGTCGGGAACAACAAAACATCCCGAATCGCCATAGAATCCGTCATAATCATCACCATCCGGTCAATTCCGAATCCAATTCCGCCAGTCGGCGGCATTCCGATGCTCAGTGCATTCAAAAAATCCTCGTCTGTATGGTTTGCTTCCTCATCGCCGGCTGCAAATGCCTGCTCCTGCGCTTCAAAGCGTTCCCGCTGGTCGATTGGATCATTCAGCTCTGAATAAGCATTTGCCATCTCCCAGCCGTTTAAGAAAAATTCAAACCGCTCTACATACTCTGGGTTGTCTGGCTTTTTCTTGGTCAGCGGAGAGATCTCGATTGGATGATCCATAACGAATGTCGGCTGGATCAGGTGTTCTTCGGCAAACTGTTCGAAGAACAGGCTGAGGATGTCTCCCTTTTGGTGTCTGTCTTCGTATTCTACGTGATGTTCTCTGGCAAGTTTTCTGGCGTCTTCGGTTGTGTGGACTTCATTAAAGTCTACGCCTGCATACTTTTTGACAGCTTCTACCATTGTGATGCGCGCAAAAGGCTTGGACAGGTCGATTGTATGCTCTCCGTAAGTGAGTATTTCGGAGCCTGTTACTTTTTTTGCCACGTAGCGGTAGAGGTTTTCTGTCAGATCCATCATGCCGTTGTAATCGGTGTATGCCTGGTAGAGCTCCATTAAGGTAAATTCTGGATTGTGCCTTGTGTCAAGCCCTTCGTTGCGGAATACACGCCCGATCTCGTAGACGCGTTCCATGCCGCCTACAATCAGCCTTTTTAAATAAAGCTCCAAAGATATACGCAGCTTTAAGTCTTCGTTCAGTGCGTTAAAGTGTGTTTCAAACGGCCTTGCCGCCGCGCCGCCCGCATTTGACACAAGCATTGGCGTCTCCACCTCCATAAATCCCTCGCCGTCTAAGTAGTGGCGGATGGCACTGATCACTTTGGAACGCTTGATAAATGTATTTTTTACGTCTGCATTCATAATCAGGTCTACGTAACGTTGACGGTAACGCAGATCGGTATCTGTCAGCCCGTGATATTTTTCAGGCAGGATTTGCAGGCTTTTTGACAGCAAGGTTACTTCACTTGCATGTACGGATATTTCTCCGGTTTTTGTCTTAAATACTTTTCCTTTGATTCCTAACAGATCGCCGACGTCATATTTTTTAAAATCCTTGTAGCTGTCTTCCCCGATGTCGTCTCTTGCCACATATGCCTGGATATTGCCTAAAAGATCCTGGATATTGCAAAAAGAAGCTTTTCCCATGACACGTTTAAACATCATGCGTCCTGCAATCGTTACTTCCGTATTTTCGAGTGCGTCAAACTGGTCTTTGATTTCCTGGCTGTGATGTGTGACATCATATTTTGTAATGCGAAATGGATCTTTTCCATTTTGCTGTAATTCCTGTAATTTTTCACGCCGAACCTTTAATAACTGGTTGACGTCCTGATTCTGCTGTCCGGCCATTTTCTTTCCTCCGCTGTCTTTATACATTTGATCTTTGAATTTCTAATACTTTATACTGCAAGATGCCTGCCTGCGTTTCGACATCTACTACATCGCCAATCTGACGTCCGAGCAGTGCACGTCCTACCGGAGATTCATTTGAGATTTTTCCTTTTAAGCTGTTTGCTTCGGTAGACCCTACAATTTTATATTCCAGTTCTTCATCAAATTCACAATCCAGGATTCTGACAAGGCAGCCTACATTGATCTTATCCAGGTCTACTTCTTCTTCTACAACGACTTCCGCATTTTTCAGAATTTTTTCCAGTTCCTCAATACGTGCTTCAATGTCACGCTGCTCATCTTTTGCCGCATCATATTCGGCATTCTCGGACAAGTCGCCCTGCTCTCTGGCTTCTTTTATTTTCTGAGCGATTTCTTTTCGTTTTACCAGTTTTAAATCCTGTAATTCATTTTCCAGTTTCTGCAAGCCTTCGTAAGTCAAAATATTTTTCTTTTCCATAGCCTTTTTCAACCTTTCCTGAATTCCCGATCCAATCGATCTGTCATCTTATCTTTCCTGAATCTATCATTTATGGAGCTGCATTCTAAAAAATCTGCTGGCAAAATGCCATCCACAACCAAAGTATTATACCCAACAGGCACGAGAATGTCAAGGTTTTCACTGATTTCCCACGGTCTTTTATAAATTGGCAGATAAATCGCCTCGTTTTTACTAAATATACTGTTTTCTTGAAAAATACCGCCCTCCCGCTCAAAATCCAGAACCAGGTTTCCGCGCGCCTTACTGTGCGCAGATTTTGGCATGCACTGCACGATCAGTCCGTTTTCTTCATACATTTCATCGTTAAATGCCTCATATCTGTCCGGCGTATCCGTTACAACAAGCAGATAATTCAGTTTGTAAGCGATCTCATCCAGCACCGTCCATATATCCTGCTCATCCTGATCCCTGTCTTGTCCAGCGTCAATAACGATAAGCTCCAGCTTCTGATAGGCAATTCCCCTTTGTTTGATCAGGTGCTCTATTATTTTGTGCATATACCGGATATACGGATTGTAATAAGTAATCGGTGAAAATGCCTGCCTGGCGCCGTCCTTTCCGGTGATCTGCGTCTGTTCGTTCGTTTCACTGTATTTTTTGCTGCGCCGCTTTTTGAGCCACTTGCGAAATATCTCAAATCCCAAAACATCCTGTCCGACTTGTCTTTTCCTTCATTATATGCCGCACAGCAAAAAACATTCCAAAATTATGCCTGTGCGTATTCCTGTGCAAAACGCAGCATTAACTCTTCTAACTGCCCGTAATTTTCTATCGTATTGAGCTCACAGCGCAGCTTGGACGCATGTTTATAGCCGCTTGTATACCATGCGGCGTGTTTGCGCATTTCCCGAATGCCTGTAAATTCTCCTTTCCATTCCAACTGCATTTTGGCATGGCGCAGTACCATGTGCGCCACTTCCTCTGCGGTCGGTTTATCTGGATATTTCCCTGTTTCAAGCGCTTGCAGGATCTGTGCAAATATCCACGGATTGCCCTGTGCGCCTCTTGCGATCATAAACCCGTCACAGTTCGTCTGTTCTTTCATTTTCAGCACATCTTCTGCTGTATGCAGGTCTCCGTTTCCAATCACAGGAATGGACACGGCTTCTTTTACCTGCCGTATAATGTCCCAGTCCGCGCGTCCAGAATAATACTGCTCTCTTGTCCTGCCATGCACTGCGACTGCGGCAGCGCCTGATTCCTGCGCTACATGTGCCAGCTCTGGCGCATTGATATGCGCGTCGTCAAAGCCTTTGCGGATCTTGACGGTCACCGGCTTTTTGATGGCTTTTGCCATTGCTTCTATAATTTTGCCAGCCAGTACCGGTTGTTTCATAAGTGCCGAGCCTTCGCCGTTATTGACGACTTTTGGTACAGGGCATCCCATATTGATATCCAAAATATCGAATGGGCGGTCTTCAATTTTTTTTGCCATCTCCGACATAATCACAGGGTCAGCGCCAAAAAACTGCAATGCAACCGGGTGTTCCCTGTCATCGACGGCAAGCAGCGCTTCGGTATTTTTATTGTGGTAGTAAATACCTTTGGCACTGACCATTTCCATGCATACCATGCCGGCGCCCTGCTGCGCGCAAAGCAGACGAAATGGCAGGTCTGTTACACCTGCCATTGGACCTAGAATCAAATTGTTCTTTAAAACTGTATTTCCTATTTTTAATTGTACCATTCTGTATTCCTTATACCTTTATTTCTTCCTGCCTGTCAAACAGACGATCCAGCCCTGTTACTTCTGCTTCTCATAAATAAGCCGCATTCCATGCAAGGTCAAATTGGGATCATAAATATCAATATATTTTGTCTCAGATGCGATCGTCTTGCCAAGCCCTCCTGTTGCAACGACTTTGACGCCGCTGACAGCAAATTCTTCTTTTATATGCCTGATAATATATTCCGTCTGTCCGATCTGTCCGTATACAAGCCCAGCCTGCATACTGCTGATCGTTTCCTGTGCCAGAATACTTTTTGGCTTACAGATCTCTATTTCTGGTAATTTTGCGGCCTCTTCCCATAATGCCTTTGCAGATGTACGAATCCCGGGCGCAATGACACCCGCCAAAAATGCACCAGACGCGTCTACCAGATCAAATGTCGTAGCCGTCCCATAGTCAATGACAATGACCGGCCCTCCATACAATCCATAAGCCCCTACTGCATCCACAATACGATCCGCACCGATCTGTCTCGGATTTTCCGTTGCAATCCGAATCCCGGTCTTTATGCCTGGCGCCACAATAAGCGGAGTGACATGGATATATTTGATAATAGCACTTGTCAGCGAATGCATGACATTTGGTACAACCGATGATATGACAACAGCATGAATATCTGCCACATCAATCTGGCTGTGCTGCAAGAGGTTGCGTAATACAATCCCATACTCGTCTGAAGTACGTGGTATTTTCGTCGTTAACCGAAACGTAGCCTCCAGTTTTTTTCCATCAAATACACCTAACGTAATATTTGAATTTCCTACATCCGTTACTAATAACATCCCTGGTCCTCCTCAAGCTCCGCTCCCAGAAAAAATACTTTATAAAACATTTCCAATGCTTCTAATAGATCCTTCTTCGTCTGCTGAAGCTGCTTTACCTTTAATACGCTTCCTATTTCGTCATACATAAAATCATTCTCTTCACATTCCGTGCGAAACGTCAGGCTTCCTTCTGCGTCAAATACAAGCTGCAAAGTACCGCCCACATCTTCTGTATACAATACGCACAGAATTTTCAGTTCATCCTTTACCTGCGCGGGCAGATGCTCAAAATCGCTGTTTAGATAAAATTTTCTTGTGTACGCACTGGAACCGCATAATACAACTTCGTCCTGATACATGTTTACTCCTTACACATAACCGTATAACCCGCGCACAGATACCTCTCCTGACGAAACCAGCCTCCTGCACTCCCAGGTATCTACCAGAAGCTCCCCTCTGGTTGTAATCCCGCGTGCCGTACCCTCATACGTATCCTTTGGGTCTAACACCTTCACAGGCTGATTCCGGTTTACCATATAAGCATCATACTGCTTTGCCATCGCAGACAGGTCTTCTGTCCGCAAAAACACATCAAAATATGCCTCAAAATACTCACAGATCCGCTCTATCAGCGCGGCTCTGTTAATTTTAACGCCAAGCTCCAAAAAAATCGATGTCGCAGTATTTTGAAGCTCCTCTGGAAATTCTTCCATATGCACATTGATCCCGATGCCGACCACTATATGATTAACATAATCTGCCTGTGCGCTCATTTCTGTCAATATTCCGCTGACTTTTTTCCGGTTTATGATAATATCATTTGGCCATTTAATGCCTACTTTCAGCCCGGTCTCATCTTCTATACCTCTTGCGACTGCCATCGCTGCAATCAGCGTAAGCATGGAGGCATTGTTCGGATCAATTTTTGGCCTGAGCAGGAATGTCATGGCAATACCAGCCCCCTCTTCTGTTTCCCATATCCTTCCTCTGCGCCCGCGGCCATTGATCTGGTGATCTGTAACAACGATCGTACCATGTGGTGCTCCCTGTTCTGCAAGCTGCATCGCTTTTGTATTTGTTGACTCCGAAACCGGTTCGTAATAGATTTTGTCTCCAAGCCACTTTGTTTTACGTATACTTCTTAATTCATTCTCACTCAGGATGTCCGGGATAGATACAATGTGGTATCCCCGGTTTTGTACTGCTTCAATTTCATATCCTGACTGTTTAAGCTGGTTGATTGCCTTCCAGATCGCTGTGCGTGAAACTCCAAACTGACCGCACAGGTCTTGTCCAGACACATAGCCATCTGATGCTCTAAGTGCCGCCAATATTTTTGCTTTCATATCGCTCTACCCCATTTCTATGAGGGGTCGCATATTCAAAATATCGCCGCTGTATCTGATATCACAGAATACACGGTCCCCAAAAGCAGTTACATCCTGCGGTGCTCTTCAACGTGGCATCGTTGCATACATAATTGCCTTAATGCTGTGCATACGGTTTTCCGCTTCATCAAATACAACGGACTGTGCACTTTCAAATACCGCATCTGTAACTTCTAACTCTTGTAATCCGAATTTCTCATATACCTTCTGGCCTATCGTTGTTTTCAAATCATGGAAAGCAGGCAGGCAATGCATGAAAATCGCGCTGTCTTTTGCTCTTTCCATAATATCCTCATTTACCTGGTATCGTCTCAGCTCATGAATTCTTTCTTCCCACACCTCCTCAGGCTCTCCCATAGATACCCATACATCTGTATATATAACGTCTGCGTTTGCAGCCGCTTCTTTTTCATCTTCTGTAAATACAAGCTTTGCACCTGTCTGGGCTGCCAGGTCTTTGCAAATACCCGTCAGCTTTTCATCCGGGAAATATTTTTTATTTGTACATGCCGTAAAGTCCATACCGAGCTTTGCGCAAGCCACCATAAGAGAATTTCCCATATTGTATCTGGCATCTCCCATATATACGAGCTTCACCCCTTTTAATCTGCCCAGATGCTCTTTGACCGTAAGCAGGTCGGCAATCATCTGCGTCGGATGAAATTCATTTGTCAGCCCGTTCCATACCGGGACTCCTGCATACTTTGCTAGTTCTTCTACAATTTCCTGGCCATAGCCTCTGTACTCGATGCCATCATACATTCTGCCCAACACTCTCGCTGTATCAGCGATACTTTCTTTTTTTCCTATCTGTGACCCAGTCGGGTCCAGATATGTAACATGCATACCAAGGTCATGTGCCGCCACCTCAAAAGAGCAGCGCGTCCTTGTGCTTGTTTTTTCAAAAATCAATGCAATGTTTTTACCAGACAGCTCTTGATGTGCAATCCCTTTCTTCTTCTTTTCCTTAAGCTGCGCCGAAAGGTCAACCAGATACAGGATCTCTTCCGGCGTAAAATCAAGCAGCTTTAGGAAATGTCTGCCTTGTAAGTTCATTTTCATTCCCACCTTTCTTTCATAGATCATTCATTTATGTTCATCTGCATGGAAAAATCGAAAAAAGCCTTTGTCCGCGCAGATAAAAATCATTCGTCCCCAAATATTGAGTAAACGGGGAAAGGCAGGAATAGGACTCTCCTACTCCTGCCACCATTGAAATCAGTCATCTGTTTGTAACTTCATTTTTCTCTGTCCCAACTTCAATAATGGATTTTGCTAAACCAGCTACTCCCTGGATCTCTGATGGAATAATAATCTTTGTCGCCTTTCCATCCGCAGCTTTTGCAAATGCTTCCAGGCTCTTAAGCTGCAGCACAGCCGCGTCTGGAGCTGCCTCCTTTAAGAAACGCAAACCGTCTGCATTTGCCTGCTGAATTTTAAGAATCGCCTCAGCCTGGCCCTCTGCCTCTCGGACAGTAGCCTCCTTATGCGCTTCTGCGCGAAGGATCGCTGCCTGCTTTTCTGCCTCTGCATCTAAGATCGCAGATTCCTTTTTGCCTTCTGCAACAAGTATCGTAGATTTCTTTTCACCTTCTGCTTTCAAAATTGCTTCACGCCGTTCGCGTTCTGCTTTCATCTGCTTTTCCATCGCATCCTGGATTGCCTGCGGCGGAATAATATTTTTCAGCTCTACACGATTGACTTTGATTCCCCAGGGATCTGTTGCCACATCCAGTGAGGCACGCATCTTTGTATTGATCGTCTCCCTGGACGTCAATGTCTCATCCAGCTCCAGATCACCGATAATATTACGCAAAGTCGTTGCTGTAAGATTTTCTATCGCCATAATTGGATTTTCCACACCGTATGCAAACAGCTTTGGATCAGTAATCTGAAAATATACAACCGTATCGATCTGCATGGTCACATTATCCTTTGTAATCACAGGCTGCGGCGGAAAATCAACCACTTGTTCCTTAAGCAGTACCCGCTTTGCCACCCTGTCAATAAACGGTGCTTTCACATGGATGCCAACGCCCCATGTTACAAGATAGCCGCCCAGCCTTTCAATTACTGCTGCATGTGCCTGCGGCACTATTTTAATACATGAAACCGCGA
Source organism: Eubacteriaceae bacterium (assembly GCA_910574915.1). Classification (GTDB taxonomy): domain Bacteria; phylum Bacillota; class Clostridia; order Lachnospirales; family Lachnospiraceae; genus Eubacterium_J. The sequence continues at coordinate 22,097 of CAJTCR010000027.1, forward strand.
TCAATAGTATCAATACTACAAGAACCGCTGCAACTATGAACATTTCCATATGCATACCTCCATCATTCAATCTGTTTGAATTTTCTTTCATCATACTATAATTAAACACGATTTACAACCGTGAAATATGCTAAACCTTTGAATATTCGCAAAAAAAGACCGCTGCAATCCGATACAGCGGTCTTTTTTGACTCTATTTCTTAATAAAATACATGATTTCCGATTACAAGACCGGCAGCTCCGTTTACACGGTGGAAAAACTTCGCACCACCAGTGTTATCACTTCCTGCCAAAGCAGCCTGCGCCGCAGAAGTACAATGTCTATAATTTCCATTCGATAAAGCCCTTGCCAGTGCACCGTTTGCTACCGGTGAAAACTGTCCGCTCTGATAGACAACACCTGAAATACTGTTTGGGAAAGAAGAACTCTTTACACGATTTAATACAACTGCCCCTACTGCTACCTGCCCTGCATAGCTTTCTCCGCCTGCTTCGCAAAAGATAATCGCAGAAAGCAGTGTCAGGTCATTTGAAGACACCGAAGAGGAACTCGATGCAGGCGTGCTTGCAGAAGAAGATACGCTGCGCAGCGATGCCTGCTCTGCTTTTTGCTGTGCCGCAATCATTGCCTGCTCTTCCTCAATGGAAATTGCCTCGCCGACGCCAAGCCCTACTTTTACATAATCTTCTGACACATAGCCTTTCAAATCATTCAGTTTAACTACAACCCATCCGTCTTTTTGCTTTGCATTTTTATTTACAACCAGCTTATCGCCTTTAAAAGCTGCTTCCAAAGCTACTGCATTTTCATTTGCTTTCTGGCGGATGCGCAGTCCGTCAGCCTGGACAGTCGCATAGGTCTTACAAATTTTTTTCGCGTATTTATACGCTTTTGCCCCATAGACACAATATTCATTTTTCACATAGCCTGTCACAGAACCAGATTTGATCTTTGTCCATGCCTTGCCTTTTTTTACGACTTTCGCCGCGTCACCTCTGCGAAGCTTGCCTACTACGGCAGAATCCTCGCTGGAAGCTTCCCGTATATTTAAACTGTCATCAACTTTTGCCATCAGCTTATTGTTCCATTTTTTCGCTGCATCTGCCTGTTGATTATCCTGTTTTTCTTTCTTTTTCTTAGAAGTCTTTTTTTCCGTTTTTGTTTTTTTGTCCGACTCTGTTTTTTTGTCCGACTCTGTTTCTTTGTTTTCTAAATTACTGCCGTCAGCAGATGTCTCTGGATCTGTCCACACATTTAATTCCGGTTCCTGTTTTTGCGTCCAGTCATTCAGATCCGGTACAGGCACCACAGACGATACCATGTCAACATCATGCTTTTCCACAGACACTTCCTGTTCAAGCGCATCCTCGGCATCCAGCCGTGCAAATGCTGTTCTGGCAAGTTCTGTGCCATATTCTGTGATCTGGATAGTTTCTTCGGTCTGCATTATCTGTGGTTGGGAAAAGGCAACTGTGCATACAAGTACTCCTGTCGCTCCCGCAACCGCCATTCCTTGCACCAGCCTTCTATTTCCTCGCATAATAATAAACCTCCGTTTTTTCCATGCATAAAACTTTATTTCTTAATTACGTTTTTATGCTATTTTATTCATTCTTTATTACATTTGTTACAACTTTGTTACGATTGCATTCTAGCACTTTGTAATCGATTTGTCAAATTTTTTTTGAGATTTTTTTCAAATTATTTTTCCCTAACAGCCAAAACCCTTGTAAAATAAGCATATTCCAAAAAAATATTTTCAACAAATATTTTACAATACTGTAATAAAAACAGCAAAAAAGGATTGGCAAACTACTGCCAATCCTTTTTTGTAAAAAAACTGATATCATATTTTTGTAAAATTTTCCCTTATAATCTCTTAAGCAGCGCTTCTTTTTCTGCTTCGTATCCTGGTTTGCCTAAAAGTGCAAACATATTCTTCTTGTAGCTCTCTACTCCTGGCTGGTTAAATGGATTTACCCCAAGCAAATATCCGCTCACACCACAGGCAAACTCGAAGAAATACAGTAACTCGCCCAGATAAAACTCGTTCTGCTCTGGAATGCATACCATCAGGTTCGGTACATTGCCGTCGGTATGTGCCAAAATCGTGCCGTTCATCGCACTCTTATTGACAAAATCTATATCTTTTCCTGCAAGATAGTTCAAGCCGTCAAGATCTACCGGTTCTTCCTTAAGCTCCACACGGCACCGGGACTGTTCTACATTTAATACGGTCTCATACATAATTCTGGAACCGTCCTGAATAAACTGTCCCATAGAATGCAGATCCGTTGTCAGATCCACAGAAGCCGGGAAAATACCTTTCTGGTCTTTGCCTTCAGACTCGCCGTATAACTGTTTCCACCATTCAGACACATAATGAAGGCTTGGCTCATAATTTGCCAATACTTCCACAGATTTTCCTTTTCTGTGCAAAATATTACGAATTGCCGCATACTGTAACGCTGCATTCTCTTCAAAGCTGCTTTCAAGCGCAAGCTTTCTGCCTTCTGCCGCGCCTTCCATAAGCTTCAAGATATCTGCGCCGCTGACTGCGATTGGAAGCAGGCCCACCGCCGTTAATACCGAGAAGCGTCCGCCTACATCATCCGGCACTACAAATGTCTCATATCCTTCTTCATCAGACAGGCTCTTTAACGCCCCGCGTGCTTTGTCCGTCGTTGCATAGATTCTCTTTGCGGCTTCTTCTTTGCCATATTTTTTCTCCAGCATTTCTTTAAAAATACGGAATGCAATGGCAGGCTCTGTCGTTGTTCCTGATTTTGAAATTACATTGACGGAAAAGTCCCTGTCACCGATCACATCAATTAAGCCCTGTACATAAGTACCGCTGATACTGTTTCCTACATAATAGATTTCCGGCGCCTTGCGCATTTCTTTTGGAATATTGTTATAAAATCCATGTCTTAAAAATTCAATCGCCGCTCTTGCTCCCAGATAAGAACCGCCGATGCCGATTACTACAAGTACTTCCGAATCCGACTGGATCTTTTCAGCGGCTTTTTGAATCCTTGCGAACTCTTCCTTATCATAGTCTACCGGAAGATCAATCCATCCAAGGAAATCGTTGCCTGCTCCGGTCTTCGATACAAGAAGCTCCTTTGCATCGTTTGTCAGCTTTGCCATGTAGCCAACCTCTTCTTCGCTGATAAATCCTGCCGCTTTTGAGTAATCAAATGTAATTTTGCTCATTTCAACCTCTCCTTATTATATTGTTGTATACAGTATTACACTTTTACTGCTTTTCTATCATAACTGTTATCTATTCTAACAAAATTCAGAAAAATCTGCAAGCAATTCTGCCATTTTTTAACAATAATCGTTTTTACTTAGAATCCAGCACCCTCAAAAGGCAGGCGCCCAATCGTAAAGGACAGACCCTGTGCTGGATTCTCTTATGTATCTGCGGTTTTTACTTTTGTACTTAATCAAAAATTTCCTGGAGCACCGTATCTAACAGCTCTTCATTCCTTCTTTGCTTTTTCTGTGCCAGTACGGTACGCATATTTTCTTCCTGCCGGCTTTGCAGCATATTTGCCGCGGACAGCTCCGCTTCGTCTTCCGGGTCGTCCGCTGCCTGTGCTGGTTCCGGTTCTTCATACGTATCTTCGCTAAGCACCACACTCAGGTATCGTTGCAGCCACTTTCCAGCTCTGTGCAGCCGCTTGTTGATCCGGCGGGTTTGTCCAATATGTACAAGCTCTAAAAACACCGCTGCAAACATCAGCCCAGCCGTGATCAGTTGTATGTGTGACACTGCAAATGTCAATATCTCATCTAACATACCTTAACTTCCTTTCTGCTATATTTTTGAGATATGCTTCATTTTAGTAGACTTGCTTTGCACATACTGTCGAAGGCTGTAGGCTGTATGTATATGCTTATTCTTCCTTTTCTGTGAGAAACCCATTAAAACAGCATCCATATTTTTCGTTTAAAGCGATAATGCGGTTTCGTGCATTTTTAACTTTAATTTCCCGCAGTACCTGGTTTTGCAACTGCGTGCCAAACGGACAAATCCAAAAAACCGCATTTTTCTCAACATCCATATCCAGCAGGCTGCTGTCCCAGTTTAAAATATTTCCGCAGTTTGGAATCGTAATCGCACGAATCTGCTCATATACTGTCCGATAATACCGTTTCAGCTCCTCGAAATGCTTTTTCAGGCAGATATTTCCAAGCAGCAGCACGCCTGCACGCAGCTCCGCTTGGGACGTCCGATGACAGCGGCACACATCATAATCGTTGTACAGCATACACCTTACCGAACATCTGCCGTCGTCTCCTTCAATATCCGCATGGCAAAAATCATCTTTATCGATCACTATCGTATTCAATACGCAGTCCGTTTGTGTAGCTATAATTTCCACCGGACTGCAAAACATCGTCAGTGTATCCATCTCAAAGCCGCCGAATGCTTTCCGATACGCAAGCAGCATCTTCTTAATTTCTCTTTCATCGATCTTTTCAAACCTGACGTTTTTCGCATAATGAAACAGAAAATGTCGGATTCGGTACAAATCAACACCGAAATAGCCAAACAAAAACAGCATCCGGTTATTAATCATATGCCCCGCCTTCATAACCGGAATCGGATAGCCTTCCATTTCCTCGATCATATCCAGAATTTCCTGATCCTGTATTTTAAAATAAATACCCGGATACATCTCATCCTCTGTCTGTTCATACGCTTTGCCATTCCCGTAAAGGAAAAAGATTTTCTTCACCGCCGTATTTTTCAAATATAAATACGGCGCCTGTATAAATTTGATCAATTCTGCGTCTCTGATCCCCTGTTCCATCATATTGCTCATAATCAAAAACCGCTGAACTGGCGCAACATAAGGCAAAACTACCGTCTCTACAGTATCATGACGTATTGCGTGCAGCAATCGAACGGCATCCTCATACGAAAAACTCCCCATAACAAATAAATGAATCGGACTGCCGTGATACAGCATCTGCCCATCCTCGCTCAGATTCTTTTGTTCCGCAGGAAAATAGCTCGATTCGCAAGTATATACATAACGCATTTGTTCCTGCACACCCTTATCCCATATACATCCCGACATAATCATTGCATTTGCCGCATTTTCAAACAAATACCGAAATAATCTTACACCCATTCCCCTCTCCTTTATTACTTGATACAAAAACCTTATTAACTACAATTCTTATTTTATATTCTATTCTTTTATTTTGTATTTACAAGTCTTTTTATACGCAAATTTTCATATACTTGGAAAATAAGGATTTGACATTTCCCATCTTTCGGTTGATAATAAAGATATATTTTGGAGGAAGGAAGTTCAAATGAAAAAGATTATTTTAACTGGCGGAGGCACAGCCGGACACGTAACACCAAATATCGCTCTGCTTCCAGGCCTCAGGGAAGCTGACTTTGACATCACTTATATTGGCTCATATAACGGTATTGAAAAACAACTGCTTAAGGAACAAAAAATTCCTTATTACGGCATTTCTTCTGGAAAACTGCGCAGATACTTTGATATCAAAAACTTTTCCGACCCATTAAAGGTCGTCAAAGGCTTTGGACAATCCATTCGACTCATGCGTAAATTAAAGCCGGACATCGTATTTTCCAAAGGCGGCTTTGTATCTGTACCAGTCATTCTTGCTGCAAAATTTTGCCATGTGCCGTCTATTATTCATGAGTCCGACCTGACACCCGGACTAGCAAATAAACTCGCCATACCGAATGCCGCAAAAGTATGCTGCAACTTTCCAGAAACTTTAAAATACCTGCCCGAAGAAAAAGCAGTGCTTACCGGTTCGCCAATTCGAAGCGAATTATTAACGGGAAACAAAGAAAACGCACGCAGGCTGTGCGGCTTTACCAAGGAAAAACCGGTTTTATTTATTGTAGGCGGAAGCAGCGGCTCCAAATTTATCAACGATACGATACGCGGACTGCTGCCGGAGCTATTGAAAACTTATCAGGTCATACATATGTGCGGAAAAGGCAATATCGAAGCTGCCCTTGACCGAACCGCAGGCTACAAGCAATTTGAATATATCGGCAAAGAATTAAACGATATATTTGCACTCGCAGACCTTGTGATCTCCCGTGCAGGCGCAAATTCGATCTGCGAACTGCTTGCGCTGCACAAACCAAATATCCTGATCCCCTTATCCGCGAATGCCAGCAGGGGCGACCAGATTTTAAACGCACAGTCGTTTGAAAAACAAGGATTCAGCGTTGTAATTGAAGAAGAGATTATTACGCCGGATAAGCTTTTGAATATCATACACGAAACGTATAAAAACAAAGACCGTTATGTAGCTGCCATGCAGCAAAGCAGTACATTGAACTCTGTAGAAAAAATTATTACTTTAATTAAGGAAACTGCAAAATAATCATTGTGAAAAATTAATAAATTTCTACCATCCGCCTGTAAATGCTGCGGTATCGCAAAAAGTTTGCCTGATGCCGCAGCATTTACAGGAACTGTAAAACGCCAATCTATCAATCTAATTTCAGCTTCTGACAGATTTCATCCTGTTCCTGGTCGCTGAACTGTTCATGTGTCCAATTTAACAAGTCATCGTTCTTCATCCCTTCATAACGCGGAATCAGGTGCATATGAAAATGAAATACCGTCTGACCGGCTACTTCACCATTATTCTGCAACAAGTTAAAGCCGTCACATTTTAAAACCTCTGTCATATGAACGGCAAGCTTTTTCGCCAGCTTTGCAGCTTTTGCAAGCAGCTCTTCGCTGATTTCATAAAGATTGGCGCAATGCTCTTTCGGCACAATCAGCGCATGGCCTTTTGCAGCCGGGTTTGCATCCAAAATTACTTTAAACTCTTCATCCTCATAAATCGTTCTTGCCGGAATTTCGCCTGCAATAATTTTACAAAAAATACAATTCTTTTCTCTCATTTCCGTCTCCTTTTTATCATTTATGTTTTCATTTATATGAGTGCCAGCTTTATTTTCCCGCAAATTTCTGTTTGCTGCAACATCCAATTAGATCCATACTTACCAAACTCCTTTGTATTATTGTAATCTAATGGCAAAAATGCTAGAATTTTAAAAAACTACAGGGGGTATTTATGAATTCACTGGATTATCAACGCATTTTTCATGAAATTAAAAATACAATCACGCTCATAAACAGCTCTGCGCAGCTCCTTGACAGCAAATGCCCGCAATTACAGTCGCAGCCCTACTGGAACAATATCAGACAGGAAATTACATATCTGAAAAATATGGTTTTGCAAATATCTAAGGCTGGCAGCGGACAGCAGCTACAGACAGCATCCGTTGACCTACATGCACTGCTGCAAGATATCTGTCAGCTTATGCAGGACACCTATTCGGACTTACAGTGGGATCTTAAACTATGCAGCGGTATTCCCATCATTCATGCCGATCAAATCAAGCTAAGACAGGCAATTTTAAATCTTTTGAAAAATTCCGTGGAAGCTGATTCTGAATATATTACGATTGCCACACAGACAGATCCCACAAATGCGTTTATCAAAATCACCGACAGCGGAGGCGGTATTCCAAAAGAATTGGAAGCAAAAGTCTTTGACCTGTTTACTACTTCAAAAAAAGAAGGTACTGGACTTGGACTCGCGATTACCAAACAGATCGTGGAATCTCACGGTGGTTTGCTGCTTCTTGACAACCGCCACGGTGAAGGCTGTACTTTCACGATATGCCTTCCGCTGGCAGCACAGACAGACAAGCAGTAACACAGCCATGCGGTGCTTTGCCTTATATCGGCAAAGCTCCTGCTACAGCTTATCCAAAGTCAAAGATATCATCCAGCATACGAAGCGTCTTAAAATTGCCTTTTGCCGTCAGCTCTCCTGTCATAAATGCCCGCTGAAACGTCATCTTCCCGGCTATAATCCGTTCCATAACATCCGTTGTCATCTTTGCATAGACATCAACGCCGTCCTGTTTCCCATAACTGCACCGCAGCTCTTCCTGATCGACATCGATCGTTAACGGCTTTTTCTTTCCGTCGATAATAAACAGGTATTTCGCCTTAAAATCTGCCTGTGGCTTAAAATGCGCTTCCAGATCTTCAATATATGCGACTGCATCATCCTCTTCTTCTGCTTTATCCCTGTCTAAGAGTCCTTTAAATTTATTTGCCAGCTCTTCGATATCTTCCTTTTGCTTTTTTACATACGTATCATCGGATACATATTTGGATAGCTGTTCGCTTTCCTGCGGCGTCAGTCCAAGATCCTGTGTCCGCAGCACAGTCTTTGTCACCGCCTGGTTACTGTTTGGCAGGCTTTTCATTTTCTGCGTGATCGTACGATACAGGTTTTCCGCTTTCTTTTCGATAATCACCGAATAATCCTGGTTCATCTCAAACGTCAGCAAATCTGCCACATAGCCGCATAACCCCGCACATGGAAGCCCTCCTAGCATTTCCCAGGCATTCGCAAGCGTAAGCTCTCCTTCTCGTTCTCCATATGCCGTAGACATAACTACCGGCTGCATATAAGTCTGGCTGATTTTTTCTTTATCTCCATATAACCAGCAGGCATCTAAAAACTGCTGCATATACCCACCGATCCCCAACCACTCTACCGTTGTCGCAAGGATGATTCCATCTGCTTCTTTTATCGTCTGCGGAAGTGTTGCAATGCTGTTTTTCTGTTCATAAATATTGTAACGCTCTACCGTAACACGCAATTCCTCTAATACTTGCTGCATTTTATTAATCACATACAAAGACGGATCATCCAAGACACCTCTGCCGCCATAATATATATTTACCTTCATACTCCTACCTCTCATTTGTATGTTCTAATTTTCATTTCTTTTTACATAGTATATAGATTTTTTTTAACAATTTCAAGCATTCTGTGATTTTACATAAAAATAAACAAAGCAGAAAGCCGCAGGCAGCTCCTCCCATATGCGCCCAATTATCCACGCCCGCAGTTGTAATCCCATAATACAGGCACAAAGCGATCATAAACAGCAGCCCTCTTGTCGTAAGCCCCTGAAATTTTCCTTTATTACGAATCGACGCCCATACCAGTGCGCCAATCATGCCAAAAACAGCACCGGACGCGCCTGCACAGACCGCGAAATCCCCTGTACGCATCATGACCTCATAAGACAGCAGATTGCCTGCCAGCCCCGACCCGATATAAATAAGAAAATACCGCACGTGCCCGATCTCTGTCTCCAATTTTCCTCCGGCTGCCGCCAGAAGAATCATATTATTTGCCAAATGTTCCGCTCCAAAATGCACAAACATTGCGGTAAACAGCCGATACCACTCGCCGCCGGCAAGCAATTTCGGATGCATCCCTCCGTATTGTGCAATAAACGCGCCGTCTAACGTATCCCCCAGCAGTTCCATAATGCACCATACAATTACATTTACCGCAACAAGAGCAATATTTACAACAGGCATTTTTTTCTTTTGTTCCTGCTCCATCAATTTTTTCCACCGCTCTGATATCATATTTTCCTGCTTTGTCAGCCTGTTCCACTGGTCTAATATCACATTTTCCTGATCTGTAGCTTCCTTCCAGTTTGAATATTCCAAGATCCTGATATCATCCTTCCATTAAATACTGTTACTTCTTACTTCTCAGCTATTCCTAACGATGAGAAAAACATAACACTTACTGCCAATACTGTCAATGAAAACTGTAACTTTCTCCAGCCAGGCTGATAATATCCCCTTTTTCCAGCATACGCCGCTCTTTATATTGCAGCAGTTCCCCATTAACATGCGTCCCATTCGTAGAATTCAAATCCTCCAAAAAAGTACCTTGCGCATCGACCAACACTCTGGCATGTACCCTGCTCACCATAGGCAGCGGAATGCAGATATCGCTTTCCTGCCTGTCACTGCCCAAAATCATCCTCCCACTCATGCAATGAAAATCCCTGCTGCGGTCAGCACCCTGATACACAAACCTGTTCTGAACCCCATCCGTCTCCGGCATCAGGCAGACCGTTGGATTGCTGCTCACAATTTCTTCCTCTTCATCCGCTTCAAACACCGCATCTTCTTCCTCTTCTTTGGAACGGTTTGTATAGATCTTTCTTCGCAGCATATTTTTTAACTTTTCCGCAGCCTGTTTTCTTAGTGTTTCTTTTTGTTGTACATTTAATACCTGATCTTCACCCTGCGCTTCCAAATCTTGCGTTTTTGAAATACGCCGTTTAAAATATTTTTTCTGTTCCGTATGATTCTGCCCAAACTGTTTCCATACATTTGCAGAATGATGCTGTAAATAACTCTGATTGTCTGACAGAGGCTTAGGATCTGGGCAGGTATGTTCTGTTGGATGAGATTGGTTGTCTGGTTGGGATTGGGCTGCTGCTATCGATGCTTTGACTGCTTGAGTCTGGGCTGTTTGTATCAATGGTTTGACTGTTTGGGTCTGGGCTGCTTGTATCGATGGTTCGACTGAATGATTCTGATCGTCTGCACGGAATTGAACTGCTGACGTTAATTGATCACCCGGGTGAGATTGATCTGCTATCAATGGGTCGACTGCTTGGGTCTGACCGCCTGCTGTTAATGGGGTGTCTGCATGGGTCTGACCTACTGGCATCCATCGACTGCCTGGGTGAGAGTATTCTGCTGGAGAGAATTGACTGCTGGACGTTTTGAAATGCTCTCCAAGCATAGATCGACTATCTGGATGGGAATGTTCCGTTAAACGGGATTCACTGAATTGTTTTCCTGAATTTGCCGGGCTGCCTGCGAAACTCCGTTCTGGTATCTGTTTCTCCCTAACCAATGGACTACCAGCACAAAACTGTGTCCGCGTATCCTCTTTTACAAACTGTACAACCGGACTCTGTTCAAACATTACATGATTGTTTTCATATTTATTCTGCCTGTAATCTTTCAGCACCTTGTGGAGCGCCGTGCGCTCTTCTGCCACCTGCTGATAAACACCATAAGCAAACTGCACCGCCAATTCATCCTTATGATCCACAGTTTTCAACAGGTATCCCATAAATTCTTTAAATTGTCCACAAATATCCACTTGATTTCCCGGCAAATAACAATAACTCATCTGTTCTTCATGACTATCTGCAAATATAAATTCCGGCTCTAATAAAATATCATCTTCAGTCATCATAAAATCTTCCGCCTGAATACAAGCCTGATCCAGCGAATACAAAATCCTGCAAAGCATAAAATAATCCAGCGGCTTATATTCTAATAACTGCTCTAACGATCTCCTGCCAGTAATATCATAACAAAATTGCAGTGATATATTCCTTTTCTTCGCCTCCATTTTCAAAAAATAAGGAATTTGATTATATCGAAACATTTCCATGCTTTCTTTTTCTTCCTCATAATCTTTTTCCGGTGTAATAATCAGGCTGCTTTTATTAATCGTACGCGTATATTCTGTTTTCACTGCCTTTCTCCTTCTGTTTTTCATAAAATCCTTATGCTATTTTCTTACTTTTTCTAACCAAACCATATCCAGTTGTTTTAATGTATAACGAACCATATCCACCTCATATTACTAACATTTCCAAAAGACAGCCGGGAGAGGAGATTGGCACGCCCTGGCTGCGGCTTTGGAAGGATGGTTAGAATCTCTTGATATTCTGCAAAACAACCAAAGTGCCGCGACCGGACACAGCCACAACGTACCAGCAGAATACCTAGTACAGCATTCTGGAACGGACGCAGCCAGGGCGTGCCAATCCCCTCTCCCAGCGTCCCTTCGTGAAAAAAATCTACACCTCCCCCCTCATTCCCCCTTTACCCCCTTCATCCAAGTATTCCTACGAACAATCTCCACAGGATCTAATTTCACCAATTCTTCCCGAATCTCTATCGCCTCCCTCGCCTCCTTAAACATCCCAAACCCAATCCTGATCCCTCCTGTAATCATAAATAAAATAAACGGTATCAAAATAGACGCTTCCACTGTCAGGCTTGCCTTCACCTGCCCATTTCGCCATATTTTTAACAAATCACTTAACAAACCACTCTTCTCCATCTTCATAAACATCCAAACCTTTCAGCAAAAATAAACGACACCATTGCAAACGGAACAAAAGCAATTTCATACTTTTTCCCCTTTTTCCTAAAAACAAATAAATACAACGCATATCCTCCGCTTAAAATCACCGCATACAAAAGAATCGTTAACACACACGCACCTCCCAGAAAGATTCCAATGACCACAAACAACAAACCGTCTCCGCTGCCAATCCCGCCTTTTGATACAAAAGACAGCAAAAACAGCAGCAGTCCCGGCAGCATTGCTGTTAACATCTTTACAGACAGCCCTTCTTTGCAGAAAATAGCATACAAAATCCCTTCTATTGCAAAGGCAGCAAGCCATCCCACACAGATTCTGCGGTTCTTTAGATCCTCATAGCTGCATATTCCAAGCATTGTCAAAACTGATAACTGAGGCAACATATATTTTCTCCTTTTCTAATTTCCAATCGCTATTTCCCACATTTTTTACACATTCTTTTCTCTGTGGCTCTTGATTTTCGTATCATATAAATCTTTCGTTTCAGGCCGCTGCATGTAAGGCTGCTGTGATAGCGGTCTCCATAGTCTGTCACATACACCATCGAACGGCTGGACGCACCGCTGCCGCATTTTTCACACTTGTGATATTTTCCTCCGCTTTGATTCCTGCTGCTTAATGCCTGTGCATAAGTGACTCCACGTATCGACAAATCCAGATGCGTACAAGATCTGCTTGCATGATAAACTGTACCATATTCTGTATAATACAGCCACGTATCATCCTCCTGTCCATCCTGACCTGGCTGGCAGCCTGTCCACTTTCTGCATTTTGCCTGCTGGACAATCCGATACTGCACAGCAGCCGGCAGCGTGACTGGCAGCTTCATCCGATACACTGCTCTAAGCTCCACATAATTTCCTGAAAAATCAGACTGGAGCAGGCTGATTCCAGCGATCCCGTTGCTAATATACTGTGTCGGACAGTTCTGCTTTTTAAGCTGTTTGTGAAAAAATACGCTTGCCTGCAAAAGTCCAATACCCGACCCGCCTGCTTCTTCTCCGGTTTCTTTTGTAAAATCATCCTTCTCTTGCCCGGAACTGCTCGTCTGCATACTGTATTCTGCTGCTGTCCGTCTTCCTGCATACTGCAAAGCCTGTGAGACACCTGCCTGCACTTGCAGCACACGAAAAAAATATAGCACAAACACCATAAAGCATACGAAAAAAGGAAGCACTGCTGCCGCTTCTACTGTCAATACCGCTTTCGGGCAGGCATACCGGGCGATCCCCCTGTTTTTATTTTCCACATTCCTACGACACTTTTCTCTTTTTTGCCTGATAGAGAGCAATTCCATCCAATCCATAAAACTGAGGGACACCCCGATACACCTGCCTTTTCACTTATTTTTGTTCATCTTGATCCGTATAGGAAAACCGATAGGTTTCCTCATACTGATAACCTTTTTTTGACAGCCTTGCGATTGTAACAAATGTTAAAAATACCTGCTGTGCCTGATACACATAATTCGCTTCCATCGCTGTAATCATACAGTCCAGCTTTCCCTGCTCATACCCCGCATACAAACGCATATTTTTTTCCAGCACATTAGAAAACCGGTCTCCGATCTTTTCCAGACTTTCAACTGTTAAAAAACCTAATAAATAGTCATTATAATCTAATCCATTTTTCACTTCTTTTGCCTTTATCGATGTCTGAAAAGGAACGGCTGCCGCTTCTGACAGACTGACATTCCAGTCTGCTGCTGATTTGACTGCCGCGATTTTACCTCCCAAAAATAACGTACGAAGCTCTGCAATACTCTCTGCATATGCCCAGGAAGCCAAAATCCCCATTTGAATCGCTTTTACCGCGCCAGGGATTCCTGTTGCCGCGGCAATCGCTGCCGCCATAGCAAGTGCTTCCTCCTTTTTTGCACTGTCTGTCATCAAATATGCAAAATTAATCCCTTCTCTGATTAATAACAGCCTGGACGCCATCTTTTTCAGATTATCTTCGTCTGTATATTTTCCAAATAAGATATATTCCTGTTCATAACGCAGCGCATGTGGCACAGAAATCTCGGCAAGATAATTAGATGTGTACTTTTTCAAGTACTGAACGATCAGCATCTTATCTGCCAGCCCATGCGAACCAGCATTTTCATAATTTCCTGTATTTAATGCTCGCTTTTCAACCGCATCCTCCTTTGCAATCTGTTTTGCCGAAATACCTTTTTCATCCGTAAGAACCTGCATAAGCAGCGGAGAGCTTTTGGCACTTTTAATATCCTCCATCGGATTTTCTACTTCTTCTGCCGTCCATTCCCCCTGAATCCCATCCGCCGTATCCGTCTGCAATATACGCGTATTACTTACACTATTTAATTTAAGACTGCGCATTTTAGAAAGCCTTTCTGCTGCTAAAGCATCTTGCTGTTCCGCCTCTTTCGCCTGTTCAATCGCATCAAGCGCCCCGTCCAAATAATGGTCTGCCTTCTTACCCTGCTCACTGGATTCCTGTACACCTGTTAGTTTCTTAACCGTCTGGTCGATAAAATCCGTTGCCAGTTCTTTTTTCATCACCTGCGTCATCTGCTCCAGCAAAGCGCCGGCATGTTGGTCAGTAGCCAGTTGATACTGTACAACGCTTGCCTGTGCAGCATCCATCTGCAAAAAATGGCTGTATCTGCCCCATCCTTTTACTGTGGGATTCAGGTTTTCCTGCGCCAACTGCTGCATCCGCGCATGAAGCTCTGACAGCCTGAGCTCACCCGTACCATAACCGCTGTCCAGCAAAAACAAATGATAATTGTCATAAGCAGGCACGTGATATTCTGCAAACATGGATTGTGTAACACTCTGGCTGTTGAGCACCGCTTCCATTCCAAGCATCAGATACCTTGATCCTTCCAGAAGCGTAAACAATAAGGATGCAACGAGCATCAGCATCATACTCATAAATATCGTGATACTGCCTTTAATCGATTGCGGATACATCTGAAGCACCCTGTGTAATCGTTTCAAAAATTTCTTCCACCAGGCTTCGCAGGCTGTCCTTAAAAATCAGCACTAACCCAATCAGTACGACCAGTATTAAAATCAGCTCTACTACACCGATGCCATCTTCTTCTGTTAAAAATTCCCTGAAATTTGCCATAATAAAACCCCTTTCTGTTTTTACACTGTTTCCTGTTGTTATAGTTGAAATGTTAAAAATGCCGGAACTAAAATAATTACCATAACAATGCAAAGCATCAGCATCATAGGAATCAAAATTTTCGTTCCCGCCTCTTCACCTGCTTTTTTTGCAAGATTTTTCCGCAATGCAAATGCATCGCTTACTTCTTTTTCCAGGCTCTGGCGCAATCCTGACGATCCTTTGCGCAAGTTCTGAACTACCAGCATGGAAAACTTACGATACTGCGGTGTGCCGCAGCGGTCTCCAAAGCGTTCGTATACTTTTAACTCTCCAATGCCATCCTGCATTTCCCGATAAGCAACCAGCATCTGCTCATACACTTCCTGTGTCTCTCCATGCTTCTGCTCCAGCCTGTGCTGATAATTCAGCACAATCCTTTCCCATGCGCTGCTTAACGTCATCCCGGCACCGAGCAGCAGGGAAATCTTGCTTACCATATCCGGGTACTGTTTAAGCAGTTGTTCTTTCCGTGCCTGCTCTTTTCTCTGCTCCCTCATTGCTTCCTGTATATAGACTGCCGCAGCAGCCGCAAACCCAAGCATTAAAATAATCTGATAGGTGTGATCTTCCTTCTGCGACCATTTTAGCTGTCTGCCGCTTAACTGCGCCGGGAGCCTTAAGTATTCACTGTTTTTGCTTTCTTCCTGCTCCTGCTCAAAATATTCCTTAAGATCTGTGAATAACTGTTCCACTGGCTTTTGTTTTTTCGGATATACATAACACCCAAACGTATGCTCCCTTGCCTGCTCGTCATAATGCATTGTCAGCGATACCATTACAAGCTCACCGTCTTCTGCAATCTGATCCTTTAACTCCCCGTCCGCATTGATTGCATTTTTCGAATCAAACTCCCACTTTGCGCGAATCTGTCCGTCCTGCAATTTTTTTGGCAGTACAACATCACGGTTAATGCAGTCCAAAGACAAGTTTTCTCCCAGAAATACGTTTTCCGCTTCCTTTACCGCATCATCGAATAACTGTTCCAGCGCTTCCCCCTGCATCCGCTGTGCCTGCACTTCTACGAGATAGCTGTAATCTTCCAGTATTCCTTCTGCATCCAACTGCAATTCCTGACTCTTAGTACTTCCTCCCACCTCATTTCTTTGCAGTTTCCCATCCTGCACCATCTGCCGGCTGCTCTGTGTCATACAGATCACAAATCCCAAACATCCAGACAGCACCATTACCTTTGCCGCGTCTTTTTTGTTTTTCTCTCTGTTTTTGGCATACAGCCAGAGCAGCACAAGCAGACTGGATGTGGTAATCACTATACATAGCATTTCTCCCATTGTTCATTTCTCCTAATTTACAGCATGGTCATTGATTTTCAGATCTGTATTGCCATAATTTTTTCCGACAGCAAATACGCCCCTGTATAGACAGCCAGGCAGATTGTCATTACAATGATTCCCAATGGATTATGATACAGCCCGTCTAAATAGCCTCCAAAGCTAAAGTCCACATACAGCAGAATAAACAGCGGCATCATATTCATCAGCTTTTGTTCCATCCGCTTACCGGAGATCTCCGTCTGAATTGCCTCCATTAACTCGTTTTTCTCTGAAATCCTGGCGGCTGTCATATGGATAATTTTAATAAAGTCACCGCCGCTGCGCTTTGCAAATACAAATACTTCACAAAAGCTTCTTACATCTTCCAGACCGCTGCGGTTTGCAAAATCATATAAAAGCTGCTCCAAAGGAATATTGAACGACATACATGTTGTCATATACCGCAGCTCTTTTGTCATTAAGGCATGTTGCCCATACTGCATCCGCATCTCCTGGTAAGCTTCCCGAAATGCGTTTTCAATCGAATAGCCTGCCGCCATAGAGGTAGCTGCACACTGAATGCTGTCCTTAAACTGCCTGCATAAAATGTCCTGGCGTTTTTTCATATGCTGTATTTTCCTCCTCCTTCGGAAGAACGGATAAAAACACCAAAACACTGCCAGTACTGTCCATGACCGATAAAATAAATACGCAAATCCGCCGCTTAACAGCAGATACTGCGACATCATAAGAAGCCGTTCCTTCCAGGAAAAACTGTAATCGCGATAATCGATCCCGGTATGTTCCTGCGCATTGCCGTTTAATACAGTCCCGCTTCTGTGAGCTTGTCCGTGTTTTGCAGTATCCCCGTTTTTTCCCATATCCCGGCTACCTTTCCTTCCTCCTGTGTTTGTCTCGTTTCGCGAAACCGATAAATTGAATGCGTGATAATTTCGCCGTCCTTGATGCCGTCAATCTCATCGATATTCAATACCTTTCTGGAACAGTCCCGCAGCCTTCCAAGATGAATTAAAATCTGTATCCCCGATGCGATCTGTCCGCGAATTGCCTGGATCGGAAGATCCATTCCCATAAGTACCATTGTTTCCAGACGCTTTAGCATGTCCAGGCTGGAATTGGCGTGCCCGGTGCTGATACTGCCGTCGTGCCCGGTATTCATCGCCTGAAGCATGTCCAGCGTTTCTGCGCCCCTGCATTCTCCGACAATAATTCTGTCCGGCCGCATACGCAATGACGTACGTATCAGATCCCGAATTGTAATTTCCCTTACTCCTTCCATATTTGCACTTCTTGTCTCTAGGCGAATTAGGTTTGGAACTGTCTGTATCTGCAATTCTGCCGAATCCTCAATGGTAATCAGCCGCTCTCCTGCCGGTATAAACTCTGACAACGCGTTTAAAAACGTCGTCTTTCCGGCTCCTGTTCCGCCAGAGATAAAGATATTGTAGCCAGCCTGCACAAGCTGTTTTAGAAAATCCACCGCTTCCCTGGAAACCGCCCCAATCTGTACAAGCTGCTGCATCCGCATCGGCTGCTCTGGAAATTTTCGAATCGTAATGGCAGAACCGTCAATCGCCACCGGGGCAAGCACAATATTGACACGGGAACCGTCCTTAAGCCTTGTATCTACAATCGGATTCGCTTCGTTTACAATCTTATTTCCCGCCGCTACAATCTGCTGGATCACATCTTCGAGCTTTTCTCTGGAATAAAATGTTCTGTCCCATTTGTGCACACGCCCTGCCTTTTCAAAAAAAATAGCATCTGGTCCATTTACCATAATCTCGGTTACAGAACGATCGTCGATTAACTCCTGCAACGCATCCAGTTTGCGCAGCGAATGATAGATTTCCCTCTGAAACTGCTCTCTCTGTCTTAGTGACAGCCCCTGTCTCCTGCTGTAGCTGCCGACTTCACTGTAAATAAGTTCCTCCAGCTCTTCGTCTCCGGTATCTCTCGTCAGATCCAGCTTTGTTAAAATATTCTGTCGAAGCTGCTCCATTTCCTGTGTCATATTATGCATGATCTCCTTCTTTGTCCCCATACTTCGTTAACTCCCGCACCTGCTGCGCAAATTCTCCGCCCTGTATCTGTGCCAGCAGATCCATTCCCTGCACAAACGTACCGTATCCCGCCTGCGGACTGATATACTCTGCCTTCTCCCTTATCCTTTGCTTGCTGTCTTTTTTCAGAAACGCGCGAAACTCTGTTTGTCGATATTTTCCAAATGCGTTTTCCTTCACAATGCAAAATATTTTTCCACAGCACGCAAGCACCTGTTCCGCCGCCCGGTGAAACGTTCCGCAGCTAAAGATCACATGCGTATATTCCGTCTGCTCCTGAATCATTTTCAGCAGAAACGCCAGGTCTTCTTCCTGGATCTCATAGATATCCTCTGGATTTTCCGGCGGAAGTATATAGTCAAAATATTCTGTATGGTGTAGCACACTTTGCAGGCAGAGCAAAAACTGTTCCTGCTTCTGACGGATGCCGTAGATCAGGTCACTGCACGTATTTCCTTCTTTTTCACCGAAAAGCGAAACCATTCCTGAAAATTCGCAAAAATTTAAGTATAAGACACGTGCGTTTTCACCACAAATCGATGCATACGAAATAGAAAATGGAAGCAGCAGCTCATGCCCGCCCGGTGCATAAAAAGCAATAATCTCCATGTCCGCAGTCCTGCACCGGCAGATCAGATTTTTTTTAGACCGCTTTTCATAGATCTGAAAAATTTGCCGCAAAATCTCTGATCCTCTCTGGTAGCGGAAAATCACTTTGTCCAGTTCTTTTCCCTGTTTTTTTGAAAACTCATCGGTAAGCTGAATCTGCACTAGATCTTTTACCGGATTACTTTGTACGGCATCTGGTTCACACAGCAATATATCAGGCTGCGTTTTCGTTAAAAAGTCTGTTAACTCTTCCAAACACTGGCATCCAAAAACCTCCAGGTCATCCGGTGCATTTTTACGAATACATTCTGTCAGCCTTGCGGCATAAAGTGTAGCTCCCGCCACGGCAAGTCTTATTTTTTCCAACTATAATCCCCCTAAATACACGACGTATCCTACGAATATCGATACTGAAAAATGGATAAAATTCTGCTTTCCGTCACTTTTATAATCGTATTTTGCTATGGATTTTGTGAACAGAGCTGTTCTGACATAATCAGAGAAATAGACCATGCGGTAAAACAGATTTTTATTGCGGATCAGCACCAGAATCGAGCAGACTGCTCCTGCAAGAAAAGAAAATTTTACAACTTCCACGAACCCCTTAAGTCCGATACAACTGCAAATTACGGAAAACAATTTGATATCGCCTGCACCAAGTGCACGCATTAGAAACAACAGATAAAATACTAGAACCGGTAAAGAAATGAGTATTAGAAAATAAATACTGCCTTTCCAGCCGTATTGTGAAAGATTACGAATACAGCCTAATACTAATCCCGATAAAATCAGCCGGTTACTGATCTTCCTTGTCCGTATGTCCATCCACACTGCTATTGTCAGCAGACAGAGCAGACAAACTGTTATAAAGCTCCCAATGGAATCCCCCCTTTTGATACATCTGACTTCGTTTTGTCAAACGTGTTTTGTAAGTTGGATTATACGAGCTTTTTTTCCATTTGTCTACCCTTTTTTGACAAATCATAAAACTTTGTGAAATGCTCACAATAAAGTATAGAACAAAATTCCATAAATCAACGCAAACCCGCTTGTACCAAGGCTTCCTATTGTCAAAAGATTGAGTGGGTTCAGTCCTGCCGCAACCGGAATTCCCTGTTTTTGCAAAAAATCATTTAATAAAATAATGCCCACGCAGCCGACAACGACGCGCACAATCAGGTTTAACACAATCGCTGCCTTCTGCTTCAGTACACCGATTAAAAGTACAAGCACACAAATCCCCACCATAATGACAAACACATTTTCCTGCTTCATAGATGCCTCTCATATATATGTTCCTCCTAATTTATGCGTTTGTCCATAAAAATATGCTGCTTTTTTCTTTTTTTCGTTTATGCATATTTTTCCAGATATTTGATTATACTTATAATGCTCAAATCATATCAGTACACTGAAATTCGAAGACAGAAAGCGAGGTAACCCTTTGTTCCGATTATTTAAACAAGAACCGCAGACGGATGCAAATTACCAAAGCCTGCTGGATAACCTGATGCAAACGATGAACAGCCTTCATCTGGCTTACGAAAATTTTGAAAATGCCACAGACCCGGAACTGATTGACAGCTATATTTATGAAGTAAATGCGATACAAATGCGTTATCAATTTCTGCTCTGCCGCCTGAAATCCTATGAAATTGCAGAGCCATAATATAAAGGGCTTTCTGGCATTACGCCAGAAAACCCCTGGATGACTGTACATCATAACTTTCGTTGATATCATTTCTGCCATACGTATAGCCCGCATATACTTGCTGCGCATTGCGCATCAACGGCGCAGACGTATCCTGTTTTGCTGCTTCTGCAAACGCCTCATACGTTTTTTGCAGCATCTTTCTGCTCTGCTGCAAGTCGTCGAGCGAATCCCGTATCAATACTTTCGACAACTGCCTGCGGTGAAAATCATACAACGCATACAGGCGCGGCGAGATTTCATAACTAAAATCCAGAGTTTCCTGAAAGCTCTTTAACACCTCATCTGCCAAGTGCACCGCTTTTGAAATGCCCTCTCTGTCATGCTTCTCAAACGCCTTGCAGATATCATCAAAATAAGCAAATAAAATTTCAAACTTTATCAGCGTCAGCCCGCTGCGGTTCGCCTGCGTGATTCTGCGGGTAAACTCCTGTATTCGTTCATTCGTCATATGACACGCACTTCTCCCCTAATCTTTCTTAACCCTGCAACAGAGACAATACCTGCTGCGGAAGATCATTCGCCTGCGCCAGTACGGAAATAGACGCCTGCGTCAGCACATTGGCGTTGGTATACTCCGTCATTTCCTCAGCCATATCTACGTCACCAAGGCGTGAAACCGCCTTCGTCATATTTTCCTCAGATTCGTCCAGGTTGCTCTGAATATAATCCAGACGGTTTTCATAAGCACCCATCAGAGAACGCGCTGCGGATACGATCGCAATCGCTCCGTCCATCGTATTCATGCCCCGATCCGGCCCGCCGACCTTACGAACATCCAGATCATCCATATACAGGCTCTGTGTATTTAAAATCGGAACTCTGACTGCCAATTCCTGCCCTTCGTTAGCACCAATTTGAAGCTGCAACGTGCCGATATCAGTTGCCTCGATTTTTATTTCTGTATTTTTAATATCACCACGTACTTCAAAGCTCATTTCAAAACCGCTCTTATCCGTAATCACGACCTGGTTGCCGTCGGCTCTAATTACTGCCTGGCCAGTATATTCCTCACGGATTGCAGTTCCGTCTTTAATGGTTACCTGTGCATCCTCGCCCTTTTGTACGGCTTTGTATTCAACGGACACTATTTCTCTTGTAGGCGGCGGTGTTGCTGACACGTCTGACAGTCCATTCAGCCCTAAGAGTTCACCAATCTGATCATTATCATATTTAATATTGATTTCCGCTCGAATACCTGTCTGATCGGTTGTAAATATCAGCTTATCACTAAATTCAAACGCATCTACTGCCGGATTTTTTCCACTAATTCCTACCGTGACCCCGCTCTTATCCAAAGCTTTTGCAATCGCCTGATAAGCCTGGTCTGCTGTCATTCCTTCTTTGATTGCAACTGCAATGCCATTAATGTAAAGCGTCCCTTCTCCTTCTTTTGTAAATTTTGTTTCTGTCCCAGTATATCCTGCCGTCGTTCCTTGCGCAGGCTGCGGTGGATTTGCCGCATTATTCGGATCTCCCTCTATGCCAAACGTCTGCCAGTTATATTCAATCGTTTCCGTACGTGTTGCATTAGGCAGCCCATCAATCCCAAGCAGCGCCGCTAACTGGTCGTTATCACAAGTAATCGTCACACTCTCATCGGATCCATAATTTTGTGAAACAAATCCTAACTGCACACCAAACTGATATCCACCAGGCATTTTATTGTATCCTTGCGTATCCAAATTATCCACGTTCAAAGGAAGCGTTTGTGTACCATCGGTCGCAAATACATTCACCCAGCCCATTTCACCGGCATCGCGAATTGCCTCGTAAACCTCATCCGCGGTCATCCCTGCCTTAATCTCTACTTTCGATCCATTAATGCTGATCGTGCCTTCCATAGATTCTTCAATTTTTCCTGTAGCAGGTATTGCTGTGGCTGGCGGAACAGGTGCTATCATCGTCGCATGTTCCGCAGCTTTATCAATCGTAACAGGATAATCCCCAGCCTGCACCTCATCCGAGATAATCACATTCGTGATCTTATCATACATACTTACTTCTTTTGTTCCGCCGCCCGGCAGCGCTTCTTCCGACGTCACATACGTCCTGCGGTCAAGCGACCCGTCCAGCACCTTTTTGCCGTTAAACTCCGTAGCTGTAGAAATCCGGTTCACTTCTTCCTTAAGCGCATCGATCTCCTGCTGAATCGCTTCCCGGTCTTCCATCGTATTCGTATCATTTCCTGCCTGTACGCACAGCTCGCGGATACGCTGCAAAATCTCTGTCATCTCGCCCATTGCGCCGTCGATCGTCTCTACCATGCTGACACCGTCTGTCGCATTTAACGAAGCACGGTTTAATGCGTGGATCTGCGCCTGCATTTTAAAGGAAATCGCCATGCCAGACGGATTATCCTTTGGATCGTTAAATTTAAACCCAGAAGACAGCTTTTTTACGGAAGCTGATAAACTGTTTTCATTACGAAGCAACTGATCATTTACAATCACTGCTGATATGTTCTGATTAATTTTCATTCTGTATACCTCATCTTTTCAATTTATGCCTGTGGCATCCTGCTATTTGTGTCCTGTTACATATTTCGGACAGATACATGGAATCCATTACGAAAACCATGAAAATTTCACAATTCACTCTGTTATTCCAGATGTTTGATCACACGTATAAAAGCTTCCGCCATTCCATACAGTGTTTTCGTCTGTACTTCGCGCTTTTCTTCGGACTCTGACTGTTCGCTCTTTCCGCTGTTTGCTTCAAACTTATTCAAATCCAGGCTGCCGTTTAAAATATAGTTTATATCTACAGAGCCTTCTTCTACTTCCTGCAAGGCACTGCGGATCTCATCATTCATAGACTTTAACAGGTCTCTGGTCTGGCTGGTACCGGCTACGACATACCCGCTGAACCCTCCTTTTTGCTTTGCACGCAGCTCCGCGGCGATCTTTCCAAAACGTGTGGTATCCAATGTAACGTTGACAATCCCTCTTTGCGATTTGTCACGCACGATTTTCATTGTCACATTCGTTACTTCACCGTCTATCACAATCGGCATGGAAAAGCATTCTGAGGATGCCATCTTTGCCTGAATAGACATCTGCGCATTCATTAGCTTTAACCCACGGATATCCAGGCTTGTGACATGCGGTTCCATAATCATCGTGCTCATGCATTTTTCTGCACACTCGGCAAGCTCTGCTACTGCTTTTGCAAGCTCTTCCGGTTTTTTCACATCTTCACCAAACCGTTTCAGCAGCTCTTCTTGTATGGCATCAAAATCTACATCCACGCTGCCGTCCTCTTTTTCGGTCATATAAGCGTCGGTATTTTTCGATACATCCGGTGTGCGTCCGCTGCCTAAGCTGAAAAATCTGCGGAAGGCGCCGTTGCGGTCGTTCAGATAATCGGATACAGCCATCACATTTAACACGGTATTTGGCAGCTCATACTGCTCAAGTACCTGATAGACCTGTTCTGAGGAGTTTGCGCATTCCACCAGATCCTGCAACTGTGAACGATAGTAAGCTTCCTGGGCATTCATATCTTCTGGCGTTTCCTGTAACTGCTGCAAAAACTGCTCCGGCGTCAGGTCTTCCCAGCCATCCCCTCCTGCGAGCATACGCAGCCGTTCCGGCGAAATCTCATCCATTGCCTGCTTTACGCATTGATGCTGATAGCCGGCTTCGATCTGGTCTGTAATGGAATCCAAATATCCGCCGCTTTTCAGCTCTCCAAATGAATGATCGACCGTTATATCGATTTCCCCGCGATGCTGCGTCCGCACTGCTGCCAAAAGATTGCGCATCGTAATCTGCGCTCCCTGGTTGACCAGCGCACCGACTGCTGCCCCATCAGACTGTACAATATGGTTCATCAGGCGGTAAATACCAATGTACGAGCTTCGCTCTTCCTGTGTAATGCTGTGATTTTGCTCCAGCTTATACAAATACTCGCTGTATTTTTCTTCCGGCGCATCGATCTTTAATTCTGCCTTTATCTGCTCTGCCTGCGCATTCAGCTCCTGAATATCCAGGTCCAGCGGATTCATCCCCCGGTTAATAAATTCCCGGATGACAGAAGGCGTCAGATTATGAAATGCCATCTGTACCTGCTGGTCTGCCGCTTTCATCCTTGTAATATTTTCTGCTGTAATCTCAATCCGGTTGTAGCCGAGAATACGCACCGCACGCTCATTGACCGGACTGACTTCACATCCAAGGTCTTTTAAAATATCATCCACATTGTGAAACGCTTTCTGGATCGAATCGCCCAGGTCTTTGCGCACCTGCGTCTGCATTGTCTCATACCGTTCGTTTGCCTGCTGGAAATTCTGCTGCATTGCACCGCCTTCCTGATGCAGCTCTTCCAGTGTGTGCACGGTCAGGTTGCGTGCGCCAATCGCATAAGCCGGCATTTCCTTCAATTCTTCCAGCTTGCTCGCTGTCTCTGCAAACAGGCTGACATTTGCCTGTGTTGCCTCTACTCCGCCGTCTGTTAACAAATTTTTATAGAAATTATTTTCAATCTCCTTTAACTGCTGAATCAGATCCTCCATAGAACTGGTGTCTACCGAGATCCCCTGCTGGTACATTTTATAACTGGACTCTACGGTCATAACCAAGCGCACTTCTTCCAACTGCCTGCGCGCTGTGATTAAAATTATCTGCACCTGCGTAAAATGCGTTTCCGAAACACTGGCACTCACTCCAACCGCCGCGTGCACTGCGCCTGCCTGCACACTGTTTGCTGGTGGCGCTGCACCTGGAGCCTGCTGCGTGCCAACCGTTTGTGCTGCGCCTGCATCCGGTGCCTGCTGCGTGCCTGTTGTTTGTGCTGCGCCTGCATCCGGCGCCTGCTGCGTGCCTGGCATTTGTACTGTACCCGGTATCTGTGCCGTAGCTGCCGTTTGTGCTGCGCCTTCTGCCTGCACTGCGCCTGCCGTTTGCACCATTCCATTTCCGTGCCCTTCTGCCTGTGCCGCCTGTTCTGCCGTCGCTGTACTTTGCAGCAATTCCTCCACAGCAAGTTTTTCTTCCGCACTCCATGCGCCTGCTATATTTTCGTTATGCGCCTGCTCCAGGTTTTTTATCGTAACAGGTTCACCCTGGCTGATTAAATACGCCAGGTCTTCATCTGCTGCCATCTGAATTACGTTTACAGCATTCTCTGCTTTTGCATTCAAAGAATGTTCCGGCTGCAAAACGGCGTCCTGCGGCCGCCTTCCTTCTGCGATCGCCGTAAGCATCCCATCCAGCAGCGCTTCCCGCTCCATTGGAAACGACATCGCATTTAACTGCGCATAGCCATTTAGATTGTCTGACGTTAATGGTATCTGGTTTTGAATCAGCCAATGGCTGCTGGCAAATGTCTGTTCATCAGGAGTCATGCCAGCCTGTACAATAATCCGGGAGATCTGGTTTTTCATCCTGTCTAAAGCAAGCTGCCCTTCCTCTTGGTTAACATATACCGAACTGCCGCTGTACTGCGCTTTATACAGGTTTGCAATCGTAGGCTCCAACTGATTATCCAGCATATATTTGACCGCGCCTTCGCTCAGGTTCTGTAATTCTCCTGCTTCTTCCAGCGCCTTTTTACAATCCTCTACGTTTTCTGCCGTAAGCGGCAGGTCTGCCTGCAATTCCTGGATCCTGTTAGAAAGCTCCTGCGCCAATGCAGCGTTTCCTGCCAGAGATTCCAACTGCTCCGCGCTTAAATCATCCCCAAAATAGCTGATATCCACGCCCGCCTTTGCAAGCTCCATTTTTATTTTATCCGTAACAGTCACAATAGTCTTTGCATCTGTCTGCTGTAAGGAAAATCCTTCTTCTTTCATTTTGGCACAATCGGTCGGCGTTGTTGTATTCGCCGCTACTACCATCTTCTTTTTCATCAAAGCGGAATCCATATTTTCCGCCTGTCCCATAACGTCCGCAGAAGTTCCGCCCTGCTCTTCCTTCTGGGGCTTTTGATAAGTCACCTCGGCTGTCCGCTCGCCTTTTATCAGCTTTTCTGTCTCCTCTGACCGGCTTACCCCTGTCGAAACAGCCCCTATATCCGAAAAATCCTGCTTTGCCTTTCCGCCTGTCCCTTCGAGAAGCTTTGCTCCATCGATCTGTATATTCTGCACTCCCTGCATCTGCACATCCTGCCTTTCTATCTAACCTTCATCTACACAAATTAAACATATACAATATGTCGGCTGTTTTTTACAAAAACTTTATAAATCCCGCAGATTCTCTGGAACCCTCCATAAAAATGCCTTCTGTCAGGCGCTAGAGCGAACAAATTTGAATTGCTTCGGTAAATTTTTACAGGAAGGGACGCCGAGAGAGCGGATTGGCACACCCTGGCGGCGTCCGTTCCAGAATGCTAAGAAGCCCTAGGTATCCTGCTGGTATGCTGTGGCTGTGCACGGTCGCGACACCTAGTTCGCTGCCTGCTGGCAGCTAAAGGTGCCGCTTGGCTACGCCCCTGGTTGTTTTGCAGAATACCAAGGGCTTCTAACCATTCTTCCAAAGACGCCGCCAGGGTGTGCCAATCCGCTCTCCCGGCTACTCTTCGTAAGTGTTACTAAAACAGGCTCGATATGGTTTGTTTTGTTCGCTCTAGGCTTTGGGGTGCTTTATATAGAAAACCTGTCTAAAACAATTCCTTGAGAAATACGAAGTGTGAACAAAGCAAACTATATTTTACAGAACAAACCATATCGAATTTGTTTTGGTAACATTTATGAAGAGTAGCTAGGAGAGGGGATTGGCATGCCCTGGCAGCGGCTTTGGAAGAATGATTAGAAGCCTTTTGCATTCTGCGGGAGAATCAGGGGCGCAGCCAAGCGGCACCTTTAGCTTCCGGCGGAAGCGAACTAGGTGCCGCGACCGTGCACAGCCGCAGTGTGGCAGCAGAATGCTTAGGGCTTCTTAGCATTCTGGAACGGACGCCGCCAGGGCGTGTCAATCCCCTCTCCTGGCGTCCCTTTATGTAAAAATTAACAGAGCCATTTAAACTTGTTCGCTGTCATACTAAGTTTATACACCTGAAAAAGGCACATGCAATATCAGCACATGCCCTTTCATACACACTCGTATTAAACTCTGTAATTATATTCAAACACAGCCACTCCATAAGCCGGCAGCGGATATGCAAAGGAATAATCCCGTCCGTCACATTCTGCCTTCACCGTCTTATAGCTGACCGGGCGCCTCCTGCCGGAACCGCCAAAACGGCTGTCATCGCTGTTTAAGATCAGCTTGTATGTCCCCTTTGTAGGAGCGCCTACTCGGTAATCTTCTCTCTCCATCGGCGTGAAATTGCAGATAAACAGCAGGTTTTTCTTTCCATTTTTGCTCTTGCGCGCAAAGCTGAAAATACTGCGTGAGGCATCATTTGCATTGATCCACTCAAATCCGTCCCAGGAATGATCCAGTTCATACATAGACGGATATTTACGGTAGATATGCAGCAGCGCCTTAAAGAAATCATTTAACTGCCTGTGGTCGTCTTCTGCCAATAAGAACCAGTCAAGCTCGCGTTCTTCGCTCCATTCCCGAAGCTGTGCAAAATCCTGTCCCATAAACAGCAGCTTTTTGCCAGGATGTCCCATAAAAAATGTATAACCTGCCATCAGGTTGCGGAATTTATCTTTTCCAAGCCCCGGCATTTTATTTACCATCGAACATTTCAGATGAACGACCTCATCATGCGAGAGCACAAGAATATATTTTTCTGCGCCGTTATAGCTCATCGCAAACGTCATTTTATTATGGCAGCCTTTTCTGAAATACGGGTCGAGCTTCATATAATCCAGGAAATCATGCATCCAGCCCATATTCCACTTAAAGTTAAAATTCAGGCCGTCTTCTTCTGCCTTGCCTGTCACATTCGGCCATGCGGTAGATTCTTCTGCGATCATAATCGCGCCCGGATTTCTGCCTGTCAGCGATGTATTGATATGTTTAAAAAACTCAATGGCTTCCAGGTTCTTATTGTCGCCATATTTATTCGCTACCCACTGCCCGTCATTTTTTCCATAATCCAGATACAGCATGGAAGCAACCGCATCTACGCGCAACCCGTCAACATGGTAGTTTTCAATCCACATTAAAGCACTGCCGATCAGGAAGTTCTTAACTTCTGACATGCCATAGTTAAAAATTTTCGTTCCCCAGTCCGGGTGTTCTCCCATTCTTGGATCTGGATACTCATATAGCGGGCATCCGTCAAAATCAGCCAGCCCATGCGCATCCCTTGGGAAATGTGCCGGTACCCAGTCTAAAATAACGCCGATTTTGTTGCGGTGCAGGTAATTAATCAAATAAGCAAAATCTTCCGGCGTACCGTAGCGGGAGGTCGGTGCATAATAGCCGGTCACCTGATAACCCCAGGAACCTTCAAACGGATGTTCTGAAATTCCCATCAGCTCCACATGCGTATAGCCCATTTCTTTTACATACTCGGTAAGCGCTCTCGCAAACTCACGGTATGTATAAAACCCTTCATCCTCTCTGCCTGGATGCCGTTTCCAGGAACCTGGATGCACTTCATAGATTGCCATCGGCTTTTCATAAGGATCTGTCTTCGCACGTGTATCCATCCATGTCTGATCCGACCATTTTAAATGCGAAACATCAAAAACGACAGATGCACTGCCCGGTCTTAACTCTGCATAGGTCGCATATGGATCTGCTTTATAAAGGCGCTTTCCATCCTGCGTCTCTATCAGATATTTGTACATGTCTCCATTTGTCACGCCAGGAATGAACAGCTCATAAATACCCATTTCCAGCGGCTCCAAGCGCTTCATTTCATGACGTGTCTCATCCCAGTTATTGAAGGAACCAATGACCCATACTCTTTCCGCATGTGGTGCCCATACGTCAAAGACAGTACCTTCTTTCTGATGCATTGTCATTAAATGTGCACCCATTTTCTTGTAAATGTCATAATGTGTGCTTTGACCGAATAAATACATATCCAGTTCTGTCATGTTTCTCATTATCATAACCCTCCTGTTACTTGGTACAGCTTTTTTGCTGTTTTATGTGAATCAACTACTTATTCCTCAAAATCCTTCTCTCTTAAAATAACGTAATTGTCATCATTTGCCCTGGTTGCCGTTAATATTCCAAATACTTTCTTTAAGACACCTTTCTCCGCATTGTCTATCGCCTGATCTACAATCTCTTTCACTTCTGTCAATGTTGTCACATGATCCAGCTTTTGAATATTGCCGACCCGCTTATATAAAGCAAGCACTCCCATTTCGTCTATCTCATAATCCAGGTCATTCGCATAAGCCTTGCCAAACGCAACCAATTCGTCCAGCGAAAACAATGGTATGGATATCTTTTCTGTAAACTTCGCCGCAAAAGAACTGTCCCGTTCCAATGCCTTTTGTATGCCTTCTTCTGTATCTTCTAATATATACAGTGTGCCCGTATGGTCATTTTCCATACATCTGGACAGTTTCACTGCTGTTTCTCTTGAAATCTTTCCTGCGGATTCTATAATCAGGCATCCGCCGCTTATTTTATTTAGCAGAACATCCAGATCTTTTTGATTCAGTACATTTGCATCTATTTTTCCAGTCTTGCCGCTTGGGCGCTTAATCTCTTTTTGCAATGTCTTAATAATGTCCATAATCAGCACCGTTTTCCCACTGCCGCTGATCCCCTCGATTATAATATTCCCCGACAATGCATGTTTATCATACTGCAAATGATCGGATACATTGCTGATCAGATCATAAATCTGTGCTTCCATCCCGGCAATCGGTACAAAGTAAGAAAAAATCTGTTTTTGCTCCGGCGTCAGAGTCTTCATTTCACTCATATCCAATTCTTCCGCCTGCCCCGCATTTTCATAAATACCTGCCGATCGTGCCGCTGCCATAGCTTCCTTTGAAAATTCCTTTGTTGTCTGTGCATCCTTTTTCACATCCATAGCTGATTCTGCCTGAAGCTGTGCCTGAGTAAGAAATCTCGGCCTTGCTGCAAAAACTAACTTTTCCTGCCCATTCTCATACTCCGGTGCCGCATTCATCTCCTTATTTTCTAACAAATCCTCCGGTTGGATCTGTATATTTTCACTTTCAAACGTATCTAACTGCATATAATTATGCTCCGGCATATATTCTGTTTCCATGCCTTCACGATTTTCCTGGCTTTGCGCCTGGACATTTTTTTCAACACTCGCTGCTGAAAATGCTGTTTGCTGCTGCGCTTCAAATCCCTGTGCTTCCATCTCTTGCTGCGGTTCAAATTCCTGCGCCGGCTGCACATCTTCCATTTCTGCTGCCTGCACTTTTGGCTGCTGCACATCTGCGGCACTCAGCATCCTAGCCTGCATCTTCTGTTTTAATTCCTGTACGGTTTCTTCTGACGGCATCGTTTGCATAAAATCCGTCTCTGCCGTTTTTGTCTGTGTATATCTCTCTTGTTCTTCTGTATCTATCTGTTGTACCGTATTTCTATTTGGCGCTTCTGTATCTATCTGTTGCGCCGCATTCCTGTTTGGCGCTTCTGTATCTATCTGTGCCGCATTCCTGTTTGGCGCTTCTGTCTGTATCTGTTGCGCTGCATTCCTGACTGGCACTTCTGTCTGCATATGCTGCATCTTATTCATTCCTGGTACATTTGTATGCATCTCCTGATTGGCTTCCATTCCTGGTATGCCTTGCTGCATATTTTGATTCGTGTCCATTTCTGGTATGCCTGAATACATATTTTGCACAGCGTTCATTCCTGGCATATTTTGTTGCATATTTTGCATAGTATTTATTCTTGGTTCACTTTGCTGCATATGCTGATTCGTACCCATTTCTGATATACCCGAATGCATATGCTGATTCATGTTCATTCCTGGCATATCTTGCCACATTTCCTGATTGGCATCTGCTTCCTCTGTCTGCATACTGTGTACCGTATTCATTCCTGCTATGCCTGCCCGCATATTTCTTGCGGCATCTATTCCTGGTTCTTCTGGACGCCTCGTATTCATCCCTGCTACGCCTGTCTGCACACCTTCCAAAACAGCATCTTCTGCCTGAAACTGGCTTCCCGGTTCCGCTGCATTTATTTTTTGTGCCTGTGACGCCGGATCTGCGCCGTTTCTTTCCATTCGTACTCTTTGTAACAAGTCGATTGCTGAAATCCCTGGCTGCACAGCTTCCTTGTATGCACTCATAATCGGATTGTCAACCTCAACCGAATCTTTTTCTAATGAATTCCCACCCATTTCTATCTTCTCTATTGCTCCATTCTCTATACCTTCGATCAATTCCTCAGGCAGATGTGGCAATTCTCGCGTAGGATCTAGTACTGTATGTAAAACTGGCTCTTCTTCCTGCTGTTGTTCGTGCTGTTCTTCCTGTCTTTCCTCGGCAATTAAACTGTCAATCTGATCCTGCAAGATCTGATTCATACCTGCTACAATCCTGCCCGCCTGCTCGAGATCCTCCTGAATCTGTACTGGCTGTCCGTCCTGTGTCTCCATTCCCTGTTCCGCCGCTTCTGCTGATGCCATTCCTTGTTCCAGCAGCGGTATAATACTAAGCAGGCGCTGCATCAACTGCTCCGCCTCATCCAGTGATCGTTCTTTTGCTGATTCCTGCTCCTGAGCTTCTGCTTCCTGCAAAGCATCCTGCATCGCCTGCTTTGTCCTCTCCCACTCCGCCTGGATTTCTTCAAATGTCATCTCATGAGCCGGTTCCTGCGGCGCGGTATATAAATTCTGAGATTCCTGCGATGCCATATACGGATTCTGATACTCCTGTGCTGCATATCCGTTTTGAAATTCCTGCGATGCCATATACGGATTCTGATACTCTTGTGCCGCATATCCGTTTTGAGATTCCTGTGTTCCTGGATACGGGTTCTGGTATTCCTGTGCCGCATATTGGTCTTGATCTTCCTGTGTTTCTGGATACGGGTTCTGATACTCCTGTGCCGCATAGCTGTTTTGAGATTCCTGTGTTCCTGAATACGGGTTCTGCATATCCTGCGACATAGCTGTTTGATTCAGATTCTGTGGCATCCCATATCCGTTTTGAGATCCTTGTGCCTGTGCATACGGACTTGGCGATTCCTGCGGCGCTGCCATTTGGTTTTGTGCTGCTTTTGCTGCTGTCAAATATGGATTTTGGAACGCCTGCGGTGCGCCAGCCAGATTTCCAGCCTGCGGCGGCACATATGCAGGATTCGCCATTTTCTGATCCTGCCTGCGCATTTTTACCTCGGAGATCTGCTGCATTCCTTTTGCAATCTCTTCCTGTATATTTTGGGTGCGATACTTTTCTGCACTCAATTCTACAGGAGCCATTTCTTCTGATTTTGGCACCTTGTTCGGTGTTACCTCGATAACGCCAGTCCGCTTTTGACGGAACATCCGGTACTTTTCCTCCTGCGGCTTTGACAGAGGCTGGTAATGCATCTTTAATTCCAGTGCTTTTTCCACATAGATGCCGTCGCCAAACCACAGGATCAGTTCATCACATGCTTCCACACACTTTTCCGGCTGCATATCCCTATGATACAAATACGCCAGCTCGTACGCCCACTCTTCAGAATATTCCTGTTCCTTTAGCTCTTCCAGTATTCTGATCTGATCTTTATAAGGAAGCCCCTGTGCCGCAGTCATCTTATACTTTAACACATACTTCAAGTTGTCATGCGGAGCAATGTCTACAAATTCATCGTAATACTCCTGCGCTTCGTCAAATCTTTGTGTCTTGATCGCAATTTCTGCCAGACGGTATATGATATTTCTCCCAATCGGAGATTTATCATATGCCATCAGCAGTATTTCCTTGCTTTCATCGTAACGCCCTACTTGTTCAAACACTTCCCCAGCCAGCACAAGTGCGTTCAGATTGCGGATCTTTCTCCAGCTAATCGTTTCTGCAATCTCTGCCGCTGCATTATAATTGCGCGCACTCACCAGCGCCTTCATCTCATCTATTTTCAGCTTAAACTCATATTTATCCACGCCTGCCACCATCTATCAAAGGATTACAATCCACCTTCGTTCCTGTCAAATATTGTATAATAATCCAATGTTAGTTTACCATAGGTAACCGCTCATGTCAAAAAACTTTCCTCTTTTTCTTCCGGTTCGTGCTTCTCATCTGCGTACTTTCCATACCAAAGCCGCCTGGCGCCAGGTTCTACGCCTGTAGCTTCTATATAAACGGCTGTATCTACCGGAAGCTTCTTTTTTTCTAAAAAGAAATGGATCGTCTTTTGAATAATATAATAAATTACCGCAAATACCGGGCATCCAAGCAGCATCCCCATCACGCCAAACAGCCCGCTTCCGACTAAAATGGCAAACATTACCCAAAAAGACGATAACCCGGTCGAATCTCCTAGGATCTTCGGCCCGATAATATTTCCGTCAATCTGCTGCAAAATAACGACAAAGATCACAAAATATACTGCATACAAAGGATCTACGAGTAAAATTAAAAATGTACTCGGTATCGCTCCGATAAATGGCCCGAAAAAAGGAATAATATTTGTCACGCCGACAATCACGCTGACCAGCAGCGTATACGGCATTCTAATAATGCATAAAACAATATAACAAAGGATTCCAATAATTAAAGAATCCAGCAGCTTCCCTTTGATAAAACCGCCAAAGATCTCGTTTGTCGTATGAAATACCTGGATTACCTGGTTTGCTGCACGCGCCGGAAACAGTGCAAAAATAATTTTTTTTGCCTGTCCTTCAAAATTTTCCTTTTCACACATTACATAAATCGATACGATCAGCCCAATGACGATATTTTTAAATGCGTTTAGCACATTAATCAAACCGCTTGTAACCGTTGCCACATAATCCTTCGTCTGCGGAAGAAGGGAATTTTTCAGCCAGTCTTCGATCCAGTCAGCCGCTGTCACCAGATATTCTTCCAGCATTGCCGTAATCTCACGGTTACCGTATTCCCAT
Source organism: Eubacteriaceae bacterium (assembly GCA_910574915.1). Classification (GTDB taxonomy): domain Bacteria; phylum Bacillota; class Clostridia; order Lachnospirales; family Lachnospiraceae; genus Eubacterium_J. The sequence goes on from CAJTCR010000027.1 coordinate 56,882, forward strand.
TCGTTTAAATGTACAATAAACGAATTGATCTGTGCCGGCATCGTATCTACCAGATTAGAAATATTTGCAGATACCTCCGGGATTACCATAGACAGCAGCATCACAATAATCAAAAGAAATACGAGTACGGCAAGTATGCTCGAAACTGTCCGTATCAGCCTTTTCCACTTTTTCTTTACGCCTCTTGCATCGGCTGCTTTTAACAGCAGCCGTTCAAAAAACATCATAATCGGATTAATCAGATAGCCAATCGCAAGCCCGTATAAAATCGGCTGTGCGATTGCCACCATCATACTCGACATCGCTTTTATATCCTGAAACCGGAATAATACACAAACTACAAGGATACAGCAGCAAAATACGATAAAAAACGTCAGCCCCATCGCCAGATAAGGGCGGATATTCCAGTCAGAACCGGATTTTAACTGCTGCCTTATTGTCTGCTTTTTCTCATCTTTCTCCATTTTTTGCACCACTTTTTGCTCACTTTGTCAAATGAACTGTCTTCTTACTTTCTGTTAAAATTAATCAGACATCCTTTTAAAATAATCTCACGCTCATCGTCAGTCAGTTCTCCCATCGTCACATGAAATTCCTTTAAAGAACCGTCCTTTACTGCATATGCGGTAATGTCAGAAGCTTTCTCCTCGACTGCCTTGCGGATGTTAGGCAAAAACAGATAGTCGCCGTTTGCAAACGGAAGATCCCCTTCTGAAATAAGAAGCGGCAGCATTCCCCAGTTAATCAGATTGGAGCGATATCTCTTTGTCGCGTATTCATGTGCAATATTTGCCCAGCCTCCTAATACTTTCTGGCAGGAAGCTGCCTGCTCACGCGCAGAACCATCGCCAGGCTTTACTGCAAAGATCGTGCTCCCGATCCCCGTATTGCTCTCATTTGCATCCGGGAATTTCTGCAAAATCACATCCACAGCATCCTTTAACTCCGGCAGCACTTCATACGGATGTCCGCCTTCTTCTCTTACTTTTTCTGCCCTCTGCACTTCTTTTGCACGCCCTACATATGCCGGATCTTTTCTGGACAAGGTAAATTCTGCAAGCCCCAGCGGATTTGACCGATAAGAAGAAGTCTCTCCTGAAGGAATCAGTTCATCCGTCGTCGTCACCGGGTCATGAATTTCCGATACCACTTTCAAAATCAAGTTGTCCGTTAACGCTGCCATTTTCGGCCAGTCTTTAATATTCGGGCCCATCTTCACTTCTACAGACGGGTCTGCCTGCCCATGACTGTCGAATACACGGTTTTCATAGATCGTTTTGTCAAAGAAATATTTTGGCTTTGTAAAGTCCGCGTCCACATCTGTCGCCGCGGTCAGATACCCTTTATTTGCCGCTGTTGCCGCAATCGAACGCGCATCCATCAATGCTACAGACGCAATCTGCCCGCTTTGCACCTTAGAACCTTCCCGGTTCGGGAAATTACGTGTAGAATGACGGATAGAAAATCCATTATTCGCAGGCGTATCTCCAGCGCCAAAGCATGGGCCGCAAAATGCTGTTTTCATCACGCCGCCCGCAGCCATAATCTTAGCCGCGGCACCGTTGCGCACAAGCTCCATATAAACAGGCATACTTGCCGGATAGACGCTGAGCGTAAATTCATCCGACCCAATGCTCGTTCCAGCCAGAATATCCGCCGCGTCACAGATATTTTCAAATCCGCCGCCTGCACAGCCTGCAATAATGCCCTGATCCACATACAGCCTGCCGTTACGTACCTTTTCCTGCAAATTCAGGCTGATTGCACCGTTAAAGCTTACCTGTGCCTTCTTTTCGCAATCGGCAAGGATATCCACCAGATTGTGGTTCAGCTCTTCGATCGTATAAGCATTGCTTGGATGGAACGGCATTGCAATCATTGGCTTTACTGTATCAAGATCCAGAGCGATCATACCGTCATAATAAGCCGTATTTCCCGGCTGTAGCTGTGCATAGTCTTCGCTGCGCCCATGTATCTCATAAAACTCTTTCACCTGCTCATCCGTCTGCCAGATCGATGACAGGCACGTTGTTTCTGTCGTCATAACGTCAACGCCGATCCTGAAATCTACGCTCAGATTTGCAACACCAGGCCCTACAAATTCCATCACTTTATTTTTCACATATCCGTTTGCAAACACTTCTTTTATAATTGCAATCGCTATATCCTGCGGTCCTACGCCTTTTTGCGGCTTGCCCGTCAGATACACGCCGACTACTTCCGGCATATTGATATCATAGGTCTGATCCAAAAGCTGTTTGACAAGCTCCGGCCCGCCCTCTCCCATCGCCATTGTGCCTAAAGCGCCATAGCGTGTATGGGAATCTGAACCAAGGATCATCTTCCCGCCTCCGGCAAGCATCTCTCTTGCAAACTGATGGATGACAGCCTGATGAGGAGGCACATACATCCCACCATAACGTTTCGCGCAGGACAGCCCAAACATATGGTCATCCTCGTTAATTGTACCGCCTACCGCACATAAACTGTTATGGCAGTTTGTCAGCACATACGGGATTGGAAATTTTTCCAGCCCGGATGCCCGCGCTGTCTGTATAATCCCTACAAACGTTATGTCATGTGAGGTCAGCTTATCAAATTTAATCTGCAACTTTTCCATATTGCCGGAAGTATTGTGCTCCTGCAAAATATGATACGCAATCGTCTGTGTCTTTGCCTGCTCCGGCGTTATTTCTGCACCTGTCTTTGCTTTTAAGACAGCAGATGCGTCCGCAGTATCCTCTACTAACTCTGCACCATTTACCAGATACACGCCTTTGTCGTATAGTTTCATTTTTATTCCTCCTTGCACTGCTTTTCTATAATAAAGTTTTCTTTTTTCCCATTAATTTATCCAGCAGCGACATCCTTTCACGATGCTGTTTTGTGCCTTCTTCTTCACTGCCGTTTTGCTTAAAATATTCCGCATCCAGATTGACCTTAATCTCAGCTTCATCCAAAACCGTGCTTTCCTGCACAGCTTCGGATTTGTAATTTTTAGCCTCTGCAATTTCCTGCTCCGTATATCCTCCCTTTGCTTCTTCGATTTCCTCTGCGGTATATTTTTCTTTTTCATCTTTGTTATCATACGCTGTGCGCTCATCCAAGCCGGCTTCTGTCATGCGCTTTTGCGCCGCCTCCTTCTGTGCGGATTCGATACCTGTCAGACGATTCGATTCAGCATTTCTTTCTGAGACGATTTCCTTTTGCGCACCCGTTCCTGCTTCTTGCTCTGATATTTTATTTTGCGGCTTTACAGACTCGCTTTCCGCGGATTTCTTTCCAAAAAACTTTTTCGGATGCTGTACGGATTCATTTTCGCGGCGCCCGTCTTTTTCTGTATTTTTATCTTCTGCAAAAATCTGCTGAATATCCTCTGCTGCCTTCTTTAACGTGGATTCGATTACGCCTTCATCTTCTAACGGCTGCATCATCTCCTCATCCGGCTGTTTTTCTTCTTCTTTTTCAAACGGTATGCCTGCTTTTCTAAAATACTCTTCATTTATTTTGATCTCTGGTTTTATTACCGTATGTTTTTCACCAAAGTTTTCTAACGTCTTTCTGCCTTTTTTCTCGGCACGTTCACGTTCGATCTCCCGGTTTCGTTCTTCGATCAGCCTTAAATATTTTTCTGTATCCGCTAAAAGCTGTAGCTGGCTCTTTAGCTCAAGCTGGTTTTCCCGAATCGTCTCCTGCTGCTGTTTAATATTTCTGCAAAATTCCCGGTACATCCGGTCAACCGTAGCATCTGCCTCATCGACCATTACATTCAGATGATTCAGCGCTTCTTCTGTATACAAGACAGACGCCGCATAAATATCCTCCGCCTGGCGGCTTGCATCCCAAATAATCCTGTCGCCTTCCTTTTTTTTCTCACGCAGCGCCCGGTCTCTGCTTTGCTGCGTAAGCTCATATTCATCCATAATCTCATAGATACTTGCATTCAGACGGTCTATTAAATTAAACATATCCTGTTTGCTGACGATAATGCGGTCAGTATCATACACCTCGCTCTTGGAAATCATTACATGTATATCTCTTAATACATTTTCGAGTCTATCCTGTGAGCTCATTCCTTCGCTCCTTTCCGTTCTATTCCAGATAACGAATCAAGTCCTGTTCCGCCTCTACAAGTCCGAGAAAAATCGGGCTTTCGCCTGCCTCTTCCAAATATTCGGCTGCTTTGTCAGCAGCATCCTCAGCCACGATCATCAGCATACCGATCCCCATATTAAAAGTCTGCCGCATCTGCTGGATATCTATATTTCCATCTTTATGCAGCATCTGATACAAAGGCGGTATCGTATCCGTCCTGCGTTTAACAACCGCGCCGTACTGCTCATGAAGCAGCAGCCGAAGCGCCCGGTCAAGCCCTCCATGCGCAACCTGCACACACGATTTCACTTCAATCCCTTCCTCCAGTAAATGCTGCATACATGCCTGGTACATTTTCGTCGGCCGCAAAAGCTGGTCTCCAAGCGTACTGCCCAGCATATCATAATAGACTTCCATCGTGCCTTTTGTCAGAAACAACTGCTTTTTCGCCAGCACATATCCGTTATTATGCAGCCCATCCGAAGGAAGGCCGATAATCACATCTCCGCCCGCAAGCCTCGCATTCCCAATCTTTTTCTTCTGATCTAAAATGCCGACAATAAACCCGGCAAGCTCATACTGGTCAAACGCATATTTATCTGGCAGCTCTACAATCTCACTGCCCGCAAACCGGATCTTTACCTCTTCACATCCTTGTGTAATTCCATCCTCGATAATCCTTACTTTATCCGCCCTTGGCCTTACACAGGAAATATTCGCGTAAAAAAACAGCGGTTCTGCTCCGACTGCTGCCATATCATTGACACATGCCGCCACACAGTCATATCCTATTTTGTCCATTTTATCCATTTCCGATGCAATAAATAATTTTCCGCTCACACCGTTTGTCTTAGATACCAATGTCGGCTGGCTCATCGTACGGAAACGGTCAAGTACGATCTCGTTTTCCAGCTTCTTTAACCCAAATTTTTCTCTCAACTTCCTGCCCTGCCTTTTTCTTCATTCATTACAGATTTGCAATCCTCACCCATATTTTCACAATCTTTTGTACTGGATTCAAATGCCTGGGCAGACGGCTCACGCTTAACCGATGTCTACCAATTCGTACTGGTCACTCCCAAGCCCGATCTTTACCGCATGTTCGATACAAGACTTCCACTCTGTATCAGGATGCGTCATATAAAAATGGTCATGCCCTTCTCCATGATGCACGTCTTGTTTCAAATTGTCACTCAGCACGCTCCCGTCAATCACAGGCATCCGGTTAACTGCATCCGCACATGCCACATCCAGTGCAACCGGATCAAACGAAGCAAACATGCCCACATCTGGAATAATCGGAATGTCGTTTTCCGAATGACAGTCACAGTTTGGAGACACATCACAGATTAACGATACGTGAAAATGCTGCCGTCCCTGGCACACTGCCAGGCTGTATTCCGCCATCTTACAATTTAAGCTCTTTACCGAAGAAGACGAACTTGGCTGTATCACATCCTTTGGACAGACAGCCAGACATCTGCCGCACCCCACACACCGCTCATGATCAATATGCGCCTTGCTGTTTTCAATGATCGGCGCATTATGGGCACAAATCCTCTGACAGCTCCCACATCCAATACACCCGTCTACATCTTTTACAAACGGCTTTCCATCATTATGCATCTCCATCTTGCCAGCACGTGAACCGCAGCCCATTCCGATATTTTTAAGCGCGCCGCCAAAACCTGCCATCTCATGTCCCTTAAAATGTGTCAGCGTCAAAAATACATCCGCATCCATAATTGCCGATCCGATCCTTGCTTCCTTCACATATTCCCCATCAATCGGCACCAATGTCTCATCCGTCCCCTTAAGCCCGTCGCCAATCAGCACATGACAGCCCGTAGCATAAGGCGTAAACCCATTCAAATACGCAGTCTCTATATGATCCAGCGCATTTTTCCTACTTCCCACATACAGTGTATTGCAGTCCGTCAAAAACGGCTTACCGCCGCATTCTTTCACCAGATCCGCCATCACCTTCGCATAATTCGGCCGCAAAAACGCCAGATTGCCATACTCTCCAAAATGAATCTTAATTGCCGCATATTTGTCCGCAAAATCAATCTCCTTCATCCCCGCAGTAATCATTAACCTGCGAAGCTTTTGCAGCAAATTCTCATGCCCGCTCGTCTTAAACGATGTATAGTATACTTTTGATTTTCCCATATTTTCTCCTTTATCAAAATGTGACCCACTTACATTGCCTGATATCTATTTCACCATCTATAACGATTTATTCTAACATACTTTTCCAGTTTGCAAAACCACTTCCACAGAGAAATATTATAAATCTTTTGTAAATTTGCTTTTTTCTACACAATCTGCATAAACCACCTAAAACGAAAACCCTCAGGGCTATCTGCCCTGAGGGTTTCCTGTTTGCCGCCATGTAATGTATAGACATGGATGAATCTTTATCTAGTCCACTATTATAGTAGCATATGTACCAGATGAATGCAACCTAAATTTTTAATTTTATCAAAATTTTTACACAGGTCTGTGTTTTTTATTGGCTTTTTTTCATTAGATATGTGGGAAGCTTTACATAAATGCGTTTTCTCTTCATTTAGTCGTTACTCTTTGCCTTCTAGTTGTGCCTTTAGATGCTTGATAAGAAGATCTTTTTCATTATTTTCAGTTTTTAGACTGTCATTTTCTATACTAAGATCTTGTACTTTTAAATTCAATTTTTTATTTTCTTCAACCGCATTTTCTTTCTCTAAAAGCAGTTCTTCCATTCTCCGGTTAATCGAATTATGCAGCCGATAGTAATCTGCGCGTGCCTCACACTGCCTGCGCACCAGCTCATCTGCATTTAAGGTATACAACGTTTCCGTCGCTTCTAACAGGTTTTCATCTTTCTTTGCAATCATCCTGATCTCCTCCCATGTCGATGCTTTAAACAGCCTTTCCCAATGCTCCAGCCCGCTTGCCTGATCCTCTGCTGTTGCAAGTTCAATCTGCCTTAAGTCTACCACACGCAGTGTGAGCTTGTCACTATAAATGTGATGGTTTTTTTCGTTCATAAACTGATAGGATGCATAAAACTCTGGGTATTCTGGAAAGGGGGTAAAATCTTAAAAGCTGATATGTATGACAGGCTTGGCACTGCTATACTCTTCTCCTTTTTGGAGCTGGTCAAAAGTGCGGCACAGGTAGCTTAAGGATCGCTCTTCCCAGTTATAGAGGTTTTCCACCTGCATTTCCAGATTAATCAGCGTATTGTCATTGAGTACGATATTGATGTCCAGAATAAACGTTTTTTCATCTACCG
>CAJTCR010000028.1:0-42416 GCA_910574915.1 Eubacteriaceae bacterium
CCACTCTTTTAAACGGTATTGTACAGCCACTGCTGTTGTTGCTGAGTTCATAGACTTACCTCCGTATAACGGTATCAAAAGTTAAGGCTTAACTTTTAATACTTATGATAGAAATATAGCCTATTGTCACACACTTTGCCCTCATAGTCGAGGTACGTACTATCTACCGTTTACGGGTACACTCTGGCGGCGGCTTTGGAAGAATGTTTAGAATTGCTTGGTATTCTGCAAAACAACTAGGGGCGCAGCCAAGCGGCACCGATAGCTTTCGGCGGACAGCCGGAAGCGGACAAGGTGGCGCGACCGGACACAGCCAGGGCGTAGCAGCAGGATACCTAGCAATTCTTAACATTCTGGAACGGACGCCGCCAGAGTGTACCCATCCTCTCTCCTGGCGTCCCTTCTTGTAAAAGTTTACCAAAGTTACTCAAACTTGTTCGCTGTACTAGATAACTTTAAAAATCACAAAGATCTAATATCTAATCACTTATGAAAAACTTTTTACATAAGCTTTCAAAGTATCCTCGTCTGCTTTCATTTTTAACATTGCAATATATCGTTTGTTTATGCTTTTAAATCCATTTTCACAATTTACAAGCTGTATAAAACACCGTTTGAACCTTCATTCTTTACTTGCGCATTTTGTTGTGCAAAAATTCGCATCCCGACATTCAGTAAACCAAAAATCAATCAATTCGTTGCGCTATATACCAAAAGAACAACATTCTATATATTTGCGAGCAACAAAGTGTCTTTGGATATTTTCACATTGCGCAACAATATCGTCTACGATTTCAAAAATACAATCCCAAAAATCAGAACATTCTTCTTCATTTTTTAAAAAGCACCATCTGTTGCGCAAAAGTACTCTCCATTTTTTCCAACACATTCCTGCAATTTTATGGTATACTATTCTCTAACCGCCTGCTTTACTCTCACAAATAATAAAAAAGCAGCGAACTAAAACATAAGACTGGAGGAACCTATGAATACATTTCGCGTATCATTAAAAAAAACCGTAGATGACAGTTATGACATTGAAACAGGCTACTGCCTGGAAGAAAAGCTAATCCAAGACCTTCAAAGCGGCATTGTAGGCTCAATACAAAAATTTGCCTTGATTACAGACCATATTGTAAAAGATCTTTATGCGGAAAAGATCTTGCACCTGTTAAAACAGGCTGGTTATCGTGCCGACTTGTTTGTATTTGAGGCAGGTGAAAAAAGCAAAACACGAAAGACCAAAGAAGAAATCGAGGATGCAATGCTTGCAAAGGGCTTCCGCAGGGACTGCTGTATCCTGGCTGTTGGCGGCGGCGTTGTAACAGACCTTGCCGGCTTTGTTGCAGGGACATTCGGGCGCGGAGTGCCTTTTATAAACTATGCAACTACGCTGCTTGCGGCAGCGGATGCTTCGGTAGGCGGCAAGACCGCCGTTGATACTCCACTTGCAACAAACTTGATTGGTTTGTTCAACCAGCCAAAAAAAGTGTATATCGATATTGCAGCCTGGCAGACGCTTCCCAAACGACAGGTCGCAAGCGGCATTGCGGAAACGATTAAACACGCGTGTCTTGCAAGTTCAGCGTTTTTTGATTATTTAGAACAGCATATCAGTGATATTTATTCCTTTGACCAGGCTGTATGCGAACATATTGCACAGGAAAACTGCCGCATCAAATATACGGTTGTGATGCAGGACGAACGTGAAAGCGGGCTGCGTGAAGTGCTAAACCTTGGGCATACCGTCGGAAGAGCGATTGAAACGGTCAGCAATTATACGCTTCTTCACGGAGAAGCGCTCTCGATCGGCATGGCTGCACAGGTAAGGCTTGCCTGTGCGTTCGGCCATATGACAGCCAACGAGAGAGACCGTGTCATCCGCCTGTTTGAAAAAGCCAATCTGCCAGTAACGATCCCTGCCTATATCGACCGGGAACAATTAGTTAAAAAACTGTATACCGACAAAAAAGTACGAAATGGCTCGCTGCGTTTTGTCATCCAAAACGGGATCGGCAGTATCGTGGAATATACAGACGGTGTGTTTGCGATACCAGTCGATGAAGCTGTTGCCCGCAAGATCATTATGGACATGCCTTGAAAATACCCCCGTGAAACGATCTGTAGAAGGCATCTTTAAACTGTTTGAGGGGACTTATGCCTGTATATTGCTATTTTTCTGACTGTTTTTCAGCAGATATGTTTTTGTATCGCCAGGATGTATGGTGCACCATTATAAATTCATTGCATGGTACAGCGCATCCTTATCATCCTGGCAAATCGATAAATAACGTTTTGTAATCTCAATGCTGGAGTGATTATAGATATTCATAATAAGCGCAGTCGGCGTTCCCATTTTCCATGCATGATAGCCAAATGTCTTACGCAGGGAATGGCAACTGATATTTCCCTCGACATGGCTTGCCTGTGCGGCTTCCCTGATAATATGATAGGCACGGTTCCTGGATAAAGGCTGAAAACGATTCTTATTGCTACAAAAAATAAATTCGTCACTGCGTTTAAACGGCTTGTTTTTCTTTAACAGCTTAAACGCTGTGATGCAGCTTGAATTCAGCGCAATAATCGCATGTTTTTTTGTTTTCTGCTCGTAAATATCAATGTGGTTTTTATATCTGCGCGTCTGCATATCGTAAACATCGTTCCATCTTAAATTTAAAAGATCGCTGATGCGCAGCGCAGTGTTGATTCCTATTACAAATAATGTATAGTCCCGGTAGCTTTTGTTTGTTAAGTAATACTCTTTCATCTTTTCAATTTCCTCTTTTGTTCTTATTGGTGATGTAACCATCTGGTTTTTCCTCCTTTGTATGTGCCAGCGTCCCCTAAAACAGCCCGTGCAGGGCTGCACGATACAAATACTGCCTTAGTTAAATGCGATATAAAACGGCAATGCATTTGTAACTGTATAGTAACTTTACTACTAGATTTAATCAATAAAAATGCATCTTTTGTATCCATTTCATCCAATCATTACAGGATTCTAAAATAAGTATGAAGATTTGCTTAAACATGCAGTTTTTGCATACGAAACATTGGCATCTGTTTAGAATTGTGTTATACTGCATGGAACAAAACATCCTGACAGAATTGTAGAAAGGAAGGCTGAAATGAATGATGAATCAATCCGTCAAATATCTTAAAATTTTTTGCAACCTGGCAGCATTTATCTTGCTTCTGTTGTTCTTGTGCTTTTTACTGCCAAAGGTGATCGTCTTTTTTATGCCATTTGTAGTCGGCTTTTTGTTGTCCCTGATTGCAAATCCGCTTGTCCGGTTTTTAGAAAAGAAATTAAAAATTAAGCGGAAATATGGTACCTTTTTAACGATCGTCCTTGTAATTTCACTCGTAGTATTTGCCTGCTATGGCACCGGTATGTTGTTAGCTGTCGGCATTCGCGGGTTTATGGACTATCTTCCGACCATGTATGAAAATGCCGGCGTAGAACTTGCGGCTGCTTTTGACAAGCTGCAATCGCTACTGCACAAAGTGCCTGCGCTTGCACACCTGGATGTCGGAGAGCTTAGCACCATGCTGCAAGATACGCTTGGAAGCCTGGTTGATGATTACAAAGAACCGACATTTTCTGCGATCAGCGGTTTCGCCACAAGCATTCCAGATGCTTTGGTCAGTATTATTATGGGGCTTTTGGCTACGTATTTTTTTATTGCAGACAGAGAACGGCTGTTAAGAGCCTTAAACCGCCATATTCCTGCTTCTGTACATGAAAAAAGCCGGTTGATCTATGGACATATGCTTCATGCCGTCGGCGGATATTTTAAGGCACAGCTTAAAATTATGGTCGTTATCTACATTGTAATAATGCTCGGGCTCATGATCATCGGCGTAAATTATGCCTGGCTGATTGGTTTTGGCATTGCTTTTTTGGATATGCTGCCTGTGTTTGGTACAGGAACGGTCTTAATTCCATGGGCAGTTGTTAAAATTTTTTCTGGAAATATTGCAACCGCCGCAGGAATGCTGATTTTATATGCCGTATCCTTAGTCGTACACCAGTTGATTCAGCCAAAATTAGTCGGTGAATCTGTCGGGCTTGACCCATTTACCACCTTGTTTTTTATGTATATCGGGTATAAAATAAAAGGCGTAATTGGAATGATTATTGCTATTCCAGTTGGCATGATTTTAACAACGTTTTATGAAGCAGGCGCCTTTGACCATTTGATTTGGTGTATCAAGGAAGTTGTTATGGATGTCCGGGAATTTTGCAAGATTGACAAAAATAAAAAGGAGACTTTATGAAAAAATATGCAGTAATTACAGGGGCAAGCTCCGGCATCGGTGCCGCATTTGCCGGCATTTTAGCAAAAAAAGGGTACTCCCTGGTCTTGGTTGCACGCAGAAAAAAACGCCTGGAAAGGCTTGCCAGCCGGCTTTGTACCGACTGCGAGGTACTGGCTGCCGACCTGTCAGACTTATCAGAATGTAAGCGTGTCATGCACTCACTTGCAGATAAAAATATAGAAATTTTTATTAACAACGCAGGATTTGGCGACTGCACGCCGTTTCTTACAGGCAGTCTGGATAAAGAGCTTCAAATGATCAGCCTGAACGTACGTGCCGTCCACTTTTTTACAAAGCAAATGATCCAAAAGATGCAAAAATCCGATTACGGTTATATTCTAAACGTAGCTTCCAGCGCTGGGCTGCTTCCTGCTGGCCCTTATATGGCAACTTATTACGCTACAAAAGCCTATGTAACAAGCCTGACAAGGGCAGCCGCTATGGAGCTTTTTGAAAATCACAGTAACGTATATATCGGCTGCCTTTGCCCTGGGCCAGTGGACACAGAATTTAACCGTACGGCAAACGTGGAATTTTGTTTAAAAGGCATCTCCGCGGGCATGTGTGCTTCCTATGCTTTTGGGCAGATGAACCGCCGCAGGACAGTCATTGTTCCGACCATGCACATAAAAGCAGCCGCTGTTTTGGGGCGTTTTCTTCCGCAGAATCTTTTGATCTGGCTTATTTCCCGTCAGCAAAAGAAAAAAATTTATTGACAGCACCCAAACCATCCGTTAAAACATAAATGCCGTATCCTGTGCATAAAATAAGAGTAAAAACAGGACGCGAAAAAACAGGATGCAAAAAAAATTAAAAGGGCTTATCGCTGTCTGTGTGCTCACAGCGGCATTTCTTTCCGGCCGCACAGCAGCCTCTGGCGTTCGGCAATGGCAAAGTACCTATGCCATCGTGCCGCAAGCCGACAACTGGGGCCTTGGTTTTTCAGAAAGCGGCTCTGAAAAACAGCCTACCGGAAATGCCACACCAGAAGAACTGCGTCAAAACGACGCATATTTTTTAGGCAGCGGCAAAGAAAAGGTCATTTATCTGACCTTTGACTGTGGATACGAAAACGGCAATACAAAATACATTTTACAGGCATTAAAAAAGCACAACGCAAAGGGGACTTTCTTTGTCGTCGGGCATTTTTTGGAGTCAAGCCCAGACCTTGCCAAACAGATGGTACAGGAAGGCCATGCCGTCGGTAACCATACATACCATCATCCAGATATGTCTTCCATCGCAACGGTTGAATCCTTCCAGAAGGAGCTAGATGACAATGCCGCTTTATTTAAGCAGGTTACCGGAGAAGAGATGGCAAACTATTACCGCCCGCCGCAGGGTAAATACAGTACTGTCAATTTAAAAATGGCAAAAGAACTTGGCTACCATACATTCTTTTGGAGCCTTGCATATGTAGACTGGTACGAAGATCAGCAGCCTTCCCATGAAGAAGCTTTTGCAAAGCTGACCGGCAGAATCCATCCGGGAGCTATTGTATTGCTGCACAGCACTTCCCGTACAAACGGGGAAATTTTAGATGAACTGCTGACAAAATGGGAAACGATGGGCTATACATTTGAACCATTATCCCATTTACTGGAAGAAAGCTGATACTGTCAAAAAATTCTAATTTATGCAATTTTTTGCAGGAAATCTGTCAATATTTTTTATACATGCAAGATTATCATGCAAAAATAGTCGGCTTCCTTTGTCAAACTGCTCCAAAATCGATCTTAATCCTGCATAAAAACCAGTTTTTCCTCAAAAAATTGGTTTTTATGCAGGATTTTTTTGAAAAAATAAAAAATCTTGTAACGAAATGATCCGAAAACGGATATATAAGGTAAAAGTCAATCGTCCAAACAGAAAGGAGGGATGCCGCATGGCAGACTTAGATGAACTTTACAGGCAAAACGCAAAAATTGTCTATCACTTCTTATATAAAAGCTGCCAAAACGTGGAGCTTGCACAAGACTTGACACAGGAAACATTTTTGCAGGCTTATAAAGCAATCGGCCGGTTTGACGGAAGCTGTAAAATCTCTGTATGGCTGTGTCAAATCGCCAAGCATTTACTGTACCGCCATTGGGAAAAGCACAAGCGTGAAATCCCGCTTGCGCCTGACCAGGAAGCCTGTACGGAGCCTGCTGCAAAGCCAGGCATCCAGTCAGAAGATCCTGCCTGGCATCATGCCGCTACCCATATTGAATTGCTGGACGTGTTAAAAGACATGCAAAAGCTTTCTCCTGCGATACGTGAAGTTATGTACCTGCGCATTACAGGCACACTTTCCTTTAAAGAAATCGGAGAGATTCTTGGAAAGAGCGAAAACTGGGCACGAGTAAATTTTTACCGCGGGAAGGAAACATTATTGAAAGGAAGGATGAAATATGAGTAAAACGACCAAGCTAAGCTGTAATATTATCAAAGACCTGCTGCCTTCATATTTGGAAGACCTGTGTACGGCTGATACCAAACATGCCGTAGAAGAGCATTTATCCGAATGCAGCACATGTAAAAACCTTGCTGATGCAATGCGGCAGACAGATTTTGTAGCCGAACGCTCAGAATCCGCACAAATCGATTATATGAAAAAAGTGAAGCGGCACTTCATAAAGAAGGGCTCCTATGTAAGTATCGCACTCGCTGCTTTTGTCCTGCTTGGTCTGGTAACATCTATGAGCAGCCATATCCAGCGCCCGATAGAACTTTATTACGTTTTCCTGCCATTTTTACTTGTTATTACAAAAGCGCTGCTTCCTGCCCCGCTTTCAGACCCAAAAATAAAAAAATACAAAAAACGCACTGCTGTATGCATACTGCTCACCGGTTATGGAGTCGTGTTGCTGCTTTTGCTGCTCTCACAACTGCCATCTTATATTACACAGGGTCATGGGCCTTTTGGCATAAAAATAGAAGCGATCGGGCCAATCACACACTGGCAGATATATTTGATTCTCTGTTACCATACGGCTATGTATATCAACGATATTTACCAGTCAATGCGCGGAAAACCAGTTCCTTTTTTCCATATGAGTGTCTATCTGACGTGCGGATTTATCCTATTAAGTGAAGCTCTCTTTTTAAAAAGCCTGTCTGACCCGGCACATGCTTACTATGCACTGTTAAAGCCAATTTGCATCTTTTTACTGGAAGGGATTGTCCTGACAGGTTTGCTTTTGATTCCGAAAAAAGGTCTTGTAGATAAGCCCAAGGTATGATATTGTATTGTTAACAAATGGATTACTACAACTACTATATTTATGGGTGCTGCACCCATTGCAGCAATGGGAGGAACCAGCATGTGTGGAAAAGAAAAAAAAGAACTCAGCCTGATTTTAGTATTGCTCTTTGCCGTTCTTTCTTTGACCGGATGTTCTCAAAAAATCCATGTTTCGCTCCAGGAAAATACTTCTGGCAGCTATGAAGAAACGATTACAATGGATGAGGATCTTTGGGATACCGTAATTGCAGGCATCGCAGATGAAGAAATGCTTTTGGCATTTTACCGTGCTTATTACCCAACAGCAACAATTACTGCTGCGACAAAAGATCTTGACGGAACCGTTTCAAAAGTATTTCATTTTAAAATGGATTTTAAAGACATCGCGCAATTCCAACAGATTTTATCTGGAGAAAAGCCAAAGTCCATCCGTTCAAATGCAAACTATTTTTCAATATCCGATACGTATATTCCTTTTGATGAAAAACAGGAAGAGGAAGAAAGCCCAAGCGGGCTGGCAGAAGAATTTGAGCAGCTTCTAAGCTCTGTCGATGAAGCGACACAAAAAAAACTGTCTGCGCAGTTACAGCAAATGGGACAATCTATAACTGTCTCTTTCCCATATGAAGTAACGGATACAAACGGGATGATCAAAGAAGACGGAAAAACCGTCGAGTGGAACTTAAGAAAGCTGGAAAATCAACGCTTGTATGCACTTTTTCAAACATCCAATTCCCTGTCCGCGCCAAAATTCAAAGGCGCTGTAAATGGAAATGCTTATAATACTGGCGTATCCATTACGATTCAGGCTGAAAACCTGCTGCAAAAAGTAAAAGTAAACGATGAAACCATAGAATCTGACTCCCTGTTCTTATCTGGAGAAGATACCTATCAGATTACGGCAACCGATATCAACGGCAACACCGCCAAGCTTCGTTTTCGCATTGACAAGACAAAGCCGGTAATCAAAGGCGTAAAAGACGGAAAATCTTATAAAACAGCCCGCACGATCCGCTTTTCCGACAAAGGAAGCAGCGTTCAAAAAGCACTGTTAAATGGAAAAACCGTAAAAACCGGAACAAAAGTATCAAAAAAGGGAACGTATACATTAACGGTAACAGATCATGCAGGAAATCAAAAAATAATTACTTTTAAGATCAAATAACGTGTGATTCGATCACCTAAACCTGCCGCCGTTTGTACGCAAACCTGCATAAAAATACACTTAACAGGAGAACATACCGCATGTTAAACAATTTACAAATCGGCCCCATTACCATCCATATGTATGGCTTGATGGTCGGCATCGGCTTTGCCGCAGCGTATTTTATCTGTTGTATGCGTGCCCGGAAAAAAGGATTAAGCGAGGATATTTTGTGGGGCATCCTGCTCTGCGCTGTCTTAGGCATCGTTACAGGAAGCAGATTTTTATATTACCTCGTCAGCATCCCGCAGATTCGAAAAGATCCGTCGATTTTATGGAATTTTAAAAACGGCTATGTCGTTTACGGAGGCATTATCTTTGGTGTTTTATATGGATATCTCTACTGTAGGAAAAAACAGGTTTCTTTCCTGAAATATTTTGACCTTGTTATGCCGTCTGTAGCGGCAGCGCAGGGCTTTGGAAGGATCGGCTGCTTCTTTGCAGGATGCTGTTATGGAAGACAGACGGATTCCTGGTTCCATATTATATACACACATTCCGACTTTGCACCGAACCATGTTCCGTTGATCCCGACTCAGCTAATATCCAGCGCAGGCAATTTTCTCATTGCAGGCTTCCTGATCTGGTATTCCACAAAAGCAAAAAAAGACGGCGCAGTCGGAGTGATGTATATGATTTTGTACAGTATGGGAAGGTTTTTTATTGAAATATTCCGAAACGACTTCCGCGGAGCATGGGGCGGCTTGTCTACCTCACAGTTGATCTCTATCGCAGTCTTTCTTTTAGGACTCTGCCTTATGGTTGTATTTCAAAAAGACCGCTATAGAGCACCATTCGAAAAATAACGAAAACACTGTCTTTATGGCAGTGTTTTTTTCATTATGTATTGAAATTTAAAGATAACTTTATCTAAAAATTTTCTTTAAATTTCTCTTTCAGCCGAAACTTTTTGGCATTGAAATACGTCTAATCTAATAGTAATAATCTGCCTGCCAGGCAGATCAGATTAGGAGGAATCAACTTATGAACGATGAAATGAAAAACCCCCATGCAAAAGGCATAAAAACTGCAAAAACCGTCACCTCGGCCGTACTTGCCGGATGCCTGGTCGCAAGCCTGGGACTGAATATTTATCAGGCAAACGAGTCTGCAACACAAAACCGGAAAGTAAATAAATTTATTGATAACCAGTTGGAACGGCAGGCAAAAGAAGAGGAAAAAGAAAATACTTATCAAGAAGACGGTTATAAAGTCGGAAACCAGTATGAAATCCGCAGTACCACACATATTTCAGATGCATACAAAAGCGGTGATGACAGTGGTCTGAAAGACGAAGACAAAGAAACGCTGAAAATGGCATCCGATGTGCTGCAAAAAATAATTAAGGACGGTATGAGTAATTACGAAAAAGAGCTTGCCGTTTACCGCTGGATGTTTAAACATGTCGGCCAGGGACACGGCTCATCCGTAACACTGCCAGGCGCAAGCAGCAATGCGTATACGCCACATGGCGCTTTAAGCGGGCAGAATACCGTCTGTGTCGGTTATGCAACAACCTTCCGCCTGTTTATGAATATGCTGGACATGGATTGCCATATTGTACATAACGAATACCATTCCTGGGATATGGTACAGTTAGACGATCAGGAATGGTACCAGGTAGACATTTATTCCGATGTATCTGGAAAATGCCAGTACCAAAACTTTAATATGACCGATGACATCTCCAGAAGTTCTCATGACTGGGACGAATCTGCGCTTCCGCAGGCAAAAGGCGTAAAATATACATATGCGGTACAAAACAACAAAACGGTCAAAGACATCTACAAAGTACCTGCGCAAGTCAAAAAAGCGCTGGATAAAAAACGTTCTTCAGCCTTTTTTAAATTTGAAAAACCACTCAGCCGGGAAGAACTGCCGATTGCAGATTATCTTGTAAGCCAGATGAATACGGCTATAATGTCTATGCCTGGATTTGAAAACTATAATATGGGCGGCATGTGGTACCTGGATGAGCAGGACCAGTATATTTTAGGTATTTTTATCCGTAATTATGGAGAGTCCGAAAACTCTGAATTTGATGCAGATTCGCCTGAAGGCAAGAAACTGCAAAAAGCAATTACAAAAGCTTTTGGCGTAGATACGCCGCAGGATGCAGATCCAAAAAACACGGATTCCAAAGACGCAGTTGTCGAAATGAGAACTGACGTACGGATGCTTGAAATATAACCAGGCATCCATTCCCGCCAGATCGAATAAAAATATGAACAAGAAAGGTTTTTGCATATGAAAAAATATATAAGCTTTGTATTACTTACAGCAATGCTGACAATGACGACTGCCTGCGGCAGCCGTACGTCCAGCCAGACATCCGATGCCGCCATATCCATGCAATCGCTGCAAGAAGAAATGCTTAGCGCAGATACTACGCTGCCGGATATGACTACCGTCTCAAGCGCAGACGAACAGGCGGAACTGAATTTTACTTCTTTAAGCGATTTAAGCTATGACTTGGTGGATTCATATTTTTATGCATATGCAACTGAAGGCACGGCTGAAGAAATCGCTGTAATTAAACTGAAAGATTCGGCAGATGTACCTTCCATGATGCAGGCAATGCACGGCCACATCGAAACCCGCAAGGGGACATTTCAGGAATACGCGCCCGAACAGGTCGCCATGACACAAAATGCAGTTGTCACAAGACAGGGTACTTATGTAGCGCTTATTATTAGTTCAAAATGTGGCATGGTACAAAAAGCATTTGAAGCAGGCTTTAGCAAAGGAGACGGTCACAATGGTCTTTAGCAGCATCGTATTTTTGTGTATCTTTTTTCCAGCAGTTATTTTGTTGTATTACTTGTGCCCACGGCAGCTTCGCAACCTGTTTTTGCTGTTGGCAAGCCTGTTTTTTTATGCATGGGGCGAGCCAAAGTATATTGTGATTATGCTGTTTTCTACAATTTTTGATTACTGTAACGGCAGGCTTTTGGAATATTTTGAAGCGAAAGGAAAGAAAGATACGTTTGGCAGGCTTGTATTAGCAGCTTCTGTCATTGGCAACCTTAGTATTTTATGTTTTTTTAAATATACAGATTTTATTCTTACTACGCTAAACTCGCTGTCTGGCAGCGAGTTTGCGCTGCTTGGGCTTGCCCTTCCGATCGGTATATCCTTTTATACGTTTCAGACCATGTCTTATACGATCGATGTATACCGCGGGCAGGTAGCAGCACAGCACAACCTGATCTCGTTTGGCATGTATGTATGCCTGTTTCCGCAGTTAATCGCCGGACCGATTGTACGCTACAGCGATATCGCAGGGGAAGTAGATACACGGGAAACATCTTTTCGCCTATGCGCCGCAGGTATGCACCGTTTTCTGCTTGGGCTTGGAAAAAAAGTGCTGCTTGCCAACCAGATCGGAGCGCTTTGGGATGAGATTTACAGCCTTGGTGCATCCGACCTTTCCATGTCGCTTGCATGGCTTGGGGCACTCTCGTTTACGTTCCAGATTTATTTTGATTTTTCCGGTTATTCCGATATGGCATTCGGCCTTGGAGAAATGTTCGGGTTTCATTTCCCGGAAAATTTCTGCTATCCTTATACAGCCAAAAGTATCACCGAATTCTGGCGCCGCTGGCACATGACACTTGGAAGCTGGTTTCGTGAATATCTCTACATTCCGCTGGGCGGCAACCGTAAAGGCAGGCCAAGGCAGATCGCCAACCTGTTTGTCGTATGGTTTTTCACTGGCTTATGGCATGGAGCAGGATGGAACTTTATATTATGGGGACTTTACTTTTTTGTACTGCTCGTATTGGAAAAGTTGTTCCTGCTGAGACAATTAAACCGCTTTCCATCCGTTTTCCAGCATCTGTACGCGCTGTTTTGGATTATACTCGGATGGGTAATCTTTGCCTGCGATGATATTTCCAAGCTTTTCCAATACCTAAAATGGTTCTTTGGCATTGGCGTCGCACCGGTTAACCAGCTTGCGCTATATGAGTGGACGACACATGCTGCCTTTTTAGTGATCCTTGCCCTTGCTTCTACAGAGCTTCCGGCAAAAGTATGCGCTTCTTTGCTTGAAAGAATCTCCGCATCGTTGTGGCAATCCGCTGCATTCTGGTTAAAAAGCGCCTGGTGTCTGCTGGTTCTTTTGCTTAGTATGGCAATGCTTGTAAGCGGAAGCTATAATCCATTTTTATATTTCAGGTTTTAGAAAGAAGGCAGCCTATGAATAAAAAACAACGATTTTACGCAGTATTTTTTCTGACAACGGTTCTGTTTCTTGCGGTATGCGGCATTTTATTGTTCGCATTGCCGCAGCGCACCTATTCCGAAAATGAAAACCGCTACCTGACAACGTTAAAGCCCCCTTCCTTTTCCGATTTTTTAGATACTTCCATGCAGAAGAATTTTACGGACGGTGCGAATGACCAGTTTCTATGCCGGGATCTTTGGATGAAGTTTGCAACCGCTTTACAGCGTGCCGTCGGCTTTCAGGATATCGGAGGTGTCTATTTCGGAAAAGAAGGGTATTATTTTGAACGCATCCTCGACAGCCATCTGTCTGACAAACGCTGGCAGAACAACCTACAACTTCTGGAACAGTTCGCAGAGACTTACCATACCGCAGTTTCCTTTTTGCCAGTACCCTCAAAAGGCAACCTTTTAACCGACTTGCTGCCTGCAAATGCGGTATTGTACCATGCTAACAAGCTTTACGAAGAGATCCCGCAAACGCTGCATCGTACGGCTTTCCTTGATGTCCGCCCAGTCCTTTTGGAATATAAAAATAGCAGGCAGCTTTATTTTAAAACAGACCATCACTGGACGATGGACGCGGCATACCTTACATATACCGCATGGTGCAAGGTACATGGCACAAAGCCTGCCAGCCTCGAAACATTTGCACCGGATTGTGTACGCAGAGACTTTTTTGGCACACTATATTCCAAAGCGCCGGATTTTTGTTCGCTGCCTGACGACTTTTACCTGCCCGTTCAGGTACCGGATGCAGAACTAAACATTGACGGCAGGCAGACGGATAGTATTTATGATTGGCAAAAGCTGGATTCCAAAGATCAATATGGCGTCTATTTTGGTGGAAATTTTGGCAGGATCGATATTCGCGTCAAACACAGCACATCAAAAAAAACGCTGCTCCTTATCAAGGATTCGTTTGCAAACAGCATTGTGCCGTTTTTTATGAAAGACTACCAACACATTATTATGATCGACCTGCGCTATTACAACAAGCCTTTAAGCAGCCTTATGCAGGAAACAGCCCCAGAAGAAACGCTTTTCTTATATGAACTCAGCAATTTTGCACAGGATATCAATTTTTTTAAAATTTTAAAATAGAATCCATTGACAACTGGTAGTATTCAAATTAATATAGTATTAGAGGTTTGTTTGTCAAATCAAATCGATCGCATGGAGGACAGGAAAATATGCAAATGGGTCAAGAACAAAAGAAAAAATTATTAACAGTGCTTGCAATCGTTATC
Organism: Eubacteriaceae bacterium; assembly: GCA_910574915.1. Taxonomy (GTDB): domain Bacteria; phylum Bacillota; class Clostridia; order Lachnospirales; family Lachnospiraceae; genus Eubacterium_J. The sequence goes on from CAJTCR010000028.1 coordinate 14,231, forward strand.
AGCCTGCCGGTGCTTGCTGTCGGCATCTGGGCAGCACTGGTCACTATTTTAGTATTAAAGAGCAGCATGTTTGGCATTATACTGATTATTATCGGCGCATTGATTGGCTATGCGGCATCACTGATCGTTGCAAAGCTTGCAGCAGATGTTGTACATAAGTTTTTAACAAACGTATCAGGCATTGCAGACGGCACGGTTTCTTTAGAAGCACTTTCTATCCCGTCCAGCCAGAACAACGGCAAAGTGAACGAGATACTAAAAACCGTCAATGAAATTGCTGTCTCCTATGCGAAAGTCATTGCATCGATTGAAAGTGCCACGGCAGAGCTTGGGGAAGTGACAGAAGATTTTAACAGCCTGTTCCAGGAGATGACAACAGCCGAAGAGGATATGAGCAACAACGTCAATTCGATCTCTGAAAATATTATTTCACAGGCAGAACGAATGCACATGATTACATCTGAACTGGATTCCGTCAACAGCGAAATGATACATATTTCTTCAAATATCGAAGCTCTGACTGCAAGTGCTTCCAATATGCAGGACTGTAACCAGTCGGTAGAAACCTATATTACTGAACTAATCAAGTTAAATGATGAAAACAGTGAATCGATTGAAAAAGTACGCGAACAAACGGAGCTTACAAACAAATCTGCTATGAATATCCGTACGGCGACTGAAATTATTGCCAGCATTTCAAACCAGACAAACTTGCTTGCCCTGAACGCAAGCATCGAGGCAGCTCGTGCAGGAGAAGCTGGAAAAGGATTTGCTGTCGTTGCAGAAGAGATTCGAAAACTGGCAGACCAGTCCAAAGAATCTACCGAGCAGATCAACGAAAGTGTAAATGAACTGATCGACAATGCCCAGTTCAGTGTAGAAATTACACAGAAGGTATCCTCTGCTTTTACCGAACAGACAGAAAAGATTAACGCAACAAGCAGCCTGTTTCAAACTTTAAGGACGGAGGTCAACCAGGTTGCAGGCGCAATCGCTGATATTGACACAGAAGTACAAAACTTAAACGGCAATAAAGATTCCATTTTGGCGGAAGTACAAAACGTTGCAGATTTTTCCAATGAAAATGAGGAAAGTGCAAAAACAACACTTGAAAACGTATATCAATTTGAAAAAATCATTTCTTCCTGCCGGGATGCAACCAGTCACATTACTTCTGTATCAAACCACCTGATACATAATATCCATAAGCTTAGCAAATAGCCTAAAAAACTGTTGGAAATTTTCCAGCAGTTTTTTTATGCCTGAATCGAAAGGAATCCTGTATCTATGAATCGTTTACAGCTTGCAGCACTCTGCATTATCTGCTATACTGAAACCATGTTTGGAAAGGAATATCGTCGTTATGAACACACGAGAACAAACCGGCTATTTTTATTATAGAAAAACAAAAGGAGCAGAAGTTGAAATCCTGCGTGTTTTTGCACCAGTTCCGTATGTGGAGCTTCCTTCTGAGATTGACGGCTGTCCGGTTACAAAACTGGGAAATTATTGTTTTGCACCAGCCTGCACGCTGCCAAAAGAAACTCTGGCTACGCCTCATATGCAAGATGCGGCAATTACACAAGTATGCGGCAATTACTTAGAATCTGTAAGGCTTCCAGCCTCTATGCATACAATCGGAGACTACGCATTTTATAACTGCCGCTGCCTGCACAGTCTGGAATTTACACCTGCGCTGCAAACTATTGGCAGCGACGCTTTTATGAACTGCCAAAAACTCCAGCAGCTTTTTTTAAGATGCTCCGCTGCCAGCAAAACAGGTTTGCGCCAAGTGCTTGCACAGATTCCGTGGAACGTGGAAGTTACGTTTTTGGATCAGGATAAAACAGTTCTCTTTTACCCCGAATATTATGAAGCATACGATGAAATCGCACCTGCGCATATATTCGGCCGCAAAATCGTTGGAGAAGGCTTTCGTGCCAGGCTTTGCTTTCAAGACGATATGGTAGCTTTTTCTGCATACGATGCCATTTTTCCAAAAGCTCGTGTGGAAGAATCTGCACAGACACTCTGTAAGATTGCCTTTTACCGCCTGCAATATCCGTTCCAATTATCAGCCTGCTGTAGACAGCAATATGCAGATTTTATTCTTGCCCATAAAGAGCTTGTCTGCCAATGGTTTGTGCAGGAAAGAAAGCTTACAGAACTTTTATTTCTATTCAGCCAAAAATTGCTCCCCATACAGCAGATTTCCTATGCGCTGTCACTTGCCGCCTATGCTGGATGGAGTGAAGGAAGTGCAGCGATGCTGCGCCTGAAACAGCGATATGGCAAAGAAGGAAACAGAAACAACTATACATTTGAGGATTTTTAATTATATGCCCAAATGAGGAGATTACACCTATGTACCAGAAACAAACACAAACCGAATGGGAAAATGAAATGTCTGTAAAGGTCATTGATTTGATTCAAAGCGAACTGTATTTGGACTTACGCTATTTAGGCGTTGCACTTTCTGCGCTTGTGCCAAAAGCCGACGCATCTCTTCATACTTTTGCGACGGATGGCGTTTATCTGTATTATTCATCCGCACAGGCTTTACGCGTATTTCAAAACAATCCCAAATTTTTAACACGTGCGTACCTGCACAGTATCCTGCATTGTATTTTTTCACATTTGTGGCTGGCAGGCAAACGTGATCCAATGCTTTGGAACCTCGCCTGTGATCTTGCAGTGGAATATACGATTGACCATATAAAAACGCCTTCCACGACACGTATTTTATCCTGGCTGCGCTGTCAAATATATCAAAAGCTGACGGACAAACAAATCCCAATCAGTGCGCCAAGCATTTATTCGATGCTCGCAGAATTCAATGATGATATCTTATCATCTCTTTATACCGAATTTTATACTGACGATCACCGTTACTGGCAGACAGAAGAAAAAGCTGCTCCCATAAGGCAGACCGCAAAAAAACAGTGGGACAAGATCGCAAGGCAGGCCGCCTTACAGCAGGCACAGCAAAACGGTGAATCCGAAGAAGGCAGACAATTATTCGCTACACAGATCCGTGCAGAACGCAGCCGCAGAAGCTACCGTGATTTTTTAAAAAAATTTGCGGTTCTAAGAGAGGAACTCCATATAAATCCAGATGAATTTGATTTTCATTTTTACCTATATGGGCTGCAACTTTATGGAAACATGCCCCTGATAGAACCTGTTGAAACGAGAGAGGTCAAAAAAATCCAGGAGTTTGTTATCGTTATAGACACAAGTGAATCGACAAGCGGTAGCCTTGTAAAAAACTTTCTGCGCGAAACATTTGAAATCCTGCACCAAAGGGAACACTTTTTTACGATCTGCAATATTCGTATTCTACAATGCGATAATGAAGTACGCTCTGACCAGGTAATTACTGATTTAAGCCAGTTTGAGCGCTTTCTGAACCAGTTTACCATTATCGGCGGAGGCGGGACAAATTTTTGCCCTGCTTTTACATATGTAAATCAGCTTATTGAACAGCAGGCATTTCAAAACCTCAGCGGCCTTCTTTATTTTACGGACGGGCAGGGAACATATCCGAAAAAAAGACCGCCTTATCAGACTGCTTTTTTATTTTTGGAAGACTATGAAGAATCCAGCGTACCACCTTGGGCAATCCGCCTGCGGCTGGAACCGGAAGAATTTATTACAGGAGGCAACAAGAAGCATTTATGAACATCAAACAAGCAAAAGAAGAGATCAAACATACGGTAAAGGCGTATCTTGCCAAAGACGCATCCGGCATGTACCAGATTCCGGCAATCTGCCAGCGGCCAATCCTTTTAATTGGCCCTCCCGGAATTGGCAAGACACAGATTATGGAACAGATTGCCAGAGAATGCCGCATTGGGCTAGTAGCATACACCATTACGCATCACACAAGGCAAAGTGCCGTAGGCCTCCCCTTTATAATAGAAGAAACTTATAACGGCAAAGCATATTCGATTACCGAATATACCATGAGTGAAATTATTTCCAGTATTTACCGCAAAATGCGAGACAGCCAGTTATCCGAAGGAATCTTATTTATCGACGAGATCAACTGTGTTTCTGAAACGCTTGCACCAACTATGCTGCAATTTCTGCAATGCAAAACATTCGGTAACCAGGCTGTACCACAAGGATGGATTATTGTTGCCGCCGGAAACCCTCCCGAATACAATAAATCCGTGCGTGATTTTGACATGGTAACTTTAGATCGTGTCCGGTACATGGAGCTGGAAGCAAATTATGCCGTATGGAAGGAATACGCAAAAGCAGCGCACATTCATCGTGCAATTTTAAGTTATCTGGAGCTTCGCCCAAACCAGTTTTATCGCGTGGAAGCAGATGTGGATGGAATGCAGTTTGTAACTGCAAGAGGCTGGGAAGACCTGAGCCATTTAATGAAAACTTATGAAGCACTACATATCCCGGTTACCGAAGAGGTTGTTTCCGAATTTTTGCACCATAAAGAAACAGCACTTGACGCTGCTGCTTACTTTGACTTATTCCATAAATACGAAGATGACTATGGTATCCATGAAATCCTTGCCGGAAAAATTCGCCCGCAAATATATGCACGGATTGATAGGGCAGTGTTCGATGAACGGTTAAGTGTTACAAACCTTATTTGCGACGGGCTGTCCCAATATTTTATTCATGCGGCACAGGAAAAAGAACGGACAGATCTGTGGTATGCATTTTTAAAACAGTACCGCAGCCAGCTATCTGATGCAAAAGCCCCAGACATCTGCTATTCGCGCCTTTTCAAACAGCAGGAAGAAACCTTTTTGCTAGAACAGGAAGGAAACCTGTACAGCCGGACGCAGCTTCAAAATAGAGAATGGCTGTTAAAAGAATTGCGAAACAGTATTCCAAAAAGCGGACAAAGTCCGAAAGAAGCCTTCGCTACAGCAAAAATTCCATTTGATTTGCAGCAGGAGCGTTTAGAGCAAGCAGACCTTGCCGCATGTATTGCACTGGAACATGCGTTTGATTTTATGGAACAGGCATTTACTGGTGGACAGGAAATGGTCGTCTTTGTAACTGACTTAACGATTGGCATCGAGTCTTCAGCATTTTTATCTGAGCATCCTTGCGAACGGTATATCCGTTATAATGAACAGCTTTTAATCGGTACTCGCAGGGAGCAGCTTTTATCTGAGCTTGCAAGAGACCAGGAGCAATTTACCTAATACAAGAAAGGGAACTCAAATGAAAAATACACTATATTTAGAATGCGCAAGCGGCATCAGCGGAGATATGACAGTTGCCGCTTTACTTGACCTAGGAGCCGATCTGTCCGTGCTAGAACATGTATTGAACAGCCTTTCGATCGACGGTTTTACGGTGAAGGTAAGCAGGGTAAAAAAAGCAGGGCTTGATGTATGTGATTTCAATGTAATTTTAAAACAGGAAAACCACGATCACGATATGGAATACCTGCATTCAAACCTTGATCCAAAGCCGTCTTCTTCCATGTGCTCCTCCAAAACAGAACCTGCCCGGGGCGAGGACGAAGCCCATACTCATTCACATAAACATACCGATACGCACCATCAGCACCGCTGCCTTTCGGACATCCTGTCTATAATACAAACAGCAGATATGACAAGCCGTGCCAAACAAAAAGCAGAACAGATTTTCACAATTCTTGCAGAAGCAGAAGCAAAAGCCCACGGTACGTCACTAGAGCAAGTTCATTTTCACGAAGTCGGTGCTGTAGATTCCATTGTGGATATTATCTCGGCCGCTGTCTGCCTGGATAACTTAGACATTACCGATGTCATTATTCCAGTTTTGCAGGAAGGTTCTGGCACAATTCGCTGCCAGCACGGTATCCTTCCGATTCCTGTTCCTGCTACTGCAAATATTATAGAAAAATATCAGATCCCGATCCAGATCTCACAAATACAAGGGGAGTTTGTCACCCCTTCAGGAGCCGCCATAGCAGCCGCAATCCGCACACAGGCACATCTTCCAGAATCCTTTCGCATCCTGCGCACAGGACTGGGCGGTGGAAAGCGCACCTATGAACGTCCAAGTATCCTGCGCGCCATGCTGATTGAACCATGTGGTACACAGCAAGCTTCAAAAGATCATGAGACCATTTATAAGCTGGAAACAAATATCGACGACAGCACCGGGGAAATGCTTGGATATACAATGGAATGCCTGTTCGATGCAGGCGCGAAGGATGTCCATTATTTCCCGGTTTATATGAAAAAAAATCGTCCTGCCTACCAGCTCAATGTCTTATGTACACAGGAAGATATCCCAAAGCTTGAACAGGTGATCTTTCGCCAGACTACCACAATCGGCATTCGGCGCCAGAAAATGGAGCGTTCCTTTCTTCCAAGGGAAATCAAAACGCTTCATACAGAATACGGAGAAATACAAGTAAAAATTTGTGAAGCAGACGGATGCAGGTATGCCTATCCTGAATATGAGTCTGTCGTCCGCATCTGCCGCAAGACAGGCAGTGCTTTTCCTGTGATTTATCGTAAACTTCAAGAAATATGCTGTAGACAATGTCTGTAATTTGTAGGCAATTTGCACAAGTTCACCTGGTATTCTATAGGACATAATCACGAAATCTTTGTTTTCTGAATAAAAACTATTTACATTGTCAAAAATAAATTGGTAGAATAAGGTTGACACCAGTATGACACATTTGACAGAAAGGAAGGGTAGCCTATGTTTCAGAAAAACGATTATGTAATCTATGGAAGCAACGGTGTCTGCAAGATCCAAGACATTGGCCCGCTGGACATGCCGGGAATACCGAAAGAACGAATTTATTATACACTTGTACCTTATTATACAAAAGACAGCCAGATCTTTACGCCAGTAGACAGTAATAAAGTAGTAATGCGCTCCCTGATCCCAAAGGAAACGATTCTGGAGCTGCTAAAAGAAATACCGGATTTGGAGCCTCTTTGGGTCAAAGACGAAAAGCAGCGTGAAACGCAGTACAAGGAAACACTTCGCAAATGCGATTGCAGAGAGCTGATCCGCATTATCAAAACTATTTATTTCCGTATGCAGAACAGGATTGCAGAGGGAAAAAAGATCACGGCTTCGGATGAAAAATATTTCCACCTTGCAGAAGAACGGCTGTATGGAGAGTTCGCCATTATCCTTGGCATAGAAAAAGACCAGGTAAAAGATTTTATTACTGAAAAAGTAGGGCAGTCAAAAGAAATGCTGCCTGTATGAACTGCCGTCTAAAGGGCTGTCACAGGAAAGAGAAGAGAGCAGAAACAACATATAGATTTTTTTAGTCTGTTAGATTGTATCCTTTCTTTTTCGTGTGACAGCCCTTTTTATTGCCCTTTATAATAATATCACAGATTTGTGTTTTAACAGCCTTGCACCATTGACTACCAGCAAAACACCTGCCGCAGTTCCGGCTGCCAAAATGCAGATTCCCAGTACAAGGCTGGAAATTGCTGTTGCATTGATCGCTTTATACAATTTTTCATTCATGAGATAACTCCTCCTTTATTATTTTCCATTTCTTATTTATTTTAGCATACAACGCCAAAATAATTCAATCCATTTCCATCTTTTTAAAGAAGATTTGCATGTATGCATTGCCTGTATCCGTTCTCGCGTGTATAATAGATAGAAGAAAGAACAGCAGCTATATAAAAATTTATGAAAAAGAAGCAGAGGAAAAAAATTTGAATAAGAAAGAAATTATGGAAATTAAAAAACGTCTAAAAAAAGAAGGCTGTACATTTACACGCATGTGCGGCTGTTACGTGGACGGCGAGCACAACCGGGTAACACGCCTTGGAAAGACTTTTTTAAATCTGGATGAAGAAGAATTTTTTAAATATCTGGAACTTGCAAAAAAAGTCTTGTCCGGCACGCTTGGCAACAACCTTCTCGAACTTGAATTCCCGCTCTCTGAAGAAGAGCAGGGCGGCAGGCAGCAATTCCTGCTTGGATTGCGCGAAAGCAAATTAAAAAACGAAGAATTGTTGGAACGTTTCTACGACCTCATTATCGACCATTATGACTATGTCGGAAATTACCTGATTCTTATTTTCCATGACGCCTATGATGTGCCTTTGAAAACAAAAGACCGCAGAAGCCTTGACGAATCAGAAGAGATCTATGAGTACCTGCTATGTGCCATCTGTCCAGTGACATTATCCAAGCCCGGACTCGGATATCTGGAACAGTCCAATGAAATTGGCCTGCGTCTGCGCGACTGGATCGTTGGCGTTCCTGATACCGGTTTCGTATTTCCAGCTTTTACAGAGCGCAGCACCGACATCCATGCCACACTTTTTTATACAAAAAATGTAAAAGAACCGCCAGAAGAATTAATAGAAGGCGTATTGGGATGCAGCAAAAAAATGACAGCCGCCGAACAAAAAGAAGTGTTCCGTTCTTTCCTGGAAGACTCGCTCGGTGAAGAGTGCAGCTATGAAACGGTCAAGGAAATCCACGATAAAATACAAGAAAAAATTGCAGACAGCACCTTACCTCCAAATAAAGAAGAGGAACCAGAGCAAATGGAGCTTTCTAAAGATTCCATCCGCGAAATTTTAAATGCAAGCGGTGTTTCTGAAGAAAAAGTCACACAGGCAGAGCTGGAATATGACAAAAAGATCGGTAATGCACAGCTATATGCACAAAATGTCATAGACCAGCGTAAATTTGAAGTCAAAACTTATGATGTCGTGCTCCATGTCAAACCCGAGAAAGCATCCCAAATCAAATCACAGGTCATTGACGGCAAAAAATGCCTGGTAATCCCAATGGATGCAGATGAAAATATAAATGTCAATGGAATACATACCACTGTATAAACTATACTGAAAATCCTTACTTAATTATACAACTTTCGCACAAAGTATTCGTAAAACAAGCATTTTGCGAATACTTTGTGTGGATATCCTTTATTTCTCAAGTTCCATTCTTCATTTACTTTATTCTAAAATCTCCAATTATTCTATTTCCTTTCTCCATTCATCTTTTCCAGTAAACTTGCAATTTCTTTCTGCAACTGCGGGTTTCCAGCCATCATGCTCTGCAATTCCTCGACAGAAATTTCTTTAACACCTGTACTTTTTGGCTTTTTGGCTTCAGTCTCTTGCGGAGGCTCAGAAATCCCTCCCTGATTCAGCAAATTCTTTTCCAGTTCTTCATAATTATAATCCCGCTGTTGAAAATCTGCATAAGCAGTCGTGCGTTCTGCTATTTTCAATCCATCTGCTTTTTCCATCTGGCGGTTTGCATATGGCTGGTTATATCCCTGTTTCATAAAGTAACAGGCAAGCCCTACCCTGCTGTCGCACTTTGTTTGGTCTACAACATCCAGAGCTTCTTCTATAAATCGGTCATCCCGGTTGAATTTTCTTGCCATCGATAAAATATCTCTCACTTCTGCATCTTGATATCCTCTTTTCCTTATTTCCACATGCTGGCTGGTTATTTCATAAAAAGTAGAATCTGCCACAATTTTTGAATTTGGGTTAAGCTGCGTAACATGAAATGTTAAGCTCAGTACTCCTTTTTGCCCAGATTTTAGCTTTCCCTTATTTTCTTCATATTCAAAATAAATATCTGTACTTCCATTAATCTGTTCCATAGAAGGCCGAATTACATACCGCTTAAAATCTGTATATTTATATGATTTTGGGCAATCCAGCATCCGAAGCAGTTCATCTATTGCGATTGTAAACACCCCTGTCTCCATATCTGGATTTTTCAAATTCCAGTTTTTCCGGTCTTGAAATAAATAATATAACCGTTTCGCATATTTATTACTCAGATTGATAGCATACCGAATTGAATAATAAGCACCGCGCCTGGATTCCACAATCATTCTTTTTAAATCATCATCCATCTTAAAATCAATATGGCTGTTCTCTTCATCCTTTGCCCTGACATATGTAATCTTGGAAAACCACGGATAAAAAATGGATGTGTTCTCATCTTTTTTCAGTTTAAATCCTTTTCCTTCCAACGATTCTACTGCCTGCTTCAAAAATCGGTATGCATGAGATTTATCTTCTATATTATAATACTCTTTTACATCAGCGACCCGAATGGAATATTCCTTCTTATCAATCTGGTCATCAATCATGCCAAATGCAATATCCATAATGTCATTTTGCCTTCGGTCAAGATTGTATCTTGCTTCCACAATACTTTGCGGCCGGAAAGCAACTTCATTTCCGCCTTTTTTCTTTACCTTCTTTTTTTCATTCTGCGCTGTCTCTGCCTTCTTTGCCATACTGCCTCCTTCGCTATATTTACCGCCATATTCTCTTACCTTTTTCTATTATAGCTATCTTCTCTTTTTCCCAACCGCAATATTTTCACCGCTGTTTTCTCTTACCTTTTATGATTTCCATTTAAAACTCTTTTATAATCCAGCAATTTTCTCTTAGCTTTTCCTTTTTAACCGACAAATATTGCTATATTTTAACTTCGTTCATCCATAATTACATTTTTTTACCGCTGTTTTCTCTTACCTTTTACACTTTCACTGCTATTTTCTCTTATTCTATCAATTTCCACCGCTGTTTTCTCTTACCTTTTCCATTTTCACTGCTATTTTCTCTGTTGCAACTCATTTTAACCGCGATTCTCTCTTGCCTATTATCTTTTCACCGCTGTTTTCTCTTACCTTTTACACTTTCACTGCCGTTTTCCCCTATCTTAGTTCTTTTTTCACCGCTGTTTTCTCTTACCTTTTCCATTTTCACTGCTATTTTCTCTGTTGCAACTCATTTTAACCGCGATTCTCTCTTGCCTATTATCTTTTCACCGCTGTTTTCTCTCTGCTTAGTATTATTTTATAATTTTTATATAAAATTTTCTCATATTTACAGCAATTTATATAAATAACTTCATTTCTAAACCCCTTATTCTTTGATTTTATCAATCTTAATCCAAATAATTACAGCAATATTCTCTTACCTTCTAACAGAAAACTACTACTCCACTCCAATGCGCAACTTTAAAATACAGCGTTTTTCTCTCAGCATTTACTGAGCTGTTGCGCAATAGCTATATTTTTAACCATTTCCGCCATTTTCTCTTAGCTTTCTCCATACAATTCTGTTTTCTTTTCTTACTGTGAGTTATTTTACCGCGATTTTCTCTTAGCTTTTATCTTATTTATAATATAAATTTTAATGATTATCCTAATAATTAAGAATTTGTTCTTATTTTAGCAGCAAAATTCTCTTATCTATATGATACTATAAATTGCGCTGCCGCAATTTTCTCTTAGCTTCGTATATACGATTCTATAAATTGGTTCTTCAACGCTTAAATTTTTCATATTGTATTTTAAAAAAAATTCGTAAATATAACAGCGATATTCTCTTACCTGTTAATATTATACAAAAATCATTATATTTTACACTCTCAATTTATATAATTTAAACAGAAACTGCATTTTTCTTATTAATATATAATAATAAAAAGATAAGAAAATGTCAACATTAATTTCTTACTTCTTACCTTATCACTACCGCCACATCCTCTTGGCATTACAGCGACCTTTTCTTAACTATACCGCTGGCATCTCACCCGTTTAACGCCAATTTCTCTTACCTTAACCGCGATTTTCTCCTATCAAAACAGCCACTATCTCGCTTCTTTGCAGCGGAATCCTTTGATTTTACTGACTTTTTACTGCCACCATACTAACCATACTATACCATACTAACCATACCTTTCCATTCTACTCTGTATTTAAATCTTAAAATAGTAGTAAAGAAATATAAAAATTGAATAATTAAATAAAGTTATTTAACAAATATAAAAAATGAGAATACCTTCAATTAGGCTTTTGGAAATTTACCCAAAAGCCTGCTATACTTTAGGCAGGATCGGATCAAGAAGTCATCGTACTTCTAAAGTGCATTTTGTATAGAGTTGTAGGAATTCGAGGAAAGGAAAAATACCAAAATACTGTCCAACATAAATGATGACTGACTTAGGCATTGTCTCCTTATAGTTCTTCACTACGACAGGCAGAGATTTCCCTGAATATTTTTTTCTTTGTCCAGGTTCTTATATATCTGGAAATAAAGGGATCCCATCAGTGTCATTACGATATGGCAGGTGATTTAATTGTATCTTGTGCTCTTGAAGTATTCCAGTTTCCAGAAATCTTTCATCTGTCGGAAATCCTCTTTGATTTTCGGACGCAGTTCGTAGGTATTTATAATCTGCCGTGCAGTCCTGCCGGTGTCTGTTGTCGTGAATACAAAATATTTGTCTGTCTTTTTGTCATGTACAACGCAGGAATTAATTGGGACATCCTTTTCCGGCGCGCCGCTTTCCCATAACGGGCCCAGGTCTGTTAACAGATAGATTTCCTGGCCCCTTCGCTTCTGGTTGGGATGCTTCTGCCATTTTCCGCTGATGGCGGTCAATTTTATGGCATCCTGACAGACGGTCATGTTCTCCCTGGCAGGAATGTAAGTGTTTACCCTGCGTTGGATCTTTAAATAGTTGGCCATTTCCCGTGACAGGAACTCCATGTCATTGATCAGTATGTCATTTTCATGGAAGCAGGAGGTATTTTTGAGCATCTCCCTGCACGGTTTCATGTCATGGGTCTTAAATGTGCCGAACACAATCTCTTCCGTGATTCCTGCGTCATCCAGGATGCCTCTTAGGACACCAAACTTATATTCGCACATGGTTTCCCCGTCTGTCTTTACTATCGAAGAATTTTCATAATTGTCATTGTCCAGGCTGACAAGAATCTTTGTTCAGTCCAGTATGTGGACACATGGCCGGTTATCCAGTTCTTTCATCAGATGTTCCTGGACATAACAGTTATAGAAAGAAACCCATTCTTCACTTTTGTATTTTGCAAGGAGTTCGCACGTCACACTTTCTGAAAAAAGCCCGTCATTGACATCCAGTTCGTTATCCCAGATGTTTCAGCCTAATTCAGCCAGCAGTTCTGCTTTCATCACTGCAAAAGGGACATCTGTAAGGCTTAGTCTTGCATTTGAGTTTGGCAGCAACGGCAAGGCACAGGAGGATGTCAAAAGGGATGTGGATGTTATCCCTGCGTTTATTTGGCAGAACCTGTGCGAGGCATCTGTAGGCCCCCGTTTTTTCATCGTAAGAATAATGTTCATCTATCAGGTTGGGAAATGGCATTTCTGCTGTATCTGTCTTCCATGTGTGGACCTATGTTAATACTTTGGACACAAAAAGATGAAAGTTTCTGCTGATTTTTTTAATTCCTCATCCTCCTCGTCTGTTTGAGGGTACACGGACCAAAGCTTTGTAATAAGTACTCCTTGGAAATTTCAAAGCACTGCAAAGCTGGGATACCGTGTAATGGTTTAGGTTGTCTTGGATAAAAGTCACAATCTCGGCTATTGTTCTTTCGCGAATATGACGGCCGGTTTTTTTAGTATTTTATTCTCAATCTTAAGGCGCTGGTTCTCTTTCTGGAGAGCCTTATACTCCTTGAGGGTGGCTGTTTCCTCTGCAGATACCTTGATTGGAGAAAGCTGTTTCACCCAGTTACTGAGTGTGCTCCGATTTACGCCATATTCACGTTCCAGTTGTGGATACGAAGTTCCTCCAGCATTATACAGATCCACGATCTGCTGTTTGAATTCCGAAGTGTAGGATTTTTGGTTTTTCGCCATGTTGAACATCTCTTTTGCTCTTTTATTTTATAGTATAGGTTGTTCAACTTTTTCTGTGCACACTTATATACTAACACTACAGCACCTTCTGTGGCTGCACACGGAGCATCGTATTTGACAAGGGCATACTTTTTCCCAAGCGTGCCGTGGAACGGATTATTTCCACCACCGTTTCCTTTGGGTCGGCGAGAAGATCCTCTGCAAGCGGCCAGAAATCCAGGAGCTTTAAGGAAGTCTGGGTGGTGATCTTGCTGGACACCTTTCGGTATGCGGGGAAAGATACTTTCAATTCCGCCGCGAGTTTCAGGATAACAGCGGACTGCATGTCCTTGAAATAATAGTAGTCCCGTACCAGGTTGCGCAGGCCAATGGCATCATCATCTGGTATGAGGGAAGTCTTTAGGGAAGCATCCAATCCGACTTTGGCAGATTTTTTTGAATTAAATTTATCATTATGCAGTTTCCTAACGTTCATATTTGTGCTATTCATTAGTAATGATAGGATTAATGACAGAGCAGTCAAAACCCTTATCACGAAGGAAGCAGCGGCTTTTGAGAGAATACGCCTCTTGAGTTTCCTTTTTTTTTAGGCAGCAAGCTCACGGAACCGAGGATTGAAATGTACGATCTTGAAAGGCTTCCCGGTAAGCGTACCGTTTGGGAGCAAGATGGGCATCCATGTGAAATATGCCCTGATATCAAGCCCGACGGAATGATAGGAGTACTTTTTGGTATGGCATGTGTTCATACTTTCTGGCAGGTATCCATTTTTAGAAGGCGGATACACAACCTAGCGCTTTATACAGGTATATCCAGGGACTTCCCAACATTTGCACTAACTTTACTGGAATGCCAATAAATTGAGGGTTTTCAGCTTTTCCGTTTGCTCGATTTTTTTCAAAAATGATGCAAATCAATGGATAAAAAAGACGGCAAGATTAAGCAGATTCCTGCTAAACCCGCGATATTAACTGGTTTCAGTTAAGTTAATGCATATGGGGCTTCCCAACCAGCCAAAACATAAATTAGCACCGAATGGTCGGGCAGACTTTCTAAGAGATTTTGCCAGTGTAAGACTGGTTTCCAAGGAAGCGTCGCCAATGATCCTGCTGCAGTGATTATACCTCTATATTTTGTCTGGTGTATGAAGGAAACCTCAGACATGGTAAAATTTTATCAATAACTTCTGATGGAAGGGGAACCTTCCTTCAGTTATTTATCAGATATGACTTTGTAACTTATTAACTCTATAGCTCTTGTGGCTATATCATTATTATACTAAGAGGCGACACTATGGTAGCAATCCTTATGCTTGATGATGAACGGCCTATCCATTCCGCATTGCAGAGCTGCGGGCAAGGGTAAACGCCCATTTGCGCCGCGAACACCGAGAACGGCATACCGCCCTTACGTTTGAACGGATAAAAATTGATTTGTCCGCAGGGGAGTTATGGGTGATCATACGCCTGTTCCCTTAACCAGAAGCGAATATTTGATTGTGAATACGTTGTAAGAAATAAAGGGCAGGTATTTTCAAAAGAACAGATTTACGAAGCCGTTTTCGGTTTGGAGGGTGACAGTGATAATTCTACTATTTCCACTCAAATCAAAAATATCCGGGCGAAATTGGACAAATGGGATATTCAGTCTTATTCTTGTCGGAAGCAGTATGGGCTTTCTTACTTATGCGGATTATTCAGAATGCAGAGCAAAAAATCTTGTCCCTGTCATTGCCGCAACTCCGGATTTAACAAATGTATAGCTTCCTGGGATGCAAGTATTTAGTATTAGATAAGAATTACAAAATGATAGATACATCTTTAGAAAGCGACAATTAGAACGTGCTATGGTGTATGCCATATCTGGAAAGCGCAATGAAAACCGAAATAAATAATATTTACTTGTTACCCGTGAAAATGAATATGTGGTGCTTCAATATTACATTGATTCACAGTTTATAAACGGATGGCTTTATTATCATTTTCTCTCACCGGAAATCCTGTTATCTATCTTTATATGGATAAGCTGTACCGCAGTTTGTATAATATTATCAGCGAGGTTTGCGAAAAATATGCGGGCGCAGCTTTTCCCACTGTTTGAAGCAGCCGATAAAATTGCGTGACAAAATCTTGATTTTGAAATGGGACATTCAAAAATCAAAGAATTTGAAGATGTGCTACGTTCTTTCTCTGTTATGAAAAACAACCTGAAAACATCTTTAAAGAAGCAATGGAGCGTAGAGCAATTACAAAGGGAGAAGATCGCGGCACTTGCCCACGATTTGAAACCGCCTTTAACTGTCATTCAAGGAAATATCGATTTGTTCAGAGAAACGGAGCTTGGCGGTGAATAGAAATGATATGCAGGCTACATTACAGAAAGAGCCGGGCAAAGGTCGCTTATATTAGGACACTGATTGATCTATCCCGGACAGCAGCCGGGGATCAGCTCAATTTGGAGGAACTTAATATCGCTGATTATATGGAGCAGGTTGAAGCACAGGAAAATTACTTATGCCTTACAAAAGGAATTTGTTTACACATGGAAACAGGGACAGTTTTAGGAACCTTTACAGCCGATAAATTACTATTGGAACGGGCAATTATGAATGTGATAGGCAATGCGTTAGAATATTCTCCGCCAAGAGGGACCGCCTAGCGGTGCAAAAGCCAGAAGGCTTTCTATAATTTTCTATTACAGATGAAGAAACCGGCTTCATGCCGGAAGCCCTGCATCATGCACCAGTACAATTCTTTATGGGAAATAAAAGCTGAACTTCAAATATGCACTTCGGTATGGGACTATATATTACGAGCAGTATTATTAAGCAGCATAATGGACAGCTTATATTGAAAATTCTGATAAAACAAAGGATGTACAAGTCATTATTAAAATTCTATATTGAAAATAATAAATGATATTTCTTACAATTTCTATGCGCTCGCCTGCATTTTACAGGCGGGTGCATTTTGTGTTTTTTCAAAATTGTTGTACTTTTAATGGCTTATGCAAACGGGCGTTGAAGAATGGAGCATTTTGCTGATGATGAAGCGGAATCGTTTTTCGTTATCGGTGGTAAGGAAATTACTGCGAAGCTGTTTGCTAAAGCCCTGCACAGTTTAACGGACAAGCTCTATAAAGTTGTTAAAACGTTATTTGCAGGGAATGCGCATAATTACAACGGTTGGTAACAATGATAACGCTGAAAGCAGCGGACTGCTTTACCAGGTAATCATAGAAGCATACGAATTTGCTACTTCTTTTACTACCTTCCAGATGGAAAACCTAAAAGGTTATGAGGGTGTATAAGAATTAAGAACTTTTAAAGAGAGCAATAATTTTTGTTGAAAGAACTCATTTGTTAAAATAATAAAACAAATGAGAAACAGACGGATACGAAAATTGTATATAGCCGATCATTTTCGTATTCGTCTGTTTCTTAGTTTGCTGGAAGTATATTTTCATCAAGAAATTGTTAAGGAAACATTTCTTATAAATTAATTTCTGAAAGCAGGTCGTTAATGCGATTATTTAATATCTCTAGTCTCGTTTTGAGGTCTGGATCTGATTTAATAATAGATTTGTTGTTTTTTATTGTTGAAAAGTTTGTTTCAAAAAGCTGTAGTGCCTGCTCTGTTTTGGCTATTTGAGAAATCCGTTTTAATTCAGTGTCTGAAATAGATGTATTGCGGGATTCTCGTTCTTTTTGCTGCAATTTCATTTTTTCAAGTTGGGTTTCTAAACGTTGTTTTTCGCGTTCTGCTTTTTCTTTTGCATCTGAGATATATTTTAATTCTTCTTTTAGGTCATTTGTCGGTTTTTCTTCTGGCATAGTTTGAAGGGATTGAATGCGGCGTTCTAATGCTTCAATACTTTTATCACGCTCAGCAAGCAGTTGCAAAGTCCGTTCCAGTTCTTGATGGTTCTTTTTGCTCTCTTCTTCTTTTTCTTGTGAGATTTTTTTTATGCTTTCCAATTCTTCTGGATCGACGCTTCCTTTGGCATTTAATAGCTCAACTATTTTAAGCTGTGCCCATTCGTCAAGGCGGCTGAATTTGCTGGCATCTTCCAAGCTGATTCCGCTTTGATTTAATAAATCACTTAATTCCGGGATCAGTTTTTCGGCATTTACGTATTTAATTGCTTGTCTTTGAGAAATGTTTAATTGTTTGGCAATTTCTTTTGAAATATTTGTAATTTCTCCATTTAGTTTTTTAGCTTCATATAACTCTTTCAGGCGTCGGATTTCCCAGCGCTTTTCTTCTATTGAAGTTTCGCGGATATCGTGGTTTGCGGAAATCAGCATAATTTCTTCATCTATTTCTGAAATACTTGACTTTTCTACTTTACAGGGAATACCGGTTGGAAAAAGTTCTTTGTAGGTTTTTTCATTCATAAGGTTTATCGCATGATAACGGCGCTCCCCAGATACGATACGGTATTGATCCGTTGTAGACTCATGAATTACAGAAAGGTTATGCCTTAATCCGTTTATAATAATTGATTCACTGAGTGCTTCAATATTGTCTTGGGAATAATTTTTATTTTTTTCATTTGGAATAATCTTGTCTTTTGGAATAAATTTAAAGTTATAATTGGAGTTTGCCTGCATTTGTTTTAGCTTATCACCACCTTTCGAATCCAGAATACCCGAAGCGGTTTGTCCTGGTTTGAATATTTTTTTTGCAGCCATTACTTCTCTCCTTTCATAAATTTGATTAGTTTTTTATAATGCTTGTTGTCCATCAGACCAAGATAGTTTACAAGCTCTATATAATCTTGTGCAGCAGTGCAACGTTTATCATAACTTAACAGAGGGATAAACGCAGTATTACTTTGATTGACAGCATCTGTTTGGCGGATAGACACAGGGATGAATTTGTCTTCAAACATTTCTTCATAGCTATCAAACATTTGTTTGAATAAATTTGTCCGGCTGGATACCCTCGTCATGAAAATTCCTGAAAAATTGATTGACAAGGAATAAGTTTCATTTAACAGTTGAATAGTTTCAATTAAGTCCATAAGTCCATCATATGAAAAATTATCTGCATTGATCGGAGTCAGTACACCATCGCTGGCGCAAAGGGAACAATTTGACAATGCGGATTTGAATGGAGAATTGTCGATAATAATATAGTCGTAGTCCTCCTTAATAAATTCTAAATTATTTCGAAATGTCAATTCGACGGGATAATCTTTACTTGCGGCATGGATTTTATAGATTAATTCATAGTAATCCCTGCTTGCAGATATAATCGAAATACCAGGCTGAATGGTTGGTGATACAAATTCTTCTACAGATGTTTTTCGAAGCTGTTTTGTACAAAACAAATGTTCTATATTTACATCTGGGTTTTCATCTTGACCATACATTTTAGTCGTATTCATCTGAGGATCAAGGTCAATAATTAAAATATTATAACCAGATATA
Source organism: Eubacteriaceae bacterium (assembly GCA_910574915.1). Lineage (GTDB taxonomy): Bacteria > Bacillota > Clostridia > Lachnospirales > Lachnospiraceae > Eubacterium_J. Next base: position 33,308 of record CAJTCR010000028.1, read on the forward strand.
GCAAGAATTTGTGATATTGTAATTACAGATGTAGACTTTGCTACACCGCCTTTTGAGTTATTTATACTAATTGTTTCTGCCACTTTTTTATCTCCTTTTATGCTTTTCCTTGATTATACAGAAAAAAAATGAGTATTACAAACAAAAAATGAAAGAAATTATAAAATTGTAAGATATGCTGAAAATATTAGCAAATAATGTGTGTAATTTAACATTATAATTGACAGTGCTACTCACTAATAAAGATTTTTATATAGAAAAGAAGATGAAGAATTCAATGGGTGGTTATGTTAGATAAAATGAACATGTCAGTAGGTAGTTTTGAAAAGATTAAAGGAGATGAAGTGTTTCACTTTTTTTGATAGTTTTACAAAAAAGATTTATTGGATGAAGATTTACATATAACAATATTAGTTTTTGCTATAAATAATTTTACGCACATCTAGCATTGAAAGTTCGAGTATTTATTCTATCTGGTCAGTAATAAGGTTTTTGCACAACTTAATTAATGCTATTGCTATGTTAAAACTTTTAATTGTTAGAGCCATAGAGATTGATCCAGCAAAGTAAGGATATTGCCATCAAGATTTTGCTTTGTGCTGACATAAAATTGATTGCGTAGACGGCTAATTTTTGAAAAGGCGAATACTATTATTATATCTGATCAGTTATTGTGAGATTGTCTTATGCTATTGTGTCATTGATAGTTTTGTTGAAAAACCATGCCGTCTGTTTTAATATAGCATGTTGGTTGCAGCAATTTTATCTGACATTGGAGCAAAGATATGGAGTAAAGTTCGATTTTTAATTGGAGGAGGTATTATTTTTATAGGCTTATTTGTTTGTTAATAATTTATGGTTACAGATAGATTAGTTTTTATAATGATATAAAGGTGAAGTGCTTCATTTTTCTCTATAATATGAGAGTTTGAGATGTGTATCATTTATATTAAGTTTTATCGTAAAGTACATTATGTATTTTAAGTTTCTTTATAGATATGATTCGAAAAATTGATTTTAAGTTTTGATTATTGTATAAAATTTGGGTCAAATGTATATGTTTGTGATAATGTAGTGAATATTTAATGACGCATATTTAAGGAAAATGTTTTTAAGAGGATTAATAACTGTTTGAAAATTCTTTATTAGATGGAAGTACTTCAGTTGCATTTTTCTGTATATTAAGAGATTAATGGCAATCAAGATGTTGTTTATAAATGTGATAAAAATAGCTATTAAAAATTATAGTCAAGATTTTATAAATAATAAATATTAGTATGTTACTTTATCAGTTTATACCTTTCTATATATAATAAAATTAATTATATGGTAATATTTTGAACATTCAAAAAGTCTATGCCGTCTCAATATATTTGCGTGGTCAATAAAGGTTTATAAATTCTTTTTGTACGTTGTTATTTTTGTAGTGAATTATCACGGGAATATAAGTTATATATCTTTTAATTATTATATTGCAAAATTAAAAATATCTGAATTATTCAGTTAGTAACTAGTGCTCTATGCAGTCAGAAATTGGAGTATGGGATGCATGTTTTGCATCATTGCGACATTGAAATTTCTAGCTGATGCTACTGTTTCATCGTAATAATTCGCCTAGCACTGGTACGATACATACGTCCTCATACTCCAATTTCTGACTAGATGGAGACCAAAGCGTGTTTGAAAAATCATTCCTGTGAACTGCACTCACCACAAACTGTGAAATACATCTCACGGAATGCATTTTTCAAACACACGCTAGGGTGTCTTTGTTTTGATGGAGTATATCATATTGCTTCCCTGATTATATATTTTAATATAGTATATTATAGTGCAGTTGTGAAGAAATTAAAAACTGATTTGATGGAATATTAGGTGGATAAAAGATAATACTTTTCTCGATTTGTTTAATTGTAAGTGATATGAGTGATGTGAAGTACTTCATTCTCAAAATGTTAAAATGACTATTTAATAGATAGATGAAACTGTCTATTTAAAATATTGTTCCCGTCGATCTTTCAATATAAAAATGGTGCGATTCTTTTGAAAAACTTAGTGCTTTAGAAAATATTTTAATGAATAGATAAATTATGGATGGTCCATATGCAGGTTGCAATAAATAGAACAGTATTTTTTAAATTCAAATTCTATAGTAGTGTTATGATATTTGATGAAAATAATATGCCAAGAAATTATAAAAACGAAAATTGTTTAAAAATTAGCTAATGTAAAATGAAGTACTTCATTTATATGATTTCAAATTTTGTAGGGGATATTTTTCGTGATTTTCTAAAAGTAATAATTATGAATAAACTTAGTGCTAAATATAGTGATATTAGAATTGATTATGAGGTATATAAATAATTGAATAAATATTGAAGTACTTCTCTTATTAGGTAATTTTAATGTTTGTCATATTCATCAAATATCGCTAACTGATATATATATTGTATTTTTGGTTTCTATATTTAATTGATTTATATTATTTATTAATTAGGAAGGAATGAAGTACTTCACTTCTATAAAAGTGCTTATTTGAATGTTTTTTATTGGAATTATCAAAAGTGAACAAAAATAGGTAGTGTTACTTTTGATTAATTAGTTTGTGAATATGTGATTTTTTTTATATTAATATTAGTAGATGAAGCACTTTGCTTTTAAAGATAAGTGCTTGAATCATTTTAAGCTATGTTTATTAAAGTGAAAGGAAAGACAGAAAACTGCTTATACAAAAATTAAAAAGATGAAGTACTTCACTCATTTTATAAATATATAAGTTATCTAAATATATTTAATATATAAAAAGAATGGAAAAGGTTATTCTGAAAGATCATAACATAAGTATGTGGTATTTGCTTTGCGTTGTATAGAGATGAAGTGCTTCAATTTATTTTAAAGGATAATCATATTCTTAATGAAAATAGAAAAAGATCAAAACTATAACAGTTCTCATTTATATATAGTAAGATGTAAGTATTGTGTTGTATAACCAAAAAAATCAAAAGAATGAAGCTTCCAATCAAACTGATAAGACAACGAATATTTATTATGTTGTATAACCAAAAAAATCAAATAAGATGAAGTGCTTCACTTATGTAAAAAGAAAAAACATTTACAATGTAATAACTGTTCCATAGAGTAAAATTTAAAGTATTGTAAAATTTGCTCTATTGCATCGTTAAATTTCTATCCAATAGAGTTACATAGTTTGTTGCAGCAAAGAGAGAGGATTGCCGTTAAAAATTTTCCTAGTACTACAGCAAATACTTCAATTATATGCTATTATAACACAATCCTGGTTGTTTGAACTTGAAACAAACTATATCTAGCTTGTTTTAGTAATATTTACGAAAAGCAGTCAGGACGTGCCAATCCCCTGTCCTGGCTGTTCTTCATGAAAAAAGCCATACCTAATCAAAGTTCGGTTAGAATTCAAATTTGTTCGCTCCAACACAGTACAATGTATTCAATACATTATTCTATTGCCTAACTGGATGGGACATTACTGAAAAAATGCAGACAATTTGATTTAAAGCTGAAAAAATATATATTATGATAAAACAAAATGAAGCACTTCACTTTTTCTAAAACACTTTTGCAAAAGGAAAATAAATAGCATATAATATTGAATAGTATGTTTAAATTTTGTATAATATAAAATAGCAGATACAAGCATTAACAATATGAATTTTTTGAAACATTAGAAAATTCGTTCGGTAGATCAGAGATTATTATTTTCTAAAAATTTAATTATATGGATAAGTTTTTTATGTACATAAAAAGTTTAGTTTTATTTTATTACTTACTCAACTTTCCCATCAGCAAAACAGGGAAAAAAGCTTGAATTTACACGCAAAATAATATGAAAATTGGTGTCTAAACATTAAAATAGCACCAAATCTCTGGTATCATAAGATTACCACATCAAATTCCCAAAAGAAGAGATGCTAATCTTATGATAAACCAAATGAGCCAAAATGAAAATACGGAGCGGATAAAAGTGCTGGTTCAGGATGATTCTGTAGTCAAACGCAACCGCAGTAAACCCGTGGAGCTCCTCGCACGGGTATATGGCCATGTGGAACATAAATACCAGAAGGGATTTACCATACTTACGCTTGGATGGTCTGACGGCTACAATTTTGTGCCAGTTGGTTTTAACCTGCTTTCCTTTGCAAAGAAAAGCAACTGCTACCAAGAAATATCCGAAAAGACCGACCACCGCGCCAAGGTTACAAAGCTCGTAGGGAAAGCCTTTTACCAAAGCCAGAAGCTGCAATCCCGTTAAAATCGTCATTGTCAATAACTGCAAAAAAAGTGAATGCCTGTAACTGCTCAGTATAGACTGCATCATAAGCGATGCGGAAATTGTACGCATTTATGGAAACAGATGGTCAATGGAATGCATTTTTTAGGTATCAAAGTCTTTTTTGAAACTCGGTACGGAATTCCAGAGCCGTACATGTGACACCATGGTCAGCCATACAGTGATTGTATTCACCAGATATAACATACTGGAATGGATACGCCGTATGGAAAATAACGAGAAAACCTATGGCGAACGATTCTTCATGTTTTGTGAAGACATCCAAGGCATGGACTTAATCAATGCACTTCAGAGCCTTATGGCTCTGTTTGTGGAACACATTTCTGCTTTGTCAGCAGATAGCATAACCTGTATCAAAAGTAAAGTAACCGAATGGATGAACTCTCAGGCGGTATTTATGCAGGCTTTGTTTGAAGATATTTGCTGAGAAAGTTGCGTTATTTACTATATTTTCTAATAGAAAGGATACAAAATATGCAAAGTGAATTAAGGACGCAAACAAAATTAGAAAAAATCCGCCAGAGGATGAAACAGGAAAATATTCACGCATTTATGATACTAAGCAGTGATTTTCATGAATCTGAATATGTAGGTGATTATTTTAAGTGCAGAGAATATATTTCTGGCTTTACAGGTTCAGCCGGAAACCTTGTTATCTTAGAAGATAAAGCTGGTTTATGGACTGACGGGCGATATTTTTTGCAAGCTGAAAAAGAATTAGAAGGAAGTGGAATCATATTATTTAGAAAAGGAGAAGATGATGTGCCTGAGCTGGAAGAGTATCTTGAACAAAATTTACTCGAACATATGTCTGTTGGCGTAGATGGCAGGACAATCAGTGTAAATGCGTATCGAAAGTTGAAAAAGGCATTGGAGAAAAAAAAGATTACGATTCGATTGGAATGTGATTTGGCGGGGGATGTTTGGAACGACAGGCCGAAAATGTCCTGTATGCCAGCATGGGAACTGGATATTTGTTATGCAGGAAATACAAGGGCAGAAAAGATTGATCAAATACGGACAAAATTAGTAGAGGAAGGTGCAGAATGTACTGTGATTTCATCCTTGGATGATATTGCATGGGCATTAAATGTTCGTGGCAATGATATTGCCTGTACACCATTGGTTCTCAGCTATCTTGTTGTTTCGAAACAGCATACAGTATGGTTCGTACAAAAGCAGGCAGTTAGCTGGCAACTGGCCGAACGTCTGAAAGAAGATGGAATTATAATTCGTAATTATGAAGATATTTATTCTTATTTAAAAGAAATGGATACGGAAGTTTTATATCTTGATCCGAACCGGACAAATATGCTCTTGTATGAATGCACACAGAAAAAAGTACAGGCAGGAATGCGAAAGGTTCTTGAAGGAAAAAATATTACATTGCTAATGAAAGCAGTAAAAAATAAAATAGAAATTGAAAATATGAAAAAAGCGCATGAGAAAGATGCAGCAGCATGTATTAAATTTATGTATTGGCTGAAAACACAGGTACGAAAAAATATAGAAAAAGATGCAGCAAACATAAGTTCTCTAAGTAAGGATTTACATATAATGGATGACGATGACTGTGAGGGAAAGGAAAGAAAACTGCTTACAGAAATTACAGCGGCAGAAAAATTAGAAGAATTCCGCAAAGAGCAGGAACATTATCTGGGGCCAAGCTTTCATACGATTGTCGGATATGCGAGACATGGTGCGATTGTACATTATAGTGCGACACCGAAAACGGATCTTGCTTTTCAAGCAGAAAATTTAGTATTAATTGATTCTGGCGGACATTATATGGAAGGGACGACAGATATTACGAGGACGATTGCACTTGGGGCGTTGACACAGGAGCAAAAACATGCTTATACGCTCGTGCTGAAAGGAAATTTGAACCTTGCAGCAGCGAAATTCAAATATGGTGCCTGTGGGATCAGCCTGGACTGCCTTGCAAGAAAAGCGCTGTGGCAGGAAGGGATGGATTATAAGCATGGGACTGGACATGGGGTAGGTTATTTGCTGAGTGTACATGAGCCACCAAACTGCTTTCGCAGCGTGCTTAGTGAAAGCGGCGAAGAAAGCGTGAAGTTAGAGCCGGGCATGGTCACTTCAAATGAGCCAGGAATTTATATAGAAGGAAAATTTGGGATACGGCTGGAAAATTTAATTCTTTGTAAAGAATTGGAAAAAAATTCCTACGGCAGATTTTTAGGATTTGAAACATTGACGCTTGTACCGTTTGAACGAGAAGCAATTCTTGCAGAGGAATTAGAAACGTGGGAACGTGATTGGCTGAACAATTATCATAAAGAAATTGTCGCAAAAATTGGAAGCATGTTAAATGAAAAAGAACTTGCATGGTTAAAGGAAATAACAGCAGCAATTTGATATTACTTTAAAATAGAACATATGTTTTTGATAATGCGTATTATTATGTTTTATAAAATTTCCCGTTTATAATTTTTAGGCTTTTTTTAGATTGTGTTCACAAAGTTATCACAAGAAGCAAGTAAGATAGAACACGTATTAGCTGACAAGCTGATATAATTTTTCATAACTCAGCCGCATGAGGGAATGCTCATGCGGCACTCCCCGTGATCCAGAAATGTTCTTAACGGTTATATTAAAAATTCTAGCAACAGTCAGACTACTATATTTATAGAAAGAAAATCCCTGATTTTAAAATTATTCTTAAAAAATGGAAAGAAAGAATTGCATTTCCACAAAAAAATAGTATAATGTGATAACAGCCAAATTTAAGACAAGCAGGAGAGGATAAAATGGATGGTAATAAATTAGCTGAACTGATATTTCCAAATATAAGAGGAACGATTGCACAGTTAGAAGAGCGTTTTCCAAAAAGAGAGCTGCCAGAAGGGGCATATGTTACACGTTTTGCGCCAAGCCCGACGGGCTATATGCATATTGGTGGATTATATGCAGCGATGATTTCCAGTAGGCTCGCCAGACAGACAAATGGCGTTTTTTATCTTAGAATTGAAGATACGGATAAAAAGCGCGAATTGGAAGGGGGCGTGCAGGAGATTATCCAGTCGCTGGCTGGTTACGGCGTTGAATTTGATGAAGGCCCGTTTGCTGGCGGAGAAAAAGCTTATGGCCCATACAAGCAGAGCGATCGAAAAGAAATATATCAGATTTGTGTAAAAGAGCTTATGCGGGCGGGACATGCCTACCCATGTTTTTGCACGGCGGACAGCCTGGATAAAATCCGGCGGGAACAGGAAGAAAAAAAGGATGATATTGGTTATTATGGGGCATACGCTTGCTGCCGTAATTTGTCTTATGAACAGATTGAGGAAAAAGTCAATGCAGGGATTCCTTATGTTATACGTTTGAAGGCACCACAAGCGGAGGGAAAGCATGTGGTATATACAGACCCAATCCGCGGAAGCATTGAGATGCCAGAGAATAAAATGGACATCGTTCTTTTAAAATCGGATGGGATTCCAACGTATCATTTTGCACATGTGGTAGATGACTATTTTATGAGGACAAATCTTGTTGTGCGCGGGGATGAATGGATGGCATCTTATCCGGTTCATAAACAGATGTTTGATTTGTGTGGATTCCAAGCACCGGATTATTTGCATATTTCGCCTATAATGAAAATGGATGGTACAGCGAAGAGGAAGCTCAGTAAGCGAAAAGACCCTGAAGCAGCGGTAAGCTATTATTTGGAACAGGGATTTCCGGCAGACAGCGTGAAAGAATATTTGCTTACAGTTGCGAATTCAGATTATGAAGAATGGCATATCGCGAACCCGGAAAAAAGCGGTGAAGATTTCCAGCTTTCTATTTCGAAAATGCCTGTCAGCGGTGCACTTTTTGATATGGCGAAGCTTTTGAATGTAAGCAGGGAGATGATTGCGTCTTTTTCTATCTCTGAATGTGAGAAACAGATCTTGGCATGGGCGGGTATTTACGAACCGGATTTATACGAGTTTGCTATGTCACATAGCAAGCAGTTCCAGGAAACGATAGGTTTATGGAAAATGTCGGGTAAAAAAGTTCGCAAAGATGTGGCAAAGTGGAATGAACTGATGCAGATGTTCGATTATTTATATCAGCCACAGGATAAGTTTGAGCAGAAAGTTACTTATGAGCTTGATGACAAATATACAAAAGAGCAACTAAAAGAAGCAGTATGTGCTTATAAAAAGGATCTGTTTTTAGAAACGGGCGAGTGGTTTGAGCAGATGAAGCTGCTTGGTGAGCCGATGGGGTACTGCCCAAATATGAAAGAATATAAAAAGCATCCAGAAGACTACAAGGGGTCCATATCAGATCTGTGTTCGATCATACGTGTTGCAGTGACAGGGCATAAAAATTCACCAGACTTGTATACAATTATGAAAGTACTTGGGGAAGAGGTTGTAAGAAAACGTCTTGACCAGTTCCTTTCGTGGCTTTAAAGTGATGATGAAATATTATTTTGCACCGTTAGAAGGCATCACAGGTTATTTGTACAGACAGGCGCACCATGCGTATTATCCAGGGGTAGACCGTTATTATACACCATTTCTTGTGCCAAAGGAAAAAAAGCAGTTAAGCACGAAAGAGCGAAACGATATTTTGCCGGAACATAACGCAGGAATAACGGTAATTCCGCAGGTGATGACAAACGACGCAGAGCAATTTTTAAGGATTGCACATGTTCTTTGGCAGGAATATGGGTATCAGGAAGTGAATTTGAATTTGGGATGTCCGTCGAAAACGGTCGTATCTAAAAAACGCGGTTCAGGATTTTTGACAGTGCCAGACCGGTTGGAA
>CAJTCR010000028.1:42606-63129 GCA_910574915.1 Eubacteriaceae bacterium
AGCTTGCACTGGATGGAATTAAATTATCGGTAAAAACAAGAATCGGAAAGGAAGATCCGAAGGAGTTTGCCATGCTTCTGGGAATTTTTGGCAAGTTTCCATTGTCAGAGCTGATCGTGCATCCTCGTGTGCAGGCGGACTTTTATAAAAATACCCCTAATCTCGAAGCATTTTCATGGGCGTACCAGGTACAAAAAGATGTAAAATGGGAGCTTTGTTATAATGGGGATGTTTTTGGGTGGGAAAGCTTTGCACCTCTTTGCGAACACTTTCCAGAGCTGGGCGCGGTTATGATGGGGCGGGGGATGCTTGCCAATCCGCGCCTGGCAGAAGAACTGAAAAAGCAAAGAGAATATAGCGGCGATAAAAGAAAAGCTGAGAAAACGGCTGTTTTCAAACGTTTTATGAATGCAAAGGAAGAGCAGGAGGAGAGAAAACGGCGGTATGAAATGTATCGGCTGCTGCTGGAAGGCTATCAGAGCGTTATGGCAGGCGAGAATCATGTACTGTTTAAAATGAAAGAACTATGGATGTATATGTGCCTGGATTTTACAGAACCAAAACGATATTGGAAACAGATGAAAAAAGCACAGAAGCTGGCTGATTTTGAAGCTGCGGTAAATGCATTATGCCAGGAACAGCATTTATGTGAGAGCAGCATATGCGGAAAAGTCCTGTAATGGGTTTTGGAGGAAAGAATGGAAAGAAAGTATGTAAGTGATATGACAAAAGGAAATACAGCCAGCCTGTTGCTGCGCTTTGCATTTCCAATGCTGGTTGGCAATATTTTCCAACAGTTTTACAATATGGCAGATTCAGCTATTGTAGGGAAATTTGTCGGTTCTCATGCGCTGGGTGCCGTGGGATCCGTGGGAAGCCTGAATTTTTTGTTTTTTTCATTGTGCATGGGGCTGGGTGCAGGACTTGGCATTCTGATTTCACAATATTTTGGCGCAGGGCAGGAAGATTATGTAAAAAAGATCATTGCAAATGCCGCTTATATTACTTTTGCAGCGGGAATCTTGATGAGCTTTTGCGGCGTGCTTCTTGCTGAGCCAATTTTGCGGGTTATGCATACGCCGCAGGAAAATTTTGCAGATGCCCTAGTTTATATGAGAATTGTATGCGGAGCTACGGTTGTTGTAGCAGGATATAATATGATTTCAGCAATATTAAGGGCATTGGGAGATTCAAAGACGCCTTTGGTCTTTTTGGCGGCTGCAAGCGTGATTAATATTGTGCTGGATCTTTTGTTTGTACTTGTTTTTCAAACGGGAGTAGCCGGGGCGGCATGGGCGACTGTGATTTCTCAGGTGACTGCAATGATAGGATCTGTTTGGTTTGGAATACGAAAAAATCCTTATTTGCAGTTGCAGAGGCGGCATTTTCAGTTCGATAAGGCAATTTTAAAGAAAAGCCTTCGGCTTGGACTGCCGATTGCAGCACAAAATGCGTTGATTGCATTTTCCTGTGTATCACTGCAAAGTGTAGTGAACAGGTATGGAGCAGTCGTTATGGCGGCATATACAGCAACGAGCCGCGTAGAGCAGTTGGTACAGCAGCCTTTTAATTCCCTTGGCATGGCAGTATCTACGTTTGCAGGCCAAAATGCAGGTGCAGGGCGTTATGATAGAGTTACTGCTGGATGTAAAGTCAGCATTGGAATTGTTGTTGCCTTTAGCTTTGTAATGGTTTCCGTGATGTTTTTATTTGGCGACGGGATTGTCCGTTTGTTTGTAAATGAACCGGAAGTAGTTGCAATCGGGGCAAAAGGGCTTCAAATTACAAGCTTGATGTATATTGGGCTGGGACTTATATATGTTATGCGCGGTATGCTCAATGGAGTAGGGGATGCGGCTTTTGCAATGATTAATGGTGTTACGGAAGTAATCGGAAGAGTTGGTTTTGCATGGGCGATGATGATGTTTCCGGCAGTTGGAATCTGGGGTGTTTGGTATACAAACGGGCTGACATGGGCATTGACAGGTGCGGCAAACGTGATACGTGTCCTACAGGGAAAATGGAAGACAAAAGCAGTCGTGGAGACAATACATGCCAAATCTTCTTGCAAAACCGCATAATACCAGTATCACGGCAGACAAAACCAGCATAAGATAAAGGATATATATAAGGCAGGTGTGGATTGCCGGTACCATATAAGGAGGCTTTGAATGGACAGAAATCCAGGGCAAGCAGATGATCTGACAGAACAGGTTGTTATGAAGGTTTCAAAAACCAGTATTTTTACAAACGTATTTTTATCAGTGTTTAAGCTGGCTGCCGGCATCTTGGCGTCTTCTGAAGCAATGATTTCAGACGCGGTGCATTCGGCATCGGATGTATTTAGTACGTTTATTGTAATCGTAGGCGTTAAGCTTTCGCGGAAAGAAGCAGATAAAGAACATCCTTATGGGCATGAGCGCATGGAGTGTGTGGCTGCACTTTTATTGGCAGTTGTGCTTTTTTTGACAGGAATCGGGATTGGCTATTACGGTATCCGAAATATTCTATCTGGAAACTATGAGGAATTAGCGGTTCCAGGAGCATTGGCACTGGTGGCGGCTATTCTTTCGATTGTTGTCAAGGAATGGATGTTTTGGTATACAAAGATTTATGCAAAGCGGGTGAATTGTGGGGCACTGATGGCAGATGCCTGGCATCATCGCTCGGACGCGCTTTCTTCAGTAGGCTCGTTTATTGGGATTTTTGGCGCGAGGCTGGGGTTTCCGGTTATGGACTCTGTCGCCGGAGTTGCTATTTGTATATTTATCGTAAAAGCGGCGTATGACATCTTTAAAGATGCGATCGATAAGATGGTAGATAAGTCCTGTGACGACAGCATGGTAGCCCAGCTTCGCAGTACAGTGTTAAGACAGCCGGGTGTAATGAGGGTAGATGCGTTAACAACAAGGGAATTTGGAAACCGGATTTATGTTGATGTAGAGATTGCAGCGGATGGAAGGAAGACGCTGCGCGAGACACATGCGATTGCAGAAGAAGTTCATAATCAGATTGAGCAGGAATTTCCAAATGTAAAGCATATTATGGTACATGTAAATCCATATGAAGAAAGCCGTCCGTTTGCATATCAATATGGAGAAGATAAAAAAGGATTGGCAAAATAGAAAAAGGGAGAAAAGCAGAATGGAGCAGGAACGATTAGACAAGCAGTTTGCTTTTATACGTGAGATCGATAAAGAAAAAAAGATCGGGCGCCAGACATATATTTCTGATGCATCGAGGAAGGAGAATGATGCAGAACATGCATGGCATTCTGCGGTTATGGCAGTACTGCTAAGCGATTATGCAAACGAAAAAATAGATGTTTTAAAAACGGTGACAATGATTTTGCTGCATGATGTCGTAGAAATTGATGCAGGAGATACTTATGCATACGACGAAGAAGCAAAAAAAACACAACGGCAACGTGAAGAACGAGCAGCAAATCGTATTTATGGGCTTTTGCCGGAAGACCAAAAGCAGGAACTTCGTGGTTTATGGGAAGAATTTGAGGAGGCAAAGACCCCAGAGGCGAAATTCGCACGTGCAATGGACCATCTTCAGCCATTGATGCTGAATGATGCTACGAACGGCAAATCCTGGCTGGAGCATTGTGTAAATATTTCGCAAGTCCTAGCGCGAAATGTACATACAGAAGAAGGATCAAAAGAATTGTGGGCATATGCAAAAGAAAACTGGATTGAAAAGAATGTAAAAAATGGAAATATTCGGAATATGGAAGGTTGAAAACAGTGGGCCATTTTGAAAAAGACAGTTTTGTAGAAATTTTGCATTCCCTTGAAGAAGCCAGAAAGACATCTGGAAAATCTTTGACAAAAGAAGTGATCGAAGAATCTTTTCATGGTATGGAATTATCCAAACAGCAGCAGGATCTGATTTATGAATATTTACAGATGCCGCAGAAAGAAGCATTTGATGGTGGAGCAATCGGTTTAACAGCAGAAAAAGAGGCAGACGGACAGCAGAAACTTCCAGATACGGATTTTTTAAAACTGTATCTAGAAGATCTGAAAAAGATTCCGCGTCTGGTGCAGCAGGAAGAAAAAAGATTATATCATCAGCTAATTTCCGGTGATAAGACAGCAATGCAAAAGTTGTCAGAACAGTGGATATATAAAGTTACAGAACTAGTCAAGTTGAAAGTACAGGCAGTAGGCAAAAAAGAAGCCGCGGATCTTATACAGGAAGGAAATATGGGAGTATTTCTTGCCTTGCAGCAGATGCTTGGCTCAGGCAAAGAAGCTGACTTTGAAATGATGCTTGCAAAAGCCGCAAAGGATGCGATAGATGATTATGTTCGAAAAAGGAAAGCAGATGCCGATATGGACCAGTCGCTGCTTGCGAAAGCAGCGTTAGTGTATGAGGCACAAAAATATTTGGCTGAGCAACTGCAAAGGCTGCCATCTGCCGCAGAACTGAGCCAATATACAAAAATTGCGGAAGAGGAATTGAAAGATCTTTTATCAATGTTGGAAGAAAAAAAGTAAGCATATAAAAATTAGGAGGAAGAACAATAGAACGACCAAGTCACAGAAAGAAAATGTTAGAACTGATTGCACATCTGCGTGTAAACCAGACACTGCCAGATCAGGAATTGAAAACATTATTAATGGAAACGGATCAGGAAGTATTGAATGTGCTATATGAAAACGCAAGGCAACAGTGCCAGAGGCATTATGGTAAAAAAATATATGCACGCGGCTTAATTGAGTTTACGAATTATTGCAGAAATAATTGTTATTACTGCGGAATTCGGTGTGAAAATCGAAACGTGCAGCGCTATCGGCTGTCAAAAGAGGAGATTTATGCCTGCGTAACGGAAGGCTACGCACTTGGATTTCGTACGTTCGTACTGCAAGGAGGGGAAGATCCAGGATTTACAGCAAAAGACATTGGGGAAATAGTTCGCTGGATTAAACGGTCATGTCCAGGCTGTGCAGTTACGCTGTCCTTTGGCGAATGGGAAAAGGATATATACCAATACTGGTATAACTGCGGAGCAGACCGCTATTTGCTGCGCCATGAAACCGCAGATGAAGGGCATTACAAAGTGCTGCATCCAGAGAAAATGAGCCTATTAAAGCGGAAGGAATGCCTGGCACAGTTAAAAGAGATTGGATATCAGACTGGGGCAGGATTTATGGTAGGTTCTCCGGGACAGACACTAGATTTGCTGATCGCTGATCTTCGGTATTTACAGCAGCTTCAGCCTCATATGGCAGGAATCGGCCCTTTTATTCCGCAAAAAGATACGCCATTTGCAAAAGAAACATCTGGTACACTTGATATGACGTTAAAACTGCTGGCGATCGTCCGCTTAATGCTTCCTAAAATATTACTTCCGGCAACGACCGCACTTGGGACAATCCATCCGCAAGGTCGCGAACGGGGAATTCTTGCGGGCGCAAATGTAGTAATGCCTAATCTATCGCCAATAGCGATACGCAAACAGTACCAGCTTTATGATAATAAAATCAGCACAGGAGAAGAATCTGCGCAAGGCAGACAATTATTGGAAAACCGTGTGCGCTCCATTGGCTATGAACTTTGCATGTGCCGCGGCGACAGCCAGATGTAAGATCGTATGAAAGGAGAATTTGTGACAGCTTCAGGTTATGGAACAGAGGATGAAATGGAAGTTTTGGAAAATAAAGAAGCCCGCTCGAAACAGATCGAATTGAGCATCCGTAAAAAATTTCATAAAAAGATTTTCAGCAGGTTTGCGAAAGCGATTAATACATATAAGTTACTGCAAGAAGGCGATAAAGTAGCAGTCTGTATTTCCGGCGGAAAAGATTCCATGTTGATGGCAAAATGCTTTCAAGAACTGCAAAAACACCGGAAATTTTATTTTGAACTGGTTTTTTTAGTCATGGATCCTGGATACCATGCAGTGAACCGCAGCCAGATTGAACAGAATGCACAGATTATGAATCTTCCGCTCACTATTTTTGAGTCACAGATATTTGATGCCGTTGACAAAATCGAAAAGTCTCCATGCTATTTGTGCGCACGTATGCGGCGGGGGTATTTATACAGTAAGGCAAGAGAACTTGGCTGTAACAAAATTGCGCTTGGCCATCATTACGATGATGTTATTGAAACGATCTTAATGGGGATGCTGTACGGAGGACAAATCCAGACGATGATGCCAAAGCTGCATAGTACAAATTTTCCAGGTATGGAACTGATTCGTCCGCTGTACTTTGTACGAGAAGCAGATATCCAGCATTGGAGGGATTATAACGGTTTGCGTTTTTTGCAGTGTGCCTGTCATTTTACGGATACCTGTTTTAACAACAGCAATGGAGAAATGTATTCTAAACGCCAAGAGATCAAAGAGTTAATCCGGTCTTTAAAAGAAAAAAATCCATACATTGAAGGGAATTTATTTAAAAGTGTAGAAAATGTAAATTTAAGTACGGTTATTGCGTATAAACAGGATGGAAAGAAGCATCATTTTTTGGATACTTATGATGCTGAAAGTATCTAATAAGATCATATTAAAAATTAACACAGAGTTAAACAGGGGTGTTATACTGGATGTAGAAGGTATTTACTATATAGAATACTTTTTCGCCTGGTGTGGCAACTCTGTTTTTTCTGTTTATCAAGTCAAAACTTTGCGCAGACTTAAAGCACACGAAATCAGATAAACTGTACGGCAGTACTTTTATTTTAAAAACAGGTCTTTGATTTGTAGAGTTATACAGTTGTAAGTAATAGCTATACCGGGTACTACAACGAACATTTCAAATATGTCTAGTACAGCGTTGCAGAAATAATAGTGAATACAGTGCACGTTATTTTTGTCAGCACAAGGCGGAGGAAGGAGGCGATGCCGGGTGCATCGTTGACTGACGACAACGCGGTGATGGCGGAAATAGCGGGTGCTGTATGCACTGTTATTTCTGCAATGCTGTACTAGTGCTCCATTCAGTCAGAAATCAACTATATGAAACAATAAAATCACAGTTATTTGAATAGAAAATCTGTCTATAACAGCACCTTGAGAAATGCAGAGTAAAGAATGTTTGCTGTAGTACCCGACGAATTGTTGAAATTTAACAATCCAGCTTGTCAGACAAATACTTATTTTACAAGTTCCAGGATCTCATTTTTAGAAATCAGCCCAACAGAGGTTTTATATTGGCTGCCGTCTTTGAAAGAAATAAGCGTTGGGATACTCATAACATGGAACTGGGAAGCAAGCTGTGGTTGTTCATCTACATGGACTTTACAGAATTTGATTTCTGGTGCCTGTCCTGCAAGTTCTTCTATTGCAGGTGAAAGACGTTTGCACGGTCCGCACCAGTCTGCCCAAAAATCAACAATGACAGGCTGCTTTGCCTGTATCACCTCAGTCTCGAAATTTTGTGTTGTAACGGTTATCACTGCCATATTTGTTCTCCTTTCAAATGTACCCGATTTTCCAAGCTGACAAAATCTTGTGGATTGGCTGAAAAAATTGGGATATAAAAATTGTTTGTATTCAGATTAGCATAGGTTTGTTCAGAAAGCAAGCTGTTTTATTTGACAAAAAATAGATACTATGATACGGTGGAACAATAGTTTGGAAAATATTAGAAAATACAGGTTATTTATTTGTGCGAAAAAGAAAGTGAGGAATTTATGGGAAAAGTACGTATGCATATGATTTTTACAGGCAGGGTGCAAGGGGTAGGATTTCGATACCGGGCATCTTATGCAGCAAAAGGACTTGGTGTGACAGGCTGGGTCAAAAATCAGCAGGATGGAACAGTAGAAATGGAAGCACAGGGGAGTGAAGCGCAGATCCAGAAAATGCTGAAGATGCTCCAAGCAGATTCATTTATTGCAATTCATAAGATTGAGAGTGAAGAACTGCCGCTTAAAGAACAGGAACAGGGCTTTCGTGTGAAGGGATATTAAACGGCAGATAGACAGATGGGTATTATTTTTTTAATAGCATTTTGTCCAGAAAAATTTAGAATTTCGGTAATAAGATATAAAAAATATGGGCGGAAAGCTGGCAGAGAAAAAAATCTAAGAAGTTTCCAGGCAGGCGATGAGTTTCATTAATAAGCAAGTTATAAGCCTACTTATGCATAGTTATTTGCAAAAGAATAGAGATAATTCGTTTTAAACATTGATAGAACAAAACAATATTATACTAATTAAAATATAATTAAATTTTATATGATATGTATAAAACGTATAAATACAGGATATACTTGTACTTATACGACAGTTAAAAAGTAAATACAAAACCTTGAAGATTTGCCGAAAAAGAGACAGTATTTTTATCGCCTGTCTTAAAAATGCTTTTTAGCAGATGTATTTTACGCTTTGTGGGAAATTGCATCAAATGAAAGGTGCATAGCAGGGAATGCAGACAGCAGGAACGATTGTTAAGACAGGCGCTGTTTCTGTTTTTTCACATATGGAAAAGGAGCGTTTATATATGGAAAGAAGAACAAATGGATGGTCAATTCTGGGATTTGGATGTATGCGCTTTCCGACAAAAAGCGGGCGTATTGACCTGCGGGAAACAGAGCGGGAGCTTTCTTATGCAATCCGCAGTGGAGTCAATTATCTGGATACAGCCTATATTTATAAAGGAAGCGAAAAAGCGATTGGAGTGCTGCTTGCGAAAAATCATTGGCGCAAAAAGGTTGTGATTGCTACGAAGCTGCCGCATTATTTGATACATTCTGTAGAAGGGGCGCAGAAGATCTTTGACGAGCAGCTTGCCCGCCTGCATACAGATTACATAGATAATTATCTAATGCATATGCTGCCGGATGTACAGATCTGGGAAAAACTTGTAAAAATGGGTATTCTGAACTGGCTTCTGGAAAAAAAGGCAAAGGGGCAGATTCGCAACATTGGATTTTCATATCACGGGAATTCCCGTCAGTTTCGTAAGCTTTTGGACGCATTTGACTGGGATTTTTGCCAGGTACAGTACAACTATATGGATGAGCACAGCCAGGCTGGAAGGGCAGGAGTAAAATATGCTGCAAAAAAAGGAATCCCGGTTATTATTATGGAGCCTTTGCGGGGAGGAAGGCTTGTGCATGGCTTGCCAGCAAAGGCAAAAGAGATTTTTAAAAGGCAAAAACCGCAGCGTTCTCCTGCAGAGTGGGCATTTCGCTGGCTGTGGAACCAGCCCGAGGTATCGGTGGTATTGTCTGGCATGAATTCTATGGAGATGCTAAAGGAAAATATTAAAATTGCTCAGTCTGTTCAGATTCAAGAATTTTCAAAAAAAGAAGAGCGGTTGTTTGAAAAAGTGCGCCAGGCAGTAAATGAAAAGGTCAAAGTACCATGCACTGGATGCGGGTATTGCCAGCCCTGCCCGGCAGGAGTGGATATACCAGGGGTGTTTCGCTGCTATAATGTATGCTATACAGATAATTATTTGACTGGTATGAGAGAGTACCTGATGTGTACTTCGATGCGTGCGCATCCAAGCAATGCTTCCCAGTGCAGGAAATGCGGAAAATGTGAAAAACACTGTCCGCAGGGGATTGCAATACGAAAAGAACTGGACAAAGTAGCTAAGCATATGGAACATCCGCTTTATAAGGCAGCGGCATTTCTTATAAAAAAGATGTTTCGCTCATAAAGAGAGGCGTTATAAGAGAAGCATTTTGGATGCGTACTAACCGAATTAGAAAGGAAAAACAGAAATGGATACACATGTATTTAAACAGCTTCTTCCTGGATTTCAGGAAAAAACGGCACAATTTTACGATGGCAGGATCAGCCAGGGAGATTATAAAGGGATTTCTGGCTTTTACGGCAGCTATGCGCAGAGAGGTGGACAGGCAAATATGCTGCGTCTGCGTATGACCGCAGGACGTGTAACCAAAGAGCGTATGGCGTTTACAGCCGCCATGTTAAAAAAACATGGCATATCCAAAATGCATTTTACAACTTGCCAGACGATCCAGCTTCATGATTTGCAGCCGGATGCAGTGTATGATATTATGGAACGTGCATTGGATGCAGGGATTGTTACGATTGGCGGAGGCGGGGATTATCCGCGAAATGTTATGTGTCCGCCGCTGTCCGGGCTGGAACAGGGGGAATATTTTGATGTCTTGCCGTGGGCTGAAGCGGCGGCAGATTATTTGATGAATTTTATTACAGCAAAAAAAATGCCAAGAAAATTAAAAGTCGCTTTTTCCAGTTCGCCGGATAATGTAACACATGCGACCTACCGCGATCTTGGATTTGTGGCAACAAAAGAAGGAACATTTGATGTTTACAGTGCCGGAGGGCTTGGCACCAATCCAAAATTTGGCATAAAAGTGGCGCAGGGAATTGAGCCGGAGATGATCTTGTATTATATTAAGGCGATGTGGCTGACGTTTTTGGCATATGGAAATTATGACAGCCGGGTCAAAGCGCGTACCCGCTATATGCCTGAAGCGCTTGGCGGCGCGGACAAGTATGTAGATGCGTATCAGGAAAAGTTAAATGAAGTTTTTGCTTCTAACGAAGACCTGCGTATAAAAATTGCAAAAAATCAAATTGCAAAAAAAGGAGATGGGGCGCAGGTTGGAAAGAAACGTGTGATTGCGCAAAAACAGGAAGGGCTGTATACAGTTATATGGCATCCGATCGGCGGAATGCCGGGCATAGATGCCTTTTGTGCATTAAATGAAGCGGTTGGCAGTATGGAGGCAGTAGAAATGCGCCTGGCGCCGGATGAAACCGCATATATTGTCAATCTGACTGCCAGTGAGGCAGAAAAGGTGTTGGAAATCACAAAAGACAGTGCAGAAAGTGTATTTGAAACGTCTGTGAGCTGTATCGGGGCCGCTGTTTGCCAGGTTGGCGTAAGAGATTCACAGGCGTTGCTCGCGACATGTGTAAAGGCAATTCGGGAAGCAGGGATTCCAGACGGCGCACTGCCGCAGATCCATATTTCCGGGTGTCCGTCTTCCTGCGGCACGCATCAGACAGGGGTGCTTGGATTCCGCGGCGGTATCAAGCGAGTAGATGGCAAGCCGCAGCCAGGTTTTGTATTGTATGTAAACGGATGTGAACTACAGGGAAAAGAAGAACTTGGACGCGAACTGGGTGCGATTTTAGAGGAAAAAATACCAGAGTTTTTAGTAAAGCTGGGCAGGACTGTTGCAGAAAGCGGGCGATCTTTTACAGAATGGAAGGAAAATAATCCTGACGGACTGGATACCCTTGCAGCAGAATATACAGAATAAATATTATGTAAACAAGGGATCAGGAGCGATGGATACAATTATCTCCTGATCCTTTGTTTTTCAGATAATCTTCTCTTAATTAAAGTAAGAAAATTTGCAAAGCAAGTATCTGGTTGTTAATAAAACAGGAAAATAAACCGATAAAATATTTAACAGACGTAAACAAATACGAAAGCTACGGAAAGCGCTGAATGCCAACGGAATGGCAAAAAATTCAGGCGCTTTTTTTATTACGAAAAGCTACAGCAAATTTGGGAGGACAGACGCTTGGACGAGAAACAGGACAGGATGAGAATTACAGTAAAACAGGGCAGTAAAGTCCGTCTGGTAAATATACAGGATATTATTTATATTGAAAGCCTTGGACGTAAGGCGGTGCTGCATTTGCCGGATGAAACGATAGAATATTATGCAAAGATCAGCCAACTAGAGGAAGAGCTTTCGCCCTATTTTTTCCGCACACACAGGGCATATTTGGTGAACCTGCTTTATGTGGATAGCTACAGCAGGAGAGAGGTCGTTTTAAAAAATACGGACTCTGTTTTGGTTTCGAAATACCGTTTTGGTGATTTTCAAAGGGCAATGTTACAAATTACAGCAAACAACCAAATAAAAAAGCTATAAAATTGATAAAAAAGCTTGCAAAATGCCTCCGAAAAGGCTAAAATATAGCAAATGTAAGTACTCATTTTTTACAGTATTACAAAAAGGAGAAAGGCACATGCAGCACAATGAGAGAAATTTATCAATGGTCATGGATTTTTATGAGCTGACCATGAGCAATGGCTATTTCACTGACCCAAACCATCATGCCAAGGCAGCATTTGATGTATTTTACCGAAAAAATCCAGACAATGCCGGCTTTTCGATTTTTGTTGGATTGGAACAGATTATTGAATATATTACCAATCTTCATTTTGAGGAAGAAGATATCACATACTTGCGTGGGCAAAATTTGTTTTCTGAAGAATTTCTTACTTATCTAAAGGAGTTTCATTTTAAAGGGGATATTTATGCCTTCCCTGAAGGGACGGTAATGTATCCAAATGAGCCTGTGATTACAGTAATTGCGCCTTTGATTGATGCGCAGTTAATTGAAACTGCCATCTTACTTGAAATCAATCACCAGTCTTTAATAGCGACGAAAACAAGAAGAATTGTAAAAGCCGCGAAAGGAAGGATGGTGTCTGATTTTGGTGCAAGGCGCGCACATAATATGGACGCTGCCGTATATGGCGCAAGGGCTGCTTATATCGGTGGCGCGGCAGCTACAGCGACGGTACTGGCTGGAAAAATGTTTCAGATTCCAGTAAATGGTACGATGGCGCATAGCTGGGTGATGTATTTTGGCGACGAATTTACGGCATTTAAACAATATGCGCTTACCTATCCAGATGCAGCGGTGCTTTTGGTTGATACGTATGATGTATTGGAAAGCGGCGTGCCAAACGCGATTAAAACGGCAAAAGAAGTGTTGGAGCCGATAGGGAAACGATTAAAAGGAATCCGGCTGGACAGCGGTGACCTTGCCTATTTATCCAAGCGTGCCAGGAAAATGTTAGACCAGGCAGGGCTTTGTGACTGTAAGATTATCGTATCGAATAGTCTGGATGAATATACAATTACTTCGATTTTAGATCAGGGCGGCTGCATTGACAGCTTTGGAGTCGGCGAACGCCTGATTACTTCCAAATCGGAACCAGTGTTTGGTGCTGTCTATAAAATTGTGGCGGTGGAAGAAACCGGCACATTTAAACCGAGAATCAAAATTTCAGAAAATACGGAAAAAATCACAAATCCGGGTTTAAAAAAGGTGTATCGTATCTACGATCAGGAAGGAAAGGCAATCGCAGACCTTTTGGCGAAATCTGGTCAAAATCTCGATTTTTCAAAGCCGTTTCGTTATGTAGATCCGGTAAAGCCGTGGAAAAACCGCTATTTTGAACAATGCACGGCAAAAGAACTTCAGGTGCCGATTTTTTTAAACGGCAATCTTGTCTATGAACAGCCGTCTATAGATGAAATGGCAAGCTATGTGAAAAAGCAGCTCGAAGAAGAGATCTGGGAAGAAGAACAGCGTTTTGAAAATCCACACAAGCATTTTATGGATATGACGCCAGAGCTTTATGAAGAAAAAATGAACCTGCTTTATGAAACAAAGATCGAATAAACAGCCTGAATACGGAGGAAAAGAGAGTGAAAGTAATAAAACGGGATGGAAGGGTTGTAGATTATGACAGGATGAAGATCATTTTAGCAATGAGAAAAGCGAACGATGAAGTTCCTGTCCATGACCAGATCACAGATAAAAAGATGGAGGATATTGAACATCTGATTTCAAATACAGAACGCACACAAATCCAGGTAGAGGAAATCCAGGACTTAATCGAGCATAGTCTCGTGCGGGAACAAAAATATGAATTGGCAAAAAAGTATATTATTTATCGGTATAAACATGCACTTGTAAGAAAAGCAAATACTACCGATGAATCCATTTTGTCACTGATCCGCAATGACAACAAGGAATTGGCTGAGGAAAATTCCAATAAAAATACGCTGTTAGCTTCTACCCAAAGGGACTATATTGCAGGTGAAGTGTCCAGAGACCTTACAAAACGAGTTTTGCTGCCGGATAAAATTGTACAGGCGCATGAAAGCGGTGCGATCCATTTTCATGATGCCGATTATTTTTTGCAGCCAATTTTTAACTGCTGTTTGATCCATATTGGAGATATGCTGGATCATGGCACGGTGATCAATGGCAAGTTAATTGAAACACCTAAAAGCTTTCGGGTAGCTTGCACCGTAACGACACAGATTATCGCGTCTGTAGCGTCAAATCAATATGGCGGACAGTCGGTAGATTTGATCCATCTCGGAAAATACTTGCGGTACAGCCGGGAAAAATTTCAAAAAAAGGCACAACGGGAGTTAGGCGAAAGCTTCAGCAAAGACCAGATTGCACAGGTTGTCTCTATGTGGACAAAAGAAGAACTGCAAGCTGGCGTTCAGACGATGCAGTATCAGATCAATACGTTAATGACTACAAACGGGCAGTCTCCGTTTGTTACATTGTTTTTACATATTGATGAGCAGGATCCTTACGTAGAAGAAAATGCTTTAATTATCGAAGAAGTATTTCGTCAGCGCTACCAGGGCATTAAAAATGAAAAAGGCGTCTATGTTACGCCGGCATTTCCAAAGCTTGTTTATGTGCTGGATGATCATAATTGTTTAAAAGGCGGAAAATATGATTATCTGACAAAGCTTGCAGCAAAATGCTCTGCAAAGCGGATGTATCCAGATTATATTTCTGCAAAAAAAATGCGGGAAAATTATGAAGGAAATGTATTTAGCTGCATGGGATGCCGCAGCTTTCTTTCGCCGTGGAAAGATGAAAACGGAAATTATAAATTTGAAGGCAGGTTTAACCAAGGGGTTGTAAGCATTAATCTGCCGCAGATCGCTCTGCTTGCAAAAGGGGAGGAAGCTTCATTCTGGCGCTTGTTGGAAGAACGGTTGGAGCTTTGCTTTGAAGCTTTGATGTGCCGCCATCGGGCGCTGCTTGGCGTAAAATCTGATACAAGCCCGATTCACTGGCAATATGGCGCGATTGCAAGGCTGCAAAAGGGTGAAGTAATTGATAGGCTGCTGCAAAATGGCTATTCAACCTTGTCGCTTGGTTATATCGGCGTGTATGAAGCAACCATGCTGATGCGTCATTGCAGCCATACGAAGCCGGAAGGAAGGGAATTTGCACTGCAATTAATGCAATATTTGCGGAAAACCGTAGATAAGTGGAAATTAGAAACAAAGCTGGGATTTGCCCTGTACGGCACTCCGGCAGAAAGCTTGTGCTATCGTTTTGCAAAAATCGATAAAAAACGTTTTGGCGATGTCAAAGACGTGACCGATAAAGGCTATTATACAAATTCTTATCATGTCGATGTACGGGAACAGATTGACGCATTTGCAAAGCTGACATTTGAAAGTAGTTTTCAAAACCTTTCTTCAGGAGGCGCGATTTCCCTTGTGGAAATTCCAAATATGAAGCATAATCTTGAAGCGTTGGAGTCTGCCATCCGATATATTTATGACAATATCCAATATGCGGAATTTAATACAAAATCTGATTATTGCCAGTGCTGCGGATATGATGGCGAAATCCTGATTAATGATGATTTTGAATGGGAGTGCCCGCAGTGCGGGAATAAGGATCACTCAAAAATGAATGTCGTCCGCAGGACTTGCGGATATCTGGGAGAAAATTTCTGGAACGAAGGAAAGACAAAAGAAATACGATCCAGAGTTATACATTTATAATTTAATGCCGGCATTAAATATTAAAATAAAGACAAGATATAATAAAACACTTATTTGTGCTTAAATAGAAAGAGGAAAAGGAACGATGATAATAGAGAACGTCAGAAAAGAATTCTGCCTGTTGTTCATCCTGGCATTGGCAGTAAGCGTATTATACAGTCAGCCTATTTCGGTGAAAGGGGCAGAATTTGGCAGTATTTCAGAGCAAGACCCTTTGGAAACACCAATTACTGTCAGTGAAGTGCCTTCGTTAGAAACCGCTCAGATCCATCTTTTGGCTGGCGGTCATTCGTATGACTTGAAGGTAAATCACGCTGTCAGCGCTGTTTATACACTGTCTGATACCAGCCAGACAGTTGTTTCATTATCGAATGAAACGCCGCAATCTGTAACAGTCACACCAGTTGCCGCCGGACAAACGTTATTGTCAGTTACAGCTACAGGGAATGATGGGGCACAGACGGTACTTTCTTGTCAGATTACGGTATCGGAACTGTCGTTATCGAATGAAAATATTACTCTTTATATGAATGATGAAGATCCAAGCACAGAAGTTGCAGTGGAAGGCATAGATTTAGATATGGTTTATTATGAGAGCGGACAGGAATGGTCAGAGGAAACGATCCGTGATGCGATGAATGCAGGTTCAAATTGTTCGATTGAAGCAGGCAATCCTAAAATTGCAGAGGCTTCTTTTCGAGATGGAAACATTTATATCCGCGGCATTGCTAAAGGAATCACAAATATCCGAATGAACATATACGGCGTACCTCTTTCTGTCCGAGTAACAGTACATCATTACACATTAAACAAATATGCGATCAATACCTATCAGGGAAGCGGCATAAAAAATTTAAAAATAAGCGGCACTGGCAACCATAAAGTAACTTGGTCATCCGGCAATGAAAACGTAGCTGCGGTTTCCAAAACAGGCATCGTATCGATTAAAGGGATCGGCACTACTAAAATTACTGCAAAAGCGAACGGGAGAAAGGTTATCTGTATTGTATCGGTAAGCAGTAAAACAGCATATCGGGTAATCAAGGATGCACGTGCCATTGCTAACCTAAAAAATATTCAATACAGCCAGGAGAAGCGCATGTCAAAAAATTATTACGATTGCAGTTCTCTTGTGTATCGTTGCTACCGACCATATGGCATCCGTTTCGGCTATACACACCCGACCTGGGCACCAACCGCAGCCGATGAAGCTTATTGGTGTGTTTCAACAAAACACCTGGTTGCAGAAGAAGCAGTTAGTATATTAAATTGTAAATTAATACCTGGAGATACGATTTACTATTCTTTTCAGGGAAATAACGGGCGTTATCTGGACATTGACCATACCGCGCTTTTTGCCGGATATGCATATGAAGAAGGCATCGGTTATTACGGAACAGTCATTGAGGCAAGTAGCTCAAGCAACACGGTTACAGAGCGTATGTACGATGGCGGTGACCATATCCGGCTGATTGGGCGGCCGAGTAAACGCTAAACATACTGTATTTACAATTTTTACATATAAATAGTTCAAAGATCCCGTTATAAAATAAAAAATTCTACAAATACTGACATTGTCACAGCTTGATGCTGGGAAAGGAGAGTCAGTATTTTATGGATCTTAACAATTTACCAATTGGTTTTGCTTTAGGAATGTCAATGAAAAAGGATGCATTAGATGCATACAGTAAACTGACGGAGGCAGAAAAAGAGCAGGTATTGAATGAATGCCGTGACGCGAAAAGCAAAGCGGATATGAACCGAATTATCAGCCGATTGAGCGGAGATTGGCTTGCATAGGAAAAGCGAAAGACAGGCTTTACTGCAATTAGCAGTTAGCCTGTCTTATTTTTTGCATACAATAACTAATTTTCTTTTTATTTCAAGAACTTATTTGTGAGCATTGACGAAACGCCAATTTTTTGATACATTTATATTATAGAGTTTTTACAAAAAACAATAAGAAGAAAGAGAGGCAGCGATTATGTTAAAGCAATGGAACGGTGAAGAAAGACCGGCAGATGAGGTGTTAACCGCAAGGCTACAGGCTGCAAGAGAAAAGCTTTCCAGGCAGCAGATGAAGTTAAAGGAAATGAAACTTCCAGTACTTGTCCTGGTGGAAGGGTGGGGAACGTCTGGAAAAGGTTCCTCTATTGGAAAAATTATTAAAGGAATTGACCCGCGTTTCTTTAAAGTCGCATCAATGGAAGAACCTACTTTAGAAGAGTCAAGGAAACCTTTTTTATACCGTCACTTTGTAAAAATTCCAGAAGCAGGAAAATTTCAATTTTTGGACTCTGGATGGATGGATGAGGTTGTAGAAGCAAAGCTGCACCAGAATATAGACGGGGAAGACTATAAAAACCGGATCGACAGTATCAAACGGTTTGAGCGCCAGCTCACTGACAATGGATACCTGGTGATGAAGTTTTTCCTACATATTTCCAGAAAAGAGCAGAAGAAGCGAATTGATGACCTTCAGAAAAATAAAGACGCAAAATGGCGCGTCAGCAAAAAGGATAAATGGCAGAATGCACATTATGATAAATGTATGGATGTATATGACAGCTATTTAGAGGATACAAATATGCCGTCTGCTCCTTGGTACATTATAGATGCAAAATCCAGAAAATGGACAGAACTTCAGATTTTAGAAACGCTGACACAGGGAATCGAGATTGCACTGAACAACCATGCAATGTCCGTGCCGCTTCTGCAAAATGTCTTCCCATTAATCCCAATGCCAAAGCTCTCTGATATTCCGCTTGATACGGCTGTTATTGATGATGAAACATATAAAATCCAACTCAAGCAGCTTCAGCATCGGCTTGGCGAACTTCACAATCGCCTGTACCGAAAAAAAGTTCCGGTTGTTATTGCTTATGAAGGCTGGGATGCCGCAGGGAAGGGCGGCAATATCAAACGGCTGACTGAAGCCCTCGATCCAAGAGGATACGAAGTACATCCAATAGCAAGCCCGGAACCATACGAAAAAGCAAGGCACTATTTATGGAGATTTTGGAACCGGATACCAAAAGACGGGCATATTGCTATTTTTGACCGTACCTGGTATGGACGTGTTATGGTAGAGCGGCTGGAAGGTTTTTGCAGTGAAAATGACTGGATGCGTGCCTATAATGAAATGAATGAATTTGAAAAAGAGCTGCACGACTGGGGTGCAGTAATTATCAAATTCTGGGTACAGATTGATAAAGATACCCAGTTGCAGCGCTTTACAGACCGGCAGAACACACCGGAAAAACAGTGGAAGATTACTGATGAGGACTGGCGAAATCGTGAAAAATGGGATCAATACGAAGAAGCAGTCAACGAAATGATCCAAAAAACAAGCACAACTTATGCCCCGTGGTATATATTAGAGTCTGTAGACAAAAAATATGCGCGAATTAAAGCTCTTCAGATCGTTGTAGATGCATTAGAAAAATCATTAAAATAATTTTATGAATCAAATCCTGCATTATAGTTGGTATCAACTGGAGTGCAGGATTTGATTTTTATATTTATATATAGAAACTGGTACGTAATTTATACTATAATTTTAATTGATGTGCGAGTACTTTTGCGCCGTAAATCATGCCTATTATTGCGATTTTATAAATACGTATATACGTATTTATGTGCTATTTCTTCATAAATATGCTTGCACTATTGTTTATGTACATGTTATAAAAAATCTTGTTAAAATGCTGCATAACGGGATGTTCTGGCCTTCTTTTTTAGATAATATTGCTTAAAAATCAAGGTTTCTCTAATATTAATGCGTCTCTCTCTTACTATTTCCTTCCTTTTAAGCAATATGTATTCATATTTATCCTTGACTTGCACTTTGTTGCGCAACAAAACATGTTTAAGCCGAGGATTATTGCGCTCTTTTGTTCGACGCTTCGCGCAATAAATGTTGTGTTGTTGCTGATTCAAAAATGCGCTATTTTTCGTTTTCTTAATATCTAGGAATTTGCATTGTGCAATGGAGTTCCTGTTCGATCACAATCGGATATTCATACGGAATCTTTCAACGTCAATAGAATCGTCACTATGAGAGAGTGAACGAACAGTATCCAAGAACAAGAATTTAACCACACTATACTCCATGTCCTCATATATTTCATACTTTATACATCACTTCATTGTATAAGTTTGGCAAATGATTGGTGCTTATTTGACGTAATATTCGAACATGTCTAAAAAACATTTTCTAACAGATGCATCCGACAATTCATTTGAAATTTCCGCTAAAAAAAGAATATCTATCAAAATATATAACTTAAATTAAACCAGTCTGACTATTTATAAAGTATATTTTCCAGCCATATCTAGTACTCCAATTTCTGGTTGGATAGAGTACTAGAGAGAACAAGTTTGAATTATTTTGTAAATTTTTACAGGAAGTGTAGCCGGGAGAGAGGATAGGCATCCCCTGGTTGCAGCTTTGGAATGGCACGACCGTGCGTAGCCACAGCGTAACAGCAGAATACTTAAGGATTCTTGAAGTTCTGGAACGGACGCAGCCAGAGTATGCCTATCCTCTTTCCCGGCTGCCTTCGTAAAGTATTACGAAAGCAAGTTCTATATGGTTTGTTTTGTTCGCTCTAGTGCTAGTAGATGATATAGCTTGCCATTAGCAGACTATAACGCATCAAACGGTAAACTAGCAGGTGCTATAAGTACAATTATCAGATGGATAAAATCCCCGTTATAGTTATAGTCATTGCCATGTAAGATTTGCTAGAGCAAACAAACCATATCGGGTTCGTTTGGCAGCACTTGCGAAGAACAGCCGGGAGAGAGGATGGGTACACGTAAACGGTAGATAGTGCGTACCTATACAAAACTGGAGCAAACCTGTAAGATAGAAACAGATTTGCTCCAGTCTTATTTCAATTCATTCTTACCAGTCTTCCGGCAGTTCTCCGGCAGGCTTGGTGACCAGGGGAGCAGGTCATCC
>CAJTCR010000029.1 GCA_910574915.1 Eubacteriaceae bacterium
GCCTAATCCTTTCTTCAGATTCCACCTCACGATGGACACCCTTGGCTTCGGCTGTATCCTTCCCACTGCCGGGCGGATTGGGGACTTTCACCCGTTAGAACGTGTGCCCACCGGGCACACCAAAAACGTACGCGGCGCCGTGCGCTGGCTGCCGCGTGCGAATGGGAAAAAGAATCTGCGGATATAAAATAAAAAACTTTGAATACAATAGAGTAAAAGAGGAAGCACGGGAGCTTTAAATGAAAGCGAAAAAAAACCGTTATGGTATCGTTCTTTCTGTTACGGTCTTACTTTTTTTTATGGGAGTGGCAAAACTGCTTACAATGACGGCGGCACAGCAGGAAGAACGCGTATCGTCTGCAAACAGCATTGGCGACGCTACAGGCGAGAGGGAAAAGGTACTGCCTGACGGTACCGGCAGCCAGGACACAGATACTGCGATTGTGGAGAAGAAAAAGGTTGCGCTGACGTTTGACGACGGCCCGGATTCTGAATATACACCGATGCTGCTGGACGGACTTGCCGAGCGGAACGTAAAGGCGACTTTTTTTGTCATTGGCAAGCAGGCGGAGGCACAGCCACAGATTATGGAGCGTATGGTAAAAGAAGGCCATTTGATCGGCAACCATACATACAATCATGTGGACATCCGCCACATGACCGAATCGGCAGCAGAAAAAGAGATTATAAAAGCAAATGAAGTCATTGAAAAATACACGGGGGAGGAACCGTGTTTTTTGCGTCCGCCGTTTGGCAGCAGCTCCAGCAAGATGGAAAAGAAAATGGAAATGATCTCCGTACTGTGGACGATCGATACTATGGACTGGGCATGTCAGAATGAGTCCAAAATATGCAGTACGGTATACCGGGAAATCAAAGAAAACAGCATTATACTGATGCACGACGAATATCCGACGTCGGTGCGTGCGGCACTGAGCGTAGTTGACAGGCTGCAAAAGGAAGGGTACGAATTTGTGACGGTAGATAAAATCGTGATGGATTAGCGGCTTGATTTGCAGCACTCCTTTCTAGTATAATAACAGTAGTGAACCAAAATGCCGAAGGTCGGATAAGGAGGATTGTTTTGAGAGTTTTAGTAGTGGAAGATGCAAAAGATATGAACCGCCTGATTGTAAAGACGTTAAAAAAGACGGGCTACAGTGTAGACGGCTGCTTTGACGGCGAGGAGGCGCAGGACTTTTTGCTTGGGGCAGAATACGATGCGGTCTTACTCGATGTGATGATGCCAAAGCTGGACGGGTATGGGCTGCTGCGCCGGTTAAGGGAGCAGGGCGTGGATACGCCGGTACTGCTTTTGACGGCGCTGGATGCTGTGGCAGACCGGGTAAAGGGGCTGGATCTGGGAGCGGACGATTACCTGGTAAAGCCGTTTGATTTTGAAGAACTGCTTGCGCGCATACGGGCGATGACACGCAAGCGCGCAGGCAGCCGCAGCAATGAATTTACGATTGCAGACCTGGTAGTGGACATAAAGCGCAGGACAGCCGCCAGGAGCGGGGTGGAAATTCCGCTGATCCCAAAGGAATTTACGATTCTGGAATATATGATCCGTAACCAGGGCATCGTGCTTTCCAGGGAACAGCTTGAAAACCAGATATGGAACTATGAGTATACGGGCAGCTCCAACAATATGGACGTCTATATCAGCCGCCTGCGCAAAAAGATAGATCACGGTTATGACAAAAAGCTGATCCATACGATCCGCGGCGTCGGCTGGGTGCTTCGCGATGATGAACAGGGAGAAAGCATATGAAACACAGGTCGGTCAAGGCAAGGATCGCGGCATGGATGACGCTTTTGACGGCACTGCTGGGTGTGCTGCTTGTCGTTTTTATGATCGGGATCAGCCATAGCGTCAATGTCCAGACCGCGGCGGCAATACTTGAAACGTCTGTGAAAAAAAATCTGGAGCAGATTCAGTTTGCAAAAGGAAAGCCACAGCTTGAAAGTTCCTTCCGCTTTTACCAAAACGGGGTAACCACGCTGATCTACAGTAAGCGGGAATCTCTGCTGGCAGGGCAGATCCCGGTCTCCTTTGCGGCAAGCGAACCGTTCCAAAACGGCAGAATACGTACGGTGGATGAAAAAGAGCTGCGGTATCTGGTACTGGACTTATGGCTGGCTGACGGCTGGGAGAACGGTGTATGGGTGCGCGGTATGATCGAAGCGCCGGAAAGCACAGTGGCAGCGTATAATCTAATGAAGGTCGCGCTCGTTGTGCTTCCGGTATTTTTAGCGATGGCAGCGTTTGGCAGCTACTGGATGATCCGCCGGGCATTTCGCCCGCTGGACAGCATTAACGCTACGGCTGCGGCGATCAACGAAGCGCGCGACTTAAAAAGGCGGATTGGGCTTCCGCCTGGACAGGATGAGTTTTCCAGGCTGGGCAGCGCCTTTGACCACTTATTCGAACGCCTGGAGCGTTCGTTTGAAGCAGAAAAGCAGTTTACGGCAGATGCATCCCACGAGCTGCGTACGCCGGTATCCATTATTAAAGGCGCGTGTGACTATGCGCTCAAATACGATGAAACAGAAGAGGACAGGCAGGAAACGCTGGATATGATAAAACGGCAGGCAGAAAAAATGTCTGTTGTGATTGCGCAGCTTCTTAGTATGACAAGATTAGAGCAGGGGACGGAGCAGGTAGGAATGGAGACGGTGGAGCTTTACCAGTTTTTGCGGCAGTTGTGCAAAGAACAGGTGTACGACGAAAGCCGTGTCGTACTGACAACACGGCAGGAAGGCATTTATATACAGGCGAATCCGGCGCTGCTTTCGCGGCTGGTCGTGAACCTGATCGAAAATGCGCTCAAGTATGGGCGCACAGACGGCCATGTATGGCTGTCGGCAGACCGCGAACATGGCGAGGTGCGCCTGTCCGTAAAAGACGATGGAGAAGGCATTGCAAAAGAACACCAGGAAAAAGTCTGGCAGAGGTTTTACCAGGTGGATACCGCGCACAGCGGCGAGATGGGCGCCGGGCTGGGACTGCCGATGGTCAGCCAGATCGCGCAGATCCACGGAGGTTTTATGACGCTAGAGAGCGAGCCAGGCGCAGGCTGTACGTTTACGCTTCATTTGATGGATGGCAGAGAAAAGATCGTGGAAAAATAAAAAAAGATGCTGCATTTCATGTACGTTTCATAGTCTTTGGTTAGAATGAGTTTCAGAAACAGGGAAGGAGAAGATCGATGAAGCAAAAAAATATCCTGTGCGCAGCAGGGCTGGCGATATGTTTGCTGAGCGGCTGTGCCAGCCAGGAAAGCAAAATGGAATATATCGGCGCGACGAAGGCGAAAAATACGGCGCTGGAAGCTTCTGGCATGGAAGCGTCGCAGGCAGAGTTTACGTCGGTAGATATGTCGCAGCGCAGCGGCAAGGACTATTACCGGGTGGAATTTACAGCGCTTGGGGAAGACTATGCTTATGAGATCGATGCCCTTACCGGGGTTGTCATAGATGCAAAAGTGCCCACAGGCAGTACAAAAGCAGATCTGGATGCGCCAGACGACAGCACGGCAGATGATGCACAAGCAGGCAGCGTCACAGGCGGCAATGCAGAAAACGGTGCAGGCGGCAGCGCCAGTACCAGCACGATTACAGACAAAGAAGCAAAGACGCGGGCATTGGCTCATGCCGGGCTGACGAGTGAGCAGGTGACGTTTTTAAAAAGCGAGCTGGATTTTGAAAATGGCAGAAAGGTCTATGAGGTAGAGTTTTATACGGTGGATGGGAAAGAATACGATTATGAAATCGACGCGTCTACCGGAGAGGTCGTCAGCTATGATTACGATGCCGAGTCTTTTGCTCCGCCTGCATCGCAGGACAGCAAAATATCAGCGCAGAAAGCAAAGGAGCTTGCGCTTGCACAGGTGCCGGGAGCGTCAGAAAGCGACATCTGGGAGTTTGATACAGATTATGATGATGGCCGTATCGAATATGAAGGCAAGATTATTTATGACGGCATGGAGTATGAATTTGAAATTGATGCTTACAGCGGTGCTTTTAGAAGCTGGGAAGCAGAACCGATCGATTCATAAATTTTTAATTATTCAGGAGGATTGATTATGAAATCAGGAAAGAAAACAGCAGCATTATTAGCAGCAGGATTTGTATTGGCAGGCAGCCTGGCGTCAGCGCAGGGCGTATTGGCAGCAAAGATTTCGAGTGCGGAGCAGGCAAGGCAGAAGGCATTGCAAAAAGTGCCGAACGCAGTCGTTACGGATGTGGATTTAGACCGTGAAAACGGGCAGCAGGTCTATGATATCGAGCTTGTCAAGGGTTCTAAAAAATATGACCTGACTTACCGTGTTTCCGATGGAAAAATGATGGAGTATGGCTGGGAAAAAACAGCCGTCAGCCCGAGCAGCGGCAGTTCGGTAATCAGTACGCAAAAATGCCGCCAGCTTGCACTGAACAAAGTAAAAAACGGTACGATTACGGCGATTTCGCAAAAGGTAGATGACGGCATTGATATCTATAAGGTAAAAATAACGGCAGGGAATAAACGGTATACACTTGAATACCATGCAAGAACCGGAGCGCTGCTCGAATACAAATGGAAGCTTACCGCATCTTCATCTTCCAGCGGGCAGAACGGAAAGGTCGATATGGAAAAGGCAAAGCAGATCGCATTAGACGCCGTGCCTGGCGCAACGGTATACAAGGCGGAGTACGATGTGGATGACGGCGTGGCGGTATATGAGATTGAGCTTATTAAAGGTAGTTATGAATATGAATTTAAAATCGATGCAAATACGGGTGCGATTTTAGAACAGGATAAGGATTGGAGAGATTAAGGAAGCTTTGCCGGGAGGGACGCAGGATGTGGCAATCTGCTCTCCCGGCGGCTCTTCTTAAGTGCTACGAAACAAGCTCAATATGGTTTGGTTTGTTCGCTGTAGTACTAGTACTCCATCCAGTCAGAAATCGGAGTCTGTGACTGCATGTTCCGCACCATTGCGGCGTTGAAATTTCTAGCCGATGCCACCGCATCGCCGTCAAAATTTCGCCTAGCACTGGCACGAAACATACATCCCTATACTTCAATTTCTGACTGGATGGAGTACTAGAGCGTGTTTGAAAAATGCTTTCTGCCGTTGCGGTTCGCAATTTTATTTTGCCTTTACTGGGATATCATAGTCCATTTGTTCATATCCCATTATTTTTTTCGCATGTGGCGACGTAATTATATTTCCTAATTCTGAACGTGATGTATCGCGTTCAAATCCGTTTTCACTTAGAAACTTGTCTATCTCTGTGTCCATAAGCTCCTTATCGGTTTTCTGGTCTATGTCGGTTGCTAAATAGATGGGCTGTAAAATCCGGCTGAAATATTGACTTCATTTAAGTTTAAATATATACTATTGCTACCAAATCAAACTATATCGGGCTTGTTTTGGCAGCACTTACGAAGAGAAGCCGGGAGTGGGTGTGTCAATACCCGCTCCTGGCGTCCGTTTATGAAAAAATGAAACAAGGTAATGAAAAGAGGGAAAAGAAAGGAAACATCAAAATGGATTACATGAAAATATACGAAAGCTGGTGCAGCGATCCATATTTTGACGATCAGACAAAGGAGGAGTTAAAAGCGATTGCAGCGGATGCGGCAGAAATCGAAGACCGTTTTTACCGCCGCCTGGAGTTTGGCACCGGGGGACTGCGCGGGGTGATCGGCGCGGGGACAAACCGGATGAATATTTATACGGTGCGGCAGGCGACACAGGGGCTTGCCAACTATATCCTTGCGCAGGGCGGACAGGAAAGGGGCGTGGCGATTGCCTATGATTCCAGGCAGATGTCGCCCCAGTTCGCAGAAGAAGCGGCGCTTTGCCTGAATGCGAACGGGATTCAGACATATCGCTTTGAAAGCCTGCGCCCGACGCCGGAGCTGTCATTTGCAGTGCGTGAGCTTGGGTGCATTGCTGGAATTGTGATTACGGCAAGCCACAACCCAAGGGAATATAATGGCTACAAAGTATATTGGGAGGACGGTGCGCAGATTACGCCGCCGCATGATAAAAATATACTGGCAGAGGTTGCCAAAGTCACCGAGTTTTCTGCGGTAAAGACAATGTCCCGTGAGGATGCGCAGGCGCAAGGCATGTACCGTACGATCGGCAGCGAGATTGACGATCGGTATATGGAGCAGCTCAAAAAACAGAGCATCCATCCAGAGCTGATTCCGCAAGCGGCGGACAAGATCAGGATTGTCTATACGCCGCTGCACGGTACCGGAAACCTGCCGGTGCGCCGTGTATTAAAGGAGCTTGGCTTTACCAATGTCTATGTTGTAAAAGAACAGGAGCTGCCAGACGGCACTTTCCCGACCGTCGCTTATCCAAACCCGGAGGATGAAAAAGCATTTACACTGGCGCTTGCGCTGGCAAAGGAAACGGATGCAGACCTTGTGCTTGCGACTGACCCGGACGCAGACCGCCTTGGCGTGTATGCAAAAGATACAAAGACTGGGGAATATGTCAGCTTTACCGGAAATATGTCCGGGATGCTCGTGGCAGAATATGTGTTAAGAGAACGCACAAAGACGGGTACAATGCCAAACCGCCCGGCACTCATAGAAACGATTGTAACGACCGATATGGCAAAAGCAGTCGCAGCAGCATACGATACTGCGCTGATCGAAGTCTTAACCGGCTTTAAATACATCGGGGAGCAGATCCGTCTGTTTGAGCAGGAACATACCTATGATTATGTATTTGGTATGGAAGAAAGCTACGGCTGCCTGGCTGGAACATACGCCAGGGATAAAGACGCCTGTGTAGCGGTAATGATGCTATGTGAAGCAGCGGCATACTATAAGCTGAAAGGAATGACGCTCTGGGATGCGATGCTTGCGATGTACGAAACATACGGCTACTATAAAGAAGGACTGGCAACACTCACACTAAAAGGCATCGACGGTGCGAAAAAGATCCAGGATATGATGAGCCAGGCACGCAGCAATCCGCCGAAAACACTTGGCGGCTACAAAGTGCTTGCTGTGCGCGATTATAAAGAAGGCATCCGCAAAGACCTGGTATCCGGCGAAACAGCACCTGCGGGTCTGCCCGCTTCCAATGTCCTGTATTACGAGCTGGAAAACAATGCCTGGTGCTGCGTGCGCCCGTCCGGTACAGAGCCGAAGATCAAATATTATTTTGGAGTAAAGGGCACGTCGCTGGAAGACGCACAGGAAAAGCTGGCGGCATTGGAACAGGATACGAAAAAGAAATGGGATGTGTAATGTCTGTGTGAAAGTTATTTTGCTGTGTGTATAGCAGTCAGATTTGTTAAGTATCTGGAGGCTGTATTCAATTATAAAAGATTGTGTAGAGGGATTTGGCTTAAGGCTGAATCCTTTTATTTTTATAGGAAGGGACACCGGGAAAGAGGATGTGCCTCCCCTGGCTGCGTCCGTTCCAGACTGCTAAGAATCCCTAAGTATCCTGCTGTTACGTTGTGGCTGCGCACGGTCGCGCCACCTAGTACAGCGTTGCAGAAATAACAGTGCACATTATTTTTGTCAGCACAAGGCGGAGGAAGGAGGCGATGCCGGGTGCATCGTTGACTGACGACAACGCAGTGATGGCAGAAATGAAGAACAGCCGGGAGAAAGGATGGGTACACTCTGGTGGCGTCCCTTCTTGTAAAAATTTACCAAAGTAACTCAAACACGCTCTAACATCTTTTCAATTTTTTTAGGTGTTACACGGAAGATGGAATTTCACAAATGAAAAACGAATGATATCTTTTATGAACTTGGTATATTGATATTTCTATAAGATAACATTTTCCAGTAAAATGTTGTGTATAAGTATTTTATAACAAAATCTTACGTTTTGCAATACAAACAAAAAAATTGGATGAAATTGCTAGTTTTTCGTTTGCAAAATATCAAAATACAGCTAAATTTCACAAAAAATTCCCATTATTTCTATTCTTATACAAAATCAAACAAAACATGCCATCTGACAAAGATGAAAAACAATTTGCTGCTGCGAGATACTCAAAATATGTCTATTCCCTTAGTTTCTGCCGCTTTGCGCGCTTTCGATGTATGTTGTAATGCATAACATTTTACTGGAAAATGTTATGTTTTCGATGGAAAGTTCTTTTCAGCATTCGAAACAGCAGGGAGCAGTTATGCTCTGATTTGAGATGCGGACAGGAGGAAGTATGAAGGAACTGGACTATGCAAAAATGGGAATGAGAATCCGCCAGGTTCGTAAGGCGAAAGGCTGGTCACAGGATGCGCTTGCGAAAAAGTGCGGGATCAGCATGTCGTTTCTTGGGCATATCGAGCGCGGGACGAGGATTATGAGCCTGGAGACGTTTGTAAATATCTGCGGAGCACTGGAAGCAGGTGCAGACGAGATTCTTTGGGGCAGGGCACATCCGTCAGAAGCTGTTTTGGATCTTTGGAATCCAAAGGACAGCGGCAAAACCGCACTGGAAGAGAGGCCTGCCGTAGGTGGAAAGCCTGCGCATGTACAAGACAGCTATGCGATGTATATTCGGATTATGAAGTCGGTAGCTGAGATTATGAACGCGGAAATATAATGGAATATGGACAGGGACACACATATGCGGCGTAAAATTGTTTTGGTGCTGGCATCCGTAGCGTCGATGATTGACCAGTTTAACCTGCCCAATATCCGTCTGTTAAAAGAGCGGGGCTATGAGGTGCATGTGGCATGTAATTTTAAACAAGGAAATACATGCGATGCCAGGCAGATACGCAGGCTGCAAAAAACACTGCGCCAAATGCACGTAAGGCAGTACCAGTGGGATTGTCCAAGGCGTGTGTGTTCTGTCAAAGACTGTATCAGAGCTTACAGGCAGGTGCTGAGGCTGACAGAACGGTACAGCTATGCATGGATGCACTGCCAGTCGCCAATTGGCGGAGCACTTGCAAGGATTGCGGCGCACAAAAGGGGCATTCGGGTGATTTATACCGCGCATGGATTTCATTTTTATAAAGGCGCGCCTGCAAAAAACTGGCTGCTGTATTATCCGGTGGAAAGACTGCTGGCACGCTGGACGGATGTATTGGTTACCTTGAATCAGGAGGATTACCAGCTTGCAAAAAGGCGCCTGCGTGCTGGAAAGATTTGCAGGATTCCGGGGGTCGGGGTGGCTGTCAAGCAATTTTTTTTGAATCAGAAACAGATACAGTTACAGTCGCAGGCAGCCAGGCAGGATTTTCGCAAAAAATATCGGATTCCAGAAGATGCCATGATCCTTTTATCGGTTGGAGAATTAAATAAAGGCAAAAACCATCATGCCGTTATCAAGGCATTAGCAGGCTTGCCGCAGAAAAATGTGTATTATATGATATGCGGCAAAGGCGCACGCAGGCACAGGCTAAAAGTGTATGCGTCCCGTATGGGAGTTGCACGCCGTATTCGGATGCCGGGCTTTCAGGAAGATGTGCGGCTGTTTTACCAGAATGCGGATATTTTTGTGTTTCCGTCGGTGCGCGAGGGGATGCCGGTTTCTCTGATCGAAGCTATGGCGGCAGGGCTTGCCTGCGCCGTTTCGGATATTCGCGGCAGCAGGGAGCTGATTACAGACCGCAGGCTGCGGTTTTCGCCGTATGATGTAGAAAGGCTGCAAACAATTTTGGACACATTGCTGACGGATGGTGCGTTTCGCAAAAAGTGCGGGATGCACAACCAGGCATGTGCAAAAAACTATGACAGGGAAATCGTGCAGGAAAAAATGGCTGACATCTATGATTTTATGGAGCATACGGTAATGCCGCAGACAAAACCGCAAATATCGGTTTTCATGGGGACTTACAATGAAAAAAGCAAAAAGCAGGCGGCAAGTGCCATCGATTCGATCCTGGCACAGACATGGACGGATTTTGAATTTTTAATTTGCGATGACGGGTCATCAAGCAGGTTTTACAAATGGCTGCGGGCATATTGCAGCAAGGATGCCAGAATCAGGCTGCTGCGCAATGAGAAAAACAAAGGGCTTGCCGCTACGCTTAACCGCTGCCTGCGGGAAGCCAGGGGAAGCTATATTGCCCGTATGGATGCGGATGATTTTTCAAAAAAAGAGCGGCTTGCAAAGCAGGCGGATTTTCTAAACCGCCATCCGAATTACGCGCTTGTCGGCAGCAGCGCCTGGATGTTTGGCAGAGATGGCGTGTGGGGTGTGCGCAGGATGGAACAGTATCCGAAAAAGACTTCTTTTTTGCAGACATCTCCGTTTATTCATCCATCCGTTATGATTCGAAAGGAAGTGCTGACAGCCGTTGGCGGGTACAACGAGTCACCTGCTGTGCTGCGCGCAGAAGATTATGAGCTGTTTATGCGTCTTTATGCCAGGGGATACCGCGGCTGCAACTTGCAGGAACCGTTGTTTTTCTACCGTGAGGAGCCGCAGTCTTATAAAAAGCGCAGATACCGCTACCGGATCAGTGAGTGTAGAGTGCGCCTGCATGGATTTTTGAAGCTTGGGATCTTAAAAGGAAACGCAATCTATGTAGTCAAGCCGCTTGCCGCAGGGCTGCTTCCGGGCAGGGTGATGCAAAAGCTGCATAAAAAACGGTATGGGATAAATGGCAGAAAATGATTGGGATTGTGATATTAAATTATGAAAACTGGCAGGATACGAAGCGGTGTATAGAAAGTATCCGGGAACATCCGCCGCGGGAGGAATATCGGATCCTGTTGGTGGATAATGCGTCTGCGGCAGTTCCTAATTATGACCTTTCTGCTTTTCTAAAAGAGCATCAGGCTGTGTTTATTCAAAACAATCGAAACCTGGGATATAATGGCGGGAATAATAGGGGAATTGCAAAAGCGCTAGAAATGGGCTGTGATTTTATTTTGATATCCAATAATGACGTGTGCTATCTTTCAGGAAGCATACAAAAGATGCGGGATACTTTCAAAGCAAATGCAAAAGCAGGGATTGTAGGGCCTAAAATAGTTGATGTGAATGGACGGGTACAAAGCTGCAATTTGTGCCGAAAAACTGGGATGAAGGAAAAATATCTTGTGCGCACAAGGGCGCATGTGATTTTTCGAAAAAGCTGGCAAACGTACTTTGGGCTTGACCGTGGTGAGGACATAAGCTTTGCCGTATACGCAGTATTGGGTTGCTGCTTTATGATGTCCGCAGCATGTGCAGAAAAAGTAACTCCGCTGGATGAGTATCCGCTGCTTTATGAAGAAGAACTGATACTTGGCATACAGATGGAACAGGCAGGATTTCGTACTATATACGATCCAAAGGCGGTAGTGGTGCATATCCACGGTGCCAGTACCAGGGGGTGTCAGGCATTTTCCTTTGCCCACAATGTGCGAAGTGAAATCTATTATTGCAGACAGTATTTAAAGGCGAAAAACTGGCAGATCTATCCGTTGTATGGATACCGGGTATTGTTATATATGCTTCGCTGTGTGAAAAATAGAGATTTTCGGAAAAATTGGCGCTGTTTTCGTACGCTGACCAAGCAAGAATTAAACAAAGCAAAGCCGGGCAGGGATTTGGAAAGGAACATAAGAAAATGAAGATCGTTCATTATGCAGATATATTGCTCAAGTCAATGAAAAAAATAAACCTTTCCAGAATAAAAAACCTGTTTCGGTATTTAAAAAAAGAAGGTGTCCAGGGTACGAAAAAAAGGCTGCTGGAATGTATTTATGATGGAGCGGGAAACAGGATGCCGCCGGTTGCAAAAGTGCGGACCTTTCAATCTGCCTGGGAATGTGAACGACTGGAGCTTGCTGTATGTAACAAGCCTAAAGTGTCTGTGATTCTGCCTGTATACAATGAATTTGCTTTTACGTACCAGTGTCTGGCATCGATAGTACACGCGGCAGACAAGGCAGAGATGGAAGTGATTCTTGCCGATGACCATTCCACAGACCTGACAAGGCAGATTTGTAGCGTTGTTTCTAATTTGAAAGTTGTCCGCAGTGAACACAACGTTGGATTTTTAAGAAACTGCAACCAAGCGGCGGAACATGCGTCTGGTGAATATTTGTTTTTCTTAAACAATGATACGCAGGTGCAGAAGGGCTGGCTGGATACACAGTTGCGGCTGATGGAAGAAGATCCTTCGATTGGAATGACTGGAGCGAAACTCGTCTATGCAGACGGCAGGCTACAGGAAGCGGGCGGAATCATCTGGAAGGACGGTTCTGCATGGAATTATGGAAACGGACAGGACAGCAGTGCACCAGAATACAACTATGTGAAAGACGTGGATTATCTTTCAGGTGCTGCAATTATGATACGCGCTGGATTGTGGAGACAGGTCGGCGGATTTGATGTGCGGTTTGCGCCTGCGTACTGCGAAGATTCTGATCTTGCGTTTGCAGTCAGAAAGGCAGGATACCGTGTCGTTTACCAGCCACAATCTGTTGTGGTTCATTATGAAGGCGTTTCAAATGGGAAAGATGTGCACACAGGAATTAAAAAGTACCAGTTGGAAAATACAAAAAAGCTGTATGAAAAATGGAAGCATGAGATACAAAGGGCATGTATGAGTGGGAACAATGTTTTCCAGTCCAGAGAGCGCAGCAAAGGAAAAAAAGTGATTTTGTTTGTCGACCATTATGTTCCGATGCCAGACCGAGATGCAGGATCGCGTACGGTATATCAATATGTGCGGATGTTTTTAAATCA
Source organism: Eubacteriaceae bacterium (assembly GCA_910574915.1). GTDB lineage: Bacteria > Bacillota > Clostridia > Lachnospirales > Lachnospiraceae > Eubacterium_J. The sequence goes on from CAJTCR010000029.1 coordinate 12,670, forward strand.
GGGCTTTCAGGTGAAATTTGTCGGCGATAATTATCATAAAAGCGAGCCATATACGCAGAGGATGCAGCAGATGGGCGTTGAAGTGCTGTATGGGGCTTATTATCAAAAGCATTTCTTTACATGGTTGGAGGAAAATAAGCAATGGATTGACTTTGCGTTTTTAAATCGACCGCATATCTCCATAAAATATATCGATTATTTTCGTGAAAAGACAGATATTAAGATTATTTATTATGGACATGACCTCCATTTTTTAAGAAACAGGCGTGAATATGCACTGACAAAAGACCCCAAAAAGGAAAAAGAAGCAAAGGAATGGGAGGAGCAGGAGTTTTATTTGATGCGTCATGCACATATTTCCTATTATCCTTCTCAAATAGAAGCAGATGAGGTTCAAAAAATAGATCCTGCGATACGCGTAAAGGCAGTGACAGCTTATGCATTTGATACATTCCCTAAGAACCAGCAGAATGATTTTGCAAAGCGCGAAGGGATTTTATTTGTAGGAGGGTTCGCCCATGATCCGAACCAGGATGCAGTTTTATGGTTTGTAAAGGAAGTCTATCCACTGATCCGAAAGGAACGGCAGGTGGCGTTTATGATTGCCGGATCTTATCCTACGTCTGAGATTGAAAAGCTGGATGGAAAAAACGGGATAATCGTAAAAGCATTTGCATCAGAAGAAGAGCTTGCTTCGCTTTATGCGTCATGCAGGATTGCCGTTGTACCGCTGCGGTATGGTGCCGGGGTGAAAGGAAAAGTAGTGGAGGCATTGTATCATGGGATTCCTGTTGTTACGACACCGATAGGAGCAGAGGGGATCGGGGAAATACGTACGGCTGCCTGTATAGTGGAAGAGGTACAAAGCCAGGCAGCAGGGAAAGCATTTGCGGCGCAGGTAGTGTCTTTGTATGATGATACAGTCAGGCTGCGGGAGATGTCGATTGCATCACAGGAACTTGCCAGAAAGCAGTTCAGTATGGACGCTGTATGGGAGAAGATCAAGGAAGACTTTGAAAAGACGTTCCCGGAGGGGGAGGGTAAAAAGGATGAGAATGTTGGATAGGCTGAGAGAAATATACAGCTATAAAGAAATGATAAGAAACCTTGTGAAAAAAGAGTTGCGGGGCAGGTACCAAAGCTCTGTACTGGGATTTTTATGGACGTTTTTAAACCCTTTGTTTCAGATTATTATATATACCATTGTATTTTCAACGATTATGCGTAGCGGGATGGAGCAGTTTTATCTGTATCTGACAGTGGGAATGATCCCGTGGATGTTTTTTAGTAGTTCGGTTCAGGGAGGAGCCATGTGCATTGTATCCCAGCAAGACCTTGTTAAAAAAATATATTTTCCGCGTGAAGTGCTGCCGGTTTCTTATGTGACGAGCTGTTTTGTCAATATGCTGTTTTGCTTTGTGATTGTATTTTTGATGCTTGGAATATCAGGAAAAGGAGTAGAACCTGCTGCAATGCTGTATCTGCCTGCCGTTATGGGTGTAGAATATGTGCTGGCACTTGGATTTGCAATGCTGACTTGTGCATTTACCGTTTACTTTCGGGATTTGGAACATATTTTGGGAGTTGTTTTGCAGGCATGGATTTATCTGACGCCGATTATGTATCCGATGGAGATCGTGCCTGATTCGATGGAAGCAGTTTTTCGAGCAAATCCAATGACGGCAGTTATTCAGGCTTACCATACGATTTTATATGACAAACAAAGACCGCAGCTTATATCGCTGTGCGGAGCATTTTTGACAGGTATTGGACTGCTGGCGGCGGGAAGCGTTATTTTTGACAAGCTGCAAAAAGGATTTGCGGAGGAATTATAGAGTTGGAAACGATGATAGAAGTATGTCAGGTCAGAAAACGATTTAAGATCTATTTTGATAAAGGAAAAAGCTTGAAAGAACGAGTGCTTTTCCGCAGCAGAAACCGCTATGAAGAGCATTGGGTGTTAAACGGGATCAGCTTTTCGGTAAAAAAAGGAGAGGCAGTCGGGTTGATTGGAAAAAATGGCTGCGGCAAAAGCACGATGTTGAAAATGCTGACAAAGATTATGTACCCGACAGAAGGAACGGTTGCTGTAAAAGGACGTGTATCCAGCCTGATTGAATTGGGTGCGGGTTTTCATCCAGATATGAGCGGAAGGGAAAATATCTATACGAATGCATCTATTTTCGGGCTTTCGCATGAGGAAATCGGCAGGCGGTTAAATGAAATCATTCGGTTTTCCGAGCTGGAAGAGTATATTGACAATCCGGTACGGACCTATTCGTCTGGCATGTATATGCGGCTTGCCTTTGCGGTTGCGATCAGCGTCGATGCGGATGTACTTTTAATCGATGAAATACTGGCAGTCGGAGATGTGAGCTTTCAGGCAAAGTGCTTTGAAAAGCTAAAAGAGATTAAAGCAAAAGGCACAACGATTGTAATCGTATCCCATGTTATGGAACAGATCAAAGAAATCTGCGACCGGGCATATTGGCTGGAAGAAGGACGTATAAAGGAAGACGGCAGTCCTGGCAAGGTAGGAAAGCATTATCTTGCATCAATGGAAAAGTCGCGGATGCGAAAGCTGGAAGACGAATTCCAGCTCGAAAAATCCCAGTTGAAAACGAAGGAAAAAGAATATGGGGAGCAGTCTTTGCCGGTATTTTGCAGAAAAGAGGCTGTACAGAAGGGATCGCTGGATATACGGATTGTTGATGCACACCTTTATAATTCCAAGGGGAAAGAAACATTGATGTTTAGCACTTTAGAAGCGGCGGAGCTTGAGCTTACTTACGAAAGCAGCCCAAAAGCAGCCGGGAGCAGCATCGATATCAGTGTGGGAATTACAAGAGACGACGGCTTGTACTGTTTTGGCACAACGGCTTTGTCCGGGTATGAAGATACGATTACAGCACAGAAAAGCGGCAAGGTGCGGCTGCATCTGTCCAACTGTCTGCAACAGGGACGCTATTTTCTGGATTTGGCTGTCCAGGACAGGGACGGGGTACCTTATCACTATTTGTACAATGCACTAGAGATGCGTGTGCTGTACGATGACGAAAGGCAGACAGGGATTGTTTTTATACCGCGTGTATGGCAGGTCGGGCAGGCGCGGTATGAAGTGTGCAGGAAAGAAAGCGAATAAAAAAGGGCCTGTGATACATTACAGCAATAAGGAGAAATAGCATGATTATTACACAAACACCGTTTCGTATGTCTTTTTTTGGCGGTGGAACGGATTTTCCAGAATTTTATAAAGAGCACGGGGGAGCTGTGATATCCGCGACTTTTGATAAATACTGTTATGTCAATGTCAGGCACTTGCCGCGTTTTTTTGACTATTCAACAGAATTGTCCTATGCAAAAACAGAACGGGTTACCTGTGTTGCTGAGATTGAACATCCAGCGATACGGGAAGCGATGAAATATCTGGACATGCATGAAATCCGCCTGACTTACGAAGCAGACCTGCCAGCGCGCAGCGGGCTTGGAACGAGCAGCTCCTTTGCGGTCGGGATGTTAAATGCCTTTTATGCATTAAAGGGAAAATATGCAGATAAGCGAAGGCTTGCAGACGATGCAATTTATTTGGAACGGGAGCTGTGTAAGGAGGCAGGAGGGATCCAGGATCAGATTGCGGCTTCGTTTGGCGGCTTGCGCAGGATTGATTTTTCCGCGGACGGCTACACTGTCAATCCAGTTATTATTTCTCCGCAGAGAAAGAAGCTGCTGAATGAAAACCTGATGCTCTTTTTCACAGGATTTTCCAGATTTTCTTCGGATATTCAGATGGAGACAAAGGCAGCGATCAGAAAAGAGGAGAAAACAGCACAGCTTTTGGAACTGTATACGCTTGTGAATGAAGCAGAAAACATATTGGAGTCATCGTGCAGCTTAAATGAATTTGGCAGGCTGTTAGATCATACATGGAAGCTGAAAAGGGGCATTACAAACAAAATATCCACAGCATCTATAGACGAGCTGTATGAAGCCGCTATACGCGCCGGGGCACTTGGCGGCAAGCTGCTTGGAGCAGGCGGCGGAGGATTTCTTTTGCTCTATGCAGAAGCAGACCGCCAGCCATATGTAAGACAGGCGCTTGAAAGGCTGCTGTATGTACCGTTTGCATTTGAAAACGCAGGTACGAGAGTGCTTTATTATACGCCGGAGGTCTATGTGCCAGCGGTACAAATGAAAAATAAGGAGAAGCAGAATGAAACTGGCAGTAAAACAGATTTTAGATGAATTAATCAAACGTTATCCAGTTTTGGAAGGTGAAAAAGAGCATATATTAAACGCCTATGCGATACTGGAAACCTGTTTTCAGACAGACGGAAAGCTGTTAATCGCAGGAAACGGCGGCAGTGCCGCAGATGCGGAACATATTGTAGGAGAATTGATGAAAGGCTTTTTAAGGCCAAGAAGCATAGGCAGGGAATTGTCCAAGGAGCTTTACACAGTGGACAGGCAGATGGGTGAAAAGCTTTCCATAAAATTGCAGGGCGCTCTAGCTGCAATCGCGCTTACTAACCATACCGCGCTGTCTACCGCTTACTTAAATGACGCAGACCCGCTGCTTGGATTTGCACAGCAGGTCTATGGATACGGTACCAGGGGAGACGTGCTTTTAGGCATCTCAACCTCAGGCAATTCCGGTAATGTTTTATATGCATGTGTGACTGCGCGGGCGCTTGGCATGAAAGTCATTGCCCTGACAGGAAGAGATGGCGGCAGGCTGAAAGCATTTGCAGATGCAGCCGTGACGGTTCCAAAGAAAGAAACCTACCAGATCCAGGAGCTGCACCTTCCGGTATACCATGCATGGTGCCTGATGCTGGAAGAACAATTTTTTGGTGAGGGGGAATAAGCGTATGGAAGCCAGGCAAAAAGAGCTTATGGAAAATCAGCTTCGGATAGTAATGATCGACCGTATGTTAAAGGAAAAATATAACGAAATCTCATATCTGGCGATACAGCCGCCAAAAGACCCAGAGATTGTGGAGATTAACCGAAAGGATCTGGATTGGCTGCTGGAGGAACAAAAAAAGTGTGAGGGTTTACGAAAGCAGAAGGAAGCTTTGGAGAGGCAGTATAGGGAAGTGATGGATTCGAAGGCATGGCGGTTGGGGCTTAGGATTTCCAGGTTTGCAAGATTTTTTCTGACACCGATACGTGTGATATACGATAAGAGGAGAAGCCTTTAAAATGAATGAAATGAAAAAAATAAGAATTTTAATGATCAGTTCTTATATGATTGTTCCTCCAACATCCGGCGGGGCACAAAGAATGGTAAGGCCAATGATACGCTTCAAACAAGATGATAAGATTGAGACAGATATGTTGTATACAGCATATGGTGATAATATTAAAAAATCAAAAGAATATTTGGAAAAGTATCCATGTATCGATCAAGCATTGGGAATACAGCCAGAAATTGATCTATCAGATGAACGCGCGATGCCGGAAGGATTTTGCAGTGATGTGTGGAATACGATAGGGATGGAGATTAAAAATACAGCGGTCAGGATGGTGCAGAAAAAATTCTATGACATAATACAGATCGAACATTCTATGATGGCGTGGATTGTACCATATATGAAACAGGAAAGCCCAGAGTCAAAATTTGTTCTTGACCTGCACAATGCGGAGTATCGTGTGTATGAGAAATGGCTCCCTTATGCAGCCGTGGATGAGTACAACGAGATTTATCAGAAATATGAAAGGCTTTATGCATGGGAGACAATGTGTTGGAAATGGTTTGACGCAGCGTTTACAGTTTCTCCTATTGAAGCAAAATTATTTCATAAAGTAACTGGATGTAAACATGTTTATGAAGTACCAACGGGAGGTGGGATTGAACTTAAGGAGTATGAACCTGAGGATGTAAAACGGGTAAAACCGTATGATCTTTTATACCTTGGAACGATGGAATGGTATCCAAATGCACATGGGCTTTTGTGGTTTATTAAGAAGGTATTTCCAAAAGTAATAGCAAAAAGGCCGGAGACAAAGCTGCATATCGTAGGATTTGGTGAGGCTCATGGAAAGATGGTTGAAGCTGCAAAAGAGCATCCAAATATTATGTTTTGGGGACAGCAGGAGGATGACAAATGGTTTTTTCATGGAGCGAAGGTGTTTGTTGTTCCGCTATTTATTGGAGCGGGGGCAAGGGTAAAAATACCGACTGCCTGGGCATCACGCGTGCCAGTAGCTTCGACAGTCTTTGCTCCAGAAGGGCTAGAAGCAGTAGATGGAGAAAATATCTGTATGGCAGATGAACCAGATCAGTATGCAGAAAATATTTTACGTTTGCTTGAAGATCATGAATTTTGCGAGAAGATTGTGGATTGCGCCTTTGAGACGTTAAAAAGAAAGTATACATGTGATGTATGTGTAGAAAAGCTGAAAGAAGCTTATAGGGAGATAGTATTTCAAAACACAAATGAGCAGAGGAATAAAATAAAAAGTAATAATCTTTTGGATTATCATTTGGATTTTATAAGAAATCTGACCAGTAAATATGATCTGAAGAATAAAGTTATATTGGAAATAGGTTGTGGGAAAGGTGAGATGCTTAAGCATATTGCGTCAAACTATAAACCAAAGTATATGGTTGGCATAGATCCGATGATTTCAGATGTTTATAAAGCAGAAGAAGGAAGTCATTGGAAAATATGTAAGGGTGATGCCTTAAAACTGGAATTTCCCGATCAAAGCTTTGATATTGTTATTTCAGTTGCAGCATTTGAACACATCAGTGATTTGGATAGATGCTTGTCAGAAATAAAGAGAGTACTCAAACCCGGTGGAATATTTTATACAGAATATGGTTCGATCTGGTCATGTATAATCGGGCATCATTGCCGCAACTGGATCAAGGAAGAAGTTTTAAAAATTCCTCCGTGGGCACATTTATATATGTCAGAACAGGAGTTATATCAATATGTCAAAGAGCATTATTCGGAAGAAGATGCAGGCTATATATGTAAGATGGTATTTCATTATGATGGAGTCAACCGGATAGATATAAAGGAAATGAAGGAGAGCTTTCAAAAAAGTGGTATGGAAATTGTGGAATTGACAGAGAACAAGCTGGTAAATCGTTTAGGATGGATTGATGGTTCTTCAGAAAGTGAATTAACAGAGGAAATTTTAGAACTGCTAAAGCCGCGTTATACGCAGAATGAGTTGTGTGTATGTTCTCTAAATCTATTGCTGCACAAGAAAGATGAGTGAACATTGCGGATATCTCTTTGTGAATTATATGGAAATCAAGAACAGGCAAACAGGTGTGAAAATGTCAAGAAATGAAATATTTGAGTCCTATGCAGAAAATGCATTTGATGTTGCATCAAAGGAAGATTCTATTATATGGAAAAGAGAATGGTATTGTGCGAACTTCAAAAAGTTTTTTCCAAAATACAAAACTGCCAGTATGCTGGATATTGGACCAGGATTAGGAGAATTGCTGATGACAGAAAAGGAGTGGGGATATACAAATTGCAGAGCCGTTGATATCTCTCCTTCAGTTGTACAATACTGTAAAAAGAAAGGATTGCACTGTGAAAAAACAGATGACACATCTGCTTGGCTAAGAGAACATCGTAAAAGTTTTGATTTGATCACAGTATTAGATGTATTTGAGCATATACCACAGGAAATGGCAATCGATTTTTTAAAGGCTTGTAAAGAAGCACTTAGTGAAAATGGGATACTGATACTTCAAGTGCCGAATGTTCAGTCAGCAGAAAGTTATTTGCATCGGTACAATGATATTACGCATGTATTTGGATATTCCCAGCATACTCTGGAACAGCTTATTTCAGTCGTAAAATTTGAAACAGTAAAATTTTATCCATTTGAAGAGTATCCTGGGAATGATTTGGATACCAAAATAATCCGTCGTTTAAGAAGTATTTATTGGAAGAGCCTGCGGACGAACAGAAAAATTACACATAATCTGAATCCTGAAATTTTGACGCCTGAGTTGTTTGTTGTAATGGCAAATGTAAAGTGTGAGCTTCCAGATCATGCGATTGAAGATCATTTTTCGGATCGAAGTATTTCATTAAAAGATATGACGGCGTATTTGGAGTTAATGGGGATAGAGTCAGAGGCATTTGAAGAGATATGCAAGATTAAAAATTTAGAACAATCAATACATGTACAAAATGACTGTAGTATTAAAAAATGGAATGAATTCAAAGATAAGTTTGATGAGTTGGACAGTTGTTTGGAAAAATGTGAAGATAGACTTAAAGAGCATTGCGGTCAACTGTCAGATATGAACAGCATGTTGGAAAATCAAAAAAGAAAATGGGAGAAATATACAGTTAGATTAAAAGAATCCTATGCCAGGTTAGGAATATTGGAAGAGAGTCTGGAAGAACTCAATGGCACGTTGGTTCGATTTGTAGATCAGAAAATGGAACGGGTGGATCAACACAATGTGTGGACACGAGACAGGCTTGATTATTTGGAAATGAAGGTAAAAAATATGGATCTGTTATTAATGAATATTAGATATCCGTTTCGTGCATTGAAAAAGAAACTATGGAAAAAGAGGAGAGATAAAAATATTTAAGGAATCATACGTATGTTATTTAATTCGATACAGTTTATTTTATTTTTTCCGGTTGTTGTATTGCTTTATTATATAGTTCCAAATAAATTGAAAAATTTGTGGTTACTGGCAGTATGAAGAAAACCTTATGGCACAGAAATTAAATGAGATACACGGCGGACGATATATTGCAAGAGGTACTATGGAATATGAGTCTTTAGATACGATTGTGTTTGATGAATTTATAGTAAATCCTCTTTTTGACGATTATTACAGGAGAATGATTCAATTATGTATAGAAAATGAAATACAAGTGCGGATTGTTAAGCTGCCGTTGCCTGATAATGAAGTGTTTACAGATCAATATAGGAAGAGTTTTTATCATTATTATAATAAATTGAGAGAAAGATTTCCAGCGATAACAATAGACTGGTTTTCTTCCTATGAAAAGGATAGATTTGCGGATACAGGCCATATGAATTCTCATGGTGCGTTGCAATTTAGCAATGAGCTAAGAGAATTGTATCCGTCTGATTTTGATGATGCTTATTTGTCAATAGATCAGGTGACTGCAATTAATGATTCTATATTAAATGAAAATAAAATAGAATGGATTCTTAAATGGATATCAGGGAAAGATTATTCAGTTGTAATAAAAGGAACAGAAAAATATTTTTGGACTTATATTCGTGAAAGATTGGAACAAAATGAATGTAAATTATATCGATATGAAACTGATAGAGAAGACCAAGAGGAAGAAATTTATTATATCTCGGGAACAAATAACAAAAAGAGCAGGTTTTCTATCCAAAGTTCAGATTGCGGAGGAATGTTAAAAGTGGGTGACACAGAAGAACAATTATGGACGGAAAACGGGGAAGATATATTAAATATAGCAGTTGTAGACCACTATAATCAAAAGATTCTTTGTGTAAAATCTTTTCGGTATTTAAAAAATAATTTTAAAATAATCTGAGCGATGAAAAGCGTTGGATTGTATATAGCTGTAATAAGGAGAATTTTTGTGATGGATATTCGGATGAAAAAAAACGTTTGTTTATTGATAACTTCCTATACTGCATTGCTTATATTTATGATTTTAGTTATAAAAGGAAAAAATACTTTGTATGCAGATGGGAGTCATCATTTGATGGATATGATGTTGAATCCTGACCACTGGTATGAATATTATAATCATCGCGCAGGTGCAATGTTTTTACAATACGGGTTTGCATTTTTGGCTTTAAAAGTAGGGGTGACTTCTGTAAAAACTCTGATAGATTTATGTTCATTTGGATATTCATTTTGGATTATGTTTTTTTATGCTGCGTCTTTGACAGCATGTTACCATAAAAAGAATTTTAAATTGATGTATCTTGGGATCTTATATTTTTGTTTTGTTTTGATTAATAGCGGCTTTATGCCGATGATTTCATCCAATATTACGGCATCCTGGTTTTGGTGTTGTTTTGTATACATATATTTATATTCATCAACGTCACCAAAAGAGGAAATATTTATCTTATTGCTTTCGTCTATTGGTATTTATATAAATGAGTATACGATTTTTTTGAATATTATTTTGCTGATTTTGGTCTTTTCTAAGAAAAAGCAGAGCGAACTTATATTTTCAAAATGGTGGTACTTTACGTTGTTTGCTCTTTTCGCAGGATTTGTTCGTGGATTTGACGGGACATTTATACATCAGGATATCGATCCGGGAGGTGATCTTTTAAATTGTGTGAAAATACCAGTACCATTATTATGGAGCCAGATCATTAGTCTTGCATTGTTATTAATATTACTGCTAATTTCATGTAAATATTCATCAGTAATGATTAGCAACTTGCTGGAATTCAGTGTCTTTGTTGTATGTTTCGCATGTATTTGGCGTATTGTTCAGGGTGTAAATGTTATTTCATATATGAGTAATATTGTAAGGATTTATAATCTTGTCATACCTATTATGCTTGGGTGTTATCTTATTTTAGAACGAAAAATGAAAGTAAATATACAAGAGAAATATTTAGCTTTACCAGCAGCTACTTTTTTGGTGTGTTTTTTAATATATTATTCGATAGCAACAAATGATTTTCAAATATATGGGAGCAATACTGCGCAATACTGTAAAGATCATGAAGGATTTGTAGCCAGAACAGAATTGAATTATGACTGGGCATATAATTGGGGATGGACAGCGGCTGAAGAATCTATTTTGTTGCAGGCGTATTATGGAAATCAAAATGTGAATTGTATCATTACGGATGGGGAAGATGATGTTGCGGTTGCGGATGTGAATATTTTTTATGAGAAGTACGATGCATTGCACAAATATAATATATATATAAATCACGATTTATTAAAGTAAAAGTAAAAAGTCGCTATTTGGAGGAGTAAATGAAGAAAAAAGATAAGATTTTATTATGGATACCAATGTATAACTGTGAACGACAGATTGTAAGAGTATTAGAACAATTAAAAGGAGAAAGTGAAAAATACATTGATAAAGTAATTTTGGTGAATAATCGAAGCGCGGATCATGGTGAACAGGCTGTAATTAAATATTTAGACAATAATCAGTTTCATTTTCCAGTTGAATTATTACGTAATGATAAAAATTATGGGCTCGGAGGTTCGCATAAAGTAGCTTTTCAGTATGCGATTACATATAAATTTGATTATATTATTACATTGCATGGAGATGATCAGGGACACATTTCTGATATTTTGCCGTGGATAAAAAATGGAATTTACAAAAGATATGATTGCCTGTTAGGGTCTAGATTTTTAAAAAGTTCCAGGCTTGTTGGATATTCTAAATTCAGAACATTTGGCAATCAAGTGTATAATGTTATTTTTTCATTTGCTGTAAAGAAAAGAATCTATGATCTAGGTGCTGGATTGAACATGTATAAAGTTGATATGTTAAGAGACTATCATTATATGAAGTTTGCGGATAATTTAACATTTAATTATTTCGGGGTTTTGGCCCTGCATTATTATCATCAAACGTATCGATTTTTTCCGCTTGTGTGGAGTGAGGATGATCAGGTGTCGAATGTTAAAATGTGTAGCCAGGCTGTAAGCACTTTGGGAATGGTTATACGGTTTATATGTAATGAAAAAAAGTTTTTTGAAAAAGACCATAGAGAAAATAAGTTAAAAAATTATACTGCAAAAACAGTTTATACAACAGAAAATATATTAGGAAGAGATAAAAATGTATATTTTGGCACATAGAGGATATTGGCTGTATAAAGAAGAAGAGAATACGCTGGATGCGTTTCAAAGAGCATATGAAAATGGGTTTGGAATAGAGACAGATGTACGTGATTATAATGAGCAGTTGGTGATTTCGCATAATATTCCAGCCGCTGGATGTACTGCGTTTTCTGACTTTGCAGATCAATATGCAAAGGAAGGAAAAAGCTTACCATTGGCATTGAATGTAAAAGCTGATGGTATGCAAAAAATATTGAAGAATATATTACAGCTTTATGAAATAGATCATTATTTTATGTTTGATATGTCTATTCCAGAGCAGGTTGTGTATATTCATGATGGGTTTCATACTTTTTCACGCCAAAGTGAATATGAACGAGAAATTGTAATGTATGGACAAACGGAAGGAGTCTGGATGGATGAATTTAAAACAGCCTGGATTACAGAAGAGATCATAGCGAATCATCTTGCAAATGGAAAACGTATAGGGATTATATCTTCCGAAATTCACAATCAGGATTCAGACAGATTATGGAATATTATAGCACCGTTTCAAAATAGTGAAAAATTACTGTTATGCACAGATGAACCGATGAAAGCGAGGAATTTTTTTAAATGACGAAAATAAAAGGCATTTTATTTGATATGGATGGAGTTTTAATTGATGCGAAAGATTGGCATTATGAAGCATTAAATAGGGCATTAAGATTATTTGGACATGAAATTACACATTACGATCATATCAATAGTTTTGATGGGCTGCCGACTAAGGATAAATTAAATATGATTAGCAGTGAATCGTATCTTCCAAAGTCTCTTCATGATTTTATTAATAATCTGAAGCAGGAATATACAAAGGAATTAGTTGAAATAAAATGCAGGCCAATATTTCAGCATGAATATGCATTATCGAGACTTAAAAATGAAGGTTATCGGATTGGAATCTGTTCAAATTCTATCCGTGATACGATTGTAAAAATGATGGAAAAAGCAGCTTTGATGGACTATTTAGAAATCATTATGTCGAATGAAGATGTGAATCATTCAAAACCAAATCCAGAAATATATATAAAAGCAATGCATAAGATGAATTTGGCTGCGGATGAATGTTTGATTTTGGAAGATAATAAAAATGGAATAAAGGCAGCACTTGAGTCTGGAGCGCATTTACTTCGAATCAACAACGTTTATGATGTGAATTATAATCACATTATAAATGAAATTAGAAAATTAGGAGGCATATAAATGGTAAATATAGTAATACCGTCTTGTGGAAATTCAGAATTTTTTAAGGGAAGTTATTATCCAAAAACGCTGTATGAGATCAATGGGAGTCCAATGATCCAACAAGTAATTTTGAATTATAGTTGTGTAAAAGAGAAACATTTTATTTTTTTATTCTTACAACAGGAATGTGACCAGTTTCATACTGATGATGTGGCAGCTTTGATGACAGATGATGATGCAGATATTATTCGGTTAAAAAACATTACAGGCGGTGCACTGTGTACTTGCTTGATGGCAGTAGATTATATAGATTCACAAGAGGAATTGATTATTGCTAATAATGATCAGATCATAGATGTAGATTATAATGAGATTTTGGATTATTTTCATGAGAATCGTTTTGACTGCGGGGTAATTTGCTTTGAGTCTCTTCATCCAAGGTGTTCCTATATAAAAACAGATACATGTAATCAGGAGCAAGTCATAGAGGCAGTTGAAAAACGCCCGGTTTCACATAAAGCAATAGCAGGTTTTTATTATTTTCGTACAGGGCATGATTTTATTGATGCAAGCAAAACGGCAATATTAAAAGGAGCCATGCATGAAAATAAGTATTATCTTACATCTGCTATAAATGAAATGATTTTAAATAATAAAAAGGCAGGATATTGGGAAGTCCAAAATAACAGATATCATTCATTTTATACACCAGAGAGGATTCGAATTTATGAGAACGGAGGAATTAAATGAAAGTTGAAAAGTTAACAGAGATGAAAAGTGGCTGGTTTGTTGGAAATTTTGAACCAACGGTAATAAAAACAAATAAAGTCGAGGCGGCTGTTAAAAGATACCATAAAGGCGATTATGAACAAGCGCATTATCATAAAATTGCTACAGAGTTAACAGTAGTTGTATTTGGAAAAGTGAGAATGTTTTCCCAAGAATTTAATAAAGGGGATATTATTGTTGTTGAACCTGGTGATGTGACAGATTTTGAAGCTTTGGAGGATACAGTGTGTACAGTCATCAAGTATCCAGGAGCTGAGAATGATAAATATTTTGCGGGGGTGGATGAAATATGATAAATATTGTAATACCAATGGCTGGAAGAGGCAGCCGTTTTGCACAGGCAGGATATCGAATGCCAAAACCGTTAATTGACGTTCATGGAAAGCCAATGATTGAATATGTGACACGTAATGTTACGCCAAATGAAAAACATACTTTTATATATTTATGTTTACAAGAACATTTAGAAAAATATGATTTGGAAAAGTTACTAAAGGCAATGAATCCAGGATGCATTGTTTTACCGGTTGACCATGTTACAGAGGGAGCTGCATGTACGGTTTTAATTGCAGAGCCGTACATTAATAACAATGATAAGCTTATGATCGCAAATTCGGACCAGTATGTAGCGGTAGATATAGATGAGTATATTCAAAAAGCGGAAAAAGCAGATGGACATATTATGACGATGTACGCAGATGATCCAAAGTGGTCATTTATCAGCTATGATGAAAGCGGATATGTAACAATGGTGCGTGAAAAAGAAGTTATTTCAAACGAAGCAACGGTTGGCATTTATAATTTTGCAAAAGGCTCTGATTATGTAAAATATGCAAATCAAATGATACATAAAAATATACGTGTGAATCATGAATTTTATGTAGCACCTGTATATAATGAAATGATTCAAGATGGAAAAAAAATTACCTATTATAATATTGGCAGTGAAGGAAATGGAATGTATGGGTTGGGAATACCAGCAGATCTGGACAAATTTTTAGCAAATCCGGTTTCGAGGCTGTAAAAATATGGCTGGAAAAAATAATTTAAAAAAAATACGATACTTTGTTCCTATACCATTGTTGCTTGCAGCAACAATATCCTATATTTTTCATGCTACCTTAAATATTCCGTCTCTAAATGATTATATCCGTGAGATCAACCAGTTTATTGGCGAAGGAAAAATATCGTCCTATGTGTGTTCAAGTGCTTTTATTTTGCAGCCGCCTGCTAAGTTATTGTCCGTATGGATCAATTTGCACTTTTTTGGATATAGTGTATATTTTGATTTAATTTTAGGTGCATTTGGGTTGTCATTAATTGCATTTTTCATGTACAAGTATGTGTTAGATTTTAAAGTCAATTTATATTTTTATGCGGCAGTTCTTATTTGTATTTTTAGCTTAAATAAATGGGAAATGATTTTGAATGGGACAGGATGGCCTCATTTTTGGGCATTTGCTATGTTTTATTTGTACTTTTACTTGCTGGATCTATGGTATACGAAAAAGGAAATCTCAGGCAAGAGGCAGATCTTCCTTATAGTGCTTGCACCGGTTACAATATTATGTATTGCTGTATTTTATAGCGCTGTTTTTGCGGTAACGTTGAATTTATTCTATTTTGGAATGATTTTAGCAAAATATAAAAGAGCAGAAAAGATAGACAATGAAATTATATTCTTGTTGTCTGTAGACATTCCTCTGGCAATATATGTTTTATGTAGTTATCTCCAAAGAGACAACAGAGTGATATCTGATGGTTCTTTGTTTGCTGCCCTGCTTGAAGAACCTGTGTTTTTTATTAAGTTTTTTGTAGCGTCCTTTTCCGCTGAGATGATTGGGGTAGAGACTGTTACCAGTACTGCAAACGGGATGATCTGGGCATATGTTCTTGGTATTTTTGTAATAGGCATGTATATGGTTTCAGCATATTTGATATTGTCACTGCATATTTACAAAAAAACAATACTTCCGGTATGCCTGCTTGTCAGTGGATTTTTAAATCATGTTATTATTTTATGCTCCAGATGGGGCTTTCGATCAGTAACTTATGGAATGAGTTCGAGATATGGGTTGCAGTATATGGAGGGGGTTTTAGGAATTATCGTTACATTGGCATATGCATATCAGATTTGCAGCAGGCGTATAATTCGCAGATATATGCTTCTGATTACGGCGTTGTTTGTTGGCGGCAATTTGTTGACGACTTATGATGAACTGCATAAAATGCCGTACCGTTTGTATGCTTCTGAACAGGCAAAGACAGTATTCTTTAGTTATGATGATTATGATAATAAAGAATTGGGGCAAATGTTTGTTACCGATGGAAAAAGTGTTAGAGATGCAATGGAAATATTAAAAATATATCAACTTAGTATATGGAAAAATTATCAATGAAAAAGGAACATGTATGGTATATAAAGCGATATTTAAAAAGTATATGGCTCTATATCGTTTTTACTGTTATTTTATTGTTTCAGATATATAAACTGTTTGTAACAGGACCGTATCAGTATGCACTACATACAGAAACTGCACGAAAAATGATTTTAGAATTATTGATTTTTTCTACAGTGGCGATAATAGTAAATTGGAACGTAAAAGGTAAGTTGAAATTTTACATAGGAGTCTTGTTAATTGTTTTAGAAGCATATCTGCATCAGGTTATCCTTCCGTTTCTGGCTGCCACAGGATATTTCGGTATGATTGTATTGACAGGTGCCTTTCTCCTATTTGTTTTTTTTCGTAGAACGGATATGGAGAACAGCATCTTTTGGACAGGCAGTCTTATTTTGGGATTGGATTTTGTATGTCTTTGCGCGGGGACTTTGTCTTTGTGCAGGATTTATTCGGTCAGAAATATGTGGATTGTTTTGTCTGCTGTGAGTTTGTGCGGATTGGTTGTATCTGGAAACAGAGTTTTGCAAATAAAAAACTTAATAGTTATCAATAGATATGCAGATCATGGCATATCTATTAAACTATTTCTGTCGGTTGTGGAGGCTAGCCTGTTGATACAGATTGGACGTGCTGGGCTTCAGGGAGATTATGATGCACTTTGGTATGGAATTCGATCACCATATGTGCTTGCAAATTCAGGAAAGGGTATCTACGAAAATCTTCATCTTGCAGGTTTTACGTATTTGTATCCAAAAGGATTTGAGACAATTTTGCTGCCGTTTTCAGAATGCGGGGCATGGAGTTGTCAATTCTTGTTTTGTGCATTGCTGGTATGTGCGACAGCAGCAATTTGCTGGCTGTTTGCAAAAGATCTCACAAACAAGAAAATAGCATGTATGATAGGGGCTTTAGTGATCACGCTGCCTAGTTTGGTGAATATGGGGATGACGGTTAAGCCGGATGTGATTACTGTTTTTTTGCAAATCACAGCGGTATATCTGATTTATTTGTCAAGTAAGAGGAAAGATAACTGGCTTGTGTATCTGGGTTTGGCAAGTCTTATTTCATCGTATTGTTTTAAAATAACCGCAGTACTTTTTACGACTGTTTTGCTTGTGGGGCTGCTGCCGTTTATTAGGATTAGAAAAGTAAGAGGCGGCATTACGGTATTGCTGTTTAGTTTGCTCACGCTGGGGGTTATCTGGGGGAGGACTTTTGTGCTGACAGGGTCACCTTTGATTGCGTTTTTAAGTCCAGTACTTGATATGTTCGATGTCGAGGTAAAATATCCATATGCGGTAGTTGGAGGTATTAATCAGTCATTGGGAGGGGTAACAGATACGATAAAAAAGACAGTGTTTAATCTGTATGGATATTTTATAAATCCAGCAGCGGAGGGATTTGAACATGTGGTGATTGCATGGGGAACAGTATTGCCGTTGCTTTTATTTCTATCAGCTTCTATAATGCTCGCGATTTTGAAAATAAGAGTACATAATTGTTGGAAATGGGTTTGGTTGATGACAGCACTATGTTTTTCTATGTTATTTGGTATGGGATTTATTTCACAAGCAGATGGAAATTATTTTTTGCTGTTTTATGTTGCGGTAATCTTGCTGGCAGGCTGTTTTATTTTTAAATACGGTGTTGCCATGTCTGGAATATGCTGGATGGCGGTAATATTTCAGATTTGTATGATTGCATTTTCGAACTGGAGTTGGTCTGTTGGTTTTTCAGAAATAAAAGTTCCAAACAAAGGATATATAAATCAGCAGCTTGCTTACGATAATATTTTAGAAAATACGGCGGGAAAAGAGATTTGCGAAATATTGAACAGATCTAAAAAGAAGAAAGCAGTTGCAGTGACCACGGATGTAACACAGTTAGCGGGCATGAAATGTGTTGCAGAGCGTTTTTGTG
Source organism: Eubacteriaceae bacterium (assembly GCA_910574915.1). Lineage (GTDB taxonomy): Bacteria > Bacillota > Clostridia > Lachnospirales > Lachnospiraceae > Eubacterium_J. Next base: position 30,790 of record CAJTCR010000029.1, read on the forward strand.
ACATTGAGTCTGGAAATCCGGCGTTGATAGATGAAAAGGAACATTTTTTGGAGTATTGCAAAAAGTGTGGGATTGATTTTGTTTATGTAGATGATCAGAAAATCCTGCCAGATGACGGTAAGGAACAGTTACTGATTGAACTTATTAAGACAGGAGCAGTCCAGCGTATTATTTTTGGAGAGAATGCAACTTTATTAATACTTGCACAGGAACATGTACAGGCTGATTATTTCGGACAACTCGTAGAGCAGTTTATGATTCGAAGAGGGAAAGTGATAAAGAGTGATGGTTGGTATGAGGATGGATGGACTGGACCGGAAGTGGAATTTTATGTATATTCTAAGACTGGTAAAGTAATGCTGGACTGTTATATTCCATATAAATTGGATAGAACGTTATCTATGGATATCCTGGCAGATGATGTGTTGCAGGGAACGGATGTCAGGCTGGAAACAGGCACATCACAGATTGCTATGAATGTACCTCAGGGAAAATATGTTAAAGTAAATCTTTTGAATCATTTTTCAACGGATTTTCCAGGTGATTTGCGTCAGGTATGTTATGTGTTGGAAGTTGAGGAAGAATGAAAAGAGAAAAGTATGAGGAGGAACTACAGGAGGAATTAAAATAATGAAAACAGTCATACTAGCTGGCGGCTTTGGAACAAGAATTAGCGAAGAAAGCCACCTGGTGCCGAAGCCAATGATCGAAATTAGCGGAAAGCCAATCCTTTGGCACATCATGAAGGAATACTCTTATTATGGTTTTCATGATTTTATTATTTGCTGCGGGTATAAACAGCATGTGATTAAGGAGTGGTTTGCAGATTATTACCTGTATAACAGTGATGTCACATTTGATTTTACAAAGAGCGGTCAGATGCAGGTTCATAACAATGTAGCAGAACCATGGAAGGTGACGCTTGTTGATACTGGGTTACATACAATGACAGGTGGGCGTATACGACGCATTCGACCGTATATTGGACATGAGGCGTTTATGTTGACTTATGGGGATGCTGTGTCGGATGTGGATCTTGGAAAACTGTATACTTTTCATAAGGCACATGGAAAGTTAGCGACGCTGACGGCAGTGAATGTGGGACAGCGGTTTGGTGTATTGGAGGTAGAGTCAGACGGCAGTATCAGCAGCTTTCGGGAAAAAAGCGAGGAAGACGGCAGTGTAGTCAATGGGGGATATATGGTGTTGGAACCAGATATTTTCGATTATATTGACGACGATGATACAGTATTTGAAAAAGGTCCGTTGGAGCAGGCGGCTGCCCACGGGCGATTGGCTGCGTACAGGCACACGGGTTTTTGGAAATGTATGGATACACAGCGGGATAAAAGGCAGTTGGAAAAAATGGCAGGGGCGGGATGTGCTCCTTGGATGCAGTGGCTTTCAGGGAAAAAGGATAAATAAAGGAGACTTCTATGTTTGAACATAAGACAGAGACAGAAGCAAGAAATGAGATACTTGGCATAGTAAAAGAATACTGTGACAGGTTTCATATCCCCAAAAAATATGAAAAAGGGGACAGGATACCATATGCCTGCCGGGTATATGACAGTGCAGAGATGTGCAGTCTGGTAGACAGCGCACTGGAGTTTTGGCTAACACAGGGACGTTACACCCAGGAGTTTGAAGAAAGGCTTGCACAGTATTTAGGTATTCGGTATTGTTCTCTTGTTAATTCCGGGTCATCTGCAAACCTGCTAGCGTTTATGGCGCTGACTTCACCGCTGCTTGGAGAGCGGCAGGTGCGTCCAGGGGATGAGGTGATTACGGTGGCTGCCGGGTTTCCAACAACGGTAGCACCTATAGTGCAATATGGGGCAGTTCCGGTATTTATCGATGTGACGCTTCCACAGTATAACCTGGATGTAATGCAGTTGGAAGAGGCATTATCAGAACGTACAAAAGCAGTTATGGCAGCGCATACGCTTGGAAACCCGTTTGACCTAGCGTCAGTACGACAATTTTGCAGTGAGCATGGGCTGTGGCTGGTTGAGGATAACTGTGATGCGCTTGGTTCAAAATATCTGCTGGATGGGAAAGAGGTATATACAGGCACCGTCGGTGATATTGGCACCTCGTCATTTTATCCTCCGCATCATATGACAATGGGCGAGGGAGGAGCGGTGTATACGAATGACCCGCTGCTGCATAAGTGTATCCGTTCTATGCGTGACTGGGGCAGGGACTGTAGCTGTCCCTCTGGTATGGACAACAAGTGCGGACACAGGTTCGGCAGGCAGTATGGGCAACTGCCACAAGGCTATGACCATAAATACGTCTATTCGCATTTTGGGTACAATTTAAAGGCGACGGATATGCAGGCGGCGATCGGCTGTGCGCAGATTGAGAAGCTTCCGGTATTCGCAGAAAAAAGAAGACAGCACTTTGCGTATCTTCAACATAGACTGTCTGACTGTACCGAAAGTCTGGTTTTGCCGGAAGCGTGTAAGAACGCAATACCGGACTGGTTTGGATTTGCGCTTACTTGCCGTAAGGAGGGAAAACGCACACAAGCCGTGCAGTTTTTGGAACAAAAGGGTATACAGACAAGAATGCTGTTTGCAGGAAACTTGCTCAGGCATCCGTGTTTTGATCAGATGCGTTCGATCGGGGCAGGATATCGTGTGGTATCAGAATTAAAGAATACTGACCGGATTATGCGAGATACGTTTTGGGTTGGCTTGTACCCAGGGATGACGGAGTCGATGTTGGAGGATCTTGCCGAAGCAGTAAGAGAAGCGGCACAAGGATGAAATTGACGGATAGGAACAGCAAGAGGATTGAAAATGAAACATAGATCATAGAAAGACAGGGTGGGAAAGTATGAAGCAGAGGCTTGCAGATTATGTAGCAGATTTTTTTGTATCGCATCACATTCAGGATTGTTTTATGGTAGTCGGCGGCGGTGCCATGCATTTAAACGATGCGCTTGGGCATAAAGAAGGGCTTTGCTGTACCTTCTGCCACCATGAGCAGGCGTGCGCAATCGCTGCGGAGGCATATGCAAGAGTACACAACCAGATGGCGGCAGTCTGTGTGACGACCGGGCCGGGCGGGACAAATGCCATTACGGGTGTACTGGGCGCATGGCTGGATTCTATTCCGATGTTTGTAGTATCCGGGCAGGTGCGCTATGATACCACGGCACGCTGCGCCAGACGAAAGATGGGTACAAGTGCCCCGCGCGCGGTCGGTGACCAGGAATATGACATTACAAAAACAGTATCGCCTATGTGCAAGTATGCGGTTATGCTCGAAGACCCGCTGGACATCCGTTTTGTGCTGGAGCAGGCGTATGCAAGGGCGGTGGAAGGGCGGCGCGGACCTGTGTGGGTGGACATCCCGCTGGACTTTCAAGGCTGCGTCATAGAAACCGATGGCCTGCGCGGGTATTGCCAGGAAGGGGGCAGTCCCAAAGAGGCGGGCACGGCGCTGTTTGCGGGAGAAGAAACGCCGCAGGAAGGGCAGGTGTTAGAGGAAGTGGTTTCCCGCATCCGGGCTGCCGAGCGCCCGGTGCTGTATGCCGGCAGCGGCATCCGCCTTTCAGGAGGGTATGCGCAGTTTCGGCGCATCGTGGAGCTGCTTGGCATCCCGGTTGTAACCTGCTGGGATTCCATTGATTCCATTGAGGATGCGCATCCGCTGTATGCCGGCAGGGGCGGGATCATGGGCGACCGTTCGGGCAATTTTGCAGTGCAGAACGCGGACCTTTTGCTTGCGGTCGGCACGCGCCTGTCGATTCGGCAGGTAGGCTACCGCTGGGACGCCTGGGCAAGGGGCGCGTTTGTCATTATGGTGGACATTGACCCGGCGGAGCTGAAAAAGCCGACGCTGCACGTGGAGCTGCCGGTCTGTGCGGATGCGGGGGATTTTTTAAAGGCGCTGGGCAGGCGCCTTGCAGGGGACGCCTGCCCGCTGTTTCAAAAGGACGGGTGGAAGCAGCAGTGCCGTATTTGGAGGGAGAAGTACCCGGTGATGCTGCCAAGGCACTGGCAGGAGGACGGGCGCCATGCCAACGTCTATGCGTTTATCCGGTATTTGAGCCAGCGCCTTGCAGATGGGAGCCTGACCGTGGTGTCCAATGGAAGCGCTTGCGTGGTTGGCAGCCAGAATTATGTGGTAAAAAAAGATGCCAGGTTTCTCATTAACAGTGGGGCGGCAAGCATGGGTTACGGGCTTCCAGCGGCAGTCGGCGCGTGCATCGCGGCAGGCAGGAGGGAAACCGTCTGCATAGAAGGGGATGGCAGCATTATGATGAACTTACAGGAGCTACAGACCATCCAGACACTGCGGCTTCCGGTGAAGCTGTTTGTCATCCACAATGGGGGATACCATTCGATCCGCCAGACGCAGGGGAGCTTTTTTGCGGGGCGTTCGCGGGTTGGGATCGGGCCGGAGAGCGGGGATTTGTCGTTTCCAGATTTTAAAAAGGTGGCGCAGGCATTTGGCTATCCTTATCTGGAAGCGCACAGCAACGCGCAGATGGTGCAGGCAGTCGATTCGGCGTTAGAAAAAGAGGGCGCCGTGTTTTGCGAGGTATTCGTTTGCGCGGAGCAGAATTTTGAGCCGAAAAGCGCTGCAAGGCGCCTTGCAAACGGCAGCATAGAAAGCCTGCCGTTAGAGGATATGGCGCCGTTTTTGCCGCGGGAAGAGCTGCTCTCCAATTTGTATATAGAAGCTGTGGAATAAGGAGCGCGTGATGAAAAAAATAAGTATCCTGATCCCTTGCTATAACGAAGAAGGGAATGTAAGGGAAATCTGTGCGGCGGTCGTTGGCGTTTTACGGGAAAGCCTGCCGGAATATGACTATGAAGTCCTGTTTATAGACAACTGCTCCACAGACCGTACGAGGGAATACCTGCGCGGATTGTGCGCGGCGGACGCAAAAGTCAAGGCAATTTTTAACGCGAAAAACTTTGGGCAGTTTAATTCTCCATATTACGGCATGTGCCAGACGACCGGCGACTGTACGGTGTGCCTGTGCTGTGACTTCCAAGACCCGGTGGAGCTTATCCCCGCATTTGTAAGGGAATGGGAAAAAGGGTATAAGATTGTCTGCGGGATAAAGGCGGCAAGCAGAGAAAACAAAGCCATGCGGTTTTTGCGGGGCTGTTATTACAAGCTGATTAAAAGCTTGTCAGAGGTGGAGCAGATCGAGCATTTCACAGGGTTTGGGCTGTATGACAGGGAATTTGTCAAAATACTGGCAAGCTTGGATGATTCAGCGCCATATATGCGTGGCATTGTCGCAGAGCTTGGCTATCAGAGGAAGGATATTTTTTATACACAGCCAAAGCGGAAAGCAGGAAAGACGCACAACAACTGGGCAACACTGTATGACGGTGCGATGCTTGGATTTACTTCCTATACAAAAGCAGGGCTTCGGGTGGCTACGATTATGGGGGTTGTCTTATCAGCGGCGAGTATTGCGGTGGCAGTTGTTTACCTTGTGCTAAAGCTGCTGTACTGGGATCGGTACCCAGCAGGTACGGTACCGATCCTGCTTGCTGTACTGGTGCTTGGTTCTGTGCAAGTCTTTTTTACTGGTTTGCTTGGGGAATATGTACTGAGCATTCATAAGCGAATGTTGCACCGACCACTTGTAATTGAGGAAGAGAGACTAAATTTTAGTGAGCAGGGATTTACTCCGCAAAATAAAACACCTTCCCCTTCGTCCGAAACGGCAGCCTGTATCCTTTCGGCAAAAGATAAGCATGTTCATGTGAAACATCCAAATGCGATTTAATTTCCCCGTCTTTTGGAAAATCTTTTGCTCGTTCGATGGCGTGGACGCCAGGTTACAGCTTGGTGCCGCCTTTGACGCATACTTTGTCGGCGGTATCGTCGGGAGACAGGTAGCCTGCATTGCAAGCGTCAGCATCTCAGAATACGACTCTGGTAAACTGGACTTCGCGTGCTGCGGAATAGCTTGCTTTGATGAATTGATAGAAGATTAAAAAATGTGGACAATCCGAAAAAACTGTTTTCCTGGCTGATAGTGGGGCAAGAGAAAGCAGCGTTTCGTCTTTTGGATCTGCTGGAGATTACACAGGATAAGGATCATGTAGATGAGGTTGTTGCATTGGTTTATGATATAATATCCGAGCTGACAATTAAAGTTGAAACAGAAAAGGCTCTGGTTGAACATATTGTTCTGCCAACATACCGAAAAATTGGAGAGATTCGGGGTGAAATAAAGGCGTTAGGACCCGATTTTTGACAAACAGGAGAATGTACCTTCAGAGAATAAAATATTACCTTTTTATTTTGCTGAATTAATAAAAACAGGGAATGCCGCACATTCGAATGCGGCATCCCCTCTTCTTAAGTATATATAGAAAAAACAGATCGTGTCTTTGCTGTAATAACCGCGCTATTTTATATACTCTGCAAGCGGCAGTGTATCATGATAATCTGCCACATGGTTTTTGAACGATGCATTGTTTATTATGGCGCTGAAATAGACATTATGAAATTTGAAGTAGACCGATGGATAGCTGAATTTTTGAACTTTGCCGGACTTTTTTGTCTGGTCAGTAAACGTAATGCTTTTGGCCTTTTTCGCGGGGATCGTTACTTTTTTTGAGATCCAGCGTTCAGGGGCAGTTTCCATTTCTTCCTGGGCAGGTTCTTTTTCACCAGCGAACAGGATGTGTGCGCTGGTTATGTTGGCGCCTTCTATCACAATGTCTGTATCTGTATTGTTTTGATATTTGACTGTAAGGCTGAGCTTGCCGTTTTTTACTTTGACGGATTTTTTTAGTGCTTTCAGATTTAGTTCCGGCAGCACTTCCAGACTGAGCGAGCCGGTTTTTGTGCTGTCTTTGTAGCGCAGGCTTGTTTTTCCGGTGCTCAGCCCATAGACAGTCCAGCCCATGTTTTTGTGCATCGCTTTAATGCTGGCTGTTTTTGGGTCCGAGGAGGTCAGTGCCCCGCTTTCTTTGCTGTCCTTGGAATAGATGTTGGTGCCGCTTCCTTTTGGTACTTTTATGGAGCTGATTTTTGTGGATTTAAGCCCCATATGTTCGTAATAGCCAAGCCCTGTATAAAAACGGATGTCGTCTTTGGCGTAAATGGCAGTCTGTGGAATGCCTGCGGTGCAGGTACCGGAAAGCAGCATGGCTGCTGTTAATGCAGCCGATATAATTTTTTTTGCGTGCATTTTAATTCTCCCTTCTGTTTTTTTGAGATTATAGCAGGGGAATCTTTCTGAAATCTTTCTCAAAGGTGACAGTTTTGTAATGGTTTGAGCCAGTTAAAAGGTTCTCTTTTCATAGACAAGCTCGGTAATCCCGTTGCTGTTTTTAACGGAGACCAGACGCAGCTTGATCTCGAAAGGGAGTGTGCCAAAGAGAGAAATCCCGCTTCCTAAAATAGTCGGGATAATGGAAATATGATATCTGTCGATTAGATTTTCCTGCATAAGCTGGCGTATCATCCCGGCTCCGCCGCAGATCCAAATATCTTTTCCGTTTTTGCGTGTAAGATCTTTTACAAGCGTGCATGGGTTTGCTGACACAAAGTGGATGTTATGCCTTGGCTCGTATGCTTTGTGTGTAATAATATAGCTTTGCAGGTTTTCGTATACCCATTTTTCAGGTGAAAGCTCTGTCGTAACCTGTTGGTAGGTGGTGTGTCCCATAACAACCGTATCAATTTCTTGTTCAAAGGCAGCGTAGCTGTCATCGGTTTCAGCGTTGCTGTCTTGTCCCGTCAGCCAGTCAACACCGCCGTTTTTATCGGCAATGTATCCGTCCAGGCTCATTGCAATAAATAAAACTGCTTTTCTCATGTTGTTTCCCTTTCTTTTTATTTGTATCATAGCATACGCTTTTGAAGATTTCCACAAAAATGCCGTTATTTTCTTGCCGGATCTTGACATTTCTACAAGACTGTGGTAGTCTGTAACTAACGACACTACCACAGTCTTATGTGAATGGCAAAAAGGAAGTGACATATATGCAATTATTGGAAATGAGCCTTTCAGGTTCTGTATTTATACTGGCAGTCCTCGCAGTCCGTGCGGCAGCAGTGAACTATCTGCCAAAGAAAACGTTTCTTGTATTATGGGGAGTGGTGCTTGTGCATCTGCTGCTGCCGGTTCGAATCCCATCCAGCCTGAGTATATATTCTAGGATACCCAGGTTTAATCAAAAAGCGGATGCACGGCAGGCGTCCGAGCCTTTGGATGATCCTGATCAGGTGCCAAAAGAAAGCAGCGAGGCGGATGTCGGTGTAAATACAGGTTCAGATACCAATATGGACGCAGAAAAGGAAGCAGCTTCCGAGCGTTTCTTTGAAGCAGGGCAATTTTTGACAGGGCAGCGCCGGGCTGAGCAGCAGGCAATACTTAAAAACGGGCTTTTTGTAGTTTGGGCGGTCGGATTTTTAGGCTGTCTGTCTGTGTTTGCAGCGATGTATGTGATATGTATCAGAAGGTTTTGCGTTTCTGCCGTTGTAAAAAACGAGTTTGTGGAGAGTTGGTTAAAGGAGCATAGTGGCAGACGGCATATCCAGATCCGGCAGTGCGGGTTTGTAAAAGCACCGTTAACATACGGGCTGTGGCATCCGGTGATTTTGATGCCGGAACGTACGGATTGGGAAGATAAAAGACGGCTTTCGTATGTGCTGGAGCATGAATTTGTACATATTAGGCGCCTGGATGCGGCGGCAAAAATTGTGCTTGCTGCTGCACTGGCAGTCCATTGGTTTAATCCGATGGTATGGATGATGTATGCGGTATGCAGCCGTGACCTGGAGCTGTCCTGTGATGAAACAGTGATACGTACTTTTGGAGAATCGGCAAGGGCAGAGTACGCACGCGTCCTGATTGGAACAGAAGAACAAAAAAGGATGCCGCTGCCGCTTTGCAGCGGGTTTTGCAGAAATGTGATGCGGGAAAGGATCGTGGCGATTATGAAGATTCGGAAAAAATCAAAAGCGGCGGGAATCAGTGCCGCGGCAGTTGTGTGTGTCCTTGCAGTGATGTTTGCAACATCATCGTCTACAGGGATAGAAGAAAGAGAAGCTGTGCCGCCAGCCGGAAAAATAACGAATATCAGCCTGAATTTAAGCAATCAGGCGGCAGCGGATATTTCGAATGCGGTGATTGCACATATGGAAAAAGAGTATGAGGGATATTATCAGTTAGACAATTACGAGTTTTCTTTTTGCAATGAAGTGATTGCGGATGACATGCTTTCTTTGGATATCAAGGTGGGCGCGGATATGACGAGCATCCTTGACCCGAAGGACAGTCACTATGCCCAGGGGATGCTAGAAGCAGTGGAGCAGATTGATGACGCTGCAAAAAAGCAGGCTGCGCAAAAGCTGTACGCAGAATATATCGAAGAAATGATGCGAAATTATATGGTGACGGAACAAACTGGGTTTTCCTATCAGGTACACCTGCCGGCGGCGCAGGCGGCAGCGGATGGAGCACTGTCTTATGACCTTTTTTATCTTGATGAGAACGGCAGAGAAGTGACGCCGTTTCGGGAAGACGACCGTGTAAAGCCGCTTGCGGGCAGGGAGGACGGCAGAGCATATATCGAAGAAAATATTTAATTCCAATGCGGGCGAAAAGTGAAAAATGCCGGGAAAGGGGACATCATCGTGTATAGAAAATTAGCTTGTGCAATTTGTATGATGCTTTTTTTGACAGGCTGCGGGACGATGCAGGCAGATCAAACAAAGACAGGCGGGACGGACGACGGTCATTTAAAAACAGAAGGATGGCGGGTGCAGGATGGCTGTACGCATGTTTCAGAAGAAATGGCACAGGAGATTTATGAAAAAATTCTCTCAATGCAGCAGGAGACATATGAAGGCATTCAAAAAGTGGAAAACAGCAGGATTGTATTTTTGGAGGAAGACACAAAGGAGCATGAGGTCACAGTGCGGGCAGTATTTGAGGCAGACTGGACGGGAATTCGAAAGCCGAAAGACCATCCGATGGTTCAGGGTATGTATGAGGCAAAAAAAGGGCTTGCCACAGAGGAGGAAAAAAAGGCTGCGGATGAATATATTAAAGGATGGCTGCTGGAGCTGGAACCGATGTATCAAAAAACGCAGAGGATGACCTGGCAGATTGCAGTGCGGTTTCAGGAAACGGATCAGCAGGGCTATCGGCTGTTTTATCCTTATGTGCAGGAGTCCGAAGAAACGCTGATGCCTCTTGACCAGTATGTGCGGGAATATTGCAGGGAGGATGCAAAGGAAAGCAGGAAGATGGGCAGAAAGATGCTGGATGAAAATGTGTAGGCGGATCGATATGCTGGGATGTTATAGAAAATTTATGCAGGCAAATAAAAAACACCTTGACAAAACACTGCCAAACGGGTAGTATTATAAGTAGAGTGTTACTGGTAAAGCAGGCATGACTGAAAGATGTACATCGTGCATACTTTTTTGTCATGCCATTTTTGTGTTTACAAAAAAAAACAGCAGATGAGGGAGGTATTCCATGACTATGCGGCTTATAAAGGCATTGAATAACAATGTTGCTCTGGCAAAAGACAGTGATAAGAAGGAAATGATTGTCATGGGCAGAGGCGTTGCGTACAATTTAAAGCCAGGGCAGCCGATTCAGGATTCCCTGGTGGAAAAGCGCTATGTGCTGGAAGGAAAGAGCGGCAGAAAAGATTTTGACAGCCTTTTAAAGCGGATTACCCTGGATGATGTGGAGCTTGCTGGCAGCATCATAAAAAAAGGGGAAGAACGGCTGGGATACCGGTGCAATGACAGTATTTTGCTGACTTTGTCAGATCATCTTGGGCTGATGCTGGAACGCGCGAAAAACGGGCTTTATTTTGGAACACCTTTAGAATGGGATATCCGGCTGATTTATCCGAAAGAATACCAGTTTGCAAAAGAAGTGGTGGCAAGGCTTCGCAAAAAGACCGGTTATGAAATACCGGAGCAGGAAGCGGCGTTTCTTGTACTGCACTTTATCAATGCGAGCCAGAGCCAGAATGATATGGATGAAACATTGCTGTGTACAAAAATCATTCAGAATATTTTAAATATCAGCAAGCTTCATTATGGCAGGGAGTTTTGTGAGGATAATTTTGATGTAAGCCGGTTTATCACCCATATACGTTATTTTGTGCGCAGGCAGATGCGCGGGGAAGTCCTGAAAATGGATATCGAAATAGCGCGGGTAGTTGCAGAAAAGTGTCCTGGGGATTATAAGTGCGCCCTTAAGATTTCCAGGTTTTTGCAGCAGGCTTATGGCTGGAACGTAAGTGAAGGCGAGGTATTGTACCTGACGCTTCATTTGAACCGGATTAATTTGAATTGAATACGGGTGTTACTGGTACGGCCAGGCATGACTCAGACGGGCAGGAGCTTTGATGGACTCTGCCTTGCTGGGTCATTTTGTTTTTTGGGGCGTAAAAAGATAAGGAGGAAGCGATGAAATATTTAGACGAAGCGAAACAAATTGTGGAATACGTAGGCGGGGAAGCCAATATCAACAGCCTTGTGCACTGCGCGACCAGGCTGCGGTTTGAGCTCAAGGATGAGGGTAAAGCAGATAAAGCGGCGCTCACAGGGCTTTCTTATGTCTTGCAGGTGGTGATCAGCGGCGGACAGTACCAGGTCGTGATCGGCCCGGCAGTACATGATTATTATACAGCTATTTTGTCTGTAGCAAAGATTGGCGGCGCAGGGAACAGCGCAGATGAAGAAGTGAAAAAACAAGGCAGCATAATGGATCGGGTGATGAAAGTGATATCCGGTGCGTTTTCCCCGCTAATCCCCATGCTGGCAGGCGCGGGTATGGTAAAAGCGCTGCTTACGGTATTTACAGAGTTTGGCGTAATGGGATATGAGGATTCCACCTATTTAATTTTGTCGGCTGCTGGCAATGCGGTATTTTATTTTCTGCCGATTTTTCTTGGCATTACACTGGCAAAGCAGTTTGGGGCAAATGCGTATGTAGGAGGCGGGATCGGAGCGGCGCTGCTAGAACCGAATTTTACCGGGCTTTTGGAAGCGGAAAATGTTAATTTTCTAGGAATCGGCGTGACGCCAATCGATTATGCTTCTACGATTTTTCCGATTTTTATTGCGGTGATCGTGTACAGCTATTTGGAAAAAGGGCTGAAAAAAATCGTCAAAAGAGAGTTGCAGCTATTTCTTGTTCCGATGCTGTGCATTATGCTGATGGTTCCGTTTACTGTAATTTTATTCGGGCCGTTTGGAACGACGCTGGCAAACAAAGTATCCGACGTAGTGATGCTCCTGTTTGATTTTAACCAGGTGATCGCAGGAATGCTGCTTGGCGCGGCGTATCCGTTTTTAACGCTGCTTGGGCTGCATTGGGGATTTACGCCGATTACGCTTCAAAACCTGAATGACTTTGGCGGCGATATCGTCGAAGGGGTCTGTGTCTGCGCGGTATTTGCAGAAATTGGCATTGCCATCGGAGCATATATAAAAGCAAAAAAACATTCCAAAATCAGGGACGTTGCGGGGCCTACGATTTTAACCGGTATCCTGGCAGGAGTGACAGAGCCGATCCTTTATGGTATTATTATGAACTACAAACGGATGCTTGCGATTGTCGGGATCGCCAGCGGGATCGGAGGGGCGATTAACGGTGCGTTCCATGTTACTTGCGACGCTTATGTGTTCCACAATATCTTTTCGCTGGCAATGCGCACCTATTCTCCGTTTGCAGGTTATCTTGCCGGCATTGCGGCTGCGTTAGCAAGCGGCGCGCTTCTGACCGTTTTCTGGGGAATTACGCCAGACGACAGCGCTGATTTTGAAGCGCCAGGACAGGCAGGCAGTAACGGGCAGCAGCCAGCGGAACAGACAGGAAATGTCAAGCAGCAAAAAGCAGCAGGACAGCAGACAGATATTTACGCGCCTCTTAGCGGAGAGGCGATTGCCTTGCAGGATGTGGAGGATGAGGTGTTTGCCAGCGGCGTTGCAGGTCTTGGCATTGCGATCCGCCCATCTAAAGGGGAGGTTACGGCGCCTTGTGATGGAGTCGTATCCCTTGTATTTGCGTCCAAACATGCCATCGGCATTACAACCGCAGGTGGAGTGGAGTTGCTGATCCATATAGGGCTAAATACAGTGATGCTGGAAGGAAAAGGATTCGAAACGCTGGTGCAGGAAGGCAGCCAGGTAAAGAAGGGACAGCCGCTGTTACGGTTTGATATGGATTTGATCAAAGCAGCAGGCTATTCGCTCGTATCTCCGGTACTTGTGACAAATGCAGATGATTTTCAGGATATCCGCATACAAAAACTAGGACAGGTCAGCGCGGAAGAAATTATATATCAGGTTATCCATTTTGATAGATAGAAATAGAAGCTTTGTGAGGAGGAACAGGACATTGAAAAAAGATTTTTTATGGGGCGGCGCTGTTGCCGCTCACCAGGTAGAGGGCGCTTATCTTGCGGGCGGCAAGGGCTTGAGCATCGCCGATGTGATGACAGGCGGCAGCAGGATAAAGGCGCGTAAAATTACAGACGGCGTATTGGAAGGGGAATATTATCCAAACCACGAAGGAATCCGCTTTTATGAGCATTACAAAGAAGACATCCGGCTGTTTGCCCAAATGGGGTTTCGGTGCTTCCGTACGAGCATTGCCTGGAGCCGTATTTTTCCGCAGGGGGATGAAACCAAGCCAAACGAGGAGGGCCTGCGGTTTTATGACAGCCTGATTGATGAGCTGCTTAAGTATCAGATACAGCCTGTGATTACCCTTTCCCATTTTGAAATGCCGTATGCGCTAGTAAAAAAATACGGCGGATGGAGAAACCGGAAACTGATTGATTGTTTTGTCCGTTTTGCGGTCACGGTAATGGAACGCTATAAAAATAAAGTAACTTACTGGATGACGTTTCATGAAATCAATAATCAGATCATTCTGACAAATCCGATTTATGCGTTTACCAATTCGGGCATTCGGTTTGAAGAAGGCGAAGACCGTTTAAGGACGGTTTATCAGGCGGCACATTACCAGTTTGTAGCGAGCGCCCTGGCTGTGCGCAAAGGGCATGAAATCTGCCCAAATTTTCAGATCGGGTGCATGGTGGCGGCTACGCCGGTGTATCCGTACAGTTGCCATCCTGACGATGTGCTGCTGGCGCAAAAGGAGGACAGAAAGAACCTGTTTTTTACCGATGTGCAGGCAAGAGGGCATTATCCTTCTTATGTAAAAAAAGAATGGGAACGCAAAGGATATCATCTGGACATTACCGCGGAAGATCTGGAAATCATAAAAAACGGATGTGTGGATTACATTGGCTTTAGTTATTATCTAAGCAGCGTGATGAGTTCAGACGCCAGTATCAAAAAACTGGGAAATGACTTTGCCACAAGCGCCGACGCAGTGGAAAATCCATATTTGGAAATGACGCCGTGGGGATGGACGATTGACCCAAAGGGGCTGCGGTATGTCTTAAATGAGTACTACTGCCGCTATGAGCTGCCTTTGTTTATTGTAGAAAACGGCTTTGGGTATGAAGACCAAATAGAAGACGGGCAGATTCATGACCAAAACCGGATCGACTACCTTGCCGGGCATATCCGTGAGATGGTAAAAGCCGTGGATGAGGACGGCGTGGATCTGATCGGCTATACGGTATGGGGATGCATTGACCCGGTATCGTTTACTACCGGAGAAATGCGCAAGCGGTATGGATTTATTTATGTGGACAAAAAAGACGACGGAAGCGGAACGTATCGGCGGATACCAAAGGATAGCTTTTATTGGTATAAGGATGTAATTGCGCATAATGCGAGAATGTTAGAAGAGTAAGGTTGAATTGGTTTGTGAAATTTTTACAGGGAGGGACGCCAGGAGAGGGGATTGGCTGTTTTTCGTAAATGCTACGAAAACAAGTAAGTGTTTCATCTAGTACAGCGTTGCTCTGTATAAAAACAACTGGGATTGCGATATATCTATATCATAGGGTTGTTTTGATCGTCATAGCATAGAGCTTTCTTACGCAACACTTATGAAGGAGCAGCCAGGAGAGAGGATGGGACTCCCTTGGCGGCGGCTTTGGAGGAATGGTTAGAAGCCCTTAGTATTCTGCGGAGAAATCAGGGGCGCAGCCAAGCGGCACCTTTAGCTGCCAGCAGGCAGCGAACTAGGTGCCGCGACCGGACACAGCCACAGCGTTCCAGCAGAATGCTTAGGGATTCTTATCATTCTGGAACGGACGCAGCCAAGGGAGTCCCATCCTCTCTCCTAGCGTACCTTCAGTATATGAAAAAACAACACATAATCACTCTAAGCCCCATATAACAGCCCCGCTATATGGAGCTTTTTTTGCTTTACAAATATTTTTATTGCACACCCTGTGCACAGATGGTATGATAGTTGCAAAGACAGTAAGAAAGGAGCCTGTATGATCGAATTGCAGGGGAAGTATAACACGGCAAAGATTTTTGCGGATACGGCAGACGATGCGTCTTTCGCGCAGGTAAAGCTGCTGTTAGACCAGGAGTTTGTAAGCGGCAGCCGCATACGTATGATGCCGGATATCCACGCTGGTGCGGGCTGTACGATTGGAACGACGATGACGATTGCGGATAAGGTTGTGCCCAACCTTGTAGGCGTGGACATTGGCTGCGGCATGGAGACCGTTGTTGTAAAGGAAAAGCATTTAGAGCTTCAAAAGCTGGACAAGCTGATCTATGAAAAGATCCCGTCCGGCTTTCAGATCCGGGAAAAGGCGCACAGCTATTTTGAGCAAATCGAAAGCGATTTCAACCGTCTTAACTGTTTTCGCCATATTAACGGCGACAGGGCGCAAAAGAGTATTGGGACGCTTGGCGGGGGCAATCATTTTATTGAGGCAGACAAGGATGACGAAGGGAATATTTATCTTGTCGTGCATTCCGGGAGCCGCCATCTGGGTGTGGAGGTCGCAGAGTATTACCAGCAGGAGGGATACCGGGCGTTAAACAAAACGACGAAAAAAGACATTGACCAGATGATTGCACAGTTAAAGCAAGAGGGAAAGGAAACGGAGATCCAAAGCAGGATTGAAGAACGGAAAGGCGCGGTTTTCACAACGATTCCAAAGACGCTGGCATATGTGTCCGGTGAACTGTTTGACCAGTATATCCACGATATGAAGATCGTGCAGATGTATGCGGACGTCAACCGCAAAGCGATGGTGCGGGAGATCGTCAAAGGGATGAAGCTGCATGTCAAAGACCAGTTTACAACGGTGCACAATTATATCGATACGGCATCCATGATCTTAAGAAAAGGCGCGGTATCGGCGAAAAAAGGCGAAAAGCTCTTGATTCCTATAAATATGCGGGACGGTTCTTTGATCTGCACAGGCAGGGGCAATGCGGACTGGAACGAATCGGCGCCGCATGGAGCCGGGCGTTTGATGAGCCGGTCTATGGCAAAGCAGTCTTTTACTGTATCTGAGTTTAAAAAGCAGATGCAGGGTATTTATTCGACCTCGATTAATAAGGAAACGCTGGATGAATGCCCGATGGCTTATAAGGGGCTGGATTCGATTGTAAACAATATTTCGGATACGGCAGATATTGTAACAAGAATTACACCGATCTATAATTTTAAAGCGGCAGAAACCTCATCACCCGTGGAAAGCAAAAAGAAACGAGAATAAAAAACGGGAATAAAAATAAGAAAAAGAAAGAAGGAAAAAATAGTGAACAAACGTTACCAAAAGATACTGTGTATCCTGCTTGTCCTTATGCTGTCCCTGACCGGCTGTTCCGTATCGGTAAAAGAAACAGGATCGAAGCAAAACAGCCAGGACGAGCTGCACACAGTTGTTTCAAATGAGCGTGAAGTGACAGATATCAGCGATCCATATATGATTGTGGATGAAAATGTGCCCGGATTTTCCGAAGATGAGATAACGACGGAATCGTTTGAACATTATTCGGAGCTGGACGCGCTTGGCAGGTGCGGAGTGGCGACGGCATGTATCGGCACAGACCTGATGCCGACCGAAAAACGCGGCAATATCAGCAGAGTAAAGCCTACCGGCTGGCACAGCATCCAGTATGACTCGGTAGAAGGAAAAAGCCTGTACAACCGCTGCCATTTAATCGCACACCAGCTTGCGGGAGAGGATGCAAATGAGAAAAACCTGATTACGGGGACACGGTATATGAATGTCAGCGGTATGCTGCCATTTGAAGAAGAAGTCGGAGATTATGTGCGTGAGACGGGCAATCATGTAATGTACCGCGTGACGCCAGTATTTGAAGGAGACAACCTGCTTGCAGACGGTGTGCAGATGGAAGCGTATTCGGTAGAAGACCAGGGCAAAGGTGTTTCGTACAACGTGTATATTTTTAATGCGCAGCCTGGCATATGGATCGATTATGCAACTGGTGATAGCAGGGAGATCCAGCCAGACGATATGGTCAGCAAAGAAGATGCGTCGGATTTTGTCCTCAATACCAATACAAAGAAATTCCATCTGCCGTCTTGTGGCAATGCAGATAAGATCCAGAAGGAAAACAAAGAAAATTTTACGGGAGACAGGCAGCAGCTTGTTAAGAATGGATATGAACCTTGCGGAAGCTGCAACCCGTAGTAACAGCACAAACTGTTTTTCTTATGCGTACTTCTTTCCCAGATAGTAAATCGGTATCATAAGCCCTTCGACAAACACAAGCGGAATTATGATACAGGCAATCCATACCCAGGTATCTGGCAGCACCATGCAGATTATGGCAAAGCAGGCTGGATATGCAGTAGCACCAAGCACAGACCAGATACGTCCAGCACGCAGGATCCTGCGCCAGTTGCGGTTGTTAAAGCAGATGCCTGGCAGATTGATTTCAAAGAACCCGGAGTGGTAGCAGCTTATTTTGTTTTCGTCATAATAAGCTGGAAGCTGTTCCTTTGCGGTGATCCAAAAGTGCGCGCCAAAACACAGGCTTATGATCTGTACGGTGAAAGTGCCGTAAAAAAACGTATTTTGCAGTAAGGCGAGAAAGCTGCCTGTAACTGCAAGCAAAACGGCAAATTCCAAAAAGACAGCAAGGATGCACAGCCCGAACACTATCCGGTGCCTGCGCTTTAACTCCTGTGGTTTTTCAGGCGGCGCCTGCGGATAGACAAGCGCCTTTTTCACAAGGCTTTCGATCTGGGCGGCGTCCAGCGTGACACTTTTTTCCATCCGCTGCCCCTCCAACAGCTCTGTTACCGTAATGCCAAACAGCTCTGCCAACGGTATCAGCAGCGTAATATCCGGCAGGCTTAAGCCGCGTTCCCATTTGCTGACGGCTTTATCTGATACAGACACCTTTTGTGCAACTTCTTTTTGTGTCAAGCCGTTTTCTTTTCTAAGGGCAGAAAGAAAGCTGCCAAATTTTGCTTTGTCAATTTCATACATCGTATGGTTCTTCCCTCCTCGTACTGGTTGATGACAGATATTGTGTTTCGGATAAGAATATTATAAAGAATTGGCATAGAGGATGCAACCGACGGGTGGTAGAATTGCAGGTAAACTGGCGGTTGAGTGGGATCATAACAAGAAAGGAGCATAAAAACGTGGGAAACTATCTGAATACGGAGACCGCTGCCGATACTTACAGCAGGGAATTTTACAGCCCATATTTTGTGGACAAATCATTGCTGCTAGAACAGTTAATGGCAAGGGTGGAAACGAGTACCAACTATATCTGTATTACAAGGCCGCGGCGTTTTGGAAAGTCAGTGATGGCAAATATGATCGCAGCTTTTTTTTCTGGTGCCGGTCATGTGCAGGATGTATTTGAGAAGCTTAAGATCGCGGCATCTGATAAGTATCAAGATTATGCGGGAAAATATGATGTGGTATTTGTTTCGCTGAATGAACTGCCGCGCAAATGTACCAGTTATGAGCAGTATATCGAACGAATTGAAAACAGGCTGCTAAAAGATCTGATTGACGCATACCCAAAAGCAGAGATTCAAAAGGAAGATGCTGTATGGGACGCGTTTTCAGCAGTGTATCATGCATACGATTCCAAACGGTTTATTTTTGTACTTGACGAGTGGGATTTTATTTTCCACAGGGATTTTGTAACGCTTAGGGACAGGAAAGAATATATTGATTTTTTAAGCAATTTGTTAAAGGGAAAAGCTTATGTTTCTTTGGCTTATATGACAGGAATTTTGCCGATTGCCAAGTATTCTAGCGGGTCTGAGCTGAATATGTTTCTGGAATATACGATGGTGTCAGAAGAATTGTATGGTGATTACTTTGGATTTACAGAAGAGGAAGTAGACGAGCTGTATCAAAGGTTTTTAAACAATCAGCAGCATCCCAAAGTGACCAGGGATGGATTGAAGCTGTGGTACGATGGATATCATACAAAGCAGGGGAGGAGAATCTATAATCCGCGTTCGGTAGTTGCAGCGCTTACGAACAATAATCTGGGAAATTATTGGACGAGTGCAGGGCCTTATGATGAGATTTTTTACTATATAGAACGCAATACGGCACAAGTACGGGATGATTTAGCGAAAATGGTATCGGATCTGCCGGTTCGGGCAAATGTACAGGAATATGCGGCGACGTCTATGAATCTGATGACCAGAGATGAGATTTTTTCGGCGATGGTGGTGTATGGATTTCTGAGCTTTGAAAAGGGCTGTGTTCGCATTCCCAATAAAGAATTGATGGATCGTTTCAAAGATCTGCTAATCAAGGAACCGACACTGGGATATGTGCATCAGCTTGCAAAGGCATCGGACAGAATGCTTCGGGCAACGCTTGAGAATAATACGGCGGTTATGGCTGAGATACTGGAGTTTGCCCATAATACAGAGGTGCCGATGCTTCACTACAATAACGAGACAGATCTTGCGGCTGTCGTAAATCTTGTGTATCTGGCGGCAAGGGATACGTATCGGGTTGAACGTGAAGATAAATGTGGTGTTGGGTTTGTGGATTTTATTTTTTATCCTGAGGTTGACCACAAGGCAGATGGGATCATTTTAGAGCTGAAGGTAAACGATACACCACAGAATGCGTTGCGGCAGATTAAGGACAAAAGGTATGCGTTGAAATTTGAAGGAAAACTGGGGGAGCCGCCAAAGTACCAGGGACGTATACTTGGCGTTGGCATTGGCTATCAGAAGGCGGAAAAAATTCATTTATGCAAAATTGAAGTTCTAAGAGATGCAATCTGAAAAAAACACTTGCAATCCCGCCCGCATTGTGATAAGTTAGATTTGTTGTGAAAAATGCGATGGTCCTCTGGTACGAATCGGTATTAAGAACATCAAAATAACAGGAGGTCACAAAAATGAATGCAGCAGAAATTATGAAACAGATTGAATCAGAACAGATGAAAGAGTCTGTGTCTGAATTTCATGTAGGCGATACCGTAAAGGTATATGGCAAGATTGTGGAAGGAAACCGTGAAAGAATCCAGGTATTTGAAGGGATTGTATTAAAGAAGCAGGGTTTTAGCAACCGTGAGACGTTTACAGTAAGAAAGCTGTCAAACGGTGTCGGCGTGGAAAAGACCTGGCCGTTGCATTCCCCAAATGTGGAAAAAGTAGAGGTTGTACGTTACGGTAAAGTAAGACGCGCGAAATTAAATTACTTAAGAGGACGCGTAGGCAAGCGTGCGAAAGTAAAAGAGCTCGTAAAATAATTTTTGTGAAAAAAGAGACAATTGTGAGATTGTCTCTTTTTTGAAATGGAAGGATCTTAGAGGAAAAATGGGAAGACGAGTCAAAGGGCTTACATTTGGCAGAAGGAAGGAACGCAAGATCAATCTGTCACTCTTTCAGGAGATTTTGATCTGGATCGTGGAAATAGCGATTACGATAGGGATTGCGGTCGTGCTAACTTATTTTTTCGGCGTGCGTTCTACTGTCGTAGGGCCTTCCATGTCGCCGCAGCTAGAGGACGGGGACGAGGTGCTGATTGACCGCTTTTTTTATAAATTTATCTCTCCAAAGGCGGGGGATGTGATTGCATTTCTGCCAAATGGAAATACGAATACGCATTATTATCTAAAGCGTGTGGTCGCTGTACCGGGGGATATGGTGCAGATTAAAGACGGCGCGGTCTATGTCAACGGCGAGGAATATGTGGAGGAGACGCAGACGGAGCGCATCGAGGATGCGGGAATCGCAGAGACGGAGATCACGCTTGCGGAAGATGAGTATTTTGTGCTTGGAGATAACCGTAATAACAGTGAGGACAGCAGGTTTGCCAATATTGGCAATGTCAGGGAGGACTACATTATCGGGAAGGCGTGGTTTATCATTGCGCCGAGAGACAAGCTGGGTTTGATGAAATAGGAAGGATTGAAATATGCAGTATCAATGGTACCCGGGTCATATGACCAAGGCAAAACGGCAGATGCAGGAGGATATTAAACTGGTCGACCTTGTGGTCGAGCTTGTAGACGCGAGGATTCCGGTGAGCAGCCATAATCCAGATATTGACGAGCTTGGAAAGCAAAAATCCAGGCTGGTGCTGTTAAATAAGGCAGACCTGGCGGATGAGGCAAAAAATCAGGCATGGTGCGCGTACTACAAAGCGCAGGGAAGCTATGCGGTCAGGCTGGACGCGAGAAACCGCGCAGGAATGAAAGCGGTACAGGAAGTCATTCAGGAGGCGTGCAGGGAAAAAATAGAAAGAAACCTAAGGCGCGGCATTTTAAACCGCCCGGTGCGGGCGATGGTCGTTGGCATTCCAAATGTGGGCAAATCTACGTTTATCAATTCTTTTGCAGGCAAGGCATGTGCAAAGACTGGAAATAAGCCAGGCGTTACAAAAGGCAAGCAGTGGATCAGGCTGAATAAAAATGTAGAGCTGTTAGATACGCCGGGGATTTTATGGCCTAAATTTGAAGACCAGACCGTCGGCATGCATTTGGCGTGGATCGGTTCGATTAAGGATGAACTGTTAAATAAAGAAGAGCTGGCGATGGAGCTGATCAAAGAGCTGGCAAAGGGATATCCGGGGTGCTTAAACGAACGTTACGGCGTCTGTGAGGAAGAAGAGCCGGCGGCAATTTTTCAAGCGCTCTGTGAAAGCCGCGGCTGCTTAAAAAAAGGCGGCGGGCTGGATTATGGAAAAGCGGCGGCGCTGCTGCTGGATGAATTTCGAGGCGGCAGGCTGGGCAGGATTACGGTGGAAGCACCACCGGCGGGTTCATGGAGTGAGTAATGCATGAAGGCTATATGGAAGGAAGTCGCCAGCCTGTGCTTTTATCTCGCCATTATTTTGGGCTGTACGTATTTGTTAGTAAACTATGCGGGGCAGCGTACGCAGATTGAGGGCAGTTCCATGCAGGCGACGCTTTATAACGGCGACCAGGTGCTGGTGGACAAGCTGTCCTATCGTTTTCGTGAGCCAAAGCGGTTTGAAATTATTGCGTTTCCGTACCGCTATGAACAGGATACGTATTATGTAAAGCGGATTATCGGGCTGCCGGGCGAGAAAATACGCATCGATGCGCAGGGGACAATTTTTATCAATGACGAAGCATTAGAGGAACATTACGGGACGGAAACCATAACGCAGCCAGGGTATGCGTCGACGCCGAAAATACTGGCGGAAGATGAGTATTTTGTGCTGGGGGACAACCGTAATGACAGTGTAGACAGCCGCTTTGCCGAAGTCGGGTATGTCAGGCGTTCGGAGATTATCGGGAGGGTAGTTTTTCGGATCTATCCGTTTCGCTCGATCGGCAGAATAAAATAGCGGAAAACGGGACGCCGATCATAAATCAAAAATCACACAAAAGCAGCTCAGGAGGATTTTATGGCTCGAAAAACAATCGCACAAGTTCGTGAGGAATTTCAGGCAGCTATGCTACAGGCGCTGCCTGCTTTTGTCTGTACGTATGAGACGGACAGCCGTGCCGGGGTGCAGAAGCTGGTTGCACAGGCGAAAAAACAAATGGAAAAAATGGAAGCAGAACGGGCGAGAGTCTATAAGATGGGAGAATACGAGCGCCAGTATGCGCAGTATACATATGTCTGCGGCGTTGATGAGGCGGGCAGGGGGCCGCTTGCCGGGCCGGTAGTGGCAGGCGCGGTAATCCTGCCAAAGGACTGTGAGATTTTATATATCAATGATTCGAAAAAGCTGTCGGCAGATCTGCGCGAACAGCTTTTTGACGTCATTATGGAACAGGCGGTGGCGGCGGGCATTGGCATTGTGCCGCAGCAGAGGATCGACGAGGTCAATATTTTAAATGCGACGTATGAGGCAATGCGGCAGGCTATAAATAATCTGGGCATAATACCCGATATATTGTTAAACGATGCTGTTACGATACCAGGCATTTCGATGCGGCAGGTGCCGATTATAAAAGGCGATGCAAAAAGCAGCTCGATTGCCGCGGCGAGCATTTTGGCAAAGGTGACAAGAGACCATATGATGCAGGAGTATGACAGCCGGTATCCGGGATACGGATTTGCCGCGCATAAGGGATATGGTACAAAAGAACATATGCAGGCGCTGCGGCAGCAGGGGCCTTGTGACATTCACCGGAAGACGTTTTTAAAGTTTTTGTCAGAGTAATGCCCAAACGCCTGGACAGCAGGATCGAAAAGAACGGGAGGCAGGATTTATGCAGATTGCAGATTTTTTAGGACAGTATGCGAATACGCTTGCAAATGCGCCGATTGCATCACCGTCGGCAAAGCCGGGGAGCGTGGTGTCTACGCAGAACCTTGTATCGGAGCTGACACAGATGCAGGAAGGGGCGGTATTTGAAGGCAGCATTCATTCGATTGACGGCTCGAAAGTGCTGCTTGGGCTTGGAAACGGACAGTCGATCACCGCAAGGCTGGAGGGCAGCGTAAACCTGATGCTGGGGCAGTCTGTATTTTTTCAGGTCAAATCCAACAATGGGCAGACGATTGCAATCAAGCCGTTTATGGGCGGCAGCGCGTTTAACCCGACGATCCAAAAGGCGCTGGATGCCGCGGGTATGGAGATGACGAAGGATACGATTGATATGGTGAACCGCATGATGGAAGAGGGAATGCCAATCGATAAGCAGTCGCTTGCCGCAATGCGCCATACGCTTATGCAAAATCCGCGTGTTTCGCTTGAAACGGCGGTATTAATGACAAAGCTGGGGATTCCGGTCAGCGACCAGATGGCGGCGCAGTTTGAGAACTATCAAAATGACCAGCACTCGATGCTAAATGAGATGAACAAAGTAATGGACGGGCTTTCGGACGTCTATCAAAATGCATCCGGCGGGGCAAAAGGGATTTTGATGTTAAACGAACAGGTGCTGGCCATTTTAAATGCATCAGACGGTGCGTCTGCGGGAGCGGCTCTGTTTTTGGATGAAGCGCAGTTGCAGCAGTTAGCGGAAAACGGGCAGGTGCCAGGCGATGCGGCTGCACAGCAAACGCAGGCGGCAGGCAGCCAGGAGCAAGAAGCGGTACTGGCACAAAAGCTTGCGAAGCAGGCACCAAAAGATGCGCTCACGCAGGAAGCGGCATTGAAAGCAAGCCCCGAAGAGCTTACGGCGCAGGAAAAGCAGCTAGTGGACGGGGACAGCGCAAAGCCGCGCCAGATCGGGGAGCTGTTAAATAAGCAGCAGCTGACACAGTTAGAAGCACAACTAAAAGAAGCGTTTCCAAAAGCGGAACAGATGAAATTAAATCCGCAGTTAACGGCAAAGGAATTTCTGGACGCTGTTGCAAAGCAGTTTGAGCAGCAGCCGTCCCAGGCATTTGACAAGGCGGTGCTCGGCAGGCTGTTTGCGGGAAAAGAATACCATACGCTGCTAAAAGAAGTGATGCAGGAGCAGTGGACGGTGCGCCCGGAAGAGCTAAAGACAGAGCATAAGGTCGAGGAGCTCTACCAGCGTTTAAACCGCCAGATGGGGCAGATCGAGCAGCTTGCAAGGCAGACGGGCATGAATACCAGCCAGTTGTCCCAGTCAGCCGCACAGGTGCGCGACAATCTGGAGTTTATGCACCAGATCAACCAGGCGTATACCTATGTGCAGATTCCGCTGAAAATGGCAAACCAGAATGCACACAGCGATTTGTACGTGTATACGAATAAACGAAACCTTGGCAAAAAAGAAGGGGAATTGTCGGCATTTCTGCATTTGGAGCTGGAAAACCTGGGCACGACCGACGTGTCGATTAAGATGCTCGATCACAATGTAAACACAAAGTTTTACTTGTCGGATGACGCGGCATATGATTTGCTGGAACAGCATTTGCCAAAGCTGCAAGAACGGTTAGAGCAGCTTGGATACAACTGTAAGGTGACGATCGAAAACCGGGAAGAAAAGGTGGATTTTGTCGAAGATTTCCTGCAAAAAAGCCAGCCGGCAAAAGCAGCGTCCAGAGGGATGGTGCACCGGTATTCGTTTGATATGCGGGCATAGGAAAAGGACAGAAAGGGACGAAAGCCGTGTCAGGAAAGGAAAAAAAAGAAAAACCAAAAACTGCGGTCGCGCTTGCCTATGAGCCGGGAGAGCAGGCGCCGAAGATCCTTGCAACCGGAAAGGGTGTTGTAGCGGAAAGGATTATTGAAGCTGCAAAGGAGGCGGACGTTCCGACTTATCAGGACAATAAGCTTGCCGATACGCTTTCCCGCCTGGAAATCGGTGATATGATCCCGCCGGAGCTGTACCAGGTCGTCGCAGAGATCCTTGTATTTGTCAATGATATGGACAAAATACGCAAAAAACTGGGAGATTACAAAAAATGAAAAACAGCCGGACGGTTGGCGAGGATTATGAAAAACAGGCGGCGGAACATTTAAAAACACTTGGGTATAAGGTTTTGGAGAAAAATTTCCGCTGCCGGACGGGCGAGATTGATTTGATTGCTAAGGACGGCGCATATCTCGTCTTTGTGGAAGTGAAATACCGCGCAGGCACTGCGATGGGAGAACCGCAGGAGGCGGTAGACGTAAGAAAACAAAGGAAGATCAGCCGTACGGCTTCTTATTATTGCATGACGCACCGTATCCCGCAGGATCAGCCATGCCGGTTTGATGTGGCTGCCTGCTGTGCGGGGGAGTGGGTGGTGATTCGGAATGCGTTTGATTATGTGCAGTAGAGGGTAAATAATAGATGGAAAATATATTTGAATATTTAAGATATACGGCTAATCTGATCGCAGATTCAAGATTCGCAAGTCAGATCATATTAAAAGGCGGCTCGGTCTTATTGTCAAAACTTATAGAGTGTGGCAGGGAAGATTTATTTAGGATTACGCGTGATTTAGATATCCATTGCAACAAAAAAGAAGTCTGGATGTAGTTCCACATTTTTAGAGCCATTTTATATAGGATATCATCAAGGGGATTTGACATGGAATACACAGGAATCAAAATGGGTAAAGAATTAGACAACAGCATACATGCACTTATAGAATACGACTATTCTGGGCTTTTAGGTGTGGAAGCAGCTACGTCTTACTGGGGATTGTCAACATTTCCTTATAATATACCGATATTTCTGGTAAATGACAATGCAATGAACGAGAATGGTTATTCTGTGGATTCTGCACTGGCAATGTTGTTTGTGCCAAATGTAAACACAGAAAACATTGTTCGTTTATCAAAGCATCTAAGCGTCACAGATCCAGAACAGACGGTTTGTGACATGGTAAGGTACAACCTGAAACATTTATATCAAGAAGCCTTGGCAGTCGAAGATGAGGGATAAAAAATGATCAATTTGCAAGATTTTAAATTTACCAATACCCGCGAAATCTTTTCCATTGAAGACCATTCCGCAGACGGCGGTGTTCCGTTGTTAAAGTTTCGTATGTTTGACCGGTTTGACTGGATGGAGCATGGAATTACGACACGCGCGGGCGGAGTCAGCAAGGGGATTTTTTCTGAATTAAATTTAAGCTTTACAAGAGGGGACGACAGGGCTGCCGTAGATGAGAACTTTCATCGTACGGCAATTTCTCTTCATGCAGAGGTTTCGGATGTTGTGCTGACCGACCAGACACATACGGCAAACGTCAGGGTTGTGACGCGGGAAGACTGCGGAAAGGGGATATTGCGGGAGAGAGATTATAAAGATATTGACGGGCTGGTTACCAATGAGCCTGGGGTGGTGCTGTCTGCGTTTTTTGCGGATTGTGTGCCGTTATTTTTGATTGACCCTGTGCACCGTGCCGTTGGCGTCAGCCATTCGGGCTGGCGGGGGACGCTCGCGCGCATGGGGCGTGAGACGATCCGTGTAATGCAAAAAAATTATGGCAGTGTGCCGCAGCAGATGTACGGTGCGGTGGCACCGTCGATCTGCCAGTCCTGCTATGAGGTCAGCGAGGATGTTGCGCAGCAGTTTATACAGCAGTTTCAGGGCGCGGGGACACAGCTTTGTGCTCCGGCGGCTTTGGGCAAATACCAGTTGAACCTGTGGAAGGCAAATGAGCTTGTGCTGTTGGAGGCGGGGATTTTAAAGGAGCATCTGGCAGTGACCAATTTATGTACGTGCTGTAATCCGAAGCTATTGTTTTCCCATCGTGCCAGTCATGGAAAGCGGGGAAATTTTGGGGCGTTTGTCAAAATCAAAGAAAAATAACAGACGTTGCTTTGCTTTTTATGACCGGATTGGCATATAAGCAGCAAGGTATGGAAGGATCTTGCGCATATTGATGAAAATTTGTATGGATGTTGATGCGTGAATGTGATATTATAGTATAGGATAACAATAGAACATATAGGAATTGTTTACTGCATCGCGGCAGGCAAAGAAAGGGAGGATAACGATGGATCGTTTTATAAAAATTTACAGTCAGGGCAAACTTAGTGTAGTTGAAATCTGGGTGGATAAGGAAACAGGCGTTAATTATCTGTATCGCAGAGAAGGATATTCGGGAGGACTTACGCCGCTGCTGGGTAAAGATGGAAAGCCGGTTGTGACGGCTGTTTAGAAAGGTGCTGCCGCTGTCTTTTTTGTTTTCTGTGATCGCAAGGGCAAAAAAGTGGCATAGTTCCCGTCTGGCGTCATAAAGTATAGAAAGTACATTTTGACAGGAAGGACAGGGAGGATGGAGCAGTACAATCTATATAAGGATATTCAGGCTAGGACAAACGGAGAGATTTATTTAGGCGTTGTCGGTGCGGTGCGTACCGGAAAGTCTACGTTTATTAAGCGCTTTATGGAACAGATGGTCATTCCCAATATGGAGGATGAGAATGTCCGTGCCAGGACAAGGGATGAGCTGCCGCAGTCGGCGCAGGGAAAGACGATTATGACGACGGAGCCGAAGTTTATCCCAAAGGATGCGGCAAAGATCAAGCTGACGGATGATATTTCGGTCAAGATCCGCCTGATTGACTGTGTCGGCTATATGGTCGAGGGTGCCAGCGGGCATTTGGAAAACGGCGTGGAGCGCATGGTCAAAACGCCGTGGTTGGAACAGGAGATCCCGTTTTCACAGGCGGCGGAAACAGGGACGCGCAAGGTGATTAAAGACCATGCGACGATTGGGATTGTCGTGACGACGGATGGGACAGTCACGGAGATTCCGCCGGCAAATTACCAAAAACCGACACAGGAGACCGTAAATGAGCTAAAGAAAAGCGGAAAGCCATATATTATGCTGTTAAATTCCGCAAAGCCTTACAGCGACGAAGCAAGGCAGACGGCGCAGCAGATGGAGGCGCAGTATGGGGTCAGTGTAATTCCGGTAAACTGCGAGCAGCTTCGCAAGGAAGATGTGAACCATATCCTGGAGCAGATTTTATACGAATTTCCGGTTGTGCGCATGAATTTTTATCTGCCGAAGTGGGTCGACCTGCTCGGACAGGACCGCCCGGTAAAGAAAAACGTGATTGAAAATGCGAAAAAGATCTTGCAGGAAGTGACGTTTGTCAAAGATGTCAGAAACTATGAGTTTCAGCCGGACGGCGAATATCTGGAAAAAATCAAGCTGGAGCAGATGAACCTGTCAGACGGGACGGCAGAGATCCGCATGGAGGTCGCGCAGAAATACTATTATGAGAATATTTCAGAGCTGACAGGCGTGCAGGTGCACGGCGAATATGAGCTGATCCGTCTGATCCGCGAGATGGCGGCGAAAAAACAGGAATACGATAAAGTCGCGGATGCAATGCAGTCTGTGCGGATGAAAGGCTATGGAGTCGTATCGCCGCAGCTTTCGGATATTGCGCTTGATGAGCCGGAAGTCATCAAGCATGGCAGCCAGTACGGAGTCAAGATCCGGGCGTCGTCTCCGTCGATCCATATGATCCGCGCCAATATCGAGACGGAGATTGCGCCGATTGTCGGCAGCGAGGAACAGGCACAGGGGCTTAAGGATTACATAAAAGAAGGGCAGAATTCTACCGAAGGGGTCTGGAATACGAATATTTTTGGCAAGACAATCGGAGAGCTGATGGAAGACGGCATCAGCCATAAGATCTCGATGATGGATGATGAAAGCCAGATGAAATTGCAGGATACGATGCAGAAAATTGTAAATGATTCCAACGGAGGGATGGTCTGTATTATTATTTAACGGCTGGGGCAAAAGATACAAGGTATGATGTTCGAAAGGAAGAAAAGAGATGGAAGTTGCGCGGATTTCTGATAAGGGACAAATAACCATTCCTGTTTCCGTAAGAAATAAGCTTCATTTAAAAGCGGGAGATAAGGTTGTAATTGTAGAAGAAAATGGAAGGTTTTACTTTGAAAACTCTGCAATGCTGGCATTTCAGAGAGTGGAGGAAGCATTCGCAGGGGAGGCAGCAAATGCAGGTTTTCAAAATGAGGAAAGCTTGCAGGATTATATGAGGGAAATTAGGAAAGAGGTCAGGGGGTATTAGTTTGCGGGTAATGCTCGATACAAATATTTTTATTTCCATGACATTGTCTTTTTATGATTATCCGCAAATGCGGGATACAAAGGATTCGCCGATCTTGGCAACAGCAATATTGGAACGCATTGATGTATTTGTAACAGGAGATAAAGATTTTTTAGTTTTGGATGTTGATATGCCAGAGATTCTAACGATGTCAGAATTTCTGCAACGTTATCCATAAAGGACTACCAAATAAAAAGGCGGACAGTACCGCTTTTTTATTTACAACAATGGGGACAGACGAAACCCCATTGTTTTTTTCTTGACAAAACGACATAAATGTCGTATTCTAAAAAAGACAACAGTGTCGTTTTTGGAAAGGAGCACCAGACAATATGAAAGAAATAAAACTAAGGCAATGGGAAAAAGAAGATTCCAAAGCACTTGCGAAAGCCGCAGACAATCCGCATATCGCAGACAACCTGCGCAATGTATTTCCGTCTCCATATACCCTGGCGGATGCACAGTGGTTTATTGACGACTGTATTGCGCGCACACAGGAGGAAGGGCAGCTTTTTCGTGCGATCTTGGCTGACGGGGAAGTTGTTGGCAGTATCAGCATCTGCCGGGGAACGGATGTGTACGAAAAGTCCGCGGAGCTTGGCTACTGGCTGGTAGAAAGCCATTGGCGCCAGGGGGTGATGACGCAGGCAGTGCGTTTGATTTGCAGGGAAGCATGGGAAACGATGGATCTTGCGCGCATTTTTGCGGAGCCGTTCGCACACAATGCGGGTTCCAGGAGGGTTTTGGAAAAGGCTGGGTTTACGTATGAGGGGACGATGCGCGACGGTATTTTTAAAAATGGACAAGTCTGCTCCTATTGTATGTATTCCCTTTTGCGCGGGGAGGCGCGGCTTTGATATGGGAACGAAATCCGAACGTACCAAAGAGAGGATTTTAAAGGAAGCCTGGAGCCTGTTTGCACAAAAAGGCTTTCAGGCTGTTACGATGACGGATATCTGTGAAAAGACGGGGCTAAGCAGAGGCGGCGTATACCGTTATTTTACGGGGACGGATCAGATTTTCGGGGAGATTTTGTCACAGGAATATCCGCTGGATGACAGGATCGACAGGCAGGAGAGCGCAGCGGTGATTTTGGAAGACATGCTTTGCGCGATCAAAAAAGAAATACTGGAAAAAGAGCTTTCCTTAAGCCTTGCCATCTATGAATATGCCAGCCTTGGCAATGAAGCGCTGTTTCGCCAGATCAATGAAAACGCGAAAAAACGCTGGATCAGCCTGATTACATACGGCATGGAAACCGGAGAATTTAGAAAGGTCTGCCCGGAACAGGCGGCGGAGTGCCTTTTGTATTATTATCAGGGGCTTCGGATGTGGTCGCGCGTGATCCCATTTGAAGAGTGCACGGCGGAATATTATGTAAAAACAATCCGGGAAATGCTGCTTCATGAAAACAAAACCAGATAACAGAAAGCAGAGGAAATATCAAATGAAAGTCATATTTTTACATCACAGCAGTTTTTTGGTGGAGCTGGAACATACGATTCTGCTGTTTGATTATTTTGCGGGAGACCGTTTAAACGGGTTTCATTTTACCGGGACAATCCCGCAGCTAGACCCGCAAAAGGAGTTTTATGTATTTGCAAGCCACAAGCACCAGGATCATTTTGATATGGACAACCTAAAGCTTGCAGGGCAGTATCCGAAGGTGCGTTTTCTTTTTTCCAAAGACTGCAAGATGAGCCGCAATTTTCTTGCAAAGCATGGCTATGCGCCGGATGTGGCGGATCGGATTACGTATATGGCGCCGGAAAAGACGTATGAAGTCGGCGGGATCAAAGTCCGTACGCTGACGTCTACCGATGCTGGAGTTGCATTTTGCGTAAAAGCGGAGGATAAACATATCTATCATGCTGGGGATTTGAACTGGTGGTACTGGGAAGGAGTCGGGGACTTGATTAACGGGCGCATGGAGCGCGGCTTTAAGCGGGAAATGCGCAAAATCGAAAGAGAGCATTTCCATCTGGCGTTCGTATTGCTCGACTCGCGGCAGGAACAGGATGCGTTTAAAGGATTTGGATATTTTATGCAGCATATCGATGCCGACCACGTATTCCCTATGCATATGTGGCAGGACTACTCGCTGATCGAAACGTATAAAAAACGTACGGACAACGATTACTTTCTAAGCAGGATCGTAACCGTTACAAAAGAAAATGAAGTCTTTCAATTTGGATAAAGCAAAGGCTGACGCACCGGAAAAACCGGAATGCGGCAGCCTTTTTGGTGTGCCCGGTGGGCACACGTTCTAACGGGTGAAAGTCCCCAATCCGCCCGGCAGTGGGAAGGATACAGCCGAAGCCAAGGGTGTCCATCGTGAGGTGGAATCTGAAGAAAGGATTAGGC
>CAJTCR010000030.1 GCA_910574915.1 Eubacteriaceae bacterium
ATGCAAAAAGTCTGAATATTTATACATAAAAAAAGGAATCTTCCCGAAATCTGTCCCTATTTCTATATCTATTAAAAATCCGGTAATCTTTACTCTTTTTCACATCTAAAAGCGAAATCTCTGTCCTTGTACAAAACAATACAGTATTTTTAAAAATTCTGCCCGCTCCCGCTCCTGTGCGCGTATTTTTGCCAGTTTTTCTCCGTCCCGGTTGTTTGCCCAGCTTTTTTTCGAATTAAAATAATGGTTTGCCACTTTCCAGAACTTCTCTGGATAGCACATGCGCACGCTGAGCTGGCGCAGCTCCCATCTGCCGAACCTGCGTACTTTGTCATATGCGTGTATCATATCCATGCCAAGCCCGGTATTCCAGTTATGCTTCTCCATGATTTTACGGAAAAAATGGGCAAAATCGCTGATATACGCATCTTTGCAAAACCGTTCATAATTAATCATCACAGCGCCCTTTGACGTAAACAGCAGGTTATGCTGGCTGTAATCCCCGTGGCAGATGCCAAAGTACCGCCCGTTCATCTCCTCGGCTTCCATAAGCCTGCCTGCCGCCTCATCCGCCTGCGCCAGATAATAATCGTACTCGTTTAAAAAATCTGTTTCAAATTCATTTCTCTTTTTTTTCGCTTTTATGTAATTGCGTACTTTGTGCAGTTCCCTCGTATGGCGCATATATTCCTGCCTGAGAAACTCCTCTCCCCTGCACATCACAGCCGGCAGCTCTTCTGCTTCTTCAAATCCTGCCGCATCCATATGAAACTGCGCCAGCTTTTTCACGGCGCAAAGAATATCTTCCCGGTTTCTTGTGTCACACTCCCTGCCGTCAAACCATGTCCGCATATAATAGCGCGTCTCATCCGTATCGGTAAACAGCGCTGCCCCTTCCTTGGTGCGGACAAGCTGTTCCGCCATGCATCCATGCTCCTTTAAATAGCACAAAAAACGCTCCAGCAGCTCCGCCTTTGCCGCGGTGCCGGAAAACTGCTTGAGTATTTTTTTGCTCCCGTCCCTGGTGTGGCAAAAATATACGCCCCTGCCTTTTACAATGTCCGTAAACTCATATGGATACGCTTCTACTATTGTTTCTGTCCGGTTATACACAATGACACCCCTCCAATAAGATGAACAATCACGCATTAACGTGTCCATTCATCTTATGAGAAAAGGTGTCAAAATATTCCTGTCAACATGTTCTAACCTTGTTTGCTATATGCACTTGCCTGCGCCAGCAAATATTCCCGTTCGTTTTTCTCTGGATCACTGACCACAAGCTCCAGCAGCTTATTTAAAACCTCTCCGACCTGCCTGCCCTGCGGGACGCCCAGCTTTAGCAGATCCCGCCCGTCCACGGCAAGCTGCCCAAGGCTCAGGCAGTCTTTTCTTTTCATTATGTCATCGTATATCTTTTCATAGCCGCTTAAGTATGCAAGCTTTTCCGCGCGCTGATAGGCGCTCTGTGCCAGGATATCCGCTCGTTTTAATGCAAAGATCACCGGATACTGCCGCTCGCCTGTCTTTATAACGGCACGGCGCACGCCTGCCTGTGTCAGCGCCGGATTGTAATCATGCCATTGTACAAGCGCGCAGACACGTTCCATCGTCTCACAGTCAAATTTTAAGCGCCTGAAAATCTGCCCGGCAAGCACAGCGCCCTTTTGCGGATGCCCGTAAAAATGATCGGTTCCGTCTTCGTCTGTCGTCTTGCAGTCCGGCTTTGCGATATCGTGAAACAGCGCGGCAAGACGCAGTACTTTATCCTGCGCGGTATACTGCATTGCCGCAATCGTATGCTCGCCGACGTTTTTGCAATGGTGCGGATGATTTTGTTCGGTCTCCATCATCCGGTCAAATTCCGGCAGGACTGCCTTTGTGATGCCAAGCTCGTACAGCTCTCTCATATATTCCGGGTGCGGCGATACGACCAGCTTTACAAGTTCCGCCTGAATCCGCTCCGCGCTGATCTTTTTTAAGTCCGGCGCCAGCTTTTGTATCGCCTGCCTTGTCTGTTGTTCGATTTTAAAATCGAGCTGTGCCGCAAACCGTACGGCGCGCAGCATACGCAGGGCGTCTTCGCCGAAACGGTCTGCCGCGCTGCCGACACAGCGGACGATGCCTGCCGCCAGATCGCCCGCCCCGGCAAACGCATCGACCAGCCCGTCAGAATCGTTATACGCCATTGCATTGATCGTAAAATCCCGCCGCTTTAAGTCCTCCAGCAGGCTTGGCGTAAATATGACCTGATCCGGGTGCCTGCCGTCCGTATACGCGCCGTCGATCCGGTAAGTCGTCACTTCAAAGCTCTCCCCGCCAAGCAGGACAGTCACTGTCCCATGCTTAAGCCCGGTATCCACCGTTCTTGCAAACAGCGCTTTTACCTGCGCAGGAGACGCCGAGGTCGTAATGTCCCAGTCCTTTGGTATCCGGTTCAGCAAACAATCCCGCACACATCCGCCTACTGCATAGGCTTCCTGCCCATGCGCTGCCAGCCTGTCTATTACCTGCTTTACCGGCTTTGGAAGTTCGATCCTGTTAATATGCTTTTCCCCAGAATACCAGCTTTTTCGCCGGTTTTTTACAGCAGACGCATACGTCGCTGATCTGTTCTTGTTCAAACGGCATACAGCGGGAAGTCGCCGTTGTATCTTCTTTGATCTTATCTTCACATGCCTGTTCCCCGCACCACATCGCGCGGATAAATCCTGGCTTTTCCTCCAGCGCTGCCTGGAACTGTTCATAATCGCGCGCGTCTGTAATATGCGAATCACGATGTGCCTTGGCGCGTGCAAACATTTCAGACTGCACCGTTTTTAACAGCTCCTCTACTTTCTGCGGTACCTGTTCGATCGCGGTCTGGTATTTTTCCCTCGTATCGCGGCGCACGATCACGCACTGTCCCTTTTCTATATCTTTTGGCCCGATTTCAATCCGCAGAGGAATGCCGCGCATTTCCTGCTCCGAGAACTTCCAGCCAGGGCTTTTTACGCTGTCGTCTACCTTGACGCGGAACTGCTGCTGCAACGCCTGATACAGCTCGTTGGCTTTTTTAAGCACTCCTTCTTTCTGCTGCTGGATCGGGATCACCATCACCTGTGTCGGTGCGATCGCAGGCGGCAGCACGAGCCCCGAATCATCTCCGTGCACCATAATAATTGCGCCGATAATCCGCGTGCTCAAGCCCCAGGAAGTCTGGTGCACATACTGAAGCTGATTGTTTGGATCCGTATACTGAATGTCAAACGCCTTTGCAAACCCGTCGCCGAAATTGTGGCTGGTACCGGACTGCAATGCCTTTCCGTCATGCATCAGCGCCTCGATTGTATAAGTTGCTTCCGCGCCCGCAAATTTTTCCTTTTCTGTCTTTTGTCCGCGGATGACTGGGATCGCAAGCACCTCTTCGCAGAAGGTGGCATAAACGTTTAACATCTGCTCGGTACGCTCCTGCGCTTCCTGTGCTGTCGCGTGCGCCGTATGCCCTTCCTGCCACAAAAATTCCCGCGAACGCAGAAACGGCCTTGTTTCCTTTTCCCATCTTACGACCGAACACCACTGGTTGTATACTTTTGGCAGGTCACGGTAAGACTGTACGTCATTTTTATAAAAGTCACAAAACAGCGTTTCCGAAGTCGGCCTGACACACAGCCGTTCCTGTAACTTGCTCTGTCCGCCGTGCGTTACCCATGCCACCTCCGGCGCAAAGCCCTCTACATGGTCTTTTTCCTTATTTAACAGCCCCTCCGGGATAAACATCGGCATATACACGTTCTGCACCCCGGTTTCTTTAAAACGGCGGTCTAACTCGTTTTGAATGTTTTCCCAGAGCGCATAGCCAGCCGGCTTGATAATCATGCAGCCCTTTACGGAAGAATAGTCAATCAGCTCCGCTTTTTTTACCACATCGGTATACCACTGCGCGAAATCCTCCTGCATACTCGTAATGGATTCCACTAATTTCTTGTCCTTTGCCATCTCATTCTCCTTTATATCGATCAAATGCTGTGATACCGGATTTATTTTAGCCTCATACTTCGCTTATGTCAAGCGGGCATTGGCGTTCCGTCAAGATTCCAGCAGCGCCGTATAAAGCTCATAAATAAGAAATGCAGACACCGGCCCTAAAATCACCCCCGCCGCACCGTATACATGCATTCCGATATAAATGCTCATCAGCACCGCGATCGGAGGATACCCCAGCTTTCCTCCGATCAGCCGCGGCTCTAAAAACTGGCGCACAAAGCTGCATACAAGATATAAAATGCCGTAGACAGCCGCAGGCAGATATTGTCCGTTCATAAGGTCAATCACCATCCACGGCACAAAAATCGTCCCGGTGCCGATAAACGGCAGCGCATCGCACACCCCGATGCCCATGCCCGCAAGCAGCGCATAAGAATTGCCTGTTAAAAACAAGCCGCCAATGCAGATCATGCTGATCACAAGCAGTATCACAATCTGTGCTCTTAGATATGTGCCTCCCGCCTGTCTGGAATGCTGCTTGATACGCACCGCAAGCTTGCCTGCCTCGGATCTGCGCACTGCGCAGGCAATCGCCGGATAATCGGTTAAAATCAGCATACCGGATATTACAGATACGAGCGTAACGCCCATCACCGAAAAGACCGCCTTTGCATAAGCCATCGAATTTTTCAAAAGATACGGCAGCGTGCTCGACTGAAAGCCGTCCACAACCTTATTGCGCATTTTGACAAACAACTGCTCCGCCTCGCCAATGCGCACGCCCAGACTGCGTTCCAGGCGGTCGCAGCAGCCACACCAGATTTCTAAGAACCCTCCTTCAATCGATTCCGCGTTTTTTACCAGTGCCGCAAGCTGCGTACATGCGGCGCGCCCGACAAAAAAGCAGGCGGCTAACACAGCGCCCAGCACGACGGTCACCACAAGCATGGAAATCACGCCGCGCCCTTTTCCCGTTTTTGCCACGATTTTTTGTACGAGCGGATTTAACAGCATCGCCAGGAATGCGCCGAATAAAAAAGGAATTACCATCGGCAGCACGTATCTCATGGAAAGATACACCGCCAGCGTAACCCCTGCTAATAAAATTGTCTTTTTTACGTTTTCTTTTTCATACCATCTCATACAACCAGTATGTGTGTATTCTATTTGATTATGTATCGCTGCGTGCACAATCGGGCTGTCACTTTTTAGAAGCCCTGGCAGCTTTGTACATTTTTTAGTGCACGGAACTTTTGAAATACCGGCTGCGACGGAACGATCGCAAACTGCATTTTTTGGCACGTCACCGGATGCACAAACGACAGCTCGCACGCGCATAGCCCAAGCCCGGCTGCTGGCGTTCCTTCTCCGTGCGGCATCCCATATTTCGTATCTCCCACAAGCGGCGTTCCTATATGCGCCATCTGCACGCGGATTTGATGATGCCTGCCCGTCAGCAGGCGGATTTTTACGAGATTTTGTACAGGGCTGCTGTCTGCATCCGTCTCTAACACCCGGTAGTGCAGCTTTGCCTGCTTCGCCTTAGCATCACCGGATGAAACAATGGCTGAGAGATTGTTCCGCCCGTCTTTTTTCAGGTAATCTACAAGTGTTCCTTCCGCAGCGGGCATCGCGCCCTGCGTCACAGCGGCATATCCTTTGAAAAAGCCGCCCTGCGTCAGCGCCCTGCAAAGCTTCGCCGCAGACTCTGCCTGCTTGCCAAACACCAAAATCCCTTCCACTGGCTGGTCAAGACGGTGGATCAGCCCGATATAAGGCGGTTCCCCTTTTTTGTGCCTGTAGTTTTTCAGCAGGCTGACCATATCCTGCTGCGTGTGCAGCTTTGTCTGTACCGCGGTGCCCGGCGGCTTTACACAGACTAAAATATGCTGGTCTTCATATAAGATGTTCATAAAATTGTCCCCTTACAGCTTAAACCGGTATCCGACTCCCCAAATCGTCTCGATATACTGCGGCTTTGCCGTATTGATCTCGATTTTTTCCCGGATCTTTTTAATATGCACCGTTACAGTCGCAATATCTCCGACGGACTCCATATCCCAGATTTCTTTAAACAGCTCGTCTTTTGTAAATACCCGGTTCGGATTCTGCGCCAGAAATACGAGCAGGTCAAATTCCTTTGTCGTAAACTGCTTTTCCTCTTCGTTAATCCAAACTCGCCTTGCCGTCTTGTCAATGCGTATGCCGCGGATCTCTACGATATCATTCTGCATAGCTCCGCTGCCGATCAGCCTTTCATACCGTGCCAAATGCGCCTTGACACGCGCCACCAGCTCGCTCGGCGAAAACGGTTTCGTTACATAGTCGTCCGCCCCCATGCCAAGCCCGCGGATTTTGTCAATATCGTCCTTTTTTGCCGATACCATTAAGACCGGCAGATTTTTATGCTCTCTGATCTGCCTGCACACTTCAAACCCGTCCATGCCAGGCAGCATCAAGTCCAGGATGACCATATTGTAGTCCTCTTCCAGCACCTTTTTTAAGCCGTGCTCCCCGTTTGTCTCGATCTCTACCTCAAACCCGCTCAGCTCCAGGTAATCCTTTTCCAGCTCCGCGATCGTCATTTCATCTTCAATAATCAGTATCCTGCTCATTCAATACCTCCTGATATTTGCGTATTACAAAGTACATGACCGTACCTGTGGACTCCTTGCTCGTCGCCCAGATCTTGCCGCCATGATCTTCAATAATCTTCTTTACGATCGAAAGCCCGATACCGCTACCTCCGGTTGCCGAATTTCTGGAAGCATCCGTACGGTAAAAACGGTCAAAAATAAACGGCAGGTCTTTTTGCGCAATCCCTTTTCCGTTGTCTTCGATCTCCACCTGGATAAAATCGCCTACGTCCTTGATCCTGACGTTAATTAGCCCGTGCTCCTTATCCATATATTTTACAGAATTGCCGACAATATTATCGATCACGCGCTTTAGCTGTTCCGGGTCTGCGATAATCACGACATGGTCTCCCGCATAGTTAAAATACGACAGCCCGATATGCTTTGCTTCCAGCTCCAGCCCGATCTCCTCAATGCAGTCGTTAAAATACTCCGCCGCGCTGATCCTGTTAAAATTATACGGGATACGGTTTGTGTCAATCTTGGCATACAGCGTCAGTTCATTAATGAGCCGGTCCATGTCCATCGCCTTGTTGTAGATCGTGCGCATATATTTGTCTGCTTTTTCCGGTGTGTCCGCAACCCCGTCCAGGATCCCTTCCACATAGCCCTTGATCGCTGTAATCGGCGTTTTTAAGTCATGAGAAATATTGCTGATTAAAATACGGTTCTGCTTTTCGGCTTCCAGTTTTTCTTCCGCGGACTCCTTAAGCCTCTGCCTCATATCTTCAAAGTTCCGGCACAGGCTGCCCATCTCGTCATTGCTGTCTGCTTCGACGGTAAAATTCAGATTCCCCTCCTTGATATTTTTCGCCGCTTCCTCCAGCCGGCAGATCGGTGTCACAATGCTGCGGTAGATCCATGCCGTAATCGAAAGCCCTGTCGCAGCCAGGATCAAAACGATGCAGATCGCCATATCCTCCACAAGCACCTCGATCTGCGACATATCGATCTTATAGGCAAGCACGCCGATATCGATGCCCGTCTGCTGTGCAACTGCATTCATCTGGATCAGCCGGATCACAAAAAAAGCAAACAGTGCAAGCAAAATCGGCATAAACACGATTACAAAAAAAGTAATCACCAACTTTGTACTCAGTTTCATAGAAAGGCTCCTTCCTGCCTCCAGCCAAAAATATAACTGCCGCGGCGCTTCACGCCGCGGCAGTTATATTTTTGGCGCAAGCTGGTTCCGCTAACGCTATTATAACATGAGCTTTGTAATTACATATAAAAATTCAGGGAAAAGATTCTTAATTTTTTCTAAATTAAAAAACATCTGTATTTATTATGCCAGATAGCCTTTTAACACGTCTACCTTGTCCAGCGCTTCCCAAGGCAGATGCAGGTCGTTTCTGCCAAAATGCCCGTATGCCGCTGTCTGCTTGTAGATCGGCCTTCTAAGATCCAGCATCTTAATAATGCCCGCCGGACGCAGGTCAAAATTGCTGCGGATAATTCCTACCAGCTCGTCATCCTTGATCTTGCCGGTGCCAAAAGTATCTACCATTACCGATGTCGGCTGTGCGACGCCAATCGCATAGGACAACTGGATCTCGCATTTTTCTGCCAGCCCCGCCGCTACGATATTTTTTGCGACATAACGTGCCGCATAAGCTGCGGAACGGTCTACTTTCGTACAGTCTTTGCCGGAAAATGCGCCGCCGCCGTGACGCGCGTACCCGCCGTATGTATCTACAATAATTTTGCGCCCGGTAAGCCCTGCGTCTCCCTGCGGGCCGCCGATTACAAATCTGCCTGTCGGATTAATAAAAAACTTAGTCTGCGCATCGATCATTTCTTTCGGAAGGATCGGTTCGAACACATGCTTCATAATATCTGCATGAATCTGCTCCTGTGTCACATCCGCATCATGCTGCGTAGACAATACGACAGCTTCGAGTCTCTTTGGCTTTCCAGCCTCATCGTATTCTACAGACACCTGTGTCTTCCCGTCCGGGCGAAGGTAGGAAAGCGTGCCGTCCTTGCGTACGTTGGTAAGCTGCAACGCCAGCTTGTGTGCCAGAGAGATCGGGTACGGCATATAGCTCTCCGTCTCATTGGTCGCATAGCCAAACATCATGCCCTGGTCGCCTGCGCCGATTGCATCCAATTCCTCGTCTGTCATCTTATTTTCTTTCGCTTCCAGTGCCTTATCTACTCCCATTGCAATGTCCGCGGACTGCTGGTCAATCGCTGAAAATACGGCGCACGTATTGCAGTCAAAGCCCATTTTCGCGTCGTTATAGCCGATCTCATTGACAGTCTTTCGCACAATCGCAGGAATATCCAGCGTTGCCTTTGTCGTGATCTCGCCTGTCACAAGCACATATCCGGTACAGCAGACCGTCTCACACGCCACGCGGCTCATCGGGTCTTGTGCCATACATGCGTCTAACACTGCGTCTGATACGGCATCGCACAGTTTATCAGGATGCCCTTCTGTTACTGATTCTGAGGTAAATAATAACTTTTCCATACTTTTTCCTTTCGTTTTTGATTCTTTCACCTAATAAAAATGCAACAAAAAAAGGTTCGCTTTTCCATAAGCGGACCTGACTAGGTTAAATCATCAAATCCTCTTATTGTTCGATTACTCGCTCAGGTTGGCACCTTCCACGCATATGCAGGGGGTTGCCGTGACTTCACAGATCCTTTGTATCTCCATCACTCTGAATAAGAGAAAAATCGTATGCAATTTTCGAATTCTCAAATCTAACTCATAAAGACAATACAACAGAACAGCCAAAATGTCAATGATAAATTTTGACAAATTTCCAAACAGCAGAATCCAGCCCTGTTTTACGAACTGGATTCTTTTGAAACGTCCATCAGCTTACTTTTAATGTAAATTTCTGGATATCCTTTTCCGAACCGACCTTTTCGATTCTTGCGCCCAGTTCACTGAGCTTGTATTCAAACTGTTCATAACCGCGTTCTACATAATGGATATTATCTACCACTGTAATGCCCTCTGCCGACAGCCCTGCGATCACAAGCGCAGCACCTGCACGCAGGTCAGGAGCGCTGACTCTTGCTCCCATATAGCTGGATACGCCGTTAATAATCGCAATATTGCTCTCGACCTTAATATTGGCGCCCATCCTCGTCAGCTCATCCACATAGCGGAAGCGGTTTTCAAAAATGCTCTCTGTCACCGTGCTTGTGCCCTGCGCAATGCCAAGCAGCACCGACATCTGCGGCTGCATATCTGTCGGAAAGCCCGGATAGGCAAGCGTCGTCACCTGGGTATGGTGCATTGGCTTCGAACATACGACCCTTACCGCGTCGTCAAACTCTTCGACCTCGCATCCGACTTCTAATAGCTTTGCAGAGGTCGCCTCCAAATGCTTTGGAATCACATTTTTTACCGTAACATCCCCTTTTGTCGCAGCAGCGGCAAACATAAACGTGCCTGCTTCGATCTGGTCAGGGATAATCGAATATTCTGTCGCATGGAGCCTTTCTACGCCGACGATGCGGATCACGTCCGTACCGGCGCCGCGGATATTTGCTCCCATACTGTTTAAAAAGTTCGCAACGTCTACGACATGCGGCTCTTTTGCAGCATTTTCGATAATTGTTTTTCCGTTTGCCATAGATGCCGCCATCATAATATTGATCGTAGCCCCTACGGATACTTTATCAAGATAGACATGAGTGCCGATTAAATGCTCTGCCTGCGCAACGATCAGCCCATGCTGGATCGCGACGTCTGCGCCGAGGGCGCGGAACCCCTTAAGGTGCAGGTCAATCGGCCTGCTTCCGATATCGCAGCCTCCCGGCAGCGCTACTTCCGCATGGTTATATTTTCCGAGCAGTGCGCCCAGCAGATAATAAGATGCACGTATTTTTTTGATATATTCATATTCCACACAAAGCTCCCGGATCTGTGAACCATTGATCTTTACCGTATGCTCGTCGACACGGTTGATCCTTGCTCCGATCTGTGCCATCGCTTCTAACAGCACATTGATATCACGCACGTTGGGAAGATTATCAATCGTTACTGTCTCGTCTGTCATAATGGCTGCCGCAAGAATCGCCAGCGCCGCGTTTTTTGCTCCTCCAATCTCCACTTCTCCGACAAGCGGAATACCACCCTTGATCACATAATACTGTTCCATCTCACACCTCTATCTATCTCAATCTCTCTCAATCTCTTATTATCATACCCTCATTAACACGTAATTATAGTAGCTAATTTTCTTTTTTGTCAATACTTCTTGAAAAATTATGGCATATTATATACATTCTTTATGGTTTTTCAAATGGAACTGTTCAAAATGTTACAAGAAAATCAGTTACAGCCCGACATGCCCTCTGCGCTTTTCATAATCTTATTGTATGCCGCACATGGCATATGGTTCCTGTTTCGCGCAATACTGCCTATCTGGCAAACTGGCTATTATATAGTGTCGCATAAAATCCATTTTTTTGCAAGAGCTCCTGATGAGATCCCTGTTCAATAATTTTTCCGCCCTTCATCACAAGAATGACATCTGCATTTTCAATGGTAGACAGGCGGTGTGCCACAATAAAGCTCGTACGCCCCTGCATCATAGCTTGGAACGCTTTTTGTATGCGCATCTCGGTACGCGTATCAATCGAAGACGTCGCCTCGTCCAAAATCAGCATCGGCGGCAGGCACAGCATCACCCTTGCAATACATAAAAGCTGCTTCTGCCCCTGCGAAAGGTTGCCGCCGTCTTCTTTTATGACCGTATCGTATCCGTCCGGCAGTCTTTTAATAAAGCTATGCGCATGTGCCGCTTTTGCCGCTTCGATCATCTTCTCCTGTGACGCCTGCGGCATTCCCATGCAGATATTGTCGCGGATCGTACCGCTGCGCAGCCATGTTTCCTGCAACACCATGCCGTAGGAAGCACGCAGGCTTTTGCGCGTAATGTCCTTCATATCGGTACCGCTGACCCGGATCTGTCCGGCATTCGGATCATAAAAACGCATCAGCAGGTTAATCATCGTCGTTTTCCCGCATCCAGTCGGCCCTACAATGGCAATGCGCTGGCTGGGACGCACTTTTAAATTAAAATCCTCGATCAGCTTTTGGTCTGGATCATAAGAAAAGCTTACATGCGAAAGCTCTACCCTGCCGTCGGCATGTTCTAATACCCTTGCATCCTCTTTGTCCGGCACCTGCGGTTCTTCTTCAATCAGTTCAAAGATCCTTGCCGCGCAGGCAAGCGCATTTTGCAGCTCGGTAATAACGCCGGAGATTTCGTTAAACGGCTTTGTATACTGGTTTGCATAACTTAAAAAGCAGGAAAGCTGTCCGACGCTTAAGTTTCCATTAATAACCGCAAGCGCTCCGACAACTGCCACCCCGGTATACACAAGGCTGTTTACGAACCTTGTCGCAGGATTGGTAATCGAGGAAAAAAAGATTGCCCGCAGTGAATATTTTTCCAGATCCGCATTAATCGCGTCAAATTTTTTGAGCACCTCTTTTTCCCTGCCAAATGCCTGCACAACCTTCTGGCCACCGATCATCTCGTCGATCAGCGCCGTCTGCGCGCCCCTGCTCTGCGACTGGCGCTGAAACATCTGATACGTGCTTTTTGCAATAAAAGCCGCCACAAACAGCGATACCGGAGTTACGATTACGACAACTACGGTGATCGTAACATTGATCGAAAGCATAAAGCAAAGCGTGCCCGCAATCGTTAAAATCCCAGTAAACAGTTGAGTAAATCCCATTAAAAGCCCGTCCGCAAACTGATCTACATCCGCAATGACCCGG
Source organism: Eubacteriaceae bacterium (assembly GCA_910574915.1). GTDB lineage: Bacteria > Bacillota > Clostridia > Lachnospirales > Lachnospiraceae > Eubacterium_J. The sequence goes on from CAJTCR010000030.1 coordinate 12,364, forward strand.
CTGACAATCTCTCCCGTCGGGTGTGCGTCTAAATACTTTAACGGAAGCTGCTGGATCTTTTGAAACGCCTCTTCTCTGATGTCACGGATCACCTGGTAAGTAATCCGGTTGTTAATCACATTCATCAGCCACTGTGCCGCCGCGGTAACCGCAATCATCACGCCTGCCTTTTGTATAATCGCAAGGATTCCCGCAAAATCCACGCTGCCCTTTTCCACAATCAGGTCTATGGCATCCCCGGTCAGAATCGGAAAATAAAGCGTTGCAAACACGGTTACTGCTGCAAACAAAAGCGACAGCTGCACCAAAAACCGATACTGTCTGATATAGGTAAGCACTTTTTGAATCGTCTGCGACTGTTTTTTTCCGCCTGCCATTATGCCATTCCTCCTTCCGGCTGCTGTGCCTTGCTGTCCTGTGAACGAAACTGTGAAGCATAGATTTCCTGATATACGCTGCAGCTTTCCAAAAGCTGCTCATGTGTCCCCTTCCCTGCCAGCACTCCGTCGTCCAGCACTAAAATGCAGTCCGCGGACTGCACCGAAGAAGTCCTCTGTGATACGATAAATACCGTCGGATGATAGTCCAGCCTGCGCAAAGACGCGCGCAGCCTGGCGTCCGTCGCAAAATCAAGCGCACTCGCGCTGTCGTCCAGAATCAGGATCTGCGGCCTGCGCACGAGCGCTCTTGCAATCGTAAGGCGCTGCCGCTGCCCGCCGGACAAATTTTTACCGCCCTGCTCGACCATCTCGTCCAGCCCAAGCTCCTTTGCCTTGATTACGTCCGCTGCCTGCGCCGCTTCAATCGCTTCCAAAAGCTGCTCTTCTGTAGCGTCCTCATTGCCCCATTTCAGGTTTTCACGGATCGTGCCTTTAAATAATACCGCTTTTTGCATTACAACGCCGATCTTGCTGCGAAGGGCCTGCGGATCATACGTACGCACATCCTTGCCGTCCACTTCCACAGCGCCTTTTGAGACGTCATAAAACCGCGGGATCAGATTTACAACCGTACTTTTGCCAGAACCCGTACCGCCGATAATACCGATCGTCTCTCCCGCAAACGCCTCAAACGCAATATCCTCAACCGCATATTCGCCCGATCCGTGATACGACATGCTTACGCTGGAAAACGCAACCTTCGGGCATTTTTCCTGTTCCCTGCGCGCGTTTTCAAGCCCTTGCGGCGCATCCGGCAAGCCTGCCTGCACATCCAGTACATCCGCCACGCGCTTGCCGCAGGCAATCGCCTTTGTAACGCTTACGATCAGGTTGGCAAGCTTAATCAGCTCTACAAGGATCTGTGACATATAGTTTACAAGCGCTACTACCTCGCCTTGTGTCAGATACCCCATATCCACGCGCACCGCGCCTGTAAAGATCAGCACAAGCGTCGCCGCGTTGATAATCACATACGTTACCGGGTTGGTCAGCGCAGAAATCCTGCCGACATACTGCTGCCCTTCATTTAAGATTTGATTTTTATGTTGAAAACTTTTGATTTCTTCCTCTTCTTTTTGGAAGGCGCGGATTACACGCACCCCAGTCAGATTTTCACGCACCAGTGTCAGCACTTCGTCCAGCCCGCTCTGCACTTTTTTATACAGCGGAATGCTGGCACACATCACGCCAAACACGACGATGGACAATAACGGAATCGTCACTACAAAAATAAACGCAGCCTTGACATCTACCGTAAACGCCATTACCATAGCGCCGAATACGATAAACGGCGAACGCAGAAACAGCCGCAGAAACAGGTTAATGCCCGCCTGCACCTGATTAATATCGCTCGTCATACGCGTAATCAGCGTCGAAGTCCCGATCTGGTCAATTTTAGAAAAGGACAGATTTTGAATATGAGAAAAAACCGAATGGCGCAGCTTTGTCGCCATGCCGACAGCCGCCTTTGCGGCAAAAAACTGAGCCGTGATCGAGCATACCAGCCCGATCACCCCAAGCCCGGTCATAACCAGGCACATCCTTATCACATACGGCTTATCGCCGCCCGCAATGCCAACATCAATAATTGCTGCCATAACCAACGGAACAATCAGCTCAAAAATCGCTTCCAGCATCTTAAACAGCGGTGCCAGAATACTTTCTTTTTTATAATCCCTTAGAAAATATAATATTTTTTTCATAACCGCAATCCTCGAAAAATAATCCCCGCATTTTAGTTGTCTGAGCCTGCATTATCTGCATTTTTGCCGTCTGCGCTGTCTGCTGTATCGCCTGCATCATCTGCTGCGTCTGCACCATCTGCCGCTGTGTCTGTACCGTCCGCTGCGTCTGCACCATCTGCCGCTGTGTCTGCACCGTCTGCACCATCTGCCGCTGTGTCTGTACCGTCCGCTGCGTCTGCACCATCTGCCGCTGTATCTGTACCGTCCGCTGCATCTGTAGCGCCTGTACCATCATCTGTACCGGTACTGTCATCCGTCGTTGTCTGTTCTGCCTTCTGGGTGTACAGCTCGTCAAAATTCACTTTTTTCCATTCACTCTCGTTTATTTTCCAGTCTGCGTCTTTTTTATATGATTCTAATACCTCTGCGTATTTCTCGCTTTTTCGTTCGTTTAAGATCGATTCTTTTTTGGTCTCTGCCGCTTCTTTATCATCGGTGGAATCCATGCGGATAATATAATAGCTGTTTTCAGCTTCGATTAAATCTTTTGCCATTTCGCCGTCCTTTAGCTTATCCGCAGCTTTTAACACTTCCACATTCATGCTTGTCGTATTGTCTTCTTCTTTTAGGTCGCCTGCGCCGTAAGAGCATTTCAGCACGCTGTATTCACCCTCCTTTGCGGCTGCTTCAAAATCATCCGCGGCACTGGCAAGAAACGCTTCTGCTGCCGGCTTATTATCGATTTCTGTTTCTGCATCGTCTGTCTGCGTATCCGCCTGCGCTTCTGTATCGTCATCTGTCTGTGTATCACTGTCTGTTTCCGGCTTGCTTGTCTTATCAAAGCGGACATAGCTGAATGTCTTCTGCGCACATTCCTCGTCGGTGACATTTGTATCGATTTCCTTGTGGATTGCCTCTTCCATTTTTGCCTGAATCTTATACAGGCGCAGCATTTCTTCTACGGTTTCCTGTGTAGCTCCCATCTTTTCACATGCCTGTTTGGTGTTGTCGGCTAAAAACTGGGACGCTGCCTGCGTAATCGCCGTTTTTTCTTCTTCTGTCAGCTCTACGCCGTAGTCTGCGGCGTGGGCGTCCATCAGATAGTATTCCTCGAGCGTGTCCATTACGCTCTCTTTTACAGAATCCGTCATTGTAGACCCGTCTCCAGAATCAGAGTTCCACATATCCTCGCCATAATAAGACAGAAAATAAAAGTCTGTCTGTGCTGCCTGAAACTGTGCCATAAAGTTGGCGACTCCCATCTGGATTTCTTTTCCATCTAGCGTGGCTGCCGATTTGGATGGGTCAATCGTGCTTCCGCAGCCTGTTACCGGAACGGCTGAGAGCATCGCTGCCGCTGCCAGCACAGCCATAAATTTCTTCATCTTCATAGTTAAACTGCCTCCTGATCGATTCTTTTTCATCGGTCTATTATAGTGCAAATACATAGTATCTGCAAGAAAATTCATGATTTTTTCACAAAACGCCAGGGCTGCATATCTGTGCCAGCTCTTCGGTCAGGCAGGCAAGCAGCACCAGCGGGTCTGCCTTTTTTGCATCCCGGCTGTTTTTTACCATATTGTATGCAAAGACCGGATTTCTGCCGACTGCCGTAAATGTCAGCCTGCCGTCATACCGTTTTACCAGCTCTGGTATTTTTGACGTCTCAATCTGCGCGCGCTCATACATAAGCAGGCGCAGCGTTTTGCCTTTTTGCGTAACTTCTTTTATATAGACCTGATGCGCTTTTGCCTTTAGCTGGGCGATTTTTAACAAGTTGCAGACCGAGCGCGGCGGTTCGCCAAAACGATCCAGCAGTTCTTCCATCATCTCTTCTGCTTCCTCCTGCGACCCAATGCCTGCGACCCTTTTATAAATATCCAGCTTCTGAAACTCATTTGGAATAAAAGAAGGCGGGATATACGCATCGATATCAATATCAATCGTTGTCTCAAACTCTTCTGCGGCAGCGACGCCTTTTGCCTGTCTGACGGCATCGTTTAACATCTTGCAGTACAGATCGTAGCCGACGGCTTCCATATGCCCGCTCTGCTGCGCTCCCAGCAGGTTGCCCGCACCCCGGATCTCCAAGTCACGCATTGCGATCTTAAATCCGCTGCCTAAGTCGGTAAACTCCTTAATCGCGGCAAGCCGTTTTTCTGCCACTTCTTTGAGCATCTTGTCCCGCCTGTACATCAAAAAAGCATAAGCTGTACGGTTTGACCGTCCTACCCGCCCGCGAAGCTGGTACAACTGTGACAGCCCCATATTGTCCGCGTCCTGGATAATCATTGTATTCACGTTTGAGATATCTAACCCTGTTTCAATAATTGTCGTAGATACCAGTATATCAATTTCTCCGTTGATAAACTGGTACATAATATTTTCCAGCTCCCGCTCCTTCATCTGTCCGTGCGCAATCGCAGTCACCGCATCCGGCACAAGGCTCTGCACCTTTGCCGCAACATCGGCGATCTGGTTGACCCGGTTAAACACATAGTAGACCTGTCCGCCCCTGGCAAGCTCACGCACAATGGCTTCCCTTACCATCTCTTCGTTATATTCCATTACATACGTCTGGATCGGCACGCGGTCTACCGGCGGCTCCTCAAGCACGCTCATATCCCGTATCCCAATCAAGCTCATATGCAGCGTACGCGGGATCGGCGTCGCGGTCAGCGTCAGCACGTCTACGTTTGTTTTCAGCTTTTTGATCTTTTCTTTATGCGTCACGCCAAAACGCTGTTCCTCGTCTACAATAAGCAGCCCCAGGTCTTTGTACTGTACATCCTTAGACAGCACCCGGTGCGTGCCTACAATAATGTCCACGGTCCCCTGCTTTAGCCCAAGCAGCGTCTTTTTCTGCTGCGCAGGCGTACGAAACCTGCACAAAAGCCCTACCGCCACTGGAAAATCCTGCATACGCTGCACAAAATTGTTATACACCTGCTGCGCCAGAATCGTCGTCGGTGCCAGATATACGACCTGCCTGCTCTCCTGCACGGCTTTAAACGCAGCGCGGATCGCAATCTCCGTCTTGCCGTAGCCGACATCCCCGCAGATCAAACGATCCATAATCTTCGGGCTTTCCATATCCCGCTTGGTCGCCTCGATGGCATTTGTCTGGTCTTCGGTTTCTTCAAACGGAAACATCTCTTCAAACTCTCTCTGCCAGACGGTATCCGGCGCATACACATAGCCTTTCTGGTTTTCCCTCGCCGCGTATAGCTGCACAAGCTCGCCTGCAATTTCCTTGACCGCAGTACGCACTTTTGTCTTTGTCTTTTTCCAGTCCAGGCTGCCGAGCGCGTTTAGTTTTGGCTTGCGCTCTCCAGCGCCAGAATACTTCTGAATCATATCCAACTGCGTAGCAAGAATATACAAAATACCGCCTTTATCATATTCAATTTTGATATAATCTTTTGTCGTGCCGTCCACTTCTATTTTTTCAATCCCGCAGTAAATACCAAGCCCGTGGTTTTCATGCACAACATAGTCCCCGACGTTTAAATCCGAAAAACCGGACACCTTTTCGCCGTTTTTCACATGACGGCGCTTTTTCTTCTTTTTTTCCGCTCCAAAAATATCGCTTTCAGAAATCACGACAAATTTCAGCATCGGGTATTCATAGCCGCGCTTTACTTTGCCGTACAGCGTCATCACTTCTCCCGGCTTTACAATATGGTCGTAATCCTCCGTGTAGAACGCGCTCAGTCCTTCATCCATCAAGTCCTGCGTCAGTCTCTGCGCCCTCGTGCGCGATCCAGATAATAAAATCACCTTATAATTTTTCTTTTTATACTGGTGCAGGTCTTTGACCAGCAGCTCAAAGCTGTTGTTGTATGGATTGACCGTGCGTGCCTGTATCGGATACACCTGCGCCACGTTCATCTCCGCCAGCTTCATCTCAAGCGTCGCGAGCGCAACCGTACGCAGGCGCTCCGCCTTGGCAAAAATCTCTTTTGCCAGGTAAAGCGTATCCATCTGCCCCGGCAAAATATACCCTTTCTCCAGGCGCTGCTGCATACTGTCCATAAATTCCGTTTCGACTGCCTTGCTCTGTTGTGCAAGACGGGCAGGTTCATCCAGTGCAAGGATCGTCTTGTCCAGATCAAAATAGTCCAGCAAAGAAACGGTCTGCGTCGTAAAATACGTCAAATACGCATCCAGGCTGCTGCTTGCGCCAATCTCCTCCAGTTCTTCGATCAGGGCGTCCACCGTGCTTTTCAGCCGGGCTGCTTCTTCCGTCTTCTGCTGCCCACGCAGCCCTGCCGTCACCTGCTCCTGCTGTGCGCGCAGCCTGCCGATTCCTTCCCGCAACTGCTTTTGATCGAGCAATAATTCCAACGCCGGGCAGATACAGATCTGTTCCAGATTTTCAATCGACCGCTGGCTGGACGCTTCAAAGCTGCGGATCGAGTCAATCTCGTCTCCCCAAAGCTCGATCCGGTAAGGGTTTTCTTCTGTCAGCGCATAAACATCCAAGATCCCGCCGCGTACAGCAAACTGTCCGGGCGCCTGCGCCTGGTAGCTGCGCTCATACCCCATTGCCGCCAGCTCTTTTACCATCCGGTTCATATCCATCGTATTTCCGACCGCCAGCTTTTTCATACCTGACAAAAAACCTTCCGGCGGAGCCATCCGGTTCATCAGCGCATCAAACGTCGTGACAACCGTACAGCCCTGTCCGCCGGCAAGCATTTTCAATACGGCGATTCTTTCTTTTGTCAGCTCATTTCCCCGGATATCCGACTGGTAAAACAAAATATCTTTTGCCGGAAAATAACGGACGTTCCGGTCAAAAAAACGGTACTCATCACAAAATTCCCTGGCACGCTGTTCGCTGAACGTCACGATCAGGCGGCTGTAATCTTCCCCGCTGAGACAGTGAATCAAATGCAGCTTCTGCGAATCAATACATCCGGTAACTTCTAAAATACCAGACATGCCTTGCCCATGCAGGCGTGAGCGGATTTCCCTGTATTCCGTCATCGCCTGGAGCGGCTCTATAAATGCATTCATAATTTTCGCCATTCCTTTTAATTCTTTTTATTATACAAATTCATCGCCTGCGCCGCATCCCCGCTGACAATCAGAGCCGCAGCGTCTACAGCCGCCTTCATTGCCGCTTCTGCCTCCACACGCTCTTCTTTGGAAAAATGCCCAAGCACATAGTCCGCAAGATCCCAGCCTTCGGGCTTTGCTCCCACACCGATCTTGATTCTTGCAAACTCCTGCGTCCCTATATGCGCAAGAATGCTTTTGATCCCGTTATGCCCTCCGGCACTTCCTTTTTGCCGAATACGGATACTGCCCGGTTTCAGGCTGATATCATCGTAAATTACCAAAAGCTGCGACGCGGCGTCCAGCTTATAATAATGCAGTGCAGCGCCGACTGCCTCCCCGCTGTTGTTCATATACGTAAGCGGCTTTAGCAGCAGCACCTTCTGTCCCGCAATGATCCCGCTGCCGCAGACAGCCTTGTGCTTTACTTCGTTTACCGCAATCTGATATTCTTCTGCAATCGCATCTATTGTGTCAAAGCCGATGTTATGCCTTGTTTGATTATATTTTTTATCTGGATTGCCAAGTCCTGCTATGAGATACATAACTGCTGTGCCTTCCTTTCTTTTTGTTTTTGCTTTATCTATCTATGGAACGTTGGAGCGAACAAGTTGGAAATAGGTTGCTGAACTTTGATTTTTTTGGGGTGTTTTTTTACATAAGGAGGGACGCCGGGAGAGGGGATGGGGGTGCTTTGGCGGCGTCCGTTCCAGAATGGTAAGAATCCCTATGCCTTCTGCCGGAAGGCTGTGGCTGTGGACGGTCGCGGCACCTAGTTCGCTGCCTGCTGGCAGCTAAAGGTGCCGCTTGGCTGCGCCCCTGGTTGCCCCGCAGAAGGCGAAGGGCTTCTAACCATTCTTCCAAAGCCGCCGCCAAAGCACCCCCATCCCCTCTCCCGGCTGTTCTTCGGTTATGTTACTGAAACAAGCTTGATCTAGCTCAATTTGTTTTGTTCGCTGTAGTATTAGCCTGGCTTTGTGGTATACAAAGTCAGGCTCGAAAACATCCTATTTTTTAATTTTCAATTATGATGCTGGACTTATGGTAAATCAAGCTGGGATTGTTTCATTTGAAACTAAATAAATGGAAAAATATGTGCAAATGATTCCATATAACTAATAAAAACGCAATACACATTTTTAAACAATTCATATTTTTAAACAATTCATACTGTTCTTTTACAAAAGCCCTTTTAAGCCCGGCACCTAAATATTACATTATAAATATTTAATCATCTAATGATAAATATTAAATATTTGAAACACTTACCGAAAAATATTGTAGCAGACAAAACCAACTATGACAAGACTAAATCTTTCTCTAACTCCTGTCTTAAAATTTATAGAGCGTGTTTGTTTTCATACACCCCCACATCAAGCATATTTTAGCATCACTTATGAAGAACAGCCGGGAGTGGGGATTGGCACGCCCTGGCAGCGGCTTTGGAAAAATGCTTAGAAGCTCTTAGTATTCTGCGGAAAAACCAGGGGCGCAGCCAAGCGGCACCTTTAGCTGCCAGCAGGCAGCGAACTAGGTGCCGCGACCGTACGCAGCCACAGCGTACCAGCAGAATGCTTAGTGCTTCTTAGCATTTTGGAACGGACGCAGCCAGGGCGTGCCAATCCCCACTCTCGGCGTCCCTCCATATATGCCCCTCCACTACCACCATTCATATTTTGCCCCACCCCACATATATTATATACAAACCTACTTCCGGCGGCTGGTAAACAATGATTAAAAAACCCTCGCTATTCAAATGCATCGTATTCGCAGCCCTGTTACTCGCCTGTTACATCTCACACCCTCTAACCTACATACAAAAATTATTTCATCCAAATCTAACAAACGCACCTGTATCCTCTCAAAACAGCACATCCGGTTCTTCTGGACAGACAGGCAAGACTGATTTTATCAAATGGGTCGATTTTCACGTAACGAGCGACGCCATGAATGACGCTTATCAGTACGACATAAAAGCGCACGATACGGATACGCCCATAGATTGGGTCAGCCTGCTTGCCATACTCGGCGCAAAATACGGCGGAGATTTTAAACATTACAAGTCATCCGATATGGATACGATTGCAGAAAAGATATTAAATAAAGAATCAACAATAGAAGAGCTGACTGCGGACATGAAATACTATCCCTATTACAACGAAGCCTATCACGCTGTACTGGGCGGATTTGTCGGTGAATACCAGCTTCCTGGTGCAGACAATGAAAAACAGTACGGATTAAAAGCATTCTCTCCGATCGCAAAAGGGTTTCCTTACACGGACTATGACGACTTTGGCTCTTCCCGTTCCTTCGGTTACCGCAGGCAGCACCTTGGGCACGATATGATGGGACAGATCGGTACGCCGATTATCGCTGTGGAATCCGGCTATGTGGAATGTCTGGGATGGAACCGCTACGGCGGCTGGCGGATCGGCATCCGCAGCTTTGATAAAAAAAGATATTATTATTACGCCCATCTGCGCCAGAATTTTCCTTATAGCAAATCCTTAAAAGAAGGCAGCCTTGTCACTGCCGGTGATGTCATCGGTTATATGGGCCATACCGGATACAGCGATAAAGAAAATGTAAATAATATCGACATTATACATCTGCACTTCGGTTTGCAGCTTATCTTCGATGAATCCCAAAAAGACGGCAACGGCGAGATCTGGATCAGTTGTTATGAGCTGGCACGCTTTTTGTCCCAGAACCGCAGCGAAACGGTCAAGGACGAAGCTACCAAAGAATGGCACCGTGTGCAGGAAATGATCGATCCTACAGTCAAAGAATACGCTTCCCGTCAGAAGCCTGCCGCAAACGAAACGTAAACATACAAAAAACTGCAACAGGCAATGATATGTAAACATGCAACCTGTTGCAGTTTCTTTCGGGCAGTTATTATGCCCTTTTCTTTTTTATTCTGTTTCAATCGTCATTCACGTCTCTTCTTCTGCTGTCATTTGTTTTTGATATTCCTCAAGGATAATGTTCTGAATATGGTCCCTTGTCTCAGAATTGATCGGATGAGCAATATCACGGAATTCTCCATCGGCTGCCCTTCTGCTTGGCATTGCGATAAATAATCCCTTAACCCCTTCAATTACTTTGATATCGTGCACAACAAATTCGTCATCAATCGTGATCGATACCACTGCTTTCATCTTGCCTTCTTTTTCAACTTTTCGGACTCGGACATCTGTTATTCGCATCATCTTTCGCCCCTTTCTTCATTTCCTATAAAACACCTCACATTTACTTATTATAGTTATACCGCCTCCTTGATACTTGTGACCGACAAGCCACAGTAAGCTGCTGCCTGTCATCTATTACAACCCATACCGTTCGTTGTTATCTTCCACGACTACCTTAATCCCGCTGTCACCGCAATAATAAGTATTCGCTTTCAAAGTCCCCCGACTTTCTACGATACAATTCTCGATATGCGTATTGTCACCTATGTAAACTTCATTTAATATAATAGAGTTCTTGATTACGCAATTTTTTCCGACAAACACTTCTTTAAACAGGACTGAATTTTCAACCTTACTGTTGATAATACAGCCGCTGGAAATCAAGCTGTTATGCACATCTGATCCTATGTTGTATTTTGCCGGCGGCAGGTCATCCACCTTGGAATAAATATGCGGATAGTCTCTGAAAAAAAACTTGCGTACTTCCGGCTTTAGAAAATCCATATTTGTCTTGTAATACGCCTCTACGGTAGAAATATTGTTCCAGTACCCATCCAGCTTATAGCCATACATACGTTTCAAGTTCTTATACCGGATTAAAATATCTGTAACAAAGTCGCTGCGGCTTTCCTGCGCACAGCGCTCCAGCAAGTCGATTAACTGCCTTCTGCGAATGATATAGATCCCTGTGGAAATCGTGTTTGACTGCGCCACCATCGGCTTTTCCTCAAACTCCACGATCCTAGAATCCTCATTCATCTTAATGACACCGTACCTGCTGACGTCCTCGGTTTTGTCCATATCCTTGACAACGACCGTAATATCCGCTTTTTTCTCTATATGATAATCAAGAATCTTATTATAATCAATCTTATAGACGCCATCGCCGCTCGTTATAATTACATACGGTTCATGGCACCTTTTCAAAAAATCTATATTTTGATACATGGCGTCTGCTGTCCCGCGGTACCACCAGCTATTGTCCGATGTCACCGTCGGTGTAAATACATACAATCCGCCTTGTTTTCTTCCAAAATCCCACCATTTAGACGAACTTAAATGTTCATTTAAGGAACGTGCATTATACTGCGTCAATACGGCTACGGTCTGAATCTGCGAATTGGTCATATTGCTCAGTGCAAAGTCAATACATCGAAAGCTGCCGCCTACAGGCATTGCCGCGATTGCCCTTTTCTTTGATAATTCCTGCATACGGTTATTATTCCCGCCTGCTAAGATCAGTCCTAATGCTTTCATTCCGGTTCCCCTTCCTTTATAATCGAATCTCCGCTTGCAAGCTGCCCGTCCGGGTAGTCTGCCGCCGTTGTAACGCCTGCAATCGCCGTATTGCGCCCGATCCTGACATCCGGCGGTATCACGGAATCCTCTCCAATCGTCACAAGGTCAAATGCATAGACTTTCGGATTATAAGTACTCGGTGCATAATCACCGATTCCAATCTGTGCACGGTCGCCAATCTTTGTATTTTCAGCAATAATCCCTTTATCAATCACGACATTTTCACCGATTATGACGTCTTTCATAATAATGGAATTGCGTATCACACTGCCTCTGCCGATCGTCACGCCTGCTCCGACGACAGAGTTGTATACTTCTCCGTACACTTCACAGCCTTCTCCGATCAGGCTTTTTTCTACAATCGCTTCGGATGAAACATACTGTGGTTCAATAATATCACATTTAGTGTAAATTTTCCAATACTTCTCATACAAATTAAATTCAGGAATCAGGTCAATCAGCTCCATATTTGCTTCCCAGTATGACCCAAGCGTACCGACGTCCTTCCAGTAGCCGTTATATTCATACGCAAACATCCGAAATCCCCTTTCATGCAGATACGGGATAATATGCTTGCCAAAATCACAGCTTCTTTGGTCTTTTAACGCTACAAGCGCATCTTTTAGTACCTTCCAGCTAAATATGTAGATCCCCATAGAAGCCATATTGCTCCTTGGATGTTCCGGTTTTTCTTCAAAATCCTGTATTTTCTTCTCTTCGTCTGTGATTACGATGCCAAACCTGCTCGCCTCTTCAATCGGAACCGGCATTGCCGCAATCGTCACGTCTGCCTGGTTTGCCTTGTGAAAGTCAAGCATCTCCTCGTAGTCCATTTTATAAATATGGTCGCCCGATAAAATAATCACATACTCTGGATGATAGCTTTCCATATAGTTCAGATTCTGGTAAATCGCATTTGCCGTTCCGGTATACCATTCACTGTTATCGCTTTTTTCATACGGCGGCAGTACGGTCACGCCTCCGTTGTTGCGGTCTAAGTCCCACGGAATGCCGATGCCGATATGGGAATTTAACCGCAGCGGCTGATACTGCGTGAGTACGCCTACCGTGTCTATCCCTGAATTGATACAGTTGCTGAGCGGAAAATCAACGATCCGGTACTTGCCGCCAAACGCAACCGCCGGTTTTGCCACTGCGGAAGTCAGCACCCCTAGCCGGCTTCCCTGTCCGCCAGCCAACAGCATGGCGATCATTTCTTTACAAACCAATTCGCTCACCCCTCATCTAAATATTCAATATATCTGTAAAACCTAGTATAACATATTCAGCGTAAAATGTACAACATTTTTCACATCTTTTTGTCTGATCCGCACCAGTTTTTGTAGAATTTTACAAAATTTTCTCGATAAACAATTTGCAAAAAAAACAGATAGGTTTATAATAAGAGCAGTTCACAAACGCAGGGTATATTTCCTGTATTTGTGCATACAATAAATATAGATTGTGCAGGTGTATATCAGATGTATCAAATTCATTTTAATCAGCCGGCCCATATTCATTTCATCGGCATCGGCGGTATCAGCATGAGCGGGCTTGCAGAAGTCCTGCTGGAAGAACATTTTACGATATCGGGTTCTGACGCAAAAGAATCGGCGCTTACAAAAAAACTGGAGCAGTCAGGCGCCGTCATCTATTATGGCCACAGCGCCAGCCATATCCAGCCAGGGACGGACGCCGTTGTCTATACAGCGGCAGTCCACGAAGACAACCCGGAATATCAGGCGGCAATCGCAAACGGCATCCCGCTTTTAAGCCGTGCAGAGCTGTTAGGGCAGATGATGAACAACTACAGGCAGTCTGTTGCTGTCGCAGGGACGCATGGCAAGACAACGACGACTTCTATGATTACGCACATTCTGCTGGCGGCGGACGCAGACCCTACGATTTCCGTAGGCGGAATACTGCCTGCGATCAGCGGAAATATCCGCGTCGGGCATTCTGCCTGTTTTGTCACAGAAGCCTGTGAGTACACAAACAGCTTTTTACATTTTTATCCAAAATACAGCGTGATCCTGAATATCGAGGAAGACCATATGGACTTTTTTAAAGATATACAGGACATCCGCCGCAGCTTCCGGCTGTTCGCGGAAAATACGGCACCAGACGGCACGCTGGTGATCAACAGTGAGATTGATGAATTGCAGCCGCTCCTTTTAGATCTTGCATGTAATACCGTTACGTATGGCTTTGACAGCAGCAGCAGCTTTTATCCAGAGCAGATTACTTACGAGGAGTCTGGATTTGCACGGTTTTGCATTATGCACAACACGCATAAACTCGTCCACGCGGAACAAGGGGCAACCGCACAGTTCGTCACCTGGAAAGAAACCGAAAAAGTATGCGACGTACGCCTGCGCGTTCCTGGCAGGCACAATATCAGCAATGCGCTTGCCGCGGCTGCGCTCGCCGTTACGATGGGCATACCGGCAAAAGCCATTGAAGAAGGGCTGTATGCTTTTTGCGGAACCGACCGCCGCTTTCAGGTCAAAGGGACACGAAACGGCGTGACGGTAGTCGACGATTACGCACACCATCCGACCGAAATAAGCGCGACGTTAAGCGCTGCCAAAAATTATCCGCATTCACGCCTGATCTGCGTGTTCCAGCCGCATACGTATTCCCGTACAAAAGCTTTTCTGGATGCGTTTGCCAAGGCACTGTCTGATGCAGACATCGTCGTGCTTGCCGATATTTATGCCGCAAGGGAGACAGACACTCTTGGCGTCAGCTCGCTTGACCTGCTAAGGCTGCTGGAAAAAACGGCGTGCGAATGCTATTATTTTCCAACGTTTGAAGAAATTGAAAAATTTTTATTAAAAAAAGTAATGAACGGCGACTTGTTGATAACTATGGGCGCCGGAGATATATTAAAAGTGGGTGAAGACTTCCTTTGCCAATAGTTATCCACATTATCCACATTGAATTGTGCAAAAGATGCCTGATTTCAATGTGGATTTTTTGTGCTTTATCCACACGGGCGGCAAAAAAGCGAAAAGATTTCATTTTCAGCCTTTTCGCGTGTAAATCCCCTGTGGCGCTTACCCCTTATCCACCTTATCCACTTTATCCACAATGACCGCAACGCCTTGATTTCACAGTCTTTGCGAAAAAAATGTACTTCTCAATTAGCAAATCCTGTGCTATAATCTGTGCAGTAAGAGAGGGAATGCATATGGCTGATATATTATTAAAACGGGACAGCACGCTTGCTGCCACCTACGTACCAAATACGTTTATTGATGAGTATATGACACATGCAGATGGGGAGTTTGTCAAAATCTATCTGTATCTGCTCCGCTGTATGAACCATCCAGATCCGATGTTTTCGATCTCGGATATTGCGGACAAGTTCGACCATACAGAAAAAGATGTGACACGCGCTTTAAAATACTGGGAGAAAATGCGCCTGCTGCGCCTGGAATTTAACGGGCAGGAAGAGCTGACGGGAATCTGCCTGTCAGACTTTACTTCCCGCAATATGCCTCACGCACCGCAGACGCCAATGCCGGCAGAGCCTGCCGCCGATAAAAAAACACCAAAACGTACGCTGCCTGAGCGAACCGAATATTCGAGAAACCAGCTTGCCCTGCTCAGCGAAAGCGAATCGGTCAAAGAGATTTTATTTGTTACCGAACGCTATCTGGGACATACGCTGAACAATACGGAGATCCAAATGATCCTCTATTGGCTGGACAAACTGAAGTTTTCGCCAAGCCTTGTCGAATACCTGATTGAGCAGTGTGTGGCGAAAAACCACATGAGCATCCGGTATATGGATAAAATCGCGCTTTCCTGGGCGGAATCAGGCATTCGAACGCTGACCGACGCAAAACAGGCGTTGCAGACGCACGACCATGCCGTCTATGCGGTGCAGAAAGCATTTGGCATTTCCAACCGCACGCTTGCGCAGGCTGAGCTGAAATTTGTGCACAAATGGTCTAAAGAGCTTCATTTTTCCGATGAGATTATCGCGCTGGCATGTGAAAAAACGATTCTGCGCATTCATCAAATCAGCTTTGACTATGCAGATTCGATCCTGCAAAACTGGAAGCAGCACAACGTACGCACCGTAAACGATGTCAAGCTTTTGGATGCACAATATCAGGAAGCAAAAGCAAAAAAAGTCTCCGCAGGCAAAGCGGCAATACGCACAGCAAAAGGAACCGCGGCGGGAGGTTTTGCCAATTTTTCACAGCGTACTTACAACTACGAAGAGCTGGAACGTGAATTACTCTCGCAGATCCGCTAACGTTCCTGCGAAATTATACCGATATGGAGAATTGTAATGCCTTTAACTAATCTGCAATATGACGAGATTCAGCGCCAGTACGATGCCAGGCAGCTAAAAAACCAGCATGTGCTGCAAGAACGCAAGACGCGCATTTATCTGGAATATCCGCGTTTAAAAGAGCTGGACGCACTGACAGCCTCGGTAAGCGTCCGCCATGCCAGACAGCTTCTTGATGGTGATGAAACGGCGCTCTCACAGCTAAAGCAGGAGCTGGCGGCTTACCGCAGGGAACGTTCCCTGATTTTACAGACGGCAGGCGTGGACGAACACTATTTCGAACCGCCTTATACATGCCCGGACTGCAAAGATACTGGTTACATCGACGGCAGCAGGTGCCACTGCTTTTTGCAGGCAGCGATTGACCTTGTGTATACACAGTCAAATATCCGCAGTATTTTGCAGGAAGAAAATTTTTCCAACTACTGCTTTGACTATTACTCGGACACAAAAGTCAACGAGGCAACCGGACTGACGGCACGCGAGACGGCGCAGAAGGCAGTGATGGAATCGCTTGCTTTTATCAAGAGCTTTGACCAGGAGTTTCACAACCTGTTCCTGTACGGGGAAGCAGGCACTGGCAAGACCTTTTTATCCAACTGTATTGCAAAGATGCTGCTGGATACCGGCCATTCCGTGATTTACTTTACCGCGTTTCAGTTGTTTGACCTGCTGGAAAAAAATAAATTTCAAAAGGATATGGATGCCGCAGCGAAAATGCAGCATATTTTTGACTGTGACCTTTTGATTATCGATGACCTGGGAACCGAGCTGGCAAATACGTTTACAATTTCGCAGCTCTTTTTCTGCCTGAACGAACGAATGCTCCGCAAAAAATCAACGGTCATCTCGACAAACTTGGGCTTTGACCAGTTAAGTACGGTCTATACGGAACGGATTTTTTCCCGGATCGTGAGCAGTTATTCTATGATAAAGCTTTTTGGTGACGATATCCGGCTCCAAAAGAAAAAATTAAGTAACAGTTCAGGCAATTCTGAATTTTTACATAAGTAAAATCAAACGGAGGACTACACTATGCATTATGATGACAACATGATTGAGAGTATTCCGGTAGGAGTACTTGGCTTGATTCCGATGTCAAACTGCTCCGCGCTCGGCGAAAAAGTCGACCAGTACCTGGTCAAATGGCGGCATGAGCATCAATCTGATCACAAGACAACGATCGCTTTCCGGGGTTTT
Source organism: Eubacteriaceae bacterium (assembly GCA_910574915.1). Taxonomy (GTDB): domain Bacteria; phylum Bacillota; class Clostridia; order Lachnospirales; family Lachnospiraceae; genus Eubacterium_J. Next base: position 29,552 of record CAJTCR010000030.1, read on the forward strand.
GAGCGTGACACTTATATCGTCAATGCTGCCACTCCGCGTTTCGGCACCGGTGAAGCCAAAGGATTTATCAAAGAATCCATCCGCGGCTACGACCTGTTTATTATGGTCGACGTTACCAACTATCATGAGACGTATACGGTCTGCGGACATGCCAACCACAAATCGCCGGATGACCATTATTCGGATTTAAAACGGATTATTGCTGCCGCCGGCGGAAAAGCAAGGCGTATTACCGTAATTATGACCTATTTATACGAAGGCAGGCAGCATCGGCGCAACGGCAGAGAATCTATGGACTGTGCGATGATGTTGCAGGAGTTACATGCTATGGGTGTAGACAATATTATTACTTTTGACGCACATGACCCGCGTGTACAAAACGCCATTCCGCTGTCAGGATTTGAGACGATCCAGCCGTCTTACCAGTTTATCAAAGGGCTGTGCGCAAATGTACCAGATTTAAAATTTGACGCCGACCATATGATGATGATCAGCCCCGACGAAGGCGCAACCGGGCGTGCGGTCTATCTCGCAAGCGTACTCGGCATCAATATCGGCATGTTTTACAAGCGCAGAGACTACAGCCGCATTGTAAACGGGCGCAATCCGATTATTGCACATGAATTTTTAGGCGCTTCGGTAGAAGGCAAGGACGTCATGATTATCGACGATATGATTTCTTCCGGCGACAGTATGATTGACGTTGCAACCGAATTGAAAAAGCGCAAGGCAAAACGTATTTTTGTACTCTCTACGTTCGGGCTGTTTACCGACGGGCTGGATAAATTTGATAAAGCCGTGGAAGACGGCATTATTTACCGGGTAATTACGACCAATCTGATTTATCAGACGCGGGAGCTGTTAAGCAAGCCATACTATATCAACTGTGATATGAGCAAATACATCGCCTATATTGTAGATACTTTAAATCACGATGCTTCGATCAGCCATCTGCTAGATCCGTATGACCGGATTCAGAGCCTGGTTACAAAATATAAAAACGGCGAAATCATTTCTTAAAAAATGCAGAAAAAAGCACCTGCACACGATATTCTCCAATGTGCAGGCGCTTTTTTGTGTTCCGATCCATTAAAACAAATCTACTTCACCATTATATTTATTATCATTAATTACATAATAAGCCTTATACTCTTCCGGCTTTATATATATCTGTAAGGACTTAATCGATGACGCTCTGTGTCCGCTCGCAACAAACGCTGCTTTTACCTTATCAACAATCGAAAGCTGGCTTGCCTGCTGGTGCTGGTATTCAATAAAAACCTCCGGCTTTAACTCCGGCTTTTCTGCCTTTTCTTTCTTTACTGTCGATCTTTTTGCAGCAGGTTTTTTAGCTGCTTTTGCTTCATCCTTATCAGCCTTTTTTCCAACCGTCTTTGTGTCTTTCTTAACAGCCGTGTCTGCTTCTGGTTTCGCATCTGCTTTAACTGCTTTGGCTTCGTTCACATCTGCTGCTTCTGCAACTGACTTTGTTTCTTTGTCTGTACTCTTTGAGCTCATCTCCTTAGACCTCCTACAATCTACTCACACACTAAAAACTTCTCCATTGCTAACAGAGCCTCTTTCTCGTCGTTGCCTTCTGTAATAATATTCACGCTCATTCCTTTGGATGGATTAAATGCCATAATGCCCATAATGCTCTTGGCATTAATTTTTCGGTTTTCATTTTCAAACGTGATATTGCTGTCGAACTGACAAGCCACCTGAACGAGCTCTGCTATCGGATTTTCATGCCCCTTTGCTACATTTGAAACTATAATTTGCTTATTACTCATATTCCCTTCACTTCCTTAAGATCGTTTAGAATACACAAGTTCATATCGTAATATAGTCCATAAAACCAGCATTTGCAAGTGTTTTTTTCATTTCTGTTAAAAACTCACGAATGAGGCATAAAACATTACCGAATTTTATGCATTTTGCAGTCATTTTTCACAATGACTTTAGCACCGTTCACGTGTCCGTTCTTTTTCAAACGCATCTACTTCTTTTGCCAGCTCCCCGCTTAATGCAAGCAGGCAGATTAAATTCGGAACCGCCATCAGCGCGTTTGCAATATCCGAAAACTTCCAGGCGATCGACAGTGTCGTCGTCGCGCCGATAAATGCTACTCCCGAAAAAACAACCCGGTAGATCATATTAAACTTATTTGACCCGGCAAGATATTCCAGCGCCTTTTCCCCATGATATTCCCATCCAAGGATCGTGGAAAACGCAAACAGCGCAATGCCGATCGTTACCATATAGCCGCCTGCCGGCCCGAGCACGGTGCAAAACGCCTTGATTGTAAGCTGCGCGCCTTCAATCGCCGCGCCGTTCTCATCCGTAATGCCGAGCACGCCTGAGGACGCAATGCAAAGCCCTGTAATCGTACAGACCACAATCGTATCCCAAAACGTGCCTGTCATATTTATGTAGCCCTGGCGCACCGGATTGTCTGTCGTCGCGGAAGCAGCCGTTATCGCCGCGGAACCCATGCCCGCTTCGTTCGAGAACACGCCGCGCGCAATCCCGTAGCGCATCCCGCTCATCATAGACGCTACGATCGTACCGCCCACGCCTCCGGCAACTGCCTTTATGGAAAACGCCATTTTAAAAATCTCTGCCACACCTGCCGGAACATTGCTGATATTGCCGAAAATAACGATCAGCCCGCCGCATACGTAAAAGACCGCCATACACGGGACAATCACCGATGACAGCTTGGAGATCGACTTGATTCCGCCCACGATAATGCACAGGGTAAGCAGCGTTACAATGGCCCCGGTCACCCAGGTCGGCACCCGGAAGGTGTTGTTCATCGCATCCGATATCGAATTTGCCTGTGTCAGGTTCCCGATCCCAAACGAGGCAATCACCGCAAACAGCGCAAACAGCCAGCCCAGCGCCGCGCCGAACGCCTTGTTTCGAAACGCCTTTTTCATCGTATACATCGGGCCGCCCGACATCTCGCCCTGAGCGTTTACCTCACGGTATTTGATCGCCAGCATACATTCGCTGAACTTTGATGTCAGCCCAAAGCACGCGGACACCCACATCCACACAAGCGCTCCCGCACCGCCTGAAACCATCGCGGTCGCAACGCCTATAATATTGCCCGTGCCGATCGTCGCCGCAAGCGCTGTCGTAAGCGCGGCAAACGGCGAGACGTCTCCTTCCCCCTTCTTTGTGCGCGCTTCTTTGCTTAACGTCAGCTTCACCGCGTACGGAAGGTTTCTCCATGTAAGGAATTTCAGACGGATCGTCAGAAAAATTCCGGTGCCTACTAAAAGTACGAGCATTACCGGGCCCCACACAAAGTCGTCCACTACTTTCAGAATCTCTTCCAGCTCTTTCATAACTTAAACTCCCTCCTTGTCTTTTGCCTGCATGATTCTATTCATCCTATGCACGATCTTTTGAATTATGTCAAAACCGGTGCATAAATATACAGGCAGCAGGCTCTATCCAGAAAAGGGACAACGTCTGCACGTTGTCCCATCCTTGAGATCAAATACTTTATTATTTTACCACAAAAAAGCATTTTGTCAATATTTATGTCACAATATGCATAATCATTGTTTATTCTGCGCTTACTGCACCGCGATATAGATGCCGCCTGCGCCGCGCAGCTTCTCCTGTGCCTCTTCGATGGTGCTCTTTAGCACCGTGCCCGCCTGCGCGTCATACAGCCATACGTTTAACGAGTCATACCCGGTCACCAGCATCGCCCCCTGTGCTCCCGCCGCTGCCAGTACCGGCGTGCCGCAGCTTACATAATATAAGATCTGCGACAGCGAGCAGCCCTCCACACAGATGACCTTGCGGTCGGACAGCAGCGATTCTAAGATCTCCTGCGGCGTGTCTCCTCTGTCCAAAAGCTCTCCCGCACTGACCTCAATGCCTTCATGCCGCAGGATCGCGCTGACGCATTTGGCTGCCGCAGACGCCTCTGCATCCGCATCCGAAGGCTGTACTTCAAACGGCATCTGGATGTTTTTGCGTGCGCGCTTCCAGATATAGTTCTGCTTTTCATCTACGACTACGCCCATATACTCGTCGGCGCTGCGGATTGCTTCGGCAAGGTCTGTCGTCGCTGTCTCCACCCTGCCCCTTGCATATGCAAAGTACGCTTGCTGCTCCTGCGGCGTTTTTAAGCTCATGCTGCGGTCTTCCTGATTCAGGATCTGCTTTGCGGCTACATAGACAGGCGGCGACTCCTTTTTCATCTCCGTCAGCGTAAGCTGCACCTGCGTCTGCTTTACTTCTGTAACCGTTGTATGGATAATCTTTTGCTCCTCATTTTCCTGTCCGCGGTTTACAATAGAATCCTGCTGTGCCTGCGCGTAGCCGCCTTCTCCGGCGACTAAACGCTGCATAATAAGCACGCCGTTATGAAACTCCACGCTGTCAATAAAATACCCTTTTTTGCGGTATTTTTTTAATACCTCCATGCTGGAAGCATTTACAATGCGCAGCGCATACATCGGCGTCTGGCGGATGCCTGCCATGCCGCCGCTTTTATGCTTGTCCGCCGCAATGCCATACACCAGGTCTTCCTCTAAAAATCCAAGCACACGCAGTGTCCTGCCTTCCTTTGCCGTAATCTTTCGCACTTTGGAGGTCTCTAAATCCATTACGGATATCTCTGTCGAATCCCGGTCTGAAATCCAGGCAAAATACTGGTTGGATTCGGAAACCGCATACGTATCGTCGTCCAGCCCCGAGGCGACCTCTTCCATCTCCATCGACGCCAAGTTCATATGATAGACCGTGCCGTTAAACAGCAGATAAATATCGCCTGCCGTATTTTCATACAGCAGCTTGCCCAACTCCGCCCGCAACACCTGATAAGACTTGTCAAACGATAAAAACAGCTTTTCCTCGTTTGTATTCGCCTGGCTTGCATAGTGGACAAAGCTGATGCCTACTTCCCCTTCATGTATGCCGCGGTTCATATATCCGTATACGACATAGTCGATATCGCCCGCCTCATCCACATTCAGTATGCGGATATCATGCTGCATATTATTTTCCCTTGCCTCAATCCCTTCGTGTCCGCGAAAGCTGAACACTTCCGCCAGGCGGTGAAACGACTGGTTGTAGCTTAACAAATCCCCTTCCTGGACAAAGCAGGTGACTGTGCCGGATTCGTTCTGCATATATTCCACATCTTTAGACCGAATGCCTAGCTGAAGGTAATTCTCATACAGAAAATCATTTTCCCCCTGGAAAATCTGGTTCATAGTTCTTTCAAAATTCAAAAGGTACATGCGCTCGTTCGTATAGCGAATGCGGTAATACTCCTCGACGTTATAGTATTCCTGCTCTCCACTTTCCCCGTTGGACGTCACAACGTAGTTCAGCAGGATAACATTATAGGAACTGTTCATCTCCTTGACCGACGGCACCGGGGCGCTTAGCCTGTCGCACGGGAAATCTGCCCAGTTCGCCTGCATTAGGCTGGAATGGATCGTAACCTTGTGCAGCGTGGAATTATCCCCCGCCATATTTGGCTCCCAGTAAGAAGTCAGTTCATCCGGCGTTTCCGAAAATGTAGCTTCGCTGATCTCCTGCGCGAACTTGACGCACTCTGCTACATAGCAGTCTCTGGCGTCTGCGATTCTCGTGTAATAATAGCAGGTCTTCTCATCCTGGCGGAGCTTTAATGTCAGAATATATTCTCTGGACTGCTCTAACAGGCTCTGTACGGGTACGCTTGTCCGTATCTGCCCGTCTTTTTCTTCATAAGACGTAATGTTTCCGTCCGAGATCAGCCGCTCCCCGTCAATGCTGCGGATCTCGTAGGAAACCGCGTCGATCCGGTAGCCATACGTACGGATTTGAAGCGGAACCTCCCTGCTGCTGGAAAGCGGCGTAATCGTATCGCGCATACCGACCGCATTCATCGGAGACGTATAGCCGTACAGCTCATTGATCAGCTTATTGTCCGTATACAGCATAATAACCGGCAAAACAGGCTCCTCCATTTCTGTTGTCAGGTCTAACTGATTTTTATTCGTAACACGGCCGGTAATCAACAGTGTGATTACAAATATCAGCAAAAGCACTGCTGCCTTGATTAACCCTTTTTTCATCTGTCCCTTTCCTTTCGTAATCGTTTATGTAAAACGAAGCCTGTGAAAGCTGCGCGGGAGCGCGCGCCCCCACAGGCCTCGTTGATCTGCCTGCTTTTCTACCAGCGGCGGCAGCGGTTATGCCTGCATCGTCTTTGATACATCTCGTTATAGAGCAGCACTTCGATTAAATTGCGCATCCCCGGACGGTGTGGCGGTGGCGGCGGTGGCGGAGGGCCCCATCCCGGCGGTGGCGGTGGCGGAGGTCTCCATCCCGGCGGTGGTGGCGGAGGGCCCCATCCTGGCGGTGGTGGTGGGCCTGGCGGTCTCCATCCTGGTGGTGGCGGCGGGCCTGGCGGCCTCCGATTATCAAGCGCTTCCACCTGCTTTGCTTCCAGATCTTTGTCTGCTTCTGGTTCTTCCTGCGGCATCGAAGCCTTTTGATAGATCTTGTCGCAGATCACCTTTAACATCACACGGTCAGGATATTCGTCAAACATCATGCTGCCTTCATATTCCATCTTGTCGCACTCTTCCTCGACAAGCTTTAGAATGCGCTTTGCATCCTGCGGATACAGTTCCTTGATACGCTCCATATCCCGCTCATATTCCATCTCTTCCATAAAGGCATTCTGAATCGGATAGCTCATATAAAACGGCATTTTGGGCGCATATTGGTACTGCTGCATACGCATAAACTGTTCCTGCTTATAATCCACGCATCTGTCTCCTGCATTTCGTTAATAACAGTATATGCGCCGGGAAAAAACCGGTTCCTGGCAAATGCGGCAGATTCTGCCGCCGAAACAGCAATTATAGATGATTATAACGCACTGACAGCGGCGTTTCAAGGCAATTTCACTTCATTCTCCAGCGGGATTATTCATTATATCCCGAATTTAAGTAAATCTTAAGAATTTTTTATGATTTTTACCGATTGATTTTTTGTCCAATAGGATATATTTTATTCTCAGTCAGAATAAAGTTAGTTAAGAATTTTTCGGAGGAGGTATTCCGTATTTATGAAAACAATATTTCAAGATAAATGGAAAATGAGGGAAAAGCGTGACTACAGCCGCCAGATTGCTTTTTTTAACCGCTATTCGCTGCTGTTTCACGCACTGCTTGCCTGTATGCTCGTATTTGTCATCGAAGTATGCTCCAGGCGTTCCCTTGTGGATGCGTGCGTCTTTTTAGGTAGCCATTCGTTTGCGTTTTTCTTTAATGCACTGATTATCTTTTTTACGATGTCGGTCGTATACTTATTCCGCCGCAGGATGCTTATGCGTATTATTATAAGCTGCTTTTGGCTGCTGCTTGGCATTATTAACGGCTGTGTGCTGTCCCAGCGCGTGACGCCGTTTGGCTACACGGACTTAAAGTGCATCTCAGACCTGCTGACAATGACTAATACACAGTATTTCTCAAAAACGCAGGAAATATGCGTCATTATTTTACTTTTCGCACTGGTTGTATTTCTGGTTATATTTGCCTTAAAAGGCCCGAAGTTCCAGGGACATCCGCATAAGGTGCGCGCGGTATGCTTCTGCGCAGGCATGGGCGTATTAATGTCTGTCGCTACCTCAATGGCACATAATTCGCAGCAGATGGCTTCTTATTTTGCCAATATTGCACAGGGCTATTCTGACTATGGTTTTGTATACGGCTTTTCATCCAGCGTTATGGATCGTGGTATGAGCAAGCCTTCAGATTATTCTGAATCAAAAATAAAAGAAATTACGCAGACAGTCTCGCAGGCAAAGGAAACGGCTTCTTCCTATACGGTCGCAGAATCCGGCGAGGTCGTATCCGATTCTGCCAGCCAGGATCAGCCAAACGTCATCTGCGTACTGCTTGAATCATTTATGGACCCGACGGAAATCAATTTCCTAAAAATGTCCAAAGACCCAATCCCGAACTTTCGGGCGTTATCTGACAACTTTACTTCTGGCTACCTGACGGTGCCTGTTGTCGGCGCCGGAACCGCAAACTCAGAATTTGAAGTATTAACGGGCATGAACCTGCGGTTTTTCGGCACCGGTGAATATCCGTACAAAACGATTTTAAAAGAAACAGACTGTGAAAGCATTGCTTCTGACCTGTCCGCGGTCGGATACGGCACGCATGTCGTCCACAACAACGGCGGCAACTTTTACAGCCGCGCCAATGCATTTTCCCAGTTCGGCTTTGATACGTTTACGAGCAAGGAGCTTATGAACATCCAGGAATACACGCCGCTTGGCTCCTGGCCGACAGACGATATCCTGATCAGCGAAACGCAAAAAGCACTCGATTCCACGCCAGACAAGTCCGACTTTGTATACACGATTACCGTACAAGGGCACGGCAGCTATCCAGAAGAAAAGATCCTGGAAAACCCGCAGATCCAAGTATCCGGCGCGGAAACCACAGAAAAGAACAACCAGTGGGAATACTACGTCAACCAGATCCATGAAGTCGACAAGTTTATTAAAAACTTAACGGATATGCTTTCCAAACGGGACGAAAAGACACTGCTTGTACTGTTCGGCGACCATCTGCCGACGATGGGCCTTGCCGATGAAGACTTAAAATCCGGGGATATTTTCAAGACCCAGTACGCTACGTGGAACAACTTTGGCTTAGAGCAAAAAGACGCAGACCTTGCCGCTTACCAGCTTCTTGCCTATACGACGGAACAGGCAGGCATCCATGAAGGCACGATCTTTACGTACCACCAGGCGGGCGCCTACGATACCGAAAACGAGCAGTACCAAAACAAGCTGGAAAACCTGCAATACGACATTCTCTACGGAGAACGCTACTGCTATGACGGCATAAACAAATATCCGGCTTCTGACCTGCAAATGGGCGTAGACAAGACGCATATCTACAGCTACCGCAAAAATGCGGACAAAAGCCTCTCGATCTACGGCGACTGCTTTACGAACTGGAGCCGCATTTACGTAAACGACGAAAAGATGCCTACCACTTTTGTATCGGATAAACAGGTCGTTCTTCCTGCGGAATACGCGCAGGAGCTGGAAGACGGAGATATTTTAAAAGTCTGCCAGGTAGGATCGAGCAATACAATCTTTCGGACGACAGAAAACGCAATGATGTATTATGACATGTAAATCAAAAAAGGCGCTGCTTATGATATCAGCGCCTTTTTTCATATTCCTTTTATGCATTTCCCTGCTCAATCGTACCTTCCCGGTAAGCGTTGAGCAGTTTTTTCAGTCCTTCGATATCTTCCAGGATCTTTCTGCCATTATCGGTATGCTTGACCATAAGCCGTTCCTTTTCTGTCTCCACCATCTCGCTTTTGGATTCGATATCTTTATTTTCCCGCAGAGCGGCATAGATGCTTTCAAACGGCTGGTGCGCCTTGATGCGGATGCCATGCGAATTATAGATCAGCGTATAGCCTGCGATCCCGGTCGTCTTATGGTAGCTGCGGCAAAAGCCCCCGTCTATCACAATCAGCCTGCCGTTGGCACGTACCGGCATTTCGCCTTCCCCGGTGCGCACCGGCGTATGCCCGTTAATAATATGCGAATAGGAAGAATACAGTCCAAACTCCCTGAGAATCATATTGCAGGTCTTTTCCGTCTGGTAAAACTTATAGTACGGGTCAGATGCTTCGTGCCACACCGACTTGTCCGCGATATAGCTGCGCTCAAACGTCTTGATATTGCGCCCGCACAGCGGCGACTTTCTGCCGCACCACAAATACCACATAAAGTCCAGGTCGCTTTGCCTGCGTCCCGTTAAATACGCCCGCCTGCTTGTCTTGTCCGCATATTCCAGATAGGCGCGTCCCTTATACATCCTGCCGTCAATACAGATCCCTTCAAAATTGCCTTCATTATCCAGCGGGATACAGCCGTGATACAGCAGGTTGCCGTTAAACGTCTTGTACATGCCGCCTTTTTTATACAGAAATCGGATATGCTCGTTCAGGCGGCTGCTGTTGACAAACGCCATGCACAGCTCGTCCATAATTTCTTCTTCCTCGTCTGATAAGCGATACACATCCGCCGGATCTATCGTAGGAAACTCTGTCTCCGTCAGCTCGTATGTCTTTCCTTCCAGCTCAACCGTATGGTTTTCCCAATGAATCCGGTGCAGCAGCCTGCGGTCGTCCATTTCATATTCAGGATGCCTTGCAATCACCTGCCCCTCCAGCTTGAACAGCATCACGGTAATCGCTTTTACCGCAGCCTCCATCGGCTCTACGCCAGGATACAGCTTTTCCGAATACAGCGTTAATTTACGCAGGCTGATCCCATAGCTGTTTTCCAAGATTTCCGTATTATCGTACTTTAAGTTGTTGCGGACGACGTTCGCAATACATGCCTTGCTCCCTGCCGCCGCTCCCATCCACAAAATATCATGGTTTCCCCATTCAATATCCAGCGAATGGTACTTCATCAGCAAGTCCAGGATCTGGTCTGCGCAAGGCCCCCTGTCAAAAATATCGCCCACAATATGCAGGCGGTCAACCGCCATGCGCTTAATCAGGTCAGCAAGCGCTACAATAAACTCATCCGCGTTATCCAGCTCGATAATCGTCGTTAAAATCTCCCTGTGATAAATAACCTGGTTATCATCCTCATCCTTCTGCACATGCAAAAGCTCGTCAATAATATACGCAAACTCTTCCGGCATCGCTTTTCTTACCTTTGAACGCGTATACTTAGACGACAGCGTCTTTGCGATCTCAATCAGCTCCGTTAAAATCTCACGGTACCATTCCCGCAAATTAATCACTTCTTTTTTAATCAGCTCCAGCTTTTCCCGCGGATAATAAATCAGTGTACAGATCTGTTCCCGCTCCGCATCCGACAGCTTTTGCTCGAACAGCATGTCCACCTTTTCACGTACAACGCCGGAACAGTTATTTAAAATATGGTAAAATGCCTCATACTCCCCATGCAGGTCGCTCATAAAGTGCTCGGTGCCCTTTGGCAGATTTAAAATTGCGCTTAAGTTGATGATCTCACGGCATACAGCCTGGATCGTCGGATATTTCTCCGCTAACAGCGCCAGATATTTTTCTTGATCCAATTCCATATTGCCCCCCTGTTCTTTTTGTTTGATTATAACAAAATATAGGTGGGTTGCCAATTCATTTCTAAAAAAAGCCCTGCTGTCAATGCGGTATGCCTATATTCCCAAACACCAAATAACACACCAGCATACACACCGGCTGATGAAGCAGATAAATCCAAATCGTCCTGCTCCCAACCGCAGACAGCACAGGAACCTGATACCGTGCCGCCCGCTGCCACAAACTGCACTCCATCACCCGATGCTCCTGCAAGATCCTATTAAAAAAATACCCGCACAGATACAAAAAGATCCAGGGCAGCAGCGGAAAATAGTCGCTTGAGCGAAATCCTGCAAACGGAAATCCAAACGACGTTAGAATTTTTACAGAATACAAAACAGCGGGCACCTGTATGCGAAACACACTGCCGATCCCGATGCTGCCATACTGAATCTGCTTGCAAAGCACAAACAGTAAAAAATTGACAGCAAGCCCGCATACCGGAGGAATTTTTTTAAGAACCGTTTGCAGCCCAAGCAGCAGCAAAACCGCACATCCCATAAAATTCAAAATGCCGAACCAAATCGATTCTGAAGGAATCACTGCGAGTGTTATAATCGTGATTAAAAATCCATACCCATTAAAACGCATGCCGCGGCGCAGATTTCCCCGGATTCCCCACTGCCAGACAAAGCCGGATAAAAAGATCAGCGTCTGGCAGATCGCCTGCTGCCAAAGATGCACTTTTGGAAGGCTGTACCAGTGCGGGTTTTTCTCATAGATTATAAAAACGTCATAAAGAAAGTGAAAAACTGCCATGTTGATTGCTGCAAATCCACGGATGGCGTCGATAAAATGATTGCGTGTTTGTTGTTGGTTCATATTATGTGGTTCCTTTCTGAATTTAATTATGTATGGGTTGGTATTTTTATGGAAAGGGGAGCCAGGAGAGAGGATGTGCCTCCCTTGGCGGCGTCCGTTCCAGAATGCTAAGAATCCCTAAGTATCCTGCTGTTACGCTGTGGCTGTGGACGGTCGCGGCACCTAGTTCGCTGCCTGCTGGCAGCTAAAGGTGCCGCTTGGCTGCGCCCCTGGTTGCCCCGCAGAATACTAAGGGATTCTAACCATTCTTCCAAAGCCGCCGCCAAGGGAGGCACATCCTCTCTCCCGGCTGCTCTTCGTAAGTGCTACTAAACAAGCTCAATATGGTTTGGTTTGTTCGTTGTAGTACTAGAGCGTGTTTGAAAAATACTTTCTGTGAGATGTGCTTCACAGTTTGTGGAGAATTTATCCAAAATTTAGGAGTCATAGCGGGCTATGTTGACTAAATTGGGGATAAATTCTCCGCAAAGTGGGGAGTGCAGCTCACGGGAATGATTTTTCAAACACGCTCTAGTGTCTTTATTTGGCGAAAATCTGCCAGAAAGCATTTTTAGGAAAGGCTCTTAGCATATTTTCTACAACGACGCAGTTGCATTGGCTAGAAATTTCAGCAATGCAATAGCGTGCAACTATCAGGCTTTTTTAGCAACACTTACGAAGAACAGCCGGGAGAGGGGATCGGTACGCTCTGGCGGCGGCTTTGGAAGAAGGTTTAGAAGCTCTTTGCCTTCTGCGGTAGAATCAAGGACGCAGCCAGGGTTGCCGATCCCCTCTCCCAGCGTCCCTTTGTAATGGAACATAACAATCATAGCAGAAAGAACGCCATCGAAACGGCACCTTGTAAAAAGTAATGGGCTGAATGTAAAAAGTTACGATTTAATGTGAAAGAACTGTATTAAAATGAGTTGTATTAGAATAAATTTTGTATGAATAAATTGTCCAATAAAATTATATTAAAAATGAGTTGTATTAAGAATAAATTTTAAAAAATAAATATTCGAAAAAAAATTATATTAACAAAAAGGATCGAATCAGATGATTCAAATTTTAAAGGAGCTGCCGCATCAAACAGAAAACAGGCAAGATATTTTCTAATCACTTAAACTCCATAATACCTTGCATCTTTTCTATTCCTGTGACAGCTCCTTTACCGATAAAAACAAAAGCACAGAAACACAGAAAAAACCGTCCTCGACGCTTGTTTCCAAACTGCCGTGGTGTTTTTCGGCGATTTTTTGAATATTTTTTAATCCGTAGCCATGTTCCGATGATGTTCTAAGTCTGTACGGATCAAGAGATTTTTTTGCATTGTTATTTTTGGTAGAAATGCACAGCGTGCCCCGGTCATATTTGATCCTAAGGTTAAGGCTTGGACTAGGAACGCCATCCAAAGCATTGATTGCATTTTCCATTAAATTACTTAAAATCACATTCATGTCAAAGGCAGACAGTTCTAAATGTTCTGGAATCTGGATCGTCCAAGAAGTACAAATGCCTGCTTTTTGAGCCTTTGCAAGCATATAGTTTAAAATACTGTCTATCTTTTCATTGCCGGAATCCACATATGCATCGGTGTTTTCCATAAATTCACCCATAGACGCAAGGTAGTCAAGCGCAGCGTCTTTTTCCCCTGCGGCAACCAGATCCGAAAGCATTTTGATATGGTGCTTCATATCGTGCTTTAGGGAGCGAATATGATGCTGTGACTGGCGAATGATATGAAACTGTTTTTCATACATGCGAAGCTCCTGTTTCAGCATTGCTCGTTCCCGCTCCTGCCTGGATGTTTTTATTTTTGAGATAAGAAATGTAAACACTGCAAGAAACAGCACACACACCGACGCAGATGCCAAATACTGCCGGTAAAAAGACGCCGTCGAAAAAAGCATCCGCCGGATGCTCCACTCTCCAAACCAGTAAACTACCGGCAGGAAAACAGCCGCAAATAAGCGCCGTACAATCGTTCCAGAAAAGCAGAATGCCAGCACAAACAGGCACGGCATTTCCACAAGCAGCAGAAAAAATTCGAACAGCTCTATTTCCCTGCCAAGCGGTGACAGGCTTAAAAGAAAGCTCTCTGCAATCCAAAACACAGCAAATGCGGCTGCGGCAATCTTTTTGGAAATCCGGCAGCTTCCAATGCAGTCGTGCAGACAGCGTGCATACAGGCAAATCCGGGCTGCCCAAAATATTATAACGTACAATTTTAATTCCAGCACGAATCATCCCCTTTGAAAAAGTGCCGTCAACTGCTGTTTGACCGATTTCCGGTATTTCTGGCTGATCGGCAGGCAGGTACCGTCAGTCATCCGCACAGAATCATAATGGTACACACTGACAAACGCAGTATTTACAATATAAGACTTATGAATGGCAAGAAACCCTTTTCCTTCCACCTGCTGCCATACTTTTTGCATCGTGCCGTAAAACACTTCGCATCCGCAGTTCGCATACAGCTCTATTTTTCTGCCATTGCAGGCAAAGTAGCGGATCTCACTCAAATACTGTCTGTAAATGGATTTCCCGATCTGAAATTGAAATGCATTCCTGCTGTCCGCATTCACCTTAAGAAACGTCTCCAGAACAGCAAAAATACGCGCTTTCGCAATCGGCTTTATCAGAAAATCCAGCGGGCGCACCTGAAACAACTGCATCGCGTAGGTTTCTTTTGCCGAGATAAAAACGATGCTTATTTTTTCATTGCCGAGCTGTTCCCGCACCTGCTTTCCGACCTGCACCCCATCCATCTGCAAGAGCTGAATATCCAAAAATACAAGATCGAACAGGCATCGTTCCCGAAGCGAGCGGCAAAATGCTTCCCCAGAATAAAATACTTCCGTTTCGATGGAAAGTGCATGGCTTTTGGCAAAATGAAGGATCATCGTTTCGATCTCTGTGCAGGTGCCGGTTTCGTCGTCGCATATAGCAATTCGTATCATGTTATGCAGTTTCCTTTATATTTCTTGTTGAAAATTGTTCTCCGCATCCTGCAGTGTTTTACGCAGTGCCTCAACATCGTTCTTAGAATATCCAGAAATCAAAAACACGATTTCATCTGTAGAATATCCCTTGTCAATCATTTTTATCATAATCTGTTTATCAGAAGCAGCAGCTTTCATTCTTTCCACCTCTACTGCCTCTTTCACCGCCTGCTGTTTTTCTTCTTTAAATATCATCGCCACCTGTGTCATTTCAATCGACCTTCTTATATTTGCTATCCCCGTCAGGTAATTTAAGTATTTTACTTTGTCCTTTCCATCATAATCACTTTCATAATCTACCATAGCCACCGTATCATCTTCCAGTTCAAAAAGATTATCCATGTGAAGCTCATTTGCCTTTACAGCCGGGATATTCGTAGGTCTTACCTCCCTGATCCCCGGAAGATCCAGCCCATATACCCGAAATGTCTTGCCCTTAAAGTCCTCTGCAAGCACCTTGCTTGTGATGTCCTTATTCTGATTTGTCCTGCTGGTTCTATTATATTTTCATTCATCCGAAAAATCAACATCTGTATTTTAACTCCTTCAATAAGCCTTTTGGCCAAGTCTTCAAAAATCTGCTATAATAATGGTGAATTTCTAATGCCTAAGTCAGTCATCCTTTATGTCTGGCAGTATTTTGGCATTTTTCCCTTCCTTGAATTCCTACAGCTTTATGCAGAATGCACTTTAGAAGTACGACGGCTTCTTGATCCTATCCTGGCTAAAGTATAGCAGGCTTTTGGAAATTCCTCCAAAAGCCTAATTGAAGTAGGTTTATGCTAATTACAAGGCAACAGGGAAACAAATTCTTTACGAAATGTCTCCCTGAATTATTAGATACTTTATTTTTTCTTACTGTTTCTCAAAGCAAAATAAATGCAAGACCAAATTAAGAATTCAAAAACGTTATTTTAATTTATTTGAAATATTATAATCATATACTAAAATCAAATATTTATCGAACACATAAGATTCCTGTGGAACGCCAAAAAATGAAGTAACCCTTTTTTCAGAAATACCAAAACTATCTTCTTCTCCTCGTTTTCCATCCTCATTGTCAATTATTATAAAATTTGTATTCTCATGATACCATTCATTTTTGCAAAACCACCTGAATAATGACAGCATATCCTCCGTTTCTCCGCTATGTGTGATATGTCTTATATTTACTTCTTTCCCTGATAAAACCGTTAACTTAGACGCATTCCAAAAGGAAGCATAACCATAATGAAGATCATGTTCTTTCAGGAATGTAATGAGTCTGTAATCTTCAATGTTGCTCTGCGGATATTGATAACTTGATATTTCATATATTTTTCCGGCAAACGAAATAACCGCCGTGATAACCAAAATCAGAATACTCAATTTTCTGTTTTTACAATATTCAATGATCTGACTACAGTTTCTTATTACAAGAACGAAAAACGCATATGGTACGAGCGTGATATACCTAGGCGCTGCCATTTCCGTCAGCACAAATGCCGAAAATGACATTAGAATAGAGATTACCAGTAAAAGAGATATCTCATCCGTATGATTCTGTTCTTTTTGAATGACAGTTCTGATACTTGTAATCATAAAAAGAATTGCCGCTATGATAACCGTTATATTTGCAAGTTTAGGCATATTCCAAATATCTGCAATTCTTGCTCCGCTTAAATTAGCCATACACATGTCCAAAATATGACCTGTAAACGATACAACTTTCTCTGCATACCCGGAAAGATCCGTAAATAATCGATTTCCAATATAACTATTTTTATTTGCTCCGCCAACAAAAAAATAGAACCTATCCCATACTAAACCTGCAACTATACCTGTAACTGCTGATGCAGCTAATTTAATATACTTAGCCCCTCTGCGAAAGTTCTCCTCCATTAATAATCGATACAGACAGAGCAAGAGAACCGGAATAGTCCCTTCTATAATGGCCAGCATATCTCCTACGGTTCCAAGTGCTGTCACTGTAATAAAAGCTGCATATTTCCATAATATTTTTCGGTCATTTTCATCCAACCTTTTCAGAATATCATCTACAATGCAAAAAGCAATAAATATCAAACAGACTGCTCCGGCATGTACTCTGGAAAAAATCATATAGCTCATACATGGAATAGATGCCAGCAGAAAAAACAATCCTTTCTTTAATTTCCAATCCCTACAGCATCCTTTCATAACGGCATAATAAGCTGCTGCTGCGATTGATAAAAATTTCAGCCCATTTGCAACATAAATGGCTCTGTAACGAACTCCGAAAATCAGCCTTGCAATTTCAAAATACAGTAAATCTGTCGTAAAAAAAGTTACCCCTGTTAAATTCCAGTCTTTCAGAAAAAAATTCCCCGACAGAATATCATCCGCTTGCAGCAAATGATTTGCCTGATCAGAATCTATGCCGCTAAATCTAAATAGCCATATAACGAAAACTGCGTATAACAAATAGAAACTTACTTTTCGCATATTTCTTTGCATACTTTTCACAACCCTTCGATTGATTTGAAATATTGTATCGTCTTGTCTAGTCCCTGTTCCAGAGTAACTGTTGGCATCCACCCAAGCTCCTGCTTTGCTATATCAATCACTGGTTTTCTTTTTACAGGATCATCCTGTGGCAAAGGCATATGTACAATTCTTGAATCAGACCCCGTCATCCGTACAATCGTTTCCGCCAATTCTAGCATAGTGGATTCCACTGGATTTCCAAGATTTACAGGCCCTGTAATTTCTGTACATTCCATCATCCGAATCATACCCTCCACGAGATCACTTACATAACAGAAACTTCTTGTCTGTTTCCCACTCCCATATATGGTGATATCTGCATTCTTAAGTGCCTGAACAATAAAATTAGATACAACACGTCCATCTGTAGGATTCATTCGCGGCCCATAAGTATTAAATATACGAATTACACGAATATCCACATCATTCTGTCTGTGATAGTCAAAAAACAACGTTTCTGCCATTCGTTTCCCTTCATCGTAACAGGAACGAATCCCTGTTGTATTTACATTTCCATAGTAACTCTCTGGCTGAGGATGTACTGTCGGATCGCCATAAACCTCAGAAGTACTTGCCTGAAGAATTCTAGCTCCCACACGCTTTGCAAGTCCAAGCATATGCATCGCTCCGAGCACACTTGTTTTTGCTGTCTTGATTGGATTTTTTTGATAATGCGGCGGACTTGCCGGACAGGCAAGATTGTAAATCTGATCCACTTCCACATATAACGGCTGTGTAACATCATGCCTGATAAATTCGAAATTCGGATTCTGGAGCAGATCACGAATATGATCCATACTTCCTGTGTACAAGTTATCGACACAAATAACATAGTTTTGTTCATCTTTTAACAATCGTTCACACAAATGAGAACCTAAAAAACCTGCCCCTCCGGTCACTAACATTCGGTTCATGTCGAATTCCCCTTTCTTTCTACACCGATCTGATAATATTCAAATCCGAGTTCCTCCATCTGACATGCGTCATACTGATTCCTTCCGTCAAACAACACAGGTGTTTTCAAGCGCATCCGAATCTCTTCAAAGTCCGGCGACTTAAACTCTTTCCATTCTGTCAGCAGAATCATAGCATCCGCATCTACCAGTGCTGTATATTTACTTTGACAATATTCTACAGCATCATTATTTAACAAATAAAAATTTCTTGCCTGATCCATTGCCTTTGGATCATATACTCTCACCTTTGCACCCTTTTTTATCAATTCGTTTATTACCGTAATGGATGCCGCTTCACGCATATCATCTGTATTCGGTTTAAATGCCAGTCCCCAGATCCCAAATACTCTTCCTCGCAGATCATTTCCGAAATATCGGACAATTTTTTCTGGAATTACCATTTTCTGTGCTCTGTTTACCTCTTCAACTGCGCAGAGTATCCTTGTTTTACATCCACTGCTGTTCCCCGTCTTTATAAGTGCCTGTACGTCTTTGGGAAAGCAGCTTCCGCCATAGCCGCAGCCAGCATATATAAAATGATAACCTATGCGGCAGTCACTTCCAATTCCCATACGTACCTTATTTACATCTGCCCCAACTGCCTCGCAAATATTAGAAATCTCATTCATAAATGAAATCTTCGTGGCAAGCATTGCGTTCGCAGCATACTTGGTCATTTCGGCACTGGCAACATCCATAAAAATAAACGTCTCGTTATTTCTCACCAGAGGCATGTACATCTCCTTCATCACCCTTACCGCCTGGTCACTGTTCGTGCCAATTACAATACGGTCTGGTCTGGAGCAATCAGAAACAGCCGTCCCTTCTTTTAGAAATTCTGGATTAGAGATCACATCGAACGTTAGTCTGCTGCCGCGGATATCCAGTTCTTTCTGAATGACATTACGCACCTTTTGTGCCGTTCCTACCGGAACTGTAGACTTATCTACTACATACATATGGTGTATCATATACTGCCCAATTTCTTTAGCTACTGCAAGCACGTACTGAAGATCAGCGCTCCCGTCCTCTCCCATCGGCGTACCTACCGCTATAAAACAGATATCCGTATGCTGCAATGCCTCTTTCATATTTATTGTGAATTTAAGCCTCCCCATCTCATAATTGTTCTTTACCATATCGGAAAGCCCCGGCTCATAAATAGGCATGATACCACTTTTCAGCTTTTCAATTTTATCTTCCGCTATATCAACACAGTAAACATCATTTCCGTAATCGGATAAACAGGCTCCAGTGACCAAACCGACATAACCTGTCCCAATAACCGCTATCTTCATTTCTATTTCCCTCGAATTCTCATTAATCTCTCACAAAAAAATTATATTTAATAATACAGTAAAGCGCACGAAAAGCATCCTTCAGCCCAATTTTTTTCCCCTCCTCAAACGTTCTTGGATGATAGGAAATAGGCACTTCATAAATTCTGCACCTTTTTCTTGCCAGCCGTGCAGTAATCTCTGGCTCAAATCCAAACCTCGCTTCTTTCAGATACATAGACTGAATAACCTCCCTGCGAAACATCTTATAACACGTCTCCATATCACTTAACGATAAGTTAGAACAAATGTTAGATACAATGGTAAGCATTCTATTTCCTAATTCATGATAAAATCCATCCACACGAAATCGTTCACTTCGCAAGTATCTTGAACCATATACTGCATCTGCATCGCATTCTCCACTCACAAACGGCTGCATTAGCTGTACAAAGTCACCTGGATCATATTCCATATCTGCATCCTGCACAACAACAAAATCTCCCGTTGCCGCTGAGAACCCATGTCTGAGTGCAACGCCTTTGCCATAGTTTTTCTTATGATACAAAACTTTGTCTACCCTATTTTTTAACTTTCCCTTTAAAAGCTCCCTTGTCCCATCTGTAGAACAATCATCCACAATAATAATCTCAGTCCTAATCCCACAGCCGCGAACTTTCTCTATTACCCGCTCAACGGTATCGCGTTCATTATAAACCGGGATAATAACCGACAAAATCTTTTCTCCATCCACTGTCCTTACTCCTTTTTTCCTACAATCAGTTGATTAAAACCAAATTGAAACTTTTGGCATTTAACAATCCTGCAATTGTGCTTTCTCATAAGATTCTGCAATTCCTTTTTCGAATAATAGTGCTGATGCTCTCTTATTGACTCCTCACTAACCAAATGCAAGCGGAAGGATAGAAATTCAAGTACTGGCTTTGCCGCCGGCGCAGGCGTTGTCACAATAAAATATCCGTTTCTTTTCAATACACGTACCGCCTCACTCAAAAGCGGTGTATCCACAGGGAGGTGTTCCAGAACGGCAAGCATAAAAACACAATCCGCTTTTTCATTTTTTAATGGCACTCTTCCATGATACTTACTGTTATTTATAATTCTGACCTTTCCATATTTAGCCTCATTTGCTCTAATATCAAAGCCGTACCCCCCCCCCAATACGATTTTCGATCCTCCGTAAAAATCCACCATGAAATCCACATCCAATATCAACACATATTGGATGTGACACAGAATCAATATATTTTCGTATTTTTAAATATCTTAGACTGGCGAGAATCTTTTCAAAAAAGGGCCA
This sequence comes from Eubacteriaceae bacterium, assembly GCA_910574915.1. Lineage (GTDB taxonomy): Bacteria > Bacillota > Clostridia > Lachnospirales > Lachnospiraceae > Eubacterium_J. Next base: position 50,583 of record CAJTCR010000030.1, read on the forward strand.
GTCATCTTTAAACTGTTGATTCATTTTTCTGTCTTTTTTATCCATCGTAGCCATCCTCACTCCATCAAATTATCCAAAGTAGCCTAAATAAATCCATATACATTCCAGAATCTCATTTTCTAATATGTAATTCAAAAAAAATACACTAAAATTTCAATGATCAGAACTAATGTTTTTCTAAAATACAAATAACGCTGCTTCCAAAACATATGTTATGCCCTTTCACCAGTTTATGGAGCTCCCATTGTTCCAATACTCTTGAAATACTTTTACCAGCCCTTTTTGTTCCTGAAACTGCTTCCTTTTAATTTCCTTCTTTTCTTCCTCTGTCCATGCCTCACTTTTCTTTAATATGCCAATCTTTTCAAATCCCACACGTACAAGCAGGACCGTCAAAAATAAAACCCCAAAAAAGTAACTTGTATAAGCTACAGCAAATCCAGCTTTTACAGCGCTTTCCTCCACCTGCTTAACTGTATATCTCCTATAATGCCCCGCAGCCCCTTGTCTTCACTGCCCCACAATATCCTAAATGCAGGAACTGTTAGCATTATTTTTCTGCCTGTCTCAAGCTTTTGGTACATGAGCTTTAAATATGTTCCAAAACATCCAGCAAAAGAAACTGATTTGCCGAATGATCATGCTGCATACGAAGTCTCAAGAAGCGCTATGTGGTATCTTTTCTTCTGCATCTGCAAACTTGTATACCCATCCCCCACACATCCAAAATAAGCTATTTTTAGAAAAAAACTTTTCTGCAAGCATAAGGATCACCTTAGACCGGTAACGAAACCACCAAGAGGTATCTTCTAACGCATACAATGCATCCTGTGTCTGCTTGGAAAATTTCGTGGATATTTCCCTGTTACTGTCAGATATCCAAACCCCTTCGTCCTTCCAAAACCCATGTATAAAACGATCCACATCTTTCCATGTCTGTTCCATTTTTCTACTGTCTCCTCCACACGAAACAGGCATGTTCTTTCACATCCACACTCCAAACACTGCTTTGTAGCCGAATGGAGTACTAACCCCAAAAAGTATACACAAAAATACCGGTAACCACCAGTGCCAATGCTGCCATCCTTTGCATACTGATCTTTTCTTTAAAAAATTTCACCCCAAAATAGGCCACATAAAGATAGCCAGACGCCTCTAACACCGGCCCCATCGACAGTGGAATCCCCCGGTATGCTACAACCGAAAGCAATGCGGCAGATGCCAATAAAAAATATGCCCCCATTACGTGCGGATTTACATACTCCTGCCATACGGTACGGTATTCTTTCAAAGCTGACTTTTTTAGCAAAACTTGCGCAGCCGAGCTGATAAAGACACCAAACAAAAAAATCCCAGCATATTTAACCATCCTTCCCCTCCCCTGCCGCATAGCATACGACACCTAAAATCACAAGCAGGCTGCCTGCCAGTTTTCCCGCTGTAATTGGCTCGTTAAAAAAAATACTGCCCCACAAAATCCCCCACACAACTGTAACCGCCTTATTTGCATATGCTACAGTTAGCGGCAGGCGTTTCATTGCCTGCTGCCACCCAACGGCATAGGCACCCATAAGCCCAATCCCCATAAGCCAGTACAGGAAGAAACGTACACTTAAAAATGGCTGCCCGGCTGCTGCTTTCGTGCATATGCCGCTGACAGACAAGAGCATAAGCATGAAATGCAGCATAAAATACACTTTAAACAAACGAACGCCTCCATCCATCAAGATCCCCTGCCCGGGAGCGCCAGCCTCTAAATACACAATCCCACTAGAGGTTGATCGTATCCCGAACCACATATTGCGGGGAGTCATTGATGCATATATAGATGCGCCCCAAGTATTCCCCGATCATTCCAAGCATCAACATTACCAGCCCGCTGGAAAACAGCAAAATCGCGGCAAGGGAACTATACCCCATTGGGACAGCCGGGTTTTGCAGTTTATGGACAATCGTATAAACACCCCATAGAAACCCAGCGGCGGAAAATAAAAATCCAGCCAGCGTCGCGAAGCGCAGGGGCTTTATGGAAAATGCTGTCAGCCCATTCAGCAATAAGGCAAAGGATTTTCGAAAAGTAAAGCCAGTACCCATAGCATCCCCACGCGGCCTTTGCTCCATCGGCACTGCTACCACCCTTTGCGTAACGCGTAACACCAGCCCTTCCAGGTAAGGATAGGGATTTTTATAATTTACGATTTCATCACAAACAAACCGTTTCATCACGCTAAAATTCTCAAACCGCAGCCCTTTCGGCTTTTCCAGCAACACCTCCGACATATGCAGGTTGATATTGCTGCCAAAATTTTTAAAGGCTGACTGCTGTTTTTTATAATAGCTTGCCGTTGCATAATCACAACTGTCATTTACTACTGGCTCCAAAAGCTTCCACAATTCACAAACCGGGCTTTGGAAGTCATCGTCTAAGTTAACTATGTACCGCCCCTTCACGTACGCGTAGCCTGCCAAAACCGCAGCATGTTTTCCCATGTTTTTCGCAAGGTTGACTACCTTAATCCTCTGGTCCTTTTCAGCCAGAAGCTTCATTTCCTCATATACCTGGTCAGGCGAACAATCATTCACCAGGATAATCTCGTATGCAAACTGCGGCCTTTCTGCCACCGTTTCTGCAATTTCACCGACTACTTTCCTGATTGTGTGCTCGCTTCTATAGCAAGGGATTACAAAACTGAGTAATTGCTCCATATTATCATTCCTTTTTCCGTCCTGATTTTTCCTCCCACTCCGGCACATCATAAATTACTTGGACTAAGCTGGAAATCCTGGACAACTTGTCCAGCATTTCTTTTTCCGATGCAAACTCCATAAAAAGGATACCAAGCTTATCTGTTTTAAAATCCTGCACAGCATCCCCTTTTTTCCACCATTGTACGCTTTTATATAAGTTGTCCTTTAATTCTTCTGCAATACAGACATCCCTTACGGTTCCATTCTTTTTAGCCATAATGCAGTGCCTGCCGCAATATTTTTTCTGTTCTCCTCGTTCCACAAAACTGGATGCACCAAACCCAGCCTCAGCCATTACTATCCACTTTGCCCAGGGAATGCCTGTTGCATGTTCCACTGGCTCTGGGTACAAATCCCCGGAACAGCGCCTTGCGATATCTATAATATAAGGAATATATGAACCGTCCATAACATACTGCATATGGAAAACCCCATCTACAAGCCGCAGCTTTTCTGCCACTGTTTCAGCCTGGCAAACCAGCAAATCCCGCACCTTGTCAACATTGCTGGCAGGCCCTCCTGAAGTTGCAACCGCATAAGGATTACTGAATGCATATTCATTGTCGCTAAAATACGCAACTACCTTCCTCCTAAGCAAAAATGTGCTAAAACTGTGGTAAGTGCCTGTAATAAACTTTTCTACAACAACCTTCCCTTTTCTTGACGCGGCAAACGCTTTCCTAAGCGCATACGTATAACCAGCCTCGTCATCTGCCCGTAAAACGCCCTTCCCTCCCGTAAGGTCTACGGGCTTTACAATGACTGGATAAGTATAAGATGCTTTTTTGCCTACAGCTTCTTCCAATGACTCATAGCTGTCTGCCAACGGTGTCTGTATCCCATGTTCCTTCGCAAAGCGTTTGAACCTATCCTTTTGGTGCAGCAGCCTTGCTGTCTCAAAGGAATCATGTCCTGGAAGATTTAATTTTTCTGCCACATATGCGGCAGAAATCGCCCCAAAATCGTTTGCACAGGCACAGACTGCATCCACTTCTTCCTTAGCTGCAACCTGTAGCATCTTCTCCTTGTCTGAATAGTCGCCATACCTATATGCATCTGCATAAGTATGCCCGACCAGCTCCTTGTTATTTCCAGTTGTGATGACATAATACCCTAATTTTTTTGCCTCTAAGATAAGCGGTATTTCCGAATGGCTGCCATTTAAAACAAGCATTTTTTTCATCTTGCACATCCTCCCAGGCCATCCAGCTTCATCCATACTGTTTTCTGCTCGCTGTATTCATCAAATGCCCATAAGGACTTGTCTTTTCCTATGCCAGATTCCCGAAACCCGCCAAATGGAACGGTATTATCATCCTCTCCATAACAGTTGATGTGCACAATACCGGCTTCCATATGCTGCGCCGCATAATAAGCTTCATTCATGTCATCGGTAAAAACTGCCCCCGCAAGCCCATAGCAGGTGGCATTCGCCAGTTGTACCGACTCTTCAAAGCAGCCTGACTCCAGCAGCACTACAACCGGCCCAAATATTTCATTTTGTGCAACCTTGGCATCATTGGGTATGCCTGTAATCACAGCCGGCTGTATGCAGCAGGCACCCGACATCATCCCATCCGTTCGCCCTTCCGTTTGGAAAACCTCTGCACCATCTTCCTTTGCTGCGGCTATCCATGCATTAATTTTTTCATACTGCTCCCTGCTTACGACACACCCAACATTGTTATGTACATCATAAGGGCTGCCAGGCACAAACCGTTTTGCCTCTTCTTTTAAGTACTGCAAAAACACGCCCTTTATTTTACGATCTACAATGGCACGGGTCGGTGCGGAACAAATCTGCCCCTGGTTATAAAATACATTCTCTGCAAGCACACTTGCGGCTTTTTTCAGGTCTTTACAGTTCTGGGATACTAGGAATGGGCTTTTTCCGCCGCATTCCAGCCCTACCTTTTTTAAATTAGACATGCCGGCATACTGCATGACCTTTTTTCCTGTTTCTGAAGAGCCTGTAAAAAAGATTCCCCTGACGTCCTTATGAAGTGCCAGTTCCCTTCCTGTCTGTTCCCCATAGCCTGGAAGGACTTGGAACACCCCGTTTGGAATCCCTGCCTCTAATGCAAGCATGGCTGTTTTTATCATGGACAGTGAGGACTGTTCCGCAGGCTTTAGGATGACAGAATTGCCCATAAGCAGTGCTGGCGCAAACTTCCATGCCGCAACTACCATCGGGTCATTCCAAGGCGTAATAATCCCAACCACTCCCAAAGGGCACCTTGTAACCGTTGCAAATGCGTGTTCCCTTGGCGGAACCGCACAGTCATAAATTTTATCCACAGCTTCTGCAAAATAGCGAACTGCCTGAATTGCCTTTGGAATCGAATCCTCATAGTAGTTTTTATATGCCCGGCTCGTTTCCACGGTATCCAAAACAGCCAGCTCCTGCCTGTTTTCCTCCATCAGTTTCGCCAAATCAAGCAGCACTTCCTTCTTTTGCCCTGGTGGCAAGTTCCTCCACACACCTGCCTCATAGGCAGCCTTTGCACACAACACTGCTTTTTCTACTTCTGGTTTCCCGCAGGCAGTAATTTCCGGCAATGCCATCCCATCAAATGAACTGCATTTTACAATTTTTTCACCGCTTTGGCTTTCCACATATGCCCCATTGATAAACGCCCTTGTCTCTACATGCATATTTTTAAATATTTCTTTGATGTCCATGCCAATCCTCCTCTAAATGAACCTGTCGTACTCCTTGACCTTTTCTATGCTGCCTTCCATTGCCTGCACCATCCGCAAAAGCTCGATATTAGAATCGTGACGCAGGCAATGGAACTTGCATTTCAGATGCGGATCTGTATACGCCATCACGTCTTTTCGCCTCTGACTCTCCCACATTTCCTGAAAGCTCATGTCATGTACATTTCCAATCTTATATGCTTCCTTCCCCCTCCAATAAGGGCAAATATATACCCCTGACGGGCTAACGAGCGTGCGCAGCTCAGAAATTGGGCACCTTGTATACGCCTTTTCCTGCCTTCTGTCCACACACGCCAGGGAATCTGCCAGGTTGATCGCCTTTATAATGGAAAACTGGTCTGTTTCCAGCCTATCAAGCTTCTCAATCTCCTGACGCGCTTTTTCCATATCTTCTTTCTCATGCCTTACCAAAGCATGGTCTTGCCCGCCTGCATAATTATAGCTCGGCTTTACTTCAAAATAATCACAGCCGATTTCCCTTGCAAGCTTCGCTGCTTCAAATATCTCATCGATATTAGACGCAATGCCAAACCCATCTGCCTGTGTTCGGATTAGAAAGGAAAATCCCATCTTCCCTTTCTTTACTTTTGCAAGGCTTTTCATATTGCCAATCACATGTGCAAATTCACTTTCCCCTGATTTCGATGGGCGCAGCCTGTGAAACGTCTCCTCTGTGGCAGCATCTACCGAAACCCTGGTCCAGTCTGAATACTCGGCAATGGTATCCTGGTAACGGTCAATAAAACTCCCATTAGTCGTAATGCCGATACTGACATCATGGCTGCCTAAGTATTCCATAAATTCCCCAACAGCAGGATGCGCCAGCGGTTCGCCTCCCCCAATCAGGATGACAGCCTTAACCCCAGCTTCATACATTTCCTCTGCCAGCCCAAGAAGCCTCTCCTTTGAAAAGGAAGTTTTATTGCAGACCAAGTCCTCGCTGATACATCCAGGGCACGCGAGGTTACACACCTCTGTGGTGTCAAATTCGACCACAAGCGGGGCAGATGAGCCAGACTCCCAGTCAGTGTTTTTTACTTTGTCTACTACAAACTCCTGGTGTAATTTATTTTTAATATCCATAATTTTTGACATAACGCGTAATTCCTCTTTCCTTATGTATTATTTATAAAATTCCATTATCCCGCTAATCACCCGCTCCGCATCGACCTCTTTCATGCCATAAAACAGCGGGAGCCTTACCAGCCGTTCGCTTTCTTTGGTCGTAAACCTATCCTCACCGACAAACTCCCCATACTTTTTCCCTGCTGGCGCCGTATGCAGCGGCACATAGTGGAACACGGTGCTGATCCCCCTTGCCTTCATAAAGGAAATCAGGCTTGTCCGCTCTTTTAAATCCTTTGCTTTTATGTAAAACATATGCGCGTTATGGCTGCATTCTTTTGGAATATATGGCAGGCTGACCTTCCCTGCGGCTTCCAGGCTGGCCAGCCCCTCTTTATACAAGTTCCATATATGCATACGGCGGTTATAAATCTCCTGTGCCTTTTCCAACTGTGCCCACAAATAAGCTGCATTTAATTCACTTGGCAAATAAGAAGACCCAGCCTCCACCCATGTATATTTATCCACCTGCCCGCGGAAAAACTTGCTCCGGTTCGTCCCTTTTTCACGGATAATTTCTGCCAGCTCCACCTTGCTGGCGTCTTTTACAACGATCGCCCCGCCTTCCCCCATGCTGTAATTTTTTGTCTCGTGGAAACTATAGCATCCATAATCCCCGATTGCGCCGAGCGCCCGCCCTTTATAGGTGCTCATAACCCCTTGTGCCGCATCCTCAATTACAAGCAGGGAATGCCTCTTTGCAACCTCCATAATGGCATCCATTTCACATCCAACGCCTGCATAGTGCACTGGGATAATTGCCTTTGTCTTTTCCGTCACCGCATCTTCGATCTTATTTTCATCCATATTCATTGTATCCGGGCGGATATCCACGAATTTCACTTTTGCCCCGCGTAAGACAAAGGCATCGGCTGTGGACACAAACGTATACGAAGGCAGGATCACCTCGTCCCCCGGCTGGATGCCTGCAAGGATTGCCGCCATTTCTGTCGCATGGGTACAGGAAGTAGTCAAAAATACATGCCCGCTTGCGCACCACCGTTCCAGCCAGAAACTGCACCGTTTTGTAAACTCGCCGTCTCCGCTTAATT
>CAJTCR010000031.1 GCA_910574915.1 Eubacteriaceae bacterium
CTGTTTTTTTGATTCTATGATACAGAAAATATATTTTTTGTACGATTGACTCAAAAGGCATTCTTCTTTTTATCCCTATTCTTTAAAAATCTATAATTGAATAAATATAAATACTAAAAGCGAAATCTCTGTAGCGATATAAAAAGGCTTTACACCTTCTGCATAATCTGCTATGATGAAATTGTAGTTATCTGTATAGAATGAAAGAAAGACAGGTGATTGTGTATGCCAAGCGCAGCAGATATTATAAAAGATTATGTGATAGAATTTTCCAGGTTGCAGGATTGGATGATTCCAATAAAAGAAACGAATCCTGAAACGTATGATTCAATGCATAAAAGATATATTGAATTAAAAGTTACGTTGTCAAGCTTGGGTGTAAATCTTGCAGAGATTGACAGAATAAAAGCATAGCAGCCACGATTTAGAAAGTGCAAAGTCTTAGAAAGCAAGGCTTTGCACTTTTTTAAATTCGAGGAATAACAGTTGATTTCGCCATATATTTAGAGTACAATAAATTTGGACTTGTTGTAAAGCTTAAGAAAATAAGGAGAAAAAAATGCTGGTCTTAAATGCGAATCAGGAACAGATAAAGGTCTTTAACAGGCTGATTCAGGAAATGGATGTACAGGTCGTATGGAAGGGGCAGTTTGTCATTATGGGCGACCGCCTGATTCTGGAAGGGTTTATACGCTCCCTGATTTTTCACTTTGATATTCAGCAGACGGAAGTAAGGCTGACAGAGATGCTGGGTGATGAGGGGGAAGAACTAGAAATCTCTGATTACAGAGGGATCGAAGATCTGATTACGATGGCGGTATATGCCTTTGAAAAATGGGGAACGTTAAAAGGGGTACGTGTGGAGCAGGAGATCGAATCACTGCACCAGATCTTTGGAGATATTTTGCGTATTTATCAGATCGAAGTGGAGTTTACCAAAGACCGTATGCAGTTTTTAAAGGCGGGAATGCCGGTTACATACGAAGATGTCGTAGAGACAGTGCTTGCGTATGAAAAAGAAGCAAAGGAAAATCTGAATATCGAAGCACAGGAGCCGGTACTGCATCTGTCCGAAATACTTTTTGAAGATACGTCGTCCCAGGGGGCGGCAAGAGACCAGAAAGCGGTAGAGCAGCGGATCGAAAAATACCATTTAAGAATCGGCGTGCTTGACCGTTTGTCCGAGCTGCAAAGAAAGACACTGGCAAGAGATATCAGGAACGACAAGCTGTTAAACGATGCGGAAAAACAAGAGCTGTATTTTCCGATTGAGGATTATGAAAACCAGCTTGCGGCAATGAAGGAAGAGGAAGCTGCGGGGACGCAGGGCAGAAATGATGAGGCGGCAGCCGAACGGATCGAAAAGTACCACGCCAGAATCGGCGTGTTAGACCGTCTGTCAGAGCTACAGCGAAAAGATCTGCTGCGGGATATCAGAAATGACAGCCTGTTGAATGATACGGAAAAACAGGAGCTGTATTTTCCGATTGAGGATTATGAAAACCAGCTTGCAGCGGCTGGCGCGGGCGGCGGTAAAAAAATCGCGGAGGCGTCAGCTACAGAATCGCAGGCAAAGGCTGGTGCGGCGCCGGCTTTGGATACTGCGGCAAGGGACAATCAAGCCGTGCAGGATCGGATTGCAAAATACCATGCCAGGATCGGCGTGCTCGACCGCCTGTCTGATTTGCAGAAAAAGACGCTTGTACGGGATATTAAAAATGACAGCCTGCTGCTTGAAAAAGAAAAAGCGATGCTTATTTTTCCGATCCAGGACTATGAATATCAGTTGAAAATGCATGGGCTTGACTTGGCGATAAGCGACGATGCAAACCGCAGCTATGCGTTTATCCAAAAGGAAATAAGAAAAGTCCAGGAAGAAGAGCTGTTTGACAAGACTAAAAAGGATCTTTTGGAACGGCTGAACGACCTGCTTGTACAGTATGGTATTGAGGAAGTCAAAAACATTATGGAGCAGGTGCCAAAGCATGTGGAACGCAGCGAATACCAGGAGCTGATGGAAAAGCTTGCCCCATACGAAGGCATTGACCTTGGGCCTTACAAAGAAATGCTCAGGAAAATGCGTGAAACGCTGGAGATTAAGGAGATCAGCAATATGCTGATGCAGGCGGAAAAAAACGACCGCAAAGGCTATATGTCTCTTTTGCGCCGTATTGAAGAACAGGGCTTTGCCAGAGAAAATGCGGCGCCTTATATCGAGCGTATTTTAGACTGGGTGAGTGAATTAGACGAGGAACGGCTGAAAAGCATGTTGACCAATGTCTCGTCAATGGATTTAGAAACGGCGGCTTCGGTCTATGCAATGATTGAACAGGAGAGCTTTTTGCCCAACCTGCGTGAAAACGCGCTTGCTGTGATTGCCAGACGCTTAGAAGAGATCAGCATGGCGGAATGCGCAATGCTTGTACGCGTCTTTCAAAAAACAATGGAAAGCGTTATAAAGAAAAATCCAAGGCACTATTTTTATCCGGCGGAAAAAATAATGAAAAAGACAGCCACGCCGGAAGAAACAAGGATGATCGACAGTGCGGCTGCCTCTTACGCGCAAAAGCGGGGACGGTTTGAGCATCCGGTTTTTATGGTCGATGTGTCCAAGGAATCTAATGGCAGGGACGGGATGCTTTTGACCGCAGAGCATTTGTTTTACAGTACGCGGATGAACGGATACCGGATACCAGTTACGCAGATCCAGTCTGTGCGCGTGACGTCGGGCTTGTTAAAAAACCGGGCGCTTGTGGCAGAGGAACGAAACGGGGTCAAGCATAAGCTGCCGTACGCGGTGGGAGAAGAGGAGCTGCAGGCATGGGCAGAGCTGCTTGGCAAATTTGTCCGGTATCTGCAAAAGCGCAGAGCATCAGGCTCTCTAGCAGGCATTGCCATGCAGGACAGCGAGGCAGCCGTTTGCAGCCGGTGCGGGTGTGTCTTAAACGATCAGCAGACATGCCCAGAGTGTGGGAAAAGTTATGAAACGATGAGATAAATGGAGGAAATTATGGCAGTCGACCAGAGCAAAATCAGAAATTTTTGTATCGTGGCGCATATCGATCATGGAAAATCAACACTGGCAGACCGGATTATCGAAAAGACCGGGCTGCTGACGCAGCGGGAGATGCAGGCGCAGGTGCTTGACAATATGGATCTGGAGCGGGAGCGCGGGATTACGATTAAGTCACAGGCAGTCCGCATTATATACAAGGCAGACGACGGAGAGGAATATATTTTTAACCTGATCGATACGCCGGGCCATGTGGATTTTACGTATGAGGTGTCCAGAAGCCTTGCGGCGTGCGACGGTGCCGTATTAGTCGTGGACGCGGCGCAGGGTATTGAAGCGCAGACGCTTGCAAATGTATATCTGGCGTTAGACCATGACCTGGAAGTATTTCCGGTCATCAATAAAATAGACTTACCGAGTGCGGAACCGGAACGTGTCAAGGAGGAAATCGAGGACATTATCGGGCTGGATGCTTCAGATGCGCCTTTGATTTCCGCAAAAACCGGGATCAATATCGAGCAGGTATTAGAAGCGATTGTCGAAAAAATCCCTGCTCCGGTAGGAAACGCGGACGCGCCGTTACAGGCGCTGATCTTTGACTCCAAGTATGATTCTTATAAAGGCGTGATTGTATTTTGCCGGATTAAGGAAGGAATGGTAAAGCCGGGGACAAAAATTAAAATGATGGCAACGGGCGCGCAGGCGGAGGTCGTAGAGGTCGGTTACTTTGGCGCAGGGCAGTTTGTGCCATGTGAGGAATTATGCGCCGGCATGGTCGGCTATCTGACGGCGAGCTTAAAAAACGTCAAGGATACCCGTGTCGGCGATACGATTACAAATGCCGACTTTCCATGCGCACAGCCGCTGCCGGGCTATAAAAAGGTCAATCCGATGGTATACTGTGGGCTGTATCCTGCCGACAGTACAAAATACCCGGATCTACGGGATGCGTTGGAAAAGCTTCAGTTAAATGATGCCGCTTTGCAGTTTGAGGCAGAGACTTCCGTTGCGCTAGGCTTTGGATTCCGCTGCGGATTTTTGGGCCTGCTGCATTTGGAAATTATACAGGAACGCTTAGAGAGAGAATTTCATCTGGATTTAGTAACGACGGCGCCGGGCGTTGTTTACCGGGTTTATAAGACAGACGGCACGATGCTTGAGCTGACGAACCCGTCGAACCTGCCGGAGCCTGCGGAGATCGACTATATGGAGGAGCCTGTCGTGGATGCGGAGATTATGGTATCCAGCGAGTATATCGGTCAGATTATGGACCTGTGCCAGCAGCGCAGAGGAATCTATATCAGTATGGAATACCTAGAAGAAACCAGGGCGCGCTTAAAATATACGATACCGCTGAACGAGATTATTTACGATTTTTTCGACGCCTTAAAATCACGATCACGCGGATACGCCTCGTTTGACTACGAGATGAAAGGATACCAAAAGTCCGATCTGGTCAAGCTGGATATCCTGATTAACAAAGAAGAAGTCGATGCCTTGTCCTTTATCGTATTTTCAGGGACGGCGTATGAGCGCGGGCGCAGGATGTGCGAGCGCTTAAAAGAAGAGATTCCAAGGCACCTGTTTGAAATCCCGATCCAGGCAGCCGTCGGCAGCCGTGTCATTGCCAGGGAAACCGTGCGCGCGATGCGCAAGGACGTGCTTGCAAAATGCTACGGCGGTGATATAACCCGAAAGAAAAAGCTGCTGGAAAAGCAGAAGGAAGGCAAAAAGCGGATGCGTCAGATCGGCAGCGTAGAGATCCCGCAGGAAGCGTTTATGAGTGTGCTGAAGCTGGATGAGGACTGATCGGCGGTTATGAGTAGTTTTCATAGAGGAATGGGAATCTATCTTCATATTCCATTTTGTGTGAAAAAGTGCGGATACTGTGATTTTTTGTCTGTAGCGGCAACGGCTATGACGTGCCAGGCCTATATAGAACAGCTTATAAAAGAAATCCGGGCAGCCGCGGAAACATACGGCAATATTCCCATTGCTACTGTATTTATCGGCGGCGGAACGCCGTCCGTCCTTTTGCCGCAGCAGATGCAGGCTCTGTTTTTGCAGTTAAGGGACAGCTTTTTCATTTTGCCGGATGCAGAAATTACCGTGGAATGCAATCCGGGAACTTTGGATGCGGAAAAATTGCAGGCATACAGGCAGTCTGGTGTCAACCGCTTAAGCATCGGCTTGCAGTCCGCGGACGAAAAGGAGCTGCGGCTCCTTGGGCGGGTGCATACGTTTGAACAGTTTGCATCGAATTATAAGCTGGCACGCAGCCTTGGATTTGAAAATATAAATGTAGATATTATATCTGCAATTCCTGGTCAGAAAATCAGCACTTACGAGCAGACGCTGAGAAAAGTGCTGGCACTTGCGCCGGAGCATATTTCTGCATACAGCCTGATATTGGAAGAAGGAACACCGTTTTTTGACCGCTACAGGCAGGCGGAGCTGCTTAGGGAAAAGGGGAAGCCGCAAAGCCTGCTCCCATCAGAAGACGAAGAGCGGACAATGTATGCACGTACAAAAGAACTACTAAAAGCCGCAGGATATCACAGATATGAAATCTCGAATTATGCGTTGGACGGTTACGAATGCCGGCATAATACCAGCTATTGGACAAGAAATGATTATCTGGGGCTGGGGCTTGGCGCAGCATCTTTGATAAAAAATGTACGGTTTTCAAATACAAGGGATTTGGAAACGTATTTAAGTCTGGATTTTGCATGTCAGGGTGCAGGTGCGGCAGTGGATCATGATTGTAAAGAAACGTTAAGCAAACAGGCACAGATGGAAGAATTTCTGTTTCTGGGGCTTCGTATGATGCGCGGCGTGTCGGCAGAAAATTTTTACAGGCAGTTTTCGCAAAAGATGGAAGATGTTTATGGCGAAGTGCTTGAGCGACAGTTAAAGCAAGGTTTGATTTTAAAAACAGCGGATGGTTATTGCCTGTCGGAGTTGGGGATAGATGTCAGCAATATGGTGATGGCGGAGTATTTGCTGGGATGAGCAAGATGCCTGGGCATGAAGGATTCCTCCAAAAAAGTTAAGTTCTTATAACGAAATGCGAGAAATCCCCAAAGCCTATTTACATCACAAGCCAGCTATGATATATTATAAAAAAGGTGCTACCGATAGACGGTTAGCCCGTTAAATTATTTGGCAAAATAACCGCCAGCTTTCTCAGGGTCTGGGCGGTTATTTTTGTGTCTTATTATTATCTTTACCAATAGAATATCCTATACCGAAGCAAGTCAAGCCAAAACTTAACACTGCAATAAAATCTAAAATACCCATATGGCTCAGCCCTCCTTTCCAAGATTCCCAAACGGGTTTCTATGTAAACAGAGGGTCACAGTCCCTCCGAAGAGGGCTAACCGCCTACCATCCTGGCAATACCTAAAAACAGCCTATTTGGCTCGGCTGTTTTTGCTATTTGTTTGGTTCAGCCTTTCTTTTGGACAATAACCTAATTATTGTATGATAAACAAAAGTGTACTATACATCCCGATAGCAATGCTACTATTAACCCCAAAACAATTCCAATACAAGCACCTCTCACATGGAACATATAATCTTTATATTCTTTTTCCATATCTTCTGTGCCAGATATTCTCAACTTCTTACTATGACAGAAAATCCCCCAATCTAAAACAATCAAATCATAGATATTCACAATGAAAAATATGATAAATACATGAATAAAGGTTGTGTTAAAACTCTTACATCCAGATAAATAGGCAACGCTGGATAAAACAATGACAAAAAATATTAATCCCAATATTTTTTTACCTATATGAACTTTTTCTCTTTGCTTAATCATTCCTTTGTATTGTGGCAATTCTTCCACTCTTTGTCTAATCTTAGGCGGATAAGACATAATCATATTGATAGGGTCTTTATATTGTGCTGGTAGAATTGCTAATGTAAAAAGCAAACAGCACACCGCACACTGAATAAATAAAATCATTTCATTAACCTCACACATACTCATTCCCTCCCAAATAAATAATCTAAAAGTGAATCTTTCAAAATATTCATGTTCTCAGCTATCGCATCTTCGTGTAGAAAATTGCGGTTCTCTACTGTTATTGCCATTATTTTTATCATATTGGCTACAACATGGGAATGAATGTCACTCCGAATATCTTTCATATTTTGAAAAAGTAAATCTACAATTTTTTCTTCTTTAGGTAGGTCTAAAATGTACTCTGGTGGAAGTTTTTTTGAAAGCCATATTTCATCTTCCATTGACAAGGAACTTATAATGTTATTTTGTCCTAACAAAGAAAAATGAGAAAGAAGTTCATTTATTGCTTGACGGTTTAACGCTCCATATTTCTCTACTGTTTCATTTATTTTTTTAAAAACAACTTCTTTGCTAAACATAATTGTTTCATACACAAACAGCTCTTTTGAAGCAAAAAAATGATAAAAAGTTCCTTTGCCTATTTGCACACGTTGAGTCACTTCATCAATAGTCCATTTCCGTACACCTTTTTCACATATCAGTTCAATTCCGGCTTTCAGTAATTCAGTATGTATTTGTTGTCTTTGTTTCAATGGAAAAACTGGCGACATATATACCTCCTTTTCTATGTGACCAAAAACTTAAAATCTGGTCACATAGAAAATACCACTATTTTCGATGAAAATCAAGTGGCTATTCGCAATCACACATAATTGTAATTTTGAAATTATCTTATGGAATTGTGGGTAACTCTGTTTGCAAGAAGTGGGAAATCTGCACTTTAGCTTTTCTATATGCTGTGAATAGAGTTATCCATAATTCCATAGCCTATTATGCACATCTTCACAATGCCAGTCTTTTGGTCTTTGGTTTGGAATAGTGTGGTGCTGGCGGTCTATCTCTTGTGTTCGGTTGCTTGCTTCTTTACCGTACATGAGCATTATCTTGGGATAAGAACTATGCGGTATCGCATAACAAGCACTACGGCATCAGGTGTTCGCCTAGAAAGTAGTTTTCCGAGTTGTTATTCAAGAGTTGAACAATGCTTGCCGGAACTAAAAATATGAGAGCGATTCGAAAAATGGTTGGGATTTAAAATACCTTGTATTGTTTTTGAATAGTACAGCATTGCAGGAATAACGGTGAATACAGCACCCGCTATTTCTGCCCGTATGTAGTACTAGTACTACAGCGAACAAGTTTGAGTTACTTTGGTAAACTTTTACAAGAAGGGACGCCAGGAGAGAGGATGGGTACACTCTGGCGGCGTCCGTTCCAGAATGTTAAGAATTGCTAGGTATCCTGCTGCTACGTTGTGGCTGTGTCCGGTCGCGCCACCTTGTCCGCTTCCGGCTGCCCGCCGAAAGCTATCGGTGCCGCTGGCTGCGCCCCTAGTTGTTTTGCAGAATACCAAGCAATTCTAACCATTCTTCCAAAGCCACCGCCAGAGTGTACCCATCCTCTCTTCCGGCTGTTCTTCGCAAGTGCTGCCAAACGAGCCCGCTATGGTTTGTTCGCTGTACTAGAGTGAATTTATTTGATTTGCGTTTTCCAAGGAACTATTTTGTACAGGTTCTCCATGTAAAACAACCTAGAATCTGTTCTATCATATGTTTGATTTTGTTCATGGTAGACAAACCAAACCATATTGCGCTTGTTTCGTAGCATTTACGAAAAGCAGCCGGGAGAGAGGATGTGCCGCGACCGTCCGTAGCCACAACGTAACAGCAGGATACTTAGGGATTCTTAGCATTCTGGAACTGACGCAGCCAGGGGAGGCACATTCTCTTTCCCAGCGTCCCTTCCTGTAAAAATTTACCAAAGCAATCCAAATTTGTTCGCTTTAGGGTGAAAAAAGCAATAATCCTTAGTGACAAACATACCTAAAAATGCTAATATAAATTATCTGATTTTAAGCTGCATTAACAAAGTTTTCACACACAATAGGAGGAGGGGGACGCCAATGGCGATTTCAGCAGCATGTATGCTCCCGCACCCGCCGCTTATCATACCGCAGGTCGGCAGGGGAGAGGAAAAAAAGATACAAAAGACGATTGATGCATACCATGAAGCAGCGCGTTTGATCGCAGAACACCAGCCGCAGACGATCGTGGTAATTTCACCACACCAGGTGATGTATGCAGACTATTTTCACATTTCACCGGGAAGGGCAGCGCGAGGGGATTTTGGGCAGTTTCGTGCAGGACAGGTAATGATTGAGGCATCTTATGATATGGAGTTTGTGGCGAAGCTGTGCCGGCTTGCTGACGAAAAAAGCCTTCCGGCGGGGACAGACGGACAGCAGAATGCGCGGTTCGATCATGGGACGATGGTGCCGCTATATTTTGTGAATCAGTATTGGCGGGAATACCGGCTTGTTCGGATCGGGCTGTCGGGACTGGCGCTGCGCAGCCATTATGAGCTTGGGCGGTGTATTAAGGCGGCGGCAGAAGAACTGGACAGAAAGACGGTAGTGATCGCAAGCGGCGATCTGTCACACAGGCTTAAGGCGGACGGGCCGTATGGATATCAGGAAGAAGGGCCTGCGTATGACAGGCGCGTCATGGATGTGATGGGAAGCGCGGATTTTGCAAAGCTGCTCCAGTTTTCGGATGATTTTTGCGGGAAGGCAGGCGAGTGCGGGCACCGCTCTTTTACGATGATGGCTGGGGCGTTAGAAGGATGGAAGGTGCAGGCGAAGCGGCTTTCTTATGAAGGGACGTTTGGCGTTGGTTATGGGATTTGCACGTATGAAGTGGCAGGTGAAGCAGATGATGAAAGAGTCTGAAAAAAAAGTGTATACGATGCAAGATATCTATGCATTGCCGGATGGAAAACGGGCTGAGCTGATCGACGGGCAGATTTACAGTATGGCTCCGCCAAGCTTTACACATCAGAGGATTTTGAATTATTTAAACAATGAAATATACAATTATATCAAAAGCAAGGATGGAACATGCGAAGTGATTCCTGCGCCATTTGCTGTATTTTTGGACGGGAACGATAATAAAAATTATCTGGAGCCGGATTTGTCGGTGATCTGTGATCTTTCAAAGCTGGATGAAAAAGGCTGTCATGGTGCTCCTGACTGGGTGATTGAAATTGTTTCTCCTAGCAGCAAGCCGAGGGATTATATTAAGAAAATGCTGAAATATGGCACTGCAAATGTCCGCGAATATTGGATCGTAGATCCAGAGGAAAAGATTGTGACCGTCTACGGATTTGAAAATGAGACGATGAAGCAGTATCCGTTTGGGAAAGCTGTTCCGGTTGGAATCTACGAAGGATTTTCTATTAATGTAAGTTAAAAGAACGGCAGAGTGGAATTTTATTCAGAAGCGATAACAAACAATAGAAAGGATTTTTTATATGGCAATACAAAATAAGCAAGAAGACCCTTATGTGCAGCTTGCGCGCAGCACGATTGAGGAATATGTACAGACAGGCAGAACGATCAGGGTGCCACAAAACCTGCCAAAAGAAATGTATCAGGACAGGGCGGGTGTCTTTGTTTCTATAAAAATCAAAGGCAAAAACCGGGGAGAGAGTAAAAGCGCGCTCCTGCTTCGCGGCTGTATCGGGACGATCCAGCCCGTGCAGGATTCGATTGCAGAAGAGATTATTCAAAATGCAGTCAGCGCGGCGGTAAAAGATCCCAGATTTGCGCCGATTACACCAGAGGAATTAGACAGGCTTGTAATCAGTGTAGACGTGCTGGGCGGTATGGAGCAGGTTCATTCTGAGGAGGAACTGGATGTAAAGCGCTATGGTGTCGTCGTGACCAAAGGATATCGGCGCGGGCTGCTGCTGCCGAATTTAGAAGGCGTAGATACGATTGAGGAGCAGGTTGCGATTGCAAGGCAGAAGGCGGGGATTGGTGAGATGGAAGAAGGGGTGACGCTGGAACGGTTTGAAGTAGTTCGGCATATTTAGAAAGGAATAAACAAAATGGAAACAATCTGCCAGACATGTATGCACCATTGCAGGCTAAAAGACGGGCAGTACGGAAGATGCGGCGCGCGGAAAAACGAAGGCGGGAAGATCGTCTGTAAAAATTATGGCAAAGTTACGGCGTTGGCGCTCGACCCGATTGAGAAAAAGCCGCTGCGGAGGTTTTATCCGGGCAGCATGATCTTGTCAGCCGGCAGCTATGGGTGCAACTTAAAGTGCCCGTTTTGCCAAAACTATGAGATTTCAATGGAATACCAGGATCGTGCGAGGGCATTTGAGCTGGCTCCAGAGCAGCTTGTGAAAAAGGCGCTGGAATATAAGTGTGCCGGAAATATTGGAGTGGCATTTACTTATAATGAGCCGCTGATCGGATGGGAGTATGTGCGGGATACCGCAAAGCTTTTAAAGCAGGCGGGCATGAAGACGGTTTTGGTCACAAACGGTTCTGCATCGCTAAAGGTGCTCGAAGAGGTGCTGCCTTTGATCGACGCGATGAATATTGATCTGAAATGCTTTTACGAAGACGGCTACCGCAGGCTGGGCGGAGATTTGGAGACGGTAAAGGCGTTTATTCAAAGGGCGGCGCAAGACTGCCATGTGGAGCTGACGACGCTGATTGTGCCAGAGCTAAACGACGATGTCTCCCAGATGGAAGAAGAAGCAAGGTGGATCGGCGAAAAGATTCCGCTGCATGTGACACGCTTTTTCCCGCGGTATCAGATGCAGGATGTACAGGCTGTGGACGTGCAGACGGTGTACCGCCTGGCAAATGTGGCAGGCAAGTACGTGGAGCATGTATATACTGGCAACTGCTGACGGGCTGGGAGAATAGCGGTTCTTTTTGCGCTGTGATAAGAAAGGACGGATGTGTTTATGCAGACAGAAACAATGCTTGCGCTGCAAAGCTGTTTAAAAAGGGATGAAAGCAAAGAAAATCAAACAAGACAGATGTGCCTTGTTCGGATGATTTTAAAGATCAATCAGGATGTTGTAAGAAAAGGGCTGATGCAGATCGAACATTATAAAAGCGAAACCGCCGATTTTCCGATGCTTTGGAAAGGGCTTACCTTGGTCAGGGGAGGAATGGAGCCGCAGGACGTTGTATCGATCCTGCGCAATATGGCGGTTGCCAACCAGGTTGACTTATTGGAAAGCCTGCTTGTAATCGACGGGGTACAGTCGATTCAATATATGCGTTTCCCAGACCAGACAAAGGAATGGCTGTTTTCTCATTTTCACGTTTCCATGCACGAGCAGCTCACGATGTGCCTCAAGGATCTGGACATAGATGCCTGGAAACCGCTGTGTGGGGTGCTGAGCAAAGAAGAAATTGAAAAATTGCTAGAGCGTGTTTGAAAAATCATTCCCGCGATCTGTACTCCCCACTTTGCAGAGAATTTATCCCAAATTTAGTCAACATAGCCCGCTATGACTCCTAAATTTGGGATAAATTCTCCACAAACTGTGAAGCACATCTCACGGAAAGCATTTTTCAAACACGCTCTAGAGCGAACATAACAAACCATATCAAACTTGTCTCGTAGCATTTACGAAGAGCAGCCGGGAGAGAGGATGTGCCTCCCCTGGCGGCGGTTTTGGAAGAATGGTTAGAATCCCTTGGTATTCTGCGGGGCAACCAGGGGCGCAGCCAAGCGGCACCTTTAGCTGCCAGCAGGCAGCGAACTAGGTGGCGCGACCGTCCACAGCCACAGCGTACCAGCAGGATACTTAGGGATTCTTGGCATTCTGGAACTGACGCAGCCAGGGGAGGCACATCCTCTCTCCCAGCGTCCCTTCCTAATAAAAACATACCAAAACAACTCAAATTTGTTCGCTCTGGGAGAGAAGCGCAGGTAATCAAACAAAGGCAGCCCGGTAAGCGCTCGGCGTCTGCAAAAATTTTTTCTTAAAGCTCCGGTTAAAGTGCGAGAGGTTTTCAAAGCCGACTTCCTGCGAGATTGACAGGATCGTGGAATCAGACGCAAGCAAAAGCCTTGCCGCCATTGTCAGCCGGTAGTCGTTTAAATAGGCAATAAAGGACATTCCCATTGCATTTTTAAAATATTTCATAAAATGCGACGGGCTGTAGTCACAGTAGCTTGCGATCTGTTCGATTGTGATTTTTTCCTGGAAATGGGTTTCTACGTATTTGAGAATGATCTTTAATTTTTCCAGTGAAGCAAACGGCACTTTGGATACAGGCATCGTTTTTTGGCTGGCAAAGATTTCATAAAACAGCGCATACAGGCAGCTTTTAATCATAAGCTGGTATGCGTGCGGAAAAGTCTTGCAGATCTCGTCGGCATGGTCTAAGCAGCGTGCAATCGCTGGGTATGCCGGGTCTTTTGGCGTATAAATATTTTTGGAAAGAATGTTGGAGTGCTGCAAAGGCGCAAAAAATTCCAGGCTGCTGTCGTTGCTTTTCGATAGCAGCATCGTTATGTCAAACAGGATATTTTCGTATTCTAACCGGTTCGTTTTGTACTGCGAAATGCCGTGTAGCTGTCCTGGTGCCAATAGGATAATATCGCCTTCTTTGACAACGAAAGAGGACAGGTCAACCGATACGGTGCCGTGTCCTTTTTTGATATAAATAATCTCCATTTCCTGATGCCAGTGCAGCGGCACAGACAGGAAATCCTGCGGGATGCAGCAAAGGTACGTATTGTATGGAAAGGAGGCGTCAAAATGCGTTTTCTTTTCCTGGTAGTTTTCATATTCTGACAGGTTCATATGGGCTTGCCCTCCTGGTAGTATCGCTATAATTGATAGAATTGTATCATATTATCGTAGGATACTGCAAGAATAAGATCCATATTTTAACATATAATACATCTGGCATATGCAGCACGTATCGGGCAGTGAAACAGATGCTGCGCGGGAAAAGCAGCAGGATAAAAACAGGGAGGAGTCAGACAATGACAGCAAATGAATATGTAAAATCACGTTTCGGGCGTTTTATGAGCGAATGCACGAATGAGGAAATTTACACAGCGCTATTAGAGTATGTCAAGGAGCGGGCAAAGGAGAAGGAAAGCAGCCAGGGAAAGAAAAAGCTTTATTATATTTCCGCTGAGTTCTTAATCGGAAAGCTGTTATCCAATAACCTGATTAACCTCGGCATCTATGATGAGGTAAAACAAGAACTGGAACAATGTGGAAAATCAATGGCGGACATTGAAGAGATCGAGTTGGAGCCTTCTTTGGGAAACGGCGGACTTGGGCGGCTTGCCGCATGTTTCTTAGATTCGATCGCGACACTTGGATTAAACGGCGACGGCGTGGGGCTTAATTATCATCTGGGGCTGTTTCGTCAGGTATTTGACAAAAACCTGCAAAAAGAGGAGCCAAATCCTTGGATCACGCCGCAGTCCTGGCTGACAAAAACAGATAAAACTTACAAAATCCATTTCGGCGGGTTTGCGGTACAGTCCAGAATGTATGACATCGATGTCGTAGGATATGAAAACCGCACGACAAAGCTGCACTTGTTTGATGTGGAATCGGTGGACGAGTCTTTGGTAGAGGAAGGCATTACGTTTGACAAGTCAAAGTATGCAAAAAACCTGACGCTGTTTTTATATCCTGACGACAGTGATGAGAGCGGGCGCTTGCTTCGGGTTTACCAGCAGTATTTTATGGTGTCCAACGCGGCAAGGCTGATCTTGGATGAATGTATGGCAAAAGGATCGAACTTGTATGACCTTGCGGACTATGCGGTAGTTCAGATTAATGACACGCATCCGACGATGGTGATTCCAGAGCTGATCCGTCTGCTTATGGAACGCGGGCTTACAATCGAAGAAGCAATCGGCGTCGTATCGAAGACCTGTGCCTATACGAACCATACGATCCTTGCGGAAGCATTGGAAAAATGGCCGATGCACTTTTTGCAGCAGGCAGTGCCGCAGCTTGTGCCGATTATTTATGAGCTGAATAACAGGGTGAACAAAAAGTACCAGGATCCTGCGGTAGCGGTGATTAACGGTGATAACTGTGTCTGCATGGCGCATATCGATATCCATTACGGCATCAGCGTCAACGGCGTGGCTGCGCTGCATACACAGATATTAAAAGAGACGGAGCTGAACCATTTTTACAAGCTCTATCCAGAAAAATTCAACAACAAGACAAACGGCATTACGTTCCGCCGCTGGCTGTTATACTGCAATCCGCAGCTTACATCTTTGATTGAGGAGCTGATTGGGAACGGCTTTAAAAAGGATGCAATGGAGCTTGAAAAGCTTGCCGGGTTTGTCAATGACGATATGGTGCTTCAAAAACTGCTGGCGATTAAGGACGAAAGAAAAGCGGTGCTGCGGGATTACTTAAAGTATACGCAGAATATCGAGATTGATCCGAATTCGGTATACGACATCCAGATCAAGCGCCTGCATGAATACAAGCGCCAGCAGATGAACGCGCTGTATGTGATTCATAAATATTTTGAAATCAAGGCAGGAAAGCTGCCGGTACGCCCGATTACCGTATTTTTCGGCGCAAAGGCGGCTCCGGCGTATATTATTGCAAAAGACATTATCCATCTGATTTTATGCCTGTCTGAGGTGATTGAAAACGATCCGCAGGTAAGCCCGCATTTAAAGGTCGTTATGGTGGAAAACTATAACGTAACGCTTGCGGAAAAGCTGATTCCTGCATGTGATATTTCAGAGCAGATCTCGCTGGCATCCAAGGAGGCGTCCGGCACAGGCAATATGAAGTTTATGCTAAACGGCGCGGTTACTCTGGGTACGAAGGACGGGGCAAATGTAGAGATCGCAGACCTGGTCGGCGAGGACAATATTTTTACGTTCGGCGAGTCCAGCCAGACGGTGATTGAACGCTATGCAAGGGCGGATTATGTGTCCAGGGATTACTATGAAAAAGATGAGGACATTCATAAAGCAGTTGATTTTATTGTCAGCGATGAAGTTAAGGCGGTCGGGTGTGAAGAAAACCTGGAGCGGCTGTATCATGAGCTGTTAAATAAGGACTGGTTTATGACATTCCCGGATTTTAAAGATTATGTAGAAACGAAAGACAGGGCGCTCCTTGCCTATGAAGACCGTAAGGCATGGGCAAAGAAGATGTTAGTAAATATCAGCAAAGCTGGATTTTTCTCGGCTGACCGTACAATCGAGCAGTACAATGACGAGATCTGGAAGCTGGAAAAATAAAAAATAAGAAAATTGAGCTGTCAGAAAATAGCAGGAACAATGCTGTTTTTTGGCAGCTCTTTTTATGTTTCCGCTGCTTTTCATACCATACATATAGGGGATATAGTTTTAGTTACAAGAGCCGGTATGAAATAACCGGGGATTGGGAATTTACTAAAGAAAACAGTAAGCGGAGGCGAAAAGATGAAGAAGAAAATACGGCAGGAAACAGGGTCTGTGTTTGGCTATGTAAGGGTTTCAAGCGCAGACCAAAACGAGGACAGGCAGTTGGTCGCCATGCGGGAAAAGGGCGTAAAGCCGTCTAACATCTATATGGATAAACAGTCGGGCAAGGATTTTTTGCGTACACAGTATACGAGGATGGTGCAAAAGCTGAAAAAAGGGGATCTGCTTTATATCCTGAGTATTGACCGTCTGGGACGCAATTATGCGGAAATTTTGAAACAATGGCAGATTTTAACAAAAGATATCGGTGTGGATATCTGCGTGATCGATATGCCGCTTTTGGATACGAGAAACGGCAAAGATTTGATGGGCACATTTATCGCAGACCTGGTGCTGCAAATATTGTCATTTGTCGCGGAGTCGGAACGGGAAAATATTAAAAAGCGCCAGGAGCAGGGGATTGCTGCCGCAAAAGCAAAGGGCGTGCGGTTTGGAAGGCCGGAGGTTACAGTGCCGGATGAGTTTCCTTTGATAGTGGGGGAATGGGAGCATAAAGAGATTACGATTCATGAAGCACTTGCCAGAAGCGGCATGAGCCAGGCGACATTTTACCGCAGGTTAAGGGAGTATCGGGGGATATAAAGAAAAATTTGAAAGGAATTATGAAAAAATAACAAAAACAGGGACACATGTCCTTGCAAAACATATGCAAAAGATATATCATTTCCACATAATAAATACGAGAATTCAGCACAATGCTCAAAGGAGGTGTCATTGACGAATGAAATAAGCGTTTTATGGGTATAAAATATAGAACAGGAGTGTCAGGAGAATCGTATGAAAGAGGTATATTTAGATGAAGCACTGCCGTTTTTAAAAGAGATCGATCCAAAAAGGCGGGAACAGTTTCAGGCTTATTTCAAGAATGCCCCGCTGTGGGTTTTAGAGAGCTTTATGATTGAAAAGCTGGAAAAAGGGACTACTTTTATACGGGAAGGCGAGCCTGTAGATATGGTTTATTTTATTGGTGACGGAATGATTAAAGCGACGGATCACAGGATTTATGGGATATCCTTTGACTTTATACTGTTTACGAGGGTCTATGCGCATGGCGGTATGGAGATCATTATGGATATTGACTGGTATACGACGTCGTTGCAGACTGTTACGGACTGTACGGTTGTAAAGATTCCAAAAGCACAGTTTGCCAGATGGATGAGCACAGACGTGATTTCCCTTAAATATGAGGCAAAATTAATGGGGGAATATATGTTGGAGCAGGCACGGGACGTCAGGGCGTTTTTGTTTTTGCAGGGCGCGAACCGGCTGGCGATGCTGTTTACAAACCGTTATGAAAAGTATGCGGAGCACGGAGTCTTAAGCCTCAGCAGTGACAGGCAGGAATTGTCTGACTTTACGGGATTGAGTGTGAAGACGATTACGAGGTCAGTAAAGAAGCTAAAAGAGCAGGGGCTGATTACGAAAGAGGGAAATGTAATTACGATCAGCCAGCAGCAGTATAACCGTCTAAAGGAAAATTTGATGGAAGTCCTTTCGGATGACGAATGGGGACACGAAAGATAACGCCTTTCGGATGATGAGTGGAGAATTTAAAAATTAAGGAGGAATAGATTATGCAAAATTATTCAGGAGAAGTAGGGTTACAGTATCATTTACAGATTCGTCCAGGTGATGTAGGACGCTATGTGATTTTGCCGGGTGATCCAAAACGGAGTGAAAAAATCGCGAAGCATTTCGACGATGCAAAACTTGTGGCGGACAGCAGAGAGTATGTTACATATACGGGATATCTGGACGGTGAAAAAGTCAGCGTGACGTCTACCGGAATCGGCGGGCCTTCTGCATCGATTGCAATGGAAGAGCTGGTGCTTTGCGGGGCGGATACATTTATCCGCGTAGGCACATGCGGCGGGATTGACCTGGATGTCAAAGGCGGGGATATCGTGATTGCAACAGGCGCGGTACGTATGGAAGGCACGAGCCGTGAGTATGCGCCGATTGAATATCCGGCAGTTGCGGATTTTGAAGTGGCAAATGCGATTAAAGAGTCTTGTAAAGAGCTGGGGCTGCCGCACCATATGGGCGTCGTACAGTGCAAGGATGCGTTTTACGGACAGCATGAGCCAGAGCGTATGCCGGTCAGCTATGAGCTGTTAAACAAATGGGAAGCATGGAAGCGCATGGGCTGCAAGGCTTCGGAAATGGAATCCGCGGCACTGTTTATCGCGGCGCTTCACCTGCGTGTGCGCTGCGGGTCAAATTTCCTCGTTGTCGGCAACCAGGAGAGAAACGCGCTTGGAATGGATAATCCTATGGTACATGATACAGAAAGCGCAATTAAAGCCGCGGTAGGGGCACTGCGCAGATTAATCAAGGCAGATAAAGAAAAATAAAGAACTGGGGAGAGGAATTTAGAATGAAACTTGTAATGAGCCTGTTAGGCATTGTCGTTATTTTGGGGCTTTTATGGCTGTTGTCCTGGGATCGGAAGAACGTGAATTGGAAACTGGTAATAAAGGCGCTTCTCGTCCAGACGGTACTTGCAATTATTATTGTAAAAATTCCGCTTGGGCAGAAACTCGTTACAATCGCATCTGACGGGGTCACGGCTGTTGTGAACTGCGGAAAGGATGGATTGGAATTTGTATTTGGAGACCTTGCGGACGGCTCCAGATTCAGCGTATTTGTCGTACAGTCGTTAGGGGGCATTATCTTTGTATCGGCGTTAATTAACCTGCTGTATTATGTCGGCGCTGTCGGATTTGTCGTAAAATGGCTTGGAAGAGGGGTCGGCAAGCTGATGGGCACGACAGAGGTTGAGAGCTTTGTCGCTGTTGCGAATATGTTTTTAGGACAGACGAGCAGCCCTGTTTTAGTAAGCAAATATATCGGAAATATGACAGACAGCGAGATTTTTGTTATTTTAGTATCCGGCATGGGCAGTATGGAAGTATCTATTTTGGCTGGATACAATGCGTGCGGCATTCCGATGGAATATTTATTAATCGCCAGCGTTATGGTTCCGATTGGAAGCATTTTGGTATCTAAAATTGTTTTGCCGGAAAAAGAGGTTGCAAAATCTATAAAAGATGTTAGTATGGATAATAAAGGGAACAACAACAACGTCATCGATGCGATCGCAGAAGGCGCGGCTACCGGTATGCAGATGGTTATCTCCATCGCAGCTTCACTTGTAGCGATTATCGGCCTGGTAGCGCTTGTCAATATGATCCTGGGCATGGGCAACTTAAGCCTGACCAAAATTTTCTCCTATGTCTTTGCACCGTTTGGTTTCCTGCTTGGGCTGGACGTGCAGGACGCACTGTTGGAAGGCGCTTTGTTAGGTCAGAAAATGATGATGAACGAATTTGTGGCATTTGGCGATTTGGGCACCAAGATTGCAAACCTTGATCCAAGAACCGGCATGATCGCTTCTATTTCACTTGCAGGCTTTGCAAACTTGGGCAGCCTTGGGATCTGCGTATCTGGTATCGCAGTGCTTTGCCCGGAAAAAAAGAGCACATTGTCAAGGCTTGTATTTAAAGCAATGCTTGGCGGTATGTTAGTCAGTGTCTTAAGTGCAACGATTGTCGGGATTGTAGCGTTGTTTTAAAAAGATTGGTAAGGGAGGATGTTCAGTAAAATATGAACGGAAAAAAATATCGTCGAGTATTTACAATAGTAATTGATTCCCTGGGAGTAGGCGCGTTGGATGACGCGTCTTCCTATGGGGACGCAGGAACGGATACGCTGGGGCATATTTCCCAGAATGCTGACCAGCTTCATATTCCAAACCTCGTAAAGCTTGGAATGGCAAACCTGCATCCGTTAAAGCAGTCTGAGCCTGTGGAAAAGCCGATGGGCTATTTTATGAAGCTGCATGAGGCAAGTACAGGCAAAGATACGATGACTGGCCACTGGGAGATGATGGGGCTGCATATTACAACGCCGTTTCAGACGTTTACAGAGACCGGATTTCCAAAGGAGCTTTTGGATGAGCTTTCGAAAAGGACGGGCAGGACGATTATCGGAAACAAAAGTGCAAGCGGTACGGAAATACTGGATGAGCTTGCAGAAGAAGAGATTGCAACCGGGCATATGATCGTCTATACTTCCGCGGATTCCGTATTGCAGATCTGTGGAAATGAAGAGACGTTTGGACTCGAGGAATTGTACCGCTGCTGCGAGATCGCCAGGGAAATTACGATGAAGGATGAATGGAAGGTCGGGCGCGTCATCGCAAGGCCGTATGTCGGCAAGAAAAAAGGGGAATTCCAAAGGACGAGCAACCGTCATGACTATGCGTTAAAGCCTTATGGAAAAACAGCGCTGGATGCATTAAAGGATGCCGGGCTGGATGTGATTTCGGTAGGAAAGATCTTCGACATTTTTGACGGGGAAGGCCTGACCGAATCCAACAAATCCAAAAGCTCCGTACATGGCATGGAACAGACGATTGAGATTGCAAAGAGAGATTTTCAAGGGCTTTGTTTCGTCAATCTGGTGGACTTTGACGCCCTGTGGGGGCACCGCCGCGACGTTGCGGGATATGCAAAGGAGCTGGAAAAATTTGACGTCAAGCTCGGTGAATTTTTAGAACTGTTAAAAGAAGACGACCTGTTAATTATTACGGCTGACCACGGAAATGACCCGACGCATACAGGTACAGACCATACGAGGGAAAAGGTGCCGTTTCTTGCGTATTCGCCGTCTATGAAAGGCAGCGGGCGTCTTAGCGATACACAGACATTTGCAGTGATCGGTGCTACGATTGCGGATAATTTCGGTGTACCGATGCCGGAGGGAACGATTGGAAGCTCGATTTTGGAGCAGTTGGTATAAGAGCAAAAGGGGAGGAAACATATGGATCATCAGGATATTTTAAAAGCGTTAGACCATACGCTTTTGACACAGACGGCTACCTGGGAGGAAATTAAGCAGATTTTGGATGACGGCATGGAGTATCATGCGGCGTCCGCCTGCATTCCGGCGGCTTATGTCAAACAGGCAGCGCAGTATGTGGACGGCAGGCTGCCGATTTGTACGGTCATTGGCTTTCCAAACGGCTACAGCACAACAGCGGTAAAAGTATTCGAAACAAAGGATGCGATTGCAAACGGCGCACAGGAAATCGATATGGTAATCAATATCGGCTGGGTGAAGGATCAAAAATATGCCGAAATCGAAGAAGAGATCCGCCAGATCCATGAAGCATGCGGCGGGAAAATCTTAAAGGTCATTATCGAGACCTGCCTTTTGACCGGAGAAGAAAAGATCAAGATGTGTGAAGTCGTAACCAAAGCAGGGGCGGAGTATATTAAGACTTCTACCGGATTTTCCACCGCAGGCGCGACGTTTGCAGATGTGGAGCTGATGCGGGCACATGTCGGCAAGGAGGTCAAGGTAAAAGCCGCAGGCGGTATTGCGTCGGTAGACGATGCAAAAGAATTTCTGCGCATCGGCGCAGACCGGCTTGGAACGAGCAGATTAATTAAACTGATGAAACATACAGACGATGGTTCGGGGTATTAGGATTTTACAATGATGAAAAGGATGAGTTCTTTATTTGCGCTTAGCCTTGTGACAGCAGTGCTCTGCGGAATCTGGTCTTTTGCAGCGGAAGCGGCAGGGCTGCCAAGCTGGGCAGGTTTCGCAGGGTGTACGGCATATTTTGCAAGCGGCAAGCATGGTGTGGCAGGACTTAAGAAAGCGATTCCAACCAATCTGGCAGGCGTTTTGTGCGCGGTGGCGATTATTATGTTAAGCGACTGGATGCCTGCGCTTGGATCGGCGGGCGTCTGGTGCGCGCTCATTACATTTGTAATGTGCATCCTTGCAAAATATGAACTGTTTGACTACTGCCCTGGTACGTTTATCGGGTGTTTTAGTACGTTTGCCGCAGGCGGACAATGGATGATACTTGCCCCAGTGCTTGTGTTCGGCGCGTTTCTTGCCGCAGCATGTGATTACGGCGGGACGTGGCTGTACCAGGCAGTAACGGGCAACAGGCAATAACAGCAATCAGATCGGAGGAAAAAATGACAAACGAGCAATTAATTATAGAAGCGAAAAAAGCAAGAGAACATGCGTATGTGCCATATTCCAAATTTCAGGTAGGCGCCGCGCTGCTGACAAAGGATGGAAAGCTTTATCACGGCTGCAATATTGAAAACGCGGCATACGGGCCTACAAACTGTGCGGAGCGTACGGCTTTTTTCAAGGCAGTCTATGACGGGGAACGTGAATTTGAAAAAATCGC
Organism: Eubacteriaceae bacterium; assembly: GCA_910574915.1. Classification (GTDB taxonomy): domain Bacteria; phylum Bacillota; class Clostridia; order Lachnospirales; family Lachnospiraceae; genus Eubacterium_J. The sequence goes on from CAJTCR010000031.1 coordinate 22,560, forward strand.
GATCGTAGGCGGCCCGCAGGGAGACGAGGCAGATGTGCTGTGCGCGCCGTGCGGTGTCTGCCGTCAGGTAATGATGGAGTTCTGCAATCCAAAGACATTCAAAATCGTGCTTGCCGATGGAAAAGACAAGTGGATCGAACGTACATTGGAAGAAATGCTGCCATTTGGGTTTGGACCGGAAAATTTAAAATAACGCGAAAAAACAGGAGCTGTCAGAAAACAAATGTTTTTTGACAGCTCCTGTTTGGCTTAGAGAAGCAAAATCCCATGCTCTGCACATGCCTGTGCCATCTGCGGATTCCAGATCGAGCACTGGACTTCCCCGATATGTGCTTTGCGCAGGAAAAACATGCAGATACGTGACTGCCCGATGCCGCCGCCGATTGTATATGGCAGCTCTTTGTTTAAGATCGCTTTTTGGAACGGCAGTCCCGCACGGTCTTCGCAGCCTGCTTTGGCAAGCTGCGCGCCAAGCGATGTTTCATCTACACGGATGCCCATGCTGGACAGCTCCAGTGCGATATCCAGTACCGGGTAGTAAACTAAAATATCCGCGTTTAACGCCCAGTCGTCGTAGTCAGGCGCGCGTCCGTCGTGGCGTTCTCCTCCGGCAAGCACGTCGCCGATCTGCATCAGGCAGACGGCGCCTTTTTCTTTTGTAATCAGATATTCGCGTTCTTTTGGTGTCTTATCAGGGTATTTGTCTTCTAACTGCTGGGTAGTTAAAAAATAAATATCATGCGGCAGTATTTCTTCGATATAGTCATACTGGACAGCCATATATTTTTCGGTTTTGCGCAATACTTTATAGACCATTTTTACTGTGTTTTGCAGGTATTCCATCGTGCGGTCTGCTTTGTCAATGACTTTTTCCCAGTCCCACTGGTCTACAAAAATCGAATGAATATTGTCTGTCTCTTCATCGCGGCGGATGGCGTTCATATCGGTGTAGAGCCCTTCGCCTGCATGGAAACCATATTTGTGCAGGGCGAATCGTTTCCATTTCGCAAGGGAATGCACGACCTCTGCAACCTTGCCGTCCATTTCGCGGATATCAAAGGAGACCGGGCGTTCCACGCCGTTTAGGTTGTCGTTCAGCCCGGATTCGGGTGTGACAAACAGCGGCGCGGATACGCGGGATAAGTTCAGCGTCAGTGCCAGCAGGTTTTGGAAAAAATCTTTGACTGTCTTGATCGCGATCTGCGTATCGTGCAGGTTTAATTGTGACTGGTAGCTTTTTGGAAGAATCAAATGTTCCATAACGTAAAGTCCTCGTTCTTTCTTAAATGTAATTTCCGCAGCGCTGTATTAGCTAAATAAAGTCGCGGATGTAAGGGTACAGTTTGTCACTGTGTATAATATAGCTTCCGTGGTCTTCGCCGGGGACGATCGAAAGCTGTGCATGGGCAAGCTTTTTGGCAATCAGCTTTGTGTGCGACAGCTTGATAATATCGTGCTCGCCTGCAAGCACCAGTACCGGAATCTGGATCTTTGAAAGCGCGTCAGGATCGATATCCGGCTCTTCGAGCATCATGCGGTCTAGTGGGCTGTCGCTCTTTTTGTAGTGCTGCTTGATTTTGTGCAGGAAGGTCATTTTCATACCGTGCGGATTTAAGTTTGCGCCGCTGATAATCAGCTTTTGAATCAGTCCCGGATAGTGCAGGGCGAGCAGCAGCCCGATAATGCCGCCGTCGCTAAAGCCATACAGGATCGGGGACGGGATCTCTAGGGAGGTGATAAGCTGCGCAATATCGTCTGCCATACCAGGATAGCTGTATTCCTCAGTCGGGTTGCTTGCGCCATGCCCGCGGCTGTCGATGGCGTAAACGGTATGCGTCCTGGCAAGCAGCGGGATCAGGGCGTCAAAGATCGTGTGGTCTTCGCCGTTTCCATGCAGAAGGAGCAGCGGATGTCCTTCGCCTGTTTTTTCATAAAAAAGTATTTGACGGTTAATATGAATATACATAGAAGCATCCTTTCCCAAATTTGCTGTGAATATGGAAGTCTGATACACATAACTTTATCACAAAATGATTGTTGTAGCAACCGGTAAAAAAATTTTGCTGTCAGCACTTGAGCATCGGATTGGTTATATGTTATCATAAAGCAAGAGGAATAACGTGACGAAGAAGCATAGGAGAAAGGCAGTTATGGAGAGGAATAGCATTTTAATCGCGGATGACCAGGAAATTAACAGAGAAATATTAAAGGTCATTTTTGAAGAGCAGTATGAGATTTTAGAAGCGTCCGACGGAACGCAGGCAATCGATCTGATCGAAGCGCACTGTGAAACGATCGTCCTTGTATTTTTAGACTTGCTGATGCCTGGTAAATCCGGTTTGGATGTACTGGCTTTTATGACGGACAAAGGGTATATGGATGCGATTCCGGTGATTATGATTACGGGAGAGGCTACGGCGGATACGGATGAAAAAGCTTATGAATACGGCGTGTCGGATATTATTTATAAACCGTTTGCGCCGAAGGTCGTGATGCGGCGTTCGATGAATATTATCGAGCTGTTTGCACACCGCATTGACATTGAGAGAAAATTAGAGGAGCGGACAAAAGAGCTGCGGGAAAGCAAGGAAAAGCTGGAACGCAGCAACGAGTTTTTGGTGAACGCGTTAAGCTCGGTCGTGGAGTTTCGAAGCCTGGAATCGGGAGAGCACATCCAAAGGGTCAAGCATCTGACAAAAATTATGCTAAAGTATGTCAGAAAGTTTTATCCGCAGTACCAGCTTACGAAGGAGCAGGTCGGGCTGATCGTAAATGCGTCCGGGCTGCATGACCTTGGCAAGGTCGCGATTCCTGACAGTATTTTGCTAAAACCAGGAAAGCTGACGGCGGAAGAGTTCGAGGAGATGAAAAAGCATACGATATACGGATGCGAGCTGCTAGAGCAGTTTAAGCAGGAGGAGACAGAATTTTACCGCTACTGCTATGATATCTGCCGCTACCACCATGAACGCTATGACGGCAGGGGATATCCAGACCATCTGAAAGGGGACGAAATTCCAATCTGGGCGCAGGTCGTGTCGATTATCGACGTCTATGACGCGCTTGTAAGCAAACGGGTCTATAAAGAAGCTTATGCAGAGGATGAGGCGGCGCGTATGATCCGTGACGGGGAGTGCGGTACGTTTTCACCAGTGATGCTGGACTGCTTTCGGATGGCAAAGTATGAGCTGCTCGAAGCGGCAGAGCAGAAATTTTCGTTTGCAGACAGCGAATCGGAAGAGATGGAGCCGGAAGAAATCGGAGCGGAAAAAAGAGATAGGAAATAAGGTTTAAAATATTAGGTTTTTGGCAGCAGATCGTTTCGAAAATAATAAAAAGCAGATTTTTTGTTTTATTGCTTGCATTTAAAAAGTGCTTGTGTTAAGATAAGTCACAACAAAAAAATAAAGACATAAAAATGCGTAGAAGGAGACTCTTATTTTCAGACACCGACAGGAATATGGCGCCGCCGACTGAGAGCGCTGTTTGGAAGAGGAAATAAAGGGAACACTCTGGAGCAGGCAAGCTGAACCACGGACACGTAGGGCATGATCGCCGTGAAAGCCACGCAGATGCTGCGGGCGGGAGATTTGTGCGATTGGTGTGATCCGGCGCAAGTAGGCTGGCACGTTGTGCGCGTTAAGCACAAAGAGTGGAGCGCAATGCTCAATGCGGGTGGTACCGCGGATAAGCTGTTATGACTTATTCGCCCCGGAATACAACAACAGTATTCCGGGGCTTTTTTAAACTCCGGAATCAGAAAAAAGGAGTGTGGAAAATATGAGCAGCATTTACAGGGATGGAACATTGCAGCAGGTGAGTGAGGATATGATCGGCAAAGAACTGCGTATCGCAGGATGGGTTGAAAACATCCGGGATCATGGCGGCGTGTCTTTTTTGGATATCCGGGATATGTATGCCGTGATGCAGGTCGTAATCCGTGACAGCAGCCTGCTGTCTGGCATACGAAAGGAGCAGGTGGTTTCGATCAAAGGAAGAGTGGAAAAAAGGGACGCGGACACTTACAACCCAAAGATTCCTACCGGGACGATTGAGCTGGAAGCACAGGAGGTCAAGGTGCTTGGCGATGCCTGCCAAAACCTGCCGTTTGAGATCCAAACGAGCCGGGAAGTGCGCGAAGACGTACGGTTAAAGTACCGGTATTTGGATTTAAGAAACAAAAAAGTCAGGGACAACATGATCTTTCGGTCAAAAGTGATCGCGTTTATGCGCCAGAAGATGACGGAAATGGGATTTTTAGAGATCCAGACGCCGATTTTGTGCGCGTCTTCACCGGAAGGCGCCAGGGATTATATCGTGCCTTCCAGGAAATTTAAAGGAAAATTTTACGCATTGCCGCAGGCGCCGCAGCAGTATAAGCAGCTTTTGATGGTGTCAGGATTTGATAAGTATTTTCAGATTGCGCCGTGTTTTCGGGATGAGGACGCAAGGGCAGACCGTTCGCCGGGAGAATTTTACCAGCTCGATTTTGAGATGAGCTTTGCTTCGCAGGAGGAAGTGTTCGCCGTTGGAGAGAAGGTGCTGGGCGCCGTATTTGAAACATTTGCGCCTATCGGCAGCAAGATCACAAAGGCGCCGTATCCGGTATTCAGCTATGAACAGGCGATGCTTTTGTTTGGCACAGATAAGCCAGACCTTCGCAACCCGCTTCGGATTCTCGATGTAACGGAATTTTTTCAACAGTGTACGTTTCAGCCGTTTCTTGGAAAAACCGTACGTGCGATTCGTGTCCGTACACAGATGTCCAAAGGGTTTCACGAAAAGCTGCTGCATTTTGCAACGGGCATCGGCATGGGCGGCCTGGGATATCTGGAAGTACTAGAAGACGGCACGTTTAAAGGCCCGATCGACAAGTTTATCCCGGATCACTTAAAAGCAGAGCTTAAAAGCCTTGCGGCACTTCAAAAAAAAGATACGATCTTTTTTATCGCGGACACGCGGCAAAAGGCGGCGTATTATGCGGGCATGATCCGATCGGAGCTTGGGGAAAAGCTGGATCTGCTGGAAAAAGACGCATTCCGGTTTTGCTATGTGAATGATTTTCCGATGTACGAAAAAGACCCGGAGACGAAAAAGCCGATGTTTACCCACAACCCGTTTTCTATGCCGCAGGGCGGGCTTGACGCGCTGGAACAAAAAGATCCGTATGAAATTCTTGCCTACCAGTACGATATCGTATGCAACGGCGTAGAGCTTTCGTCAGGAGCCGTACGCAACCATGATTTGCAGACGATGGTAAAGGCGTTTGCCATCGCAGGCTATGACGAGGAGACACTAAAGGCAAGGTTTGGCGCGCTTTATCAGGCATTTCAGTACGGAGCGCCGCCGCACGCAGGCATGGCGCCTGGAATTGACCGGATCTTAATGCTGCTGCGAGGGGAAGAAAACATCCGCGAGGTGATCGTATACCCGATGAACGGAAACGCGCAGGATCTGCTGTGCGGGGCGCCTGGCACAGTAACGGAGCAGCAGCTTCGGGAAGTACACATGAAAATACGGGATTAGAAAAACAGGGAGGATGCTCGCATGGCAGATCAAAAGACAGATGCGATCACGGATGAAACATTAGAATATGTGGCGATACTGGCAAAGCTGGAATTGTCCGAGGATGAAAAAAAAGCGGCAAAACAAGATATGGAACGGATGCTTGCATATATTGACCAGCTAAAAGAGCTGGATACCGGACAGGTAGAACCTTTGTCACATGCGTTTGCGGCAGAAAACGTGTTCCGCGAGGATGTGGCGGTGCATACGGACGGGCATGAGGATACGCTTTTGAATGCGCCGCAGAAAAACGGACGCTGCTTTACCGTGCCAAAGACGGTTATATAATATACGATCAGAAGCGAAAACAGGAGGATTTTATGGATCTAACAGGCTTTAGCGCCATCGCGCTTGCAAAAAAAATCCAGGCAAAAGAGATCTCTGTAGAGGAAGCGGTCAGGGATACGCTTGCCCAGATAGAGAAAAAAGAGCCGGATATCCACAGCTTTATCACGGTTGATGCTAAGGGCGCCCTGGCGCAGGCGCGGGAAGTGCAGAAAAAAATAGACGCAGGCAGTTTGACAGGGGCGTTAGCCGGCGTTCCCATCGCGGTCAAAGACAACCTGTGTACAAAGGGGCTTTTGACGACATGCGGATCGAAAATGCTGTCTGATTTTGTGCCGGCTTATACCGCAGAGGCAGTGCAGCGGTTAAAACATGCCGGCATGGTGGTCGTCGGCAAGACAAATATGGATGAATTTGCGATGGGCTCCACGACGGAGACGTCGTATTACGGGCCGACGAAAAATCCCTGGAACCTTGCCCATGTGCCGGGAGGCTCGTCGGGAGGCTCCTGTGCGGCGGTAGCTGCCGGGCAGTGTGTCTGCGCGCTTGGCTCGGATACCGGAGGCTCTATCAGGCAGCCGAGCGCCTTTTGCGGTGTCACTGGCATAAAACCGACGTATGGTACGGTTTCCCGTTACGGGCTGGTCGCATACGGTTCCTCACTAGACCAGGTCGCGCCGGTGGCAAAGGATGTTTCGGACTGTGCGGCACTGCTTGAGGTGCTTGCCGCGCATGACCCGAAGGACTCCACTTGTGTAAAACGGGACGATACGGATTTTACATCTGCGCTCGTTCGTGATGTCAAAGGGATGAAAATAGGCATTCCGCGCGATTATTTTGCAGACGGGCTGGATGCGCAGGTAAAAGAATCGGTGTTACACGCAGCGGATGTGCTGCGGGATCTGGGCGCGGAAGTGTCAGAGTTTGACTTAAGCCTTGTAAAGTACGCGGTTCCGGCATATTATGTCATTGCCTGCGCAGAGGCAAGCTCCAACCTGGAACGGTTTGACGGCGTAAAATACGGCTGGCGCGCAAAACAGTACGAAGGGCTGCACGATATGTACAAAAAGACCCGCTCCGAAGCGTTCGGCGCTGAGGTAAAACGGCGCATTATGCTTGGCTCGTTTGTATTAAGCTCCGGCTATTATGACGCCTATTACTTAAAGGCACTGCGCACAAAAGCGCTGATTAAGCAGGCATTTGACAAAGCGTTCGCGTCGTTTGACCTGATTTTATGCCCGGCGGCGCCGTACACGGCACCGAAAATCGGAGAGAGCTTAAAAGATCCGATACAAATGTATCTGGGTGATATTTATACGGTAGCGGTCAACCTTGCGGGACTGCCGGGGATCTCGCTTCCGGTGGGCGTGGATGCGGCAGGGCTGCCGATTGGGATGCAGTTGATCGGCGACTGCTTTCAGGAGAAAAAGCTGATCCGGGCGGCTTTTACGTATGAGCAGGAAAGCGCGTTTATGCGGTGCCCGTATGCGGGCGGCAAGGCGGAAAGGAGCGGCGGAAAATGAGAGCGTATGAAACAGTGATCGGACTGGAAGTCCACGTCGAACTGGCGACAAAATCGAAAATATTCTGCGGATGCTCCACGGCGTTCGGGGCAAAGCCAAACACCCATACCTGCCCGGTCTGTACGGGAATGCCGGGCGCGCTTCCGGTACTGAACCGGCAGGTCGTGGAATATGCGGCGGCCGTGGGCATTGCGGCGGGATGCGAGATTGCTTCTTACAGCAAATTTGACCGGAAAAACTATTTTTACCCGGACAATCCGCAAAACTACCAGATCTCCCAGCTTTACCAGCCGATATGCAGAAACGGCGGGATCGAAATTGAGACGGAGACATGCAAAAAAACGATCGGCATACACGAGATCCATATGGAAGAAGATGCCGGCAAGCTCGTGCACGACGAGTGGGAAGACATTTCCTATGTCGATTATAACCGTTCCGGCGTACCGTTAATTGAGATTGTCTCTGAGCCGGATCTGCGCTCGGCACAGGAAGTCATCGCATATCTGGAAAAGCTGCGCATGATGATCCAGTATCTGGGCGCCTCAGACTGCAAGCTTCAGGAAGGATCTATGCGCGCGGATGTCAACCTGTCTGTGCGCCCGGCTGGCTCCTTGGCATACGGCACGCGTACCGAGATGAAAAACCTAAATTCGTTCAAGGCGATTACAAGGGCAATCGAGCATGAGAAAAACCGCCAGATCGATATGATCGAGTCAGGCGGGACGGTGATCCAGGAGACAAGGCGCTGGGATGATGCAAAAGGAGAGTCCTATGCCATGCGTTCCAAAGAGGACGCGAAGGATTACCGCTATTTCCCAGAGCCTGACCTTGTGCCCGTCCGTATCAGCGATGAATGGCTGGCGCAAATACGTGCCAGGCAGCCGGAAATGCGGGAAGCAAGGATGGAGCGCTACCAAAAGCAGTACGGGCTGCCGGAATATGACGCGCAGATTCTAACAGGCTCCAAACGGATGGCGGATATTTTTGAACAGGCAAGCGAACGCTGCAAAAAGCCCAAAAAAGTGTCCAACTGGCTGATGGGCGAAACGATGCGCCTGCTGCGGGAAAACGGGCAGGAGCCTGATACCCTGTCGATAGATCCTTATAAGCTTGCAAAGCTCGTAGACCTGGCTGACTCCGGCGCGGTCAACAATACGGTGGCAAAAGAAGTGTTTGAGGAACTATTTTTGCACGACACAGACCCGGAACAATATGTAAAAGATCACGGGCTAAAAACAGTCAACGACGAAGGAAAGCTGCGCAGCGTGATCGAGCAGGTGCTGAAAGATTATCCAAAATCGGTGGAAGACTATCGAAACGGAAAGCAAAAGGCGGCTGGATTTTTGGTTGGACAGACGATGAAGGCGATGAAGGGCAAGGCAAATCCTGGGCTGGTGAATCAGATTTTAAAGGAATTGTTATAGTTTCTGCATTGACACAGCCCCTAAATTCTCCTATACTAAATGAAAAGGACAAATGAGCCGAAAATCGATAAAGGAGAAACTACTATGAAAAAATATGGATTTGGCGTAGATATCGGTGGGACGACGATCAAGATGAGCTTGTTTGAGATGACGGGCCATATGGTGGATAAGTGGGAGATTCCAACGAATACAAGCGACCACGGAAGTTCGATCTTGGATGATGTTGCCGCGGTGATCGAAGGCAGGCTGGTATCGGACGGGATTTCCAAAGAAGACGTCGAGGGCATCGGCATCGGTGTGCCGGGGCCTGTTGTGGAGGATTCGGTTGTAGTGTGCTGTGTCAATCTTGGCTGGGGACGCGTGGATGTGGCAAAAGAGCTGAGTGAAAAGACGGGGCTTAAAGTCAGGGTCGGAAACGATGCAAATGTGGCAGCGCTCGGTGAAATGTGGCAGGGCGGCGGCAAGGGCTATAAAAATGTAATTATGATTACGCTTGGGACGGGCGTCGGCGGCGGCATTATTATAGACGGGAAAATTATTAACGGTTCGAATGGCGCAGGCGGCGAGATCGGGCATGTATTTGTCGATGAGGCCGAAGAGGAAAAGTGCGGCTGCGGCAAATGCGGATGCTTAGAGCAGTATGCGTCTGCAACCGGGATCGTGCGCCTGGCAAAACGGGCATTGGCGGCGGACGGGCGTGACAGCGCTTTGCGCAGCGTGGAAAACCTGTCTGCAAAAGCGGTTGCAGACGCTGCAAAGGCAGGAGACGCGCTGGCGCTGGAGGTTTTGGAAAAAATGGGCAAGATTCTTGGGACAGCGCTTGCCAATGCAGCCTGTATCGTAGACCCGGAAGTGTTTGTTATCGGCGGCGGCGTGTCCAAGGCAGGTACAATAATTACCGAAGTGATCCGCAAATATTACATAGAGCGTGCGTTCCAGTCATGCAGAAATGCGGATTTTGCACTGGCGCAGCTTGGCAATGACGCGGGTGTTTACGGCTGTGTTTACTTACTGTTAAATAGCTGATAACGAGTTTGCTATGAAGCTGATTATTCAGATTCCATGTTACAATGAAGCGCAGACGCTGGAAACGGCGCTGGATGCGCTGCCAAAGCAGATCGATGGGATTGACCGGATCGAATATCTGATTATTAACGATGGAAGCTCGGATGCGACCGCGGACGTTGCCAGAAAATGGGGCGTGGATTATGTCGTTCATTTTCGTACAAACCGGGGGCTTGCAAAGGGATTTATGGCTGGGTTAGACGCCTGCCTGCGCAACGGGGCGGATATTATTGTCAATACGGATGCGGATAACCAATATGAGGGCGCGGACATTGAAAAGCTTGTCCGCCCCATTTTGGAAGGAAAATCGGATATTGTAATCGGGGCGCGCCCCATTGATGCAATCGAAGCGTTTTCCCCGCTGAAAAAAAAGCTGCAGCATTTGGGCAGCTTTATCGTACGAAAGGCGAGCAAGACAGACATTCCCGATGCGCCGAGCGGCTTTCGCGCTTACAGCAGAGAAGCCGCAATGCGTCTGAATGTGACCAATGAGTATACGTATACACTAGAGACAATCGTTCAGGCGGGCAGGACGAAGCTTGCGATGGATGCGGTTTTAGTGCGCACGAACGAAACGATGCGCCCGTCTAGGTTAATGAACAGCATGGCTTCTTATATTAAAAAGTCTGTGTTTACGATCGGGCATGTGTTTTTGATGTATAAGCCGCTGCAATTTTTTGTAACGGTCGGGAGCGTGATTTTTTTATGCGGGACAGCGGTTGGCGTGCGGTTTTTAACGTTTTATTTTCACGGCGTCGGCAGCGGGCATATTCAGTCACTGATTTTGGCAGCCGTGCTGCTTTTGCTCGGATTCCAGACGATGATCGTAGGGCTTTTGGCGGATATTATCGCATCGAACCGTAAGATTTTGGAAGATGTGCAGTACCATGTGCGCAGAATGGACTATGACGGCGTGAAACTGGATCAAAAAGAATCTGCGCAGGATCGATAGCGGATACTAAAAATCTGTGCAGGAGGGCGGCATCTTGGAGACGAAAAAAGCGGCGGGGATAAAAAAACGGGTGAAAATCATGGGCAATGCGGTGAGCGCGTTATCCATGATTTTTGTGTTTGCGGCGTTTGTCCGTATCGATTTTGATGATCGCTGGATTACAAACTGGCGCGTTTTTTGGCTGATTGCCGCGTCGGGAGTGCTTGTAAAAACAGTGACGGTATTTTTATCCGCGGGCGCGTGGTGCCTGTGGCTGGAATATTTTGCAGGAAGGCGTTGCGCGCGCAGGGAAGCGCTGCGCGTGTATGCAAAAGCAAATATCGGCAAATATCTGCCGGGAAATGTCATGCACTATGTCGAGCGCAACCTGTTTGCCGCAAAGCTGAACCTGTCGCAAAAGCAGATTGCGGCGGCAAGCATTTGTGAGGTGATAAGCCTTGTGCTTGCGGCTTTTTTGCTGGGAGCGTGCCTGGATTTTGCAGACCTTCAAACGGTGTGGCTTGCCGTCAGGCAAAGCCTCCTGCCCTTTTATAGCAGTGTGCTTGCGGGTGCAGTGTGCAGTGCTGTTTTTGCTATAGCAGCCGTTGGGCTGTATGCACTGCGGCATTTTGCGAAAAGGCAGGACGGTTTTTCTTTCCGGCAGTTTTTCGGCACGCTGTTTCGATGCTTTTGGATCTATGCGGCGGTATTATTTTTATTAGGAGCGATCCTTGCCGCATTTTATTTGTATATGGGTGGACAGCCGCGTTTAAGCAAGGTGCTGCGGCTGATTGCGGCATATATGATCGCCTGGGTGTTTGGGTTTGTGATTCCAGGCGCACCGGGCGGGATCGGCGTACGGGAGATGGCGCTGACGCTGCTGCTTGCGCCTGTGATGGGCAGGGACAAAATCGTCGTTTTAAGCGTGATGCACCGGCTGGTAACGGTGCTTGGAGATGTCTTAGCTTATTTTTTGCGTCATCGATTCGATAATGCACGATAAATAACAAGGAGGGATCTAGAGCGTGTTTGAAAAATGCTTTCTGCCAGATGTATTTCACAATTTGTGGGAGATTTGCGCCAAATGAAGGGCGCATAGCGGGCTATGTAACCTGAATTTGGCGCAAATATCACGCAAAGTGGGGAATGCAGATGGCAGGAATGATTTTTCAAACACGCTCTAGGAAAAGATGGATATGAATTTGCAAATAACAGATATGGCGGATGCAATGCCGGAACATTCGACCGTGATTGTAAACTTCGTTGCGGCAGTGCGCAAACAATTAAAGCATAGTACATGCTATGTGTTTTCAGATAATGTTCAGTATCGGTTTCAAACCGATGACGGAGAAAATAAAACGGTGATACCAGACGCTTCGATTAATTGCCGTACCAAATCACGCAGGGGGAATACGTTTATCGATGCGCCGCGTTTTGTCATGGAGGTGTTAAGCCCATCTACGGAAAAATATGACATTTTCCGAATGTGAAAATAACGTTTGATGATTTATTTGACGAAGTGGATATGGATGCGTAGGAAAATAGATGTTCCAATCTGTTTTTTTGCTTGATTTTTAAAAAGGACTATTCTATAATGTTATCATCACATTTTGCAAATCGAGAGAAAGAGAGGTAGGAAATCTATGGAGCAGAAATTTTACATTTGTGAGCATTGCGGAAATATTGTTGCGATGGTAAAGGATGCAGGGGTTCCGATTATGTGCTGCGGACAGAAGATGAAAGAAATCGTCCCAGGCACGACGGATGCGGCGGTAGAAAAACATATCCCAGTCTATACCGTAGAGGGAAATCTGGTAAAAGTAACGGTAGGCTCTACCGAGCATCCAATGATGCCGGAGCATTATATTGAGTGGGTATCTTTACAGACAAAGCAGGGCAACCAGCGCAAAGCGTTGCAGCCAGGCGCTAAGCCGGAAGTATGCTTTGCACTGTGCGAAGGCGATGAGGTGACGGCAGTGTATGCTTACTGCAACCTGCACAGCCTTTGGAAAGCAGAATAAAAGAAAGATGGAAAGGAAAAATGATGAAATATATTTGTGATGTATGCGGTTGGGAATACGATGAAGAAAAAGGATATCCAGAAGGCGGGATTGCACCTGGAACCAAGTGGGAAGATGTGCCGCAGGATTTTGAATGTCCGTTGTGCGCAGTAGGAAAAGACCAGTTTTCGGCTGTTTAATTGGGCTGTTGTCCGGCAAAATACATGGATTGTGTATTTTGCCGGATTTTTTTATGCTTTTATGAAAGATATGCCAGCAAATCCGAAAACTGCCGCAGCTTATAATCAGCTTTGGAAAGCCTTGGATCTTCTTTTGCACCCCATAAGGCAAGCGCAAACGAAATGCCGCAGTTTTGCGCGCACAGCAGGTCAGAGTAAGTATCTCCAACGTATAAGGAAGTGTCTTTTGCGCTTCCGGTTTTTTGCAGCGCGAGCGCTAACGGCTCCGGGTGGGGCTTTGGGCAGCTTACCTGGTCTGAGGTAATAATAACGTCAAACATGCCGGTAATGTTGTGCTTGTTAAAGTCGTTTTCCATATGCTCCTTTGTCTTGGACGTGACAATGCCGGTTATCATCTGCCGTTTTTTCAGCTCCAGCAACGTCGAGACTACGAGCGGGAAAAGCGGAGGCGGCGCCGGGCTGTTTTTGACATATTGTGTCCATCGCTTTATGATGCAGTCCTGTTCTTTGGGATCTGCGGTAAACAAAGCCGCCGCTTTTTTTTCGTGAAGCCCGATAATTGCTTCAAGCTCTGCCAGTCCGCGGGAAATGTGCAGTACGTCGCGCAGGGCGCTTTGGAACGCGGTAAGCAGATTTTTTTCACTGTCTAATAAAGTGCCGTCGATATCAAATAATATTGTTTTGTACATAAGAACCTCGCTGTTTCTATTTTTCTAAGGAACTGTCCATAAAATATACAATAAACGATGTTCTTTATATTTGCAAAGAAATCGTTGTTTTCTAAACGAATGTTTACGTATCAAACAGCAGTTTTTCCTGTTCTAAGACGGCGGATACGCAAAGCTGCGGGTTGACTGGCTGGCGGCTTTGCAGCGTAATGCTGATCGCGGCATAGCCATAACGCAGGATCCGTTTCCATGACAGCGAATTTTGCAGCCCCCAGACAATCGTGCTTGTGAGCACAGCCGTGGCGCCTGCGGTATTGACCGTGCCGGGAAGCTTTTTTTTCAGCCGGATTTCCTGTGTTTTTCCATGAAAATACAGCCCTTCGTTTAGCGAAAATACGACGATATTTGCGATATTTTTCGTCTGCAAAAAACAGACGGCATGTTCGACATCGGTATACGGTTCTTTATAATAGCCGAGCAGCTCTTTTAATTCCAGCGGATTGGTAATTAGTGCAAAGATCTTTTGGTTTTCCTGGATCATCCGGTCATTTTTCTGGATCGAGGTCGTTTTCACAAGAAACGGTACGGTTACATGGGTATACAGATACTGAAAGGACTGTGCGGGAATATTTGTATCTGCGACGCAGTACTGGGATGCGTTGATCCGGTCTAAATATTTGGACAAAAATTCCGGCGTCATCTTTTGGTAAATATCCATGTCGTTAATGCCGACAAATTTGACGCCGTTGAAATCATCGATATACATAAACGAGGACGTATGCGCGCCGTGGATTTTTTCACAGCACTGGATATCGATTTTATGCTCTCTGCAATGGTTGATAAATCGTTCGCCGTTAATATCGTTTCCATAAACCGAGATAAAATAGTTGGAAACGTCGTATTTGGTAAGCGCGTAGGCGATATTGTGCCCGGCACCGCCGTAGGTATAGGATATTTTGCCGGGATTGGAATTTTGCACAATCAGCTTTTCTTTTGGAATGCCCAGAATGTCGATATTATTTCCGCCGATTACAGTAACAAACTTAATATCGTTTAAAATATAGCCTTTTCCTTTGATGTAGCCTTTTTTCATAAGGTTGTGAATGTGGGCGGCGACGCCTGAGCGGGTAATGACCAGCTTCTGCGCCAGGCTTTCCTGGGAAATCAGTGGGTCGTTTTTTAAGATTTCCAGTATTTCCAGCTCTCTTTCTGTCATAAACTTCTCCTGTCATTGCTGTACGATTCTTAATATATAAACATTTGATTATATTGTAAATATTTGTTTGATTTCTGTCAATGTTTTTTGTATAATGCAAGTATCGATCAGCGATTTTATGCAGGCAGTAAAAAGCAGGAAAGAGTAAGAAAAATAAGAAAAAGAGGGAGGTATAAAATGGCAGCAAATGAGGAATATGTTGTTGTAGTTGGAGGAATGAACCTGGATATCGCCGGAATGTCCGGGCCGGTGTACAGAGAACATGACTCCAACATCGGTAAGGTAGGGATGAATGTAGGGGGCGTTGGCCAGAATATTGCGCACAACCTGGCAAAACTGGGCGTACCGACTTACCTGGTGACCGTATACGGGGACGATTATTGGGGCAGGATTGTAGAAGAAGAATGTGAGAAAAACAAGGTGCTTTTGACGTATGCGCAAAAGCTTGCGGGGCAGAAAAGCTCGATTTATCTGTATATCAATGATCATAACGGTGACCTTGTGACAGCAATTAACGATATGGAGATCTTAACAAATATGACGCCGGCGTTTTTAGAGCCGAGGCTGGCCTTTATTAATCAGGCAAAAATCGTAGTGTTGGACTGCAACCTGCCAAAAGAAACGATCGAGTGGATCGGGCAGAATGTAACGGCGCCGATCTTTGTAGACCCGGTATCGGTGGCAAAGACCGACCGGATCGCCGGGATTTTGGATAAGATCGATACGTTAAAGCCAAATGGCTATGAGTCCGCGCTTTTGACAGGCATTGAGGTTACAGACGAGGAAAGCGCAAAAAAAGCAGCCAAAAAGCTAAATGAGATGGGTGTGAAAAACGTGTTTATCTCCCTTGGGGAACAGGGAATTTTATGTGCAAGGGACACGGAGAGCACCGTGGCGCACCCGCTTGCAAAAAAGATCGTAAGCACGAATGGCGCCGGAGATACGACGATGGCGACGATTGTATGGTCGCGGTTTGCGTATGGCAGCGATATCCCGCTTGAAAAAATCGGCAGGCTGACACAGGCTGCGGCAAGCATTAATCTGGAGTCTCCGCTTGCAGTGGCTGAGGAACTGTCACCGGAAAATATTTTGGCAAGACTGGAAGAACCATCTAAATAGAATACAGAAAAAAGGGTAAAAAGGAGAAAAATCATGGTAAAAAAACAAATCTATTCGATCGTAAACTACAACGAAGCTGTACAGGTTATGGACGCGGGCGCTGACCATATCGGACTGGTGCCAATGCAGTCAGGCGGCGTTCCGGCGCATCGCGTACCGTACGATGTTGTGGACAAGATCTTTGGCGAAGCAAAGCAAAGAGGGGTAAAGGCAGTTGCGATTATGCTAAACAAAGACCCGGAAGAGATCTTTTTTATCGTAAAAAGAATCAAGCCGGATATCGTGCATATCGCAGGTATGGATTTTACCGCAGACCAGGCGTTTGCAGACCGTCTGCATAAGGAATGCCCTGGCGTTGAGCTGATGCAGGCAATTTTGGTTGACGGACCGGGAGCGATTGACCGGGCGAAAGAATATGCAAAATTCTGCGACTATCTGCTGACGGATACCGGGCTTGCAAAAGATACCGGCATCGGTGCAAGCGGCATGACACATGACTGGGCAATCGATGTGGCGATCGTACAGGCGGTGGATGTTCCGGTTATTATCGCGGGCGGACTTGGGCCTGATAATGTGGAAGAGTGCATTCGTACGATCAAGCCGTTTGGCGTAGATTCCCTGTCAAAGACAGCGTTTAAGTTCGAAGACGGCGTGATTGAGAAAAATATCCCTGCGGTAAAGGAATTCTGCGAACGTGCGGACAAAGTGTCCAAAGAACTGGGGCTTTAATTTGGAGGTATTATGGTAAACTATAAATTTGAACAAAAAGCAAAAGTAGCTGTGACCGAAGAGCTAGACCAGGCGCTTTTGGAAACATTGCAAAGCAACCGCTGGTCTGCGCCGATGATCGTGATCGACCAGTTTCTGCTGTCCAGCGATATTATAAAAAAAGTATTGGACGTCTTAGAACACGCCGGCATCGGCGCGGTCATTTACGATAAAATTATCCCGGAACCGCCGATGGAGCTGATTGACGAGGGTGCTAGGATCTTTGCTGAAAAAAGATGCGACTGTGTCGTTGCAGTCGGCGGCGGCAGCGTAATTGACGCGGCAAGGGGCATTAATATTGTGAGGACTTGCGGCGGCAAGATCAAAGACTATATTTACGACAAGCAGGTATCGTCCCGCTGCTACGGCTTAATCGCAGTTCCTACTACCTCGGGCACCGGAAGCGAGCTTTCAAACGCGCTCGTTGTGACAGACGTCGAAAAGCAGGAAAAATTAGCGGTACTGGCAGACGAAGCGGTCAGCGAATATGTGATTTTAGATCCAAACCTTCCAAAATCCATGCCGCTTGGCTTAACGATCCAGACAGGGCTGGATGTATTTTCCCATGCATTTGAAGCATATACGTCCACGCTGTCCACGCCTGTAGTAGATGCGATCTGCGAAAAGATCATGTTTTTAGTCGTAAAATATCTGCCGAAAGCCGTACAGGACGCAAACGACCTGGAAGCAAGGCGGCGCATGATGATCGCGGCAGCGCTCGGCGGCTGGGTCATCAACAACGGCGGCACACACCTGGCGCATTCGATCGGGCATATTATCGGAGCAAAATACCATATCCCGCACGGTATGGCATGTGCTTACGCACTCCCGGGCGTTATGTACCATACTGCGCTTGTAAAGCCGAAAAAAGTCAGGGAAGTCGGCAATATTTTAGAGATGGGGCTCGCACAGGAGCTTTCAGACGAAGCGCTTGGAAAAGCCGTTTCCGAAGGATTTCGGGCATTCAGAGACGATGTGCTCGGATTAAAAAGCTTTGCGGAGCTAGAGATTGAAAAAGAAAAGCTGCAAGAGCTGACCGATACGGTTATTCATGAGCGGTTTGCGCAGAATACGCCGTTTGCGCTTACACAAGATACGGTGTCGGAAATTTTGAAAAATTATGGTTAATTATTATATAGAAGTATAAAATTATTGGGGATAGCTGCATGAACATGTGGCTGTCCCTGTTTGTATGAAGGAATTGATTTTTAGAACAGATTTCAGGTTGCCAGATTTTCAAAATCTGTTATAATAAATATAATTACAGATGAAAATGAGGTGCTGTTTTGGAAAAAGATGTTTTTAAAAATACAATCTTAGAGATATATCCTTCTTACGTGAAAAAGGCGATTTTCAAACAGGCTGTGAAGGATGGCTTCGTTATTGATAACAAAAAGCACAACGGACAACTGACATTAAACTTAAATAATAGTGTAGATGTGACAGACGATAAGACATTAGATGATAAATTTCGTCATATGTTCGAACAGGATCATATGTTAGCAGTTGTAGAAGAATATGAATATGCAAAACCTTACAGACATTTTTGTTATTTTGGTTATAAAAACTTATGCATTGCCGAAATCAAAGACTTGGCAAAAAGCGGAGAAGTTCAAGTTTTTGATAAAAAAACAAAGTTTGTGGTAGATGATTTTAATAAACCTACGATCTCTATATTAGAAGATAAAATATTTTTTAAATTTTCTTATAAGCTGAATAATAATATTGGAAAAAGTATAAAATATGTGATTCTGGCGGTGATTGATAAGGAATATGAATTGCTGGAGATACGATTTGACCGGATTGGTATCGCATATAAAAATTCCAATACTTTTTATAAAGATAAGATTCAAGACATTTTGAATTTTTTTCGCGGCAAAACTGGATTGCAGATAGAAAATATAGATTTTAAAGCAGTTGTTGAGTATATGATGTCTGAAGAAAAAGATATTACATTTATGGCGCAGCGTATGACAAGAAAGGGAATGACAGCTTATCTGGAAGCATATGAAGATGAAGCAGGTATAATCCCGATCTTGGGTGAGTTGGAATCATTTATTGCAGAACAAAACGATCTTTTTGACAAAAATGCAGATACACGGCTATTGCGTGAAAAACTAAAAGCGTTTATTATGGAGATTGAAGTAAAATCTGATATTCCAATGGTAAAAATACGGATGGAACAGTCTGGTATTAAATTTGGTATCACACATAATTATAAAGGTACAGACTATAGTTTGTTTATGCTGTACGGGGAATTGGTTGGAGAGGAGCTGATGAGCAGTGTCAAAGAATACCTTATACAATGTTATAAAAAACTTAATACTGCAATATCAATTAACGCCTTACCAGCAGAAGAAAATAAATGAATTTTTTTCTGTCATCAAAGAAGGAGATTATATTTATGCAGGTCATTTTAAATCCAAGCTGGCGATATCGATAGATCAGGCTTATTGTATGCTTGAAGAGCTGAAAAGAGAAGGATTTCTGGCGAACTTTTATGAGGTCTACTGTCATGACTGTGGAAAAAGCTCTGGCAGGTTTTTTGACTCTTTAGAGGAATTTGACAACGATTTGTATTGTGATTTTTGCGAGAAACATTTTTCTTTGGAGGAAAATGTAATCGTGTTGTATAAGGTTATCCATATATGACAGAACAGAAAGAAAACTATAATGTCAAACAATATATGGAAAAAATCATTACAGATCAGTTGGAAAAATTCAAAAAATTTACAGAATGGACGACTAAAGATAAATCAGAATTCAAGAAATTACTGGATATATTGAGAATGCCATTTGATCAGAAAGGCGAAGCAGCAAAATACAAAGGAGATAAGTTAGAGGCAGTCGTTGAATTTATTATTCGTAAAAGTTACTTTTATGAGATATATAAAAATGTCCATACACAAACAAATGAAATAGATGAAGTTATTGTTTTTTCTGACAGGGGAAGGCAGGCGTTAAAAACATTTGGAATATCCAGAGATTTAATTCCTATAAAAGAGGATGTGTTTTTAGGAGAGTGTAAAAATTACAAAAAAAATCTGGATGTGACTTATGTAGGAAAATTTTATAGTTTAATGACCGTTACCGGCGTATCGACAGGAATTATATTTACACAGAAGGGATTAACAGGAAGGTCCGAGGGATTTAAAGATGCCTATGGACTTACAAAAGTACTTCGGATGGTAGAGTTAAACAAAGATAAAAATAGTAACTTTTGTATTTTGACATTTACAGAAAAAGATTATGATAAATTATTGGAAGGATATTCATTTTTTGATTTAGTGAAGGCAAAACAATATGAATTGCAGTTAGCATCCGATTATTCTAAATTTTTGAAGGATCACCAGCATGAAGCGGAAGATAAAATCAAAAAAATTGTTCATAGCATTTAAAAAGAGCCGGTTTCCCGGCTCTTTTTTCATGTTTTAATTATAACCGAACCAGTACTACATCAAACAAAACCATCACATCGAGCTTATTTTAGCAACACTTACGAAGCACAGCCGGGAGAGGGGATCGGCATACCTTGGCGGCGGCTTTGGAAGAATATTTAGAAGCCCTCAGCATTCTGCAAGACAACTAGGGGCGCAGCCAAGCGGCACCGATAGCTTCCGGCAGGCAGCCGGAAGCGGACAAGGTGGCGCGACCGTACACAGCCACAGCGTAGCAGCAGAAGGCATAGGGCTTCTTAATATTCTGGAACGGACGCCGCCAAGGTATGCCGATCCCCTCTCCCAGCGTCCCTCATAGTAAAACCCCCTTCAAATTTACCCACCACCCCACAATCGATTGTATTAGCACCCATTTTCTTTTATAATGAAACAAAACATGCGAAAGGGGCTAAAGTGTAAATGGATACAGCAAAAGGAAAAGTAACAGTCGCGATTACAGCAGCAAGCTACAGCGGCAACAAAGGAGCGGCAGCGATGCTGCAAAGCTCGATTGCCAGGTTAAAGCAGGCATACGGAACCAGGCTGCACATTTATTTAATGAGCGTCTATCCGGCAGAGGACCGCACGCAGTGCACGCACGAGTGCGTTACGGTTGTTCCGGCGCAGCCGCAGAGGGTGCTGTTTTTGGCGTTTCCGTGCGCGGTTTGCTGGCGGCTGTTTGGATGGTGCGCGCCTGTGCGGGCATTGCTGTTAAAAAATAAAATGCTAAAGGCGTATCAGGAAACAGACCTGGTTATTGACGAGGCGGGGATTTCGTTTTCGGACAGCCGGGGATGGATACTGAATACGTATGCATTTGCGTGCGCGGCAATTCCGCTGCTTTTGGGGGTTCCTGTTGTTAAATATTCCCAGGCGTTTGGTGCGCTGCACCAAGGCTGCAACCGGCTTCTTGCAGCGTTGGTTCTTCCGAAGATGAAACTGGTAATTGCGCGCGGGCGGATTTCGTACAGTCATTTAAGGGCGGCGGGAATCCGGCACAATGTCGTATGCTGTGCAGACGGGGCGTTTCGGATGCCGCCTGCGCCAAGCGTAGAGGCGTTTGTGAAAAAACGCTGCAAAGCATGGCGTTCCCATACGGTAGCGCTGTCGGTCAGCTCTGTTGTGGAACGCAGATGCAAAAAGGCGGGGATCGATTACTGCCAGATTATGGCGGAATTTATCGCATATCTGACCGGGCGCGGCTGCCAGGTTTGGATGTTTGCCAACGCGGCGCGGACACATTCGAAAAAGCCGCGCAATAACGACCTGCTGACAGGCGACGCCATTGCCAGGGCGTACAGACCGGGATGGCGCAGGGAAAACAGGCTGATCTGGGAGCACAGGGAGATGGATGCCGAGGAGATCCGTGCGATGGCTGCGCAGTGTGAATGCATGGTTGCCTCGCGCTTTCATGCGATGGTATTTGCCTTATCTGAACAGGTGCCCGTCATGCTGATCGGCTGGAGCCATAAATACGAGGAAGTGATGGAACAGTTTGGCATTTCGGCGTATGCGTCAGATTATTCCAGCCTGAGCCTTGCAAAGCTTGTGCAGGATTTTACACAGTTTTGGGAACAAAAAGACCAGATCCGCCAGAGCATAAAAGCGCACCTGCCGGCGGTGCAAAAAAGCGCAGATCAAAATATGACGTATATTTTAAAAATATTAAAAGAAACCGCTAAGGAACCGCATAACAATCAAAAAGTGCAAAAAAGCAGGCGCAAGTTCCTGGCGGCAAAACAAAAGTATATGAACCATGTAATTGACTTAAACGATCCGAAGCGGTATATGGGAGCGCACCTGCTTTGCGGGATGGGATATGCAAGCGATCCTGCCATCCGTAAAAACGCGGCTTCCGGCGGCATGGTCACGGCGATTTTGTGCAGCCTGCTGCAAAACCATGAGATCGACGGCGCATGGGTAGTACAGACGGCATTTACAAAAAGCGGCGCGCTTACTTATCAGACAAAAGTCGCGGTGACCAGGCGCCAGATTATGGAAGCGTCGTCCAGCGTCTATATGAAGCTGCCGATGCTGGCGCATTTAGACCAGATCCGGTCGTTTGACGGCAGGGTGGCGGTCGTGCTTACGCCCTGCATGATGCGCGCACTGGATGCGGTTTTGCAAAAGGATGCTTTGCTGCGGGAAAAAATCGTATGCAAAATCGGGCTGTTTTGCAGCGGCGCGCATGATAAACGGGCAAGCGAATTTGCCCTTGACCACTGCCGGATCCCGCGCGCAGGGGCAAAGCGTTTGTATTACCGCAGGGGGCACTGGCGCGGCAGTGCGGGCGTTGTCTATAAGGATGGCAGCGTGCGGGAATTTTCCTATACAAAATCGGTCTGCGCGTATAAAAACGCCTATTTTTTTATAGACAAAAGCTGCCTAAGCTGCAAAGACCAGTTTGCGTCATATGCGGATATCAGCTTTGGAGATGTATGGCTTGCACAGGTGAAAAAAGCTCCCGTAAAGTATACCGGATTTGTCGTACGCAGCAAAAAGGCGCTGCAAATGTTAGAGCGTGCCCGTATGCAGGGAGAGCTCTGCGTGCTGCCGCTGTCTGAGGAAAAGCTGCTGCGAAGCCAGATGCGTGCGCTGACGTTTAAATACCGCGGCAGGCGGTGGAACCATGCGCTTGCCGGATTTCTTGCCGTACGTAACCGACAGTTTTCTATAGAACATCCAGAGCTTTTAAAACGCGTGCCGATGCGTGCCATTTATTATTATATGTGCGCCATACGGGTACTGTTAAGCTGGTAGAGGGCTGTTTTTAAAACTGAAAAATTACCACTTGACAAATGATATTATATAACGTATAGTATTAAACAACAAGTAATATCAAATACAAAATAATATAAGCATTAAGGAGTGATGGCATGGTTTTTAATACAGGCGCTGCACTTTTAGACGCAATCGTACTCGCGGTAGTATCCAAAGACGAGGAAGGTACGTACGGATACAAGATTACGCAGGATGTACGCAGGACGATCGAAGTGTCAGAATCCACGTTGTATCCGGTGCTGCGCCGCCTGCAAAAGGATGATTGCCTGCAAGTCTATGACAGAGAATGCGGCGGCAGGAACCGCAGATATTATAAACTGACATCCGCAGGCGAAGCACAGCTACGTCTGTACAGCGATGAATGGAAGAGTTATTCGAGAAAAATCAGTGCACTGTTTTCGGGAGAGGAGTTAGCATGAACAGAGATTTATTTTTATTTAAGCTGGAGCAGTTATTGTATGATATTCCCAAAGAAGAACGGGACGAGGCGATGGACTATTACCGCGGCTATTTTGACGATGCCGGAGCGGAAAACGAGGCGGTTGTGTTGGAAGAGCTAGAATCGCCGCAGGCAATCGCGGACAGCATCAAAGAAGCACTGCGCAGCACCGGCGATATGTCGGGCGGCTTGAAAAACCCTCCGCAGGTGCGTGACGGCAGGGAGCAGTCAGCCGGGCAGCGCAGAGGATATAAAAGCATTTTTTCAGGAAGTGATTTTCAAAAGAGCGAGCAAAAGCAGTACCAGGGGACGGATACTGCCGGACAAGACGAACGGACGGGGGAGCAAAAAGAGGCAC
The DNA here is from genome assembly GCA_910574915.1 of Eubacteriaceae bacterium. Taxonomy (GTDB): domain Bacteria; phylum Bacillota; class Clostridia; order Lachnospirales; family Lachnospiraceae; genus Eubacterium_J. The sequence continues at coordinate 46,339 of CAJTCR010000031.1, forward strand.
AGGGCGCAGCCTACAGGAGGTATGACCAGTACGGCGGCGCTGCAAGCGGCAGAAGGGCATTTTCTTCGGACAGAAGCGCCAAGTGGATTTTGTTTGTGATCCTTGCGGTATTTACTTCTCCGATCTGGGGGACGGCGCTTTCCGGCGTGCTTGGAGTAGCAGGCGTAGTGATTGCCGCTGTCGTTGTGCTTGCAGTCTGCTCCGTTGGCTGTGCAGTCGGCGGAATCGTATGTACGATCGCAGCGATTGTCAGGCTGTGTACGCTTGCCGTAGTCAGCGGGCTATTGCTTCTTGGAACCGGGATGTTTCTGATTGCGGGCGGCGGAATCAGTATGGTATTGCTGCTGCTGTTGTGCGGCAAGCTGCTGCCGTGGGCGTTTCGAATGATTTCAGCGTTGTTTGGCAGGGTCCTGCAATGGGGAAGGAGCGCGGTATGAACAGATTTATAAAAGGCATTTTGTATATTACAGCAGGCTGCATCGGCATCGGCTGTGCGGCGCTGATTATCGGCGTTGTATTAGGCGGAGGCAGCCAGGTATTGGATATGAGCTTTGGGCAGGTTAAAAATAGAGTCCGCGATTTTGTAATGACCGCAGACAAAGAGGCACATAATCAGATGACAGGGCATCGCAGCGAAGATGCGAGTATGGATCGTGTCATCGATAAGGAATATGCCGAGCAATATCAAGACTCGATGTATGAGGATGATTTTAGCGGGGACATGGGGATATTTGCGGCTGACGCGTCCAGTATCGAGAAGCTGGCAATCGACCTTCGTTATGGCTCTTTATCGATTGAAGAATCAGAGGACAGCAGGGTGGTGGTATCGGTTGACGGGCCCGCGGACGGGGTAGAGGCGTCCTGCTCGTCCGGCGTGCTTACGATCCAGGATGTACGTACAGGAAAAAAGGCGCGTGAGGATGCCTGCGTCTACCTGCAAATACCGGAAGGGATGCAGCTTTCCGGTGCAAGCATTCGCGTTGACTCTGGAGCTGTGGATATGGAGGGCAGCTTTTATGCAAAAGAACTGTCTGTAGACGCGGGTGCAGGCGAGATTTCTTTGATGGATGTGACAGCGGATACGTTTACGGCGTCTGTCGGAGCAGGGACTTTGGATATTTCTGACAGCAGCTTTCAGACGGCGAATTTTAACTGCGGCGTCGGCACGATGGATATTGATGCGGATATTAAAGGCGACGCGCAGATTGACTGCGGGATGGGAGAGATCTATATGGAGCTTGAAAGGGACATAACAAGCGTCAATTATGTGTTAGAATGCGGCGCGGGCAGTATCCAGATCGGAGACAGTACTTACAGCGGGATTGCGAAAAAGAGCCAGTTCAACAACGGTGCCGACGCGACGTTTACTGTAAGCTGCGGCATGGGCCAGATCTATATTGACTGATGCAAAGCCACGCGCATAGGATTTGGAAAAACTGCAAATAATACGATAAAAAAGAAGAACAGTAAAAGAGTGCAAAACAATTACAAATTACAAACGGAGGAAAAATAAATGGAGAAAAGACTCGTAAAATCAAATCAAAACCGGTTCATCTGCGGCGTATGCGGCGGGATTGCACAGTATTTTAATATTGACCCGACGATTATCAGGCTGATCTGGGTGGCGTTTTGCGTCGCCGGCGGCAGCGGGGTGCTTGCCTATGTAATTGCAGCGATTATTATGCCGTCAGAGTATTAACAGGCAAATCAAGAGCGAACGTGACAGCACCGGATGCGAAGGTACCTTGGCATCCGGTGTTTTTTTACGTATTTTGCGCAGATTGTGGTATTGCTTTTCAGGCTTAAAATGTTATAATGAAAAACAGCGCGGTTTTGCGTGTCTGAAAAAACAAAACAACGAAAGAGACGACAACAATGTACGTGATAGCGCTTTGCGACGATGAAAGAAAAGAATTGGATAAAACGGAACGAATGCTGGCAGCTTATCAAAAAGAGCATTCCGGCTGCGTCTTTGTAGTACGGCGGTTTGAAAGCGCGTCCGGGCTGTTAGAGGCGGTCAAAGAGGAAGGGTACACGCCGGATTTGCTGCTTTTAGATATTTATATGCCGTACCGGACAGGGATGTTTGCGGCACGGCAGCTACGGGAAATGGGAAACGAGGGCAGGATCATCTTTTTAACGACATCCAAAGAACATGCACTCGATGCGTTTGGTGTCGGCGCGACGCAGTATCTGGTAAAACCGGTTACGGAAAAAGAGCTGTTTCCGGTATTGGAAAAATCGCTTGGCGAGATCGATAATAAACGCAGCCGGTATCTGCTGCTTCGCATCGACGGCAAGATACAGCGGGTGGCGCTCGAACAGATCCTGGCGTGCGAGGCGCAGGGAAAGCGCCAGTGCCTGCATCTTGCCGACGGTTCCCAGGCGATTTTGCGCATGACGATTGCAGAGCTTTCCAAAATGCTCGCAGAGTATGAGGAGTTCGTAAAGGTCGGGGCTTCTTATATTATTAACCTGGCGCATGTAGACAGCCTGAACTGCCAGGAAGTCTCCCTAGACAGCGGAAAGAGCATCTATTTGCCAAGAGGCGCGTATGCATCCTTAAGAGAGCGTTATTTCCATTATTATTGCGGGGGGGGGTAAATTGTAGTTAGGTACTAATCTACGCAAAAAGAACAGAAAAGCATACGTATTTGAGAAAACACTTGAAAGAATGCTTCATTACGATTAAAATATAGAAACACAGTAGTAAGAAAATACCTGCCTTTGCATCTTGTAAAAGGCAGGTGACACCCAGACAAAGGAGAAGGAGAGATATGGTAGAGCATAAGAGCATTCAGGAAATGACCCGCAGAGAGTATTGCAGCTATGTCCAGCGCCACTACAGCAACGATCCACAGTGGGTGCGGACAAGACTGATTTCGAAATGGGACCAGGAGCATGAAAAAAAGAAAGGTGAGGGGACAGCACAGTGATAAGGACAGCCGAGATTAAACGGGATACGAAAGAGACGCAGATTACCGCCCGCCTGTGCCTGGATGGTACAGGAAAAAGCAGGCTGCATACGGGTATCCGTTTTTTTGACCATATGCTGGATGGATTTGCCAGGCATGGGCTGTTTGACCTGGAGGTAGACTGCCAGGGGGATCTGGAGGTAGACTGCCACCACAGCATTGAGGATATCGGAATTGTGTTAGGCAGCGCGATCAAACAGGCGGCAGGGGAAAAAAAAGGCATTCGCCGTTATGGATCCTTTATCCTTCCAATGGATGAGGCGCTTGTACTCTGCGCGCTGGATCTGTCCGGCAGGCCGTATTTTGTATACGACGCCGCTTTTTGCGGGGAACGCTGCGGGCAGATGGACACACAGATGGCGAGAGAGTTCTTCTATGCCGTCAGCTATGCGGCAGGGATGAACCTGCACATAAAGGTACTGTATGGGGAAAATGACCATCATATTATGGAGGCGATGTTTAAAGCGTTTGGCAAGGCGCTGGATCAGGCAACGAGCCTGGATACGCGCATCAGCGATGTATTATCTACAAAAGGGGTATTGTAAGAACTTTTCTAACTACACAATATCTTGTAGAATAATAGGTAAAATTTCATAAAATATACATAGATCTAGTATTTAGCATTGACAATGAACTCTTGTTTGGTTAAAATAACATTCATACAGCAATATGTTTGATTAGGAAATAAGGAGCAAGGTAAGCTATGAAGATTATTAAACGAAGTGGTTCAGAGATGACATTTAACATCGATAAGATCAGCCAGGCAGTAAGCAGGGCGAATTTAAGTGTGCCGGAGAGTGCCAGGCTGAATGAGCTGCAAGTCACATTGATTTCAGACAATGTGAGAAAAATCTGCGAGCAGATGGGGCGTGCGCTGAATGTAGAGGAAATCCAGGATCTTGTAGAAAATGAGATTATGAACCAGCGTGCATTTGACGTTGCCAGAAACTATATTACTTATCGCTATAAACGTGCATTGGTGCGCAAATCCAATTCTACGGATGAGCAGATCCTTAGCCTGATTGAATGTAATAATGAGGAAGTAAAGCAGGAAAACTCCAATAAAAATCCGACGGTCAACAGCGTGCAGCGCGACTATATGGCTGGCGAGGTCAGCAAGGATATTACCAAGCGGTTTTTGCTGCCGGAGGATATTGTTGAGGCGCATGAGGAGGGGATTATCCATTTCCACGACGCGGATTATTTTGCGCAGCATATGCATAACTGCTGTCTGGTCAATCTGGAGGATATGCTGCAAAACGGTACGGTAATCAGCGAGACGCTGATCGAGCCGCCAAAGAGTTTTGCGACCGCATGTAATATCGCGACCCAGAGCATTGCGCAGATCGCAAGCGCACAGTATGGCGGGCAGAGCATTTCCCTGTCGCATCTTGCCCCGTTTGTGCAGGTCAGCAGAGAAAAGTACCGCAGGAGGGTGCGGGAAGAGTTTGCGGCGGAAGACTTAGAATTAGACGAGATCAAGATTAACGAGATTGCGGAAAAAAGAGTGCGTGACGAGATCAAGCAGGGCGTGCAGATGATCCAGTACCAGGTCATCTCCCTGATGACGACAAACGGGCAGGCGCCGTTTGTAACCGTCTTTATGTATTTAAACGAGGTGGAAGAAGGACAGACGAGAGACGACCTTGCGATCTGCATAGAAGAAATGCTGCACCAGCGGATCAAAGGCGTAATGAACGAGCAGGGAATCTATATTACGCCTGCATTCCCGAAGCTGATCTATGTGCTGGAGGAAGATAATATCCATGAAGACAGCAAATATTATTATCTGACAAAGATCGCGGCGCAGTGTACGGCAAAGCGCATGGTGCCGGATTATATTTCAGAAAAGATGATGAAAAAGTTGAAACAGGGAAACTGCTATACATGCATGGGCTGCCGTTCGTTTCTGACCGTATACAAAGACAGCAATGACAAGTTTAAATTTTACGGAAGATTTAACCAGGGCGTTGTAACGCTCAACCTTGTAGATATCGCCTGTTCTTCAGGCGGCGATATGGAACAGTTCTGGAAGATTTTTGACGAGCGGCTGGCGCTTTGCAAGCGTGCGTTAATGAGCCGCCACAACCGCCTGAAAGGGACGCCGTCTGATGTGGCGCCGATTTTATGGCAGCATGGGGCGCTGGCAAGGCTGAAAAAGGGAGAGACGATTGACTCCCTGCTGTACGGCGGCTATTCGACGATATCGCTCGGCTACGCGGGACTGTATGAATGCACAAAATATATGACAGGCAAATCCCATACGGATGCACAGGCAAAGCCGTTTGCGCTTGCCGTGATGCAGCATATGAACGACGCCTGCACAAGATGGAAGATGGAGGAAAAAATTGACTTTTCCGTCTACGGCACACCGTTAGAGTCTACTACGTACAAGTTTTCCAAATGCCTGCAAAAACGGTTTGGCAAGATCAAAGACGTGACAGATAAAAACTATATTACAAACAGCTATCATGTACATGTGTCCGAAGAGATTGACGCGTTTACAAAGCTGAAATTTGAAGCGGAGTTTCAAAAGCTCTCGCCGGGCGGCGCAATCAGCTATGTGGAAGTGCCGGATATGAAGACGAACCTGGAAGCCGTCCTGTCTGTGATGCGCTATATTTACGACAATATTATGTACGCGGAGCTGAATACAAAAAGCGACTACTGCCAGGAATGCGGGTATGACGGCGAGATTCATATTATCGAGGACAAACATGGCAAGCTGGTGTGGGAATGCCCGCGCTGCGGCAATAAAAACCAAAATAAAATGAACGTCGCAAGGCGTACCTGCGGCTATATCGGGACACAGTTCTGGAACCAGGGGCGCACCCAGGAGATCCAGGAGCGGGTGCTGCATCTGTAAAGAAACATCGAAACATAGATATCAAAACATAGATATCAAAACATAAATATCAAAACAAAAAGCTGCAGGAAAGTAAAACCGGATCCAAAGACTTGATTTGTAAAAAGTCCGTCTTTGGATCCGGTTTTTGATATTAATTCTGGTTTTCGTCAGAGCTTGCTTTTTCACCAGCATTTTCTGGGTCGGCGGCTTTTTTGCCGTCATGGGAAAGTGCCGTTAAGGTGTGGCGCACGACCGTGCCTTTTTTTAAATAACACCAGGAATAGCCATCGACTGCTTCACAAGTATAGATGCCGATAAACGCAGGCGCCTGATCAGGCTCATTTAAGAGCTGGGTGCCGCGAAGCTGGTACTGCACGCCGTTTTCTGCATAAAAAGCATAGGCTGCATGGAGATAATTGGCTGTATTTTTATCCGTCGTACGAAACGTCTCTTCTTTGATCTGGTATTCGGTTGCCATCTCAGAGGATAAGATCTGCGTGCCCTGCATGGTCGTAAAGACATAGAGGGCGGCGGAGCTTATTACGCCGAGCAAAACGATAGAGAATATAATCAGGCCGTTTTCCTTTCCGGCAAGAAATTTTCTAAAAAACAGGAAAACCACAAGTAAAAAGGTAATTGCTGCAATTAACGTGATCCAAGTATAAACGCTCATAAAGCTGAAACTCCTTTAATTAAGAAATAAGGTATAAAATAAGGCAGGACAGCCCTGATTGATATTATAATATATTTTTTGCCAGATGAAAAGGGAAAATTTGTGAAATTTTGGGCAAAAAAACTTGCCGTTTCTTATTGACAAAAAGTTATCATATATGATAACTTTTAGATGATGACGAAATTTGTCAAAATAAATCGAGTGATTGGAACAATGGAAAACAATGGATGAGGAAAAGCTGGAACCAAGGCTTGAGGTAATCAGCCAGATCAAACAGGTGCGCAGGGAGCAGCGGATCACGCAGGAAGTGCTTGCAGAGCGTGCCGGGACGAAAAAATCAAATATATCCAGGCTGGAAAGCGGAAAATACAATCCAAGCCTTGATTTTCTTATACGTGTGGCAGCATGTCTGGGAAAACGGATACATATTTGGATGGAATAATAAGGCAGGAGGGGAAATGGTATTTTCAGTATTAGACAAACAGACAATTCAATGCGTTATGAGCGAAAAAGAAATTGCAGATTATGGGATGGATAAGCGTACGATCTATCAAAACGACGCGCGCACAGCGGATTTTTTCAGGGAGATTATGAATCGGGCGCAGCAGGAAACTGGATTTACAAAAAAAGGGGGCAGCATCGCAGTCCACGCGGCATTTTTAGCAGATGAATCGCTGGAGATTACGTTCAGCATAGAGATGGATACATGCCCGCCGGAAATAGAGACAGCCATACTAAAAGCGAAAAGCCTGCATGGAATCATTGATTTTTGCGCCAGGGCGCTTTTTACAGACAGCACTTCTTTGTATGCTTATGAAGGCAGTTATTTTTTGCTGGCGGACGTCAGGGATTATAAAATGCGGGATATGGCAGTGCTGTTTTATGCCGCGGACGAATATATGGACGGGATCTGCTATACAAAAAGCATTGCGGCATTTGTAAAGGAGCATGGCAGGTGCATCATTAAGGGAAATGCGGCTGAGGTTTTGGGCAGTTTGTAACGTTCCATTTGGGCAGGAAACAAACCTTCTGGGCATTTTTTGCGCTTCCTGGCAGGAAACATGATACGATCTTGCTATCAAAACAAAAGGGAGTGTTTGAAAATGACAGATAAGACAGATCAGACAAAAGCAATGAAAACAAAAAAGCAGTTTTTGCTTTTTCTTTTAGTAGCATTTGGGGTAACCTATGCAATGGGGATCCTAACCTGGTACGGCAGTACCGCCGGCGCGGAGATGAGCGTCTTTCCGTCGGCGCAGATGTTTTATCCGGCGGCAGGAGTGATGCTTGCTTATGTGCTGACGCAGTGGCAGGAGCATTTGCTGCCAAGATGGTTTTACTTATGCTTTATGCTTGTAACCGTAATGATGCTTGTGCTGTCGGTGCTTTGCATTGCAATGCCGCAGCAGGAAATGACCGTATATGGGCAGCCGGTTTGCGCATGGGTAATCTTAGCGCAGTATGTGATGATCGGCGGGAGTATTTTTTGCTGGATTACGCTGCTTGCAGCGGGCAAGAGCAGACGGGAGGCTTATGGACTTAGATTTCAAAAGTGGAAGGCGTCGCTTGGCTGTGTGCTTGTATTTCTGCTTTTGTATTTTGCAAGGGCATTGATCGGCTATGCAATGTCCGGGCAGGTAGGGATGTTTTTTGAATCTTTTCAAAATTCGCAGACATGGAGCTATTTGCTCATGCTGCCTCTTAATTTTCTGCTTGCGTTTGCACCGTTTTTCGGAGAAGAATACGGCTGGCGCTATTATATGCAGCCGCTACTGCAAAAACGGTTTGGCATGAGGGGCGGCGTATTGGTATTAGGCGCTGCATGGGGAATCTGGCATGTATTTTTAGACTTTTTTTATTATACGACGCCGGACATGGGGCTTATGATGCTCATTTCCCAGATGATTACGTGCATTACGCTCGGCATCTTTTTTGCCTGGGCATATTTAAAGACAGGCAATCTCTGGGTGCCGGTGATCCTGCATTATTTAAACAACAACCTGACGCTTGTCGTTGCCAATCAGTATTCGATCGAAGTGCTTGAAAACCAGCAGTTAACCTGGTCAATGATTCCGCAGGCGCTGCTTTTGAACGGGATTTTATTTGGACTCTTTTTCCTGTCCAGGGAATTTCGAAAAACTAGTACAGCGTTGCAGGCTCAGTGAAAATATCCTCCTGCTGATGTATGACACGCCTTCTTTTTGGAGATAGTAAAGGATGTATTTCAGAACGAAAAAGGAGGCTTTTATGTCAGCAAGATTAGAAATTATAGACGTGTATGCCAGAGAGATTATGGATTCCCGCGGGAATCCTACGGTAGAGGCAGAAGTAGTCGTGGAAAACGGGCATACGGGAGAAGTGGTCTACGCATGGGCGGACGTACCTTCCGGCGCCAGCACCGGGCAGTTTGAGGCGGTAGAGCTGCGGGACGGCGAAAAGGCTTACCACGGGAAAGGCGTCCAAAAGGCAGTCGCCAATGTCAATGGAAAAATCGCGCAGGCGTTAATCGGCAAGGACGCGTTAAAGCAGAACCAGATAGATGAGCAGATGCTTGCGCTAGACGGGACAAAAAACAAATCTTCGCTTGGCGCAAACGCGGTGCTCGGCGTATCGATGGCATGTGCAAGGGCATGTGCCGATGCGCTTAAGCTGCCGCTGTACCGCTATCTGGGAGGCTGCGGCAAGGGGACGGTTCCAGTGCCGATGATGAATATTTTAAACGGCGGCGCCCATTCCAAAAACTGCATTGATTTTCAGGAATTTATGATTCTGCCAGTCGGTGCAAAAGGCATCCGACAAGGCTTACAGTGGTGCGCGGAAGTTTATCAGGAGCTGAAAAAGCTGCTGGATGAAGACGGGCACAGTACAGGCGTCGGCGATGAAGGCGGCTTTGCGCCGGATCTGAAAAACACATTTGAAGTATTGGACTATTTAATGAAGGCGGTAAGAAGCGCGGGCTTTGAGCCTGGCAGGGATATTTCCTTTGCAATGGATGCGGCAGCCAGCGAGCTGTTTCAGGAAGACGCGGCAATGTATTATTTTCCGGGAGAAACCAAGTCCCTGATCCGCAAAAATGCAAAAACGATCGAACAAAACAACACACAGGAGACCGAATGCAACTGTGAGGGGACAATGGTCGTAACGGAGGAAATCAAGGACGTGTGTATCTGCGAGACAGACTGCAACTGCCTGACGCCGGATACAGACGGACAGATGATTATGCGCTCCACAGACGAGATGATCGACTACTATGAAAAGCTGGTTGACAAATATCCGATTGTTTCGATCGAAGACCCGCTCGACGAAGAGGACTGGGACGGCTGGAAAAAGATCACCGAACGGCTTGGCAGAAAAATTATGCTTGTCGGTGACGACTTGTTTGTTACAAACGTAACCCGCTTGCAGCGCGGCATCAACAACGGCTGCGCCAATGCCATCCTAATCAAGCCAAACCAGATCGGCAGCCTGACAGAAACTATGCTCGCCATCCGTACGGCAAAAGAACACGGCTACCGTACCATTATGTCACACCGTTCCGGCGAGACAGAGGACACGTTTATCGCAGACCTTGCCGTTGGGATGCATACCGGATATATTAAAACCGGGGCGCCTTGCAGGAGCGAGCGCGTAGCCAAATATAACCGTCTGCTGCGGATTGAAGAGGAGTTAGAAGGGGCGCGCTGACGAAAATAAATGTGAGCATGTGCACGAAAAAAGAAAATGCCTGAATGCATGGCATTTTCTTTTTTTGGTTAAATATGGCAGTTATAGTGACACGAAAGTTTGCGGGTATGTTATAATACACCAGTTTACAACTTTTTACAAAAATAAAAAATACAAACCCATCTTTTCATAGTATAATTTAAGCGTCAAACAAAAAATATACGAAAGAAGATGAGTTTG